>JAKEEM010000011.1 GCA_022616535.1 Chlorobiota bacterium | reverse complement strand
TCTTTTAGACACGATATTCAGCTCGCCCGGACTTAAATCCGTTTCATCGTTCGTTATTGAGCTTTTACGCCTGATTTTTTCGAGCAAATACTCAGCAATTCTGAATGCCGTGCCGCTCGGCTTATCAAGCTTCTGCGTATGGTGTATTTCTTCAACGCTAATGTCATATTGTTTGTATTTATCAATTAGCTCGGCAGCTTGCTTTATGATTTGGAAGAAAATATTTACACCAACTGAAAAATTACTTGCGTAAATAAAGCCGATACCGCTTGATTCAACAATTTTTTTTACTGCATCGGACTGAGCATACCAACCCGTTGTTCCGCAGACGATGTTTATGCCCTTGGAGGCAAGAAATTCAATGTTTTCTATGACGCTTTGCGGAGTGGAAAATTCAATTGCTACATCAGGTTTGCTTTTTAGATGTTCTTTAACCGGATTTATTACATCATATTTTCCAACGAGTTTAAATTCAGAGGCATTGATTGGAGACCCTTCGCTTCCGATCAGGGTTTGTTCAATCATTTTCCCCATTTTGCCGTAGCCGACTATAGCGAGATTTATCATTACGCTATAAACCCCTCTTTTTCCATAGTTGTTTTCTCAAACAGCTTTGAACCCGCACTGCGGTTTTCGAAAAATTCCCTGTGGAGATTCTTCATTGCGGATGAAAAATCCTCTGTATCAATCAGAAGCGAAAAACTATGCTGATTGAATCCAAATATAATCGATTCAGGTTTAATTTTCGGGTTACAAATAAAGAGCCGCTGCTCAAAATTATCAATTGAGCTTAAGTCAGAGCCGACAAGTGTAATTAACACCTTGTCTTTAATTATTTCACAATCGGATATTTCCTCAAACTCGTTTTTCAAGTCATCGTAATGGATTTTAGTGTAAGCGTTTTCTGCAATTACTATAATTAAAGCATTATTTGATGAAACCAATATATCAATCTGCGGTTTGTGGCGGGCTAAAATATTAAGCATCATTTCCCAGAAAATGTACTGCCCCAGCGATTCCTTCGGCTTTACCCTGAGAACGATTATGTTTTTCTTGTAGGTAAGCGATTTAACCAGCTTATGATAACTTAGCCTTGAGCTGACCAGCGTTCCCATTGATTTGGTGTTCTTTGAGTTTAATATTTTTATTGGAATATTTTTCTTAAGCGCGGGTTTAACGGAGTTTTTATGCAAAACTTTGGCGCCGAAGTTCGAGAGCTCTTCCATTTCCTGAAATGAAATTTCGGACAGCTTTAACGGAGCTTTAATTATGCCCGGGTCACAAGTTAAAACGCCGTCCACATCGGTCCATATCTGAATTTCACCGGCATTGGTGAGAGAGCCGTAAATTGCAGCGGAAAAATCGGAGCTTTCGCGCCCCATAGTGGTTGAAATCCCATCTTCGGTCGAAGCAATGAAACCTTGGGCGAGGACAAGCTTGCCTTTTTTCAACAACGGCTGAATTTTTTTATCAGCATTTTTTTGGGACATTTCAAAATCGGGGTAAGCTCTGGAAAAATCGTTATTGGTTTTGATAATTTCCCGCGAGTCAACGAGCTCAACATCAATTCCTTCGGTTTTCATTGCGTGGAAAATAACAGTTGAAGACATCAGCTCCCCGAAGACTCTGAATGCATCGAGTGTTCTGAGTGAAAGTTCGTTAATTATAGAAAGCCCTTTAATAAGCTCGGTAATTTGCCTGTGATAACCGATGACTTTCCCCGCAGCATTCGCTTTCAGCTTTTTATCGGTAACAAGATTATTGATAATTGTATAGTGGCGGTTAATGATTTCCTCCAGAAGCTTTTCCGCCTCGCGTGTTTTGCTTTCAGCTGAAAGACGGGCAATGTTTTCAAGCGCAGTCGTAGCTTTGGCAATAGCCGACACAACAACTATTTTTTTTGATTTAGTCCTTTTTACAATATTAATCACATTCTTAATCGAAGAGCTGTCCTGAACGGAAGTTCCTCCGAATTTCATCACAATGAGCCTTTTTTTATTTGGCATAAGTTTTAATCTATTTGCCTGCCTGCAGCAGGCATGTATAAATTGTTTTCTAAAATGAATTTTTCTACTTTTTCCGGAACCAGATATTTTATGGATTTATTTTCCTTAATTCTATGCCTGATTACCGAGGATGATATATCGACGCTTGGAACGGGCACGTAAGTTACCTCCCTACCGAATTCATTTTTAACGTCCTGCACCAGAAAGCCGGGGCGGTTTATAACTACCACTTCCGAAAGAGCAAATAGTTTTCCAGGGTCTTTCCAAGTGTGCAAATCAATAAGCTGGTCCATACCGATTATTAAATAAAACTTCACCTGCTCATTTTTATATTTCTCTCTTAATGCGGTCAGAGTATCCACTGTATATGATTTCCCTTTGCCGGGATTTTTAATTTCAATATCCGAAGCTTCAAAGTTCTTGTTTCCCGAAACAGCGAGCTCGACCATTTTTAATCTTTTTTCTGATTCAATGAGTTCACCAGAATCTTTGTGCGGGGGATTTGCTGATGGAATAAACAGTACAATATCCAAATGCATCTGCTCTCTCACTTCTTCGGCTGCAATTAAATGAGCGGTGTGAACCGGATTAAAAATTCCCCCGAATACTCCGATTCTTTTCAACTTACCATTGCCTCCTCATATACGCGTTCAATTTTCGGGATAATTTCCGTCTCATCGTATTGGGTGGATTCAATCATAGCATTTTGCGCAAGCTCCTCCCTAAGCTCGCTGTTTTGGTAAAGCGCCGAGATTTTTTGGAATAAATCGTCCATATCGTAGGGATTTATGGTCAGCGCTGAATGATTTGGCTTAATAATTTCAAGAAGACTTGGAATATTGCTGCAAATAATCGGCAGCCTCGATGCCATTGATTCGAGCAGTACGTATGGCATCCCTTCCCATAGGGTGGGGAAGACAAATAAATCGAAAATGGAATAATATTCAGCGAGGTTGTTTTGCTCGCCTGTAAAAATAATAAAATCTTCAAGACTTGAATCTCTTACAAGCTGTTTCATTCTGAAAAAAAGCGCACCGTCACCGACAAATACAAATCTCATCTGCGGGTATTTCCTTGTTAGAAAATAAGCCGCCTGAATAATTAATTTTTGGTTTTTCTGCACGTCGAATCTTGATACATTGCCTATAATAAAATTATGCTTATTCAGTCCAAGCCGGTTTATTAAATCGTATTTTTTTTTCTTATTTGCGAATTTGGATAAATCAATCCCGTTAGGTATGATAACCGTTTTTCCATTGCTCGCAATTTTATTTTTAAGAGCTATTTGAAAATCATTATGAGTTTCGCAGATTGTTTTATCTGTAAACTGAACAAGATACTGCTCGATAGTTTTAGATATGTTTTTTTTCAGCAAATTTTCAGAGTTCAGATAGTGAATTCCGTGTATAGTGTGAACGCATTTTAATTCAGGGTTATGTTTTTTCAGCGTTCTCCCGTAGAATCCCGCAACCCCGCCGTGAGTATGAATCAAATCGAATTTCTCAGATGTGTACAAAATCTCAAGGTATTTCAGGTATTTTGTTCTCAGCATTTTTGGCATATAAAGCGGGGTAAATTGTATATCGTATTTCAGCGCTTCCTCTTCAAAAGCGCCGCTCCCTTTTGCAGCAATAGAGATATCGAACTTATTCTTGTCAGCGTTTCTTGTAATCGATAGAACATTGGTTTGTCCTCCGCCCAAAAACCCGCCGTCGATAAGCTCCAAAACTTTTATTTTACTCATTAGAAATCAATCGCTTAAGAATGGACAAAAATAACTATTATTAAGCTTTGTAGTAAGAGAAATGTTTGTATCTAAACAGTTACTTAATTCAAGGGCAGCTTGTTTTTTTGATAGAATTCAACCGGCTTTATCCCTGCAATTCTTGAATACAGATACGAAATCCTGTTAATCGTTTTTTCAATTAATGATTCATCATTAAATACTTTTGAAGAAATAAATTTTACTACATCCTTCTCTTTAACAGTTTTAAATTTTTTCAGTGCTTTTCTTTTTTTTATAATGGTTGGAATGTTTATATAGAACCATAGGTATGCTTTCAACAGCCCGATTAATGAATATTTACCGGAAAAAAAAGAAATAAGCAGCTTAAAATTGTGATTGAAGGCAACATAAGGCAAAACTCGAATTATAAAACCAGGACTGAAAAATAGATAAAGATTTAACAGGCGGTTTCTTTCCTGATAGAATGTTTTCTCTCTGTTCAGTGATTTGCTTCCGCCACCATAGTGATGGACAACGGACTTCTTAACGAATTTAATCTTAATCCCCATAAACCTTGCTTTTAAGCCCAGATAGACATCTTCTGAGTAATAAAAATAATCGTTGTCAAACGGCTCTCTGATTTCCGATTTTCGGAAAATAATTGAACAGCCGTTCGGATAGAATTCGTCTTCGGTGTTTTCAAAAACATTCATAATATTATACATTAGGTATGAGACCGAGCCGTTTGAGATGTAATACTTTTCGGGAACGCCTTCGGTAATGACAAATGATGAGCCAATGGTTTTGGGTTCATTCATGACCTGAATTAAATGGTAAAGCCATTCTTTTTCGGCTTTAGTATCGTTGTTGAGCAGGACAATTAAATCATTGGGGCAGTTTTTCAGTGCGGAGTTATTTCCCCATGCAAAGCCGAAATTTATTTCCGATTCGATAATTTTTATTCGCGAATCGTTAAAACTATTTTTTATAAATTCAACGCTTCCGTCGGTTGAAGCATTATCAAAGATAATCAGCTCAAAATCTTTATATGACTGCGAGAGCACAGATGAAATCGAGTCTTTTAAATACTGCTTCCCGTTGTAATTGAGCATTATTATTGAAACAGGTTCTGTCATCTCATAAATAAGCTTTTGATGTATGACGGACTGGCTTTTCTGTTTTTTTGAATTTTAAATCTCTCAGGCAGTTTTGTAATAAGCAGCATCAATCCTCTTAAATATCCCTTAAAAGCCCTTAGAAAAATAATAAATGAATGTATCCTGATAAAAGTATAATATCTTTTAACCCTTGCTATAAAAAACAGCGGCTGGTATAAGATATAAGTGGTAAACGGATAATTTTTTACTCTCACCAGAACAAGATTTCTTTCGCACATTTCAGTCTGAAAACCGTGAGTGGCAACCGAGCTTGTGCCTCCGCGTTTATGATAACACAGAGCCTTTGGCTGGTAGAAGCATTTATACCCCATCAGCTGCGCCCTGAAGCTGAAATCGATGTCTTCATAATAGGCGAAGAATTTTTCATCGAAAAATCCGACGCTTTGGAAAATTTCCGATTTATAAAATGCAGCCCCCGCGCTTGCTCCGAATATAAATTCTGCTTCATCATATTGTCCGGTATCCTTCTCGTTATGACCGCGCGCAAGAGGCGAGCCCCCGCCTGACTTAATAAAATCTCCGCAGTCATCGATAGTATCCCTGTTATAGTAATTCAGCATTTTTACTGCAATAATCGAAGCTTCTCTCTGTTTGTTGAATGTTATTACAGCAGTTTTCAGGAAATCAGGCTCAAGTTCAGTGTCATTGTTCAGCAGAAGAATATATTCAGAGTTTAAATTCTTAAGCGAGTATTTTATGCCTTCGTTAACAGCTTTAGCAAAACCTGAGTTATATCCTATAGCAATTATAATACGGTCCGGAAACTCCGCGCTGGTGAATGCAAATGATTCATCCTCTGAGCCGTTATCGGCAAGAATTACCTTGTAATCTTTATAGGTCTGGTTTTTTAAAGATGGAAACAAAGTCTTCAAATGCTCCACACCGTTGTAATTTGGAATTACAATGCTAATCATCTGAACAAGCTTAAAATGTAATTAGAAGAAACTATCCTGTTTTTTTGAATTTTCATTCTCTTGGGAATCTGCTGAAATATTTTTAATAAGCCAAGAATGTAGCCCCAGAGTGCAGCTCCCAAAATTTTGAAACCGTGATTTTTTAAAAGCAAAGCGAACTTTATCGTTCTTGAGATTACAAAGAGCGGCTGGTATAAAATATACAGTAAGATGGGATAATTTTTTATTCTAAGCCAGACAACATTCCTTTCGTTCATTTTAACCTGAAACCGGTAAGTACTTATCGAACTTCCTCCGCGTTTGTGATAACAAATAGCTTTTGGCTGGTAATAGCATTTAAAGCCATAAAGCTGTGCGCGGAAGCTGAAATCGATATCTTCTAAGTAAGCAAAAAAATCTTCATCAAAAAACCCCGCTTTTTCAAACACACCTTTTTTATAAAAAGCGGCACCAGCACAGGCGCCGAAAATAAATTCAGGTTTATCATACTGTCCTGTATCTTTTTGTGTGTTTCCCCTTGGATAAGGTGTTCCTCCTTTTTTAGTTATAAAATTTCCTGTATCGTCAATAGTATCGCGTGAATAAAAATTCATCATTTTTGCTGCAATTATATCTACTTTTAGGACATTTTCAAAAGTATCAATTGCTGTGGATAAAAAATTCTTTTCAAGTTCTACGTCATTGTTTAAAAGCAGAATATATGAGGGATTATATTTTTTAAGAGCTAACTTAATCCCTTTGTTTACGGCTTTTGCAAAGCCGGTATTGTAGTTAAAAATTATTAATTCAACTTCAGGATAGTTCTTTTTTGTAAAATTAACCGAATCGTCAGCTGAGCCGTTATCAAGCATTATAATTTTGTAGTTCCGGTAATCCTGCCTATAAATTGATTCAAAGCAGGTTTGCAAATGCTCAATACCGTTGTAGTTTGGAATTACTATTGATATTAGACCTTTATCCAATAATGATAATTTAAATTAGTTTCAGAAATTTTGCAACTGCCGTATCCCAGCTTAAAAGTTTTCGAACGCTCGTATAACCGGCCTCAGATATTCGCCTTAACACTGCGGGATTTTCAATTAGGCGACAAACTCCGTTAAACAGTTCAATGGGGTCATCTGGATTGCAGTGTATGGCTGATTCCATGTGAACGGAATATTCAGGAATTGCCGCTACAGCATTTGCAACAATAGCGCATTTGCAGGCCATAGCTTCCGCCGAGGGAGTTCCGAAGCCCTCATATTTGCTTGCAAATAAAAAAATATCAGAATTGCAATACAGATTTCTCAGTTCCTCATCGCTTGGGTTTTTATGAAACTCAATATACTCAGGCATTTGGCTGTACCTGTGAACACCAAAACATCTGACAATAAGTTCAGGGTATTTTTGCTTTAACGTTTTTACTATCTCAAGAAGTCCTTTCACGTTTTTGTGTTCAAGCTGATGGTCGTTAAATAGTATTGCAGGCGGATTATGATAAACTTTATTATTGTTGTAAAAATCATCAAAATTAACTCCAGCTGAAATTATAGTTGATTCAACACCTAATTTATTTTTAAGCAGCTCATGCAGGTATTTTGAAACTACGGTTCTGTTTAAAGACAGCGTGTAACTCCGCATAGCAAGCTCGGTGTTAGAATTCCAGATTTCATAATCCTGAACCAGGTAAAATTTCCTTCCTTTTTGTGTGCTTAGCTTATTTACGTGATGAGCAGTTGTCCATGAAGTCGCCACGATTGCATCAGCATCGGCTACAAAAAAATTATTCACGGCGGGAATTGCTTTAGTGGGGAAATTGTGCTTATATATGTTAGGAGGCATGAAAGGTTTTCCGTTTATTTGAAACAAAGCATACATAAGCTGATGCTTGAGAATTGGGTACATTAATTTTGGTTTGTAGGGATTGAACGGAATAACAGGCGTATAAACGATTACCTCATGCCCAAGCTTTGTGAGGCGGTTTGCATATTCAAAAACAGTTCTGATGCCGCCGCTTCTGACAATTTCAGGAACCAGGAAGTTTATTTTCATGCGTGAAGAATCGATTCTTTAGAACAATCCGCTTTATTAGAATATTTCCTCATCAATAATTTTGCGGTTTTCTCTTTTTTTGCTCAAAACAATATTGACAAGCGGAACTTTGGAAAAGAATTTCGTGAAAAAAGAAATATCTCGCTCATTGAAAAATTTGGTTTTAAAAAGAAGATAAATATATATTACTGCAAAAATTGAAATATTGAGTACAACCAGAAAGATTGTTGCTGCACGGTCATTTTCGGTTTCAAGAACTAAGGAAAGTAAAATGTACAGTCCATAGCTTATCAACGCGCATAGTATGGATGATAGAAATGGATTAAAAATGGTATCCTTAACAAGGACGTGCATTTTTGTGCCGAAGAATTTGTTTGACTTATAAAAAAGGTATGACGAAGCGCTTATTGTGGAAACAAGGCTGCCTATTGCTGCTCCAAGTATTCCGAATTCTTTGATAAGAATATAGCTCAGAAGCAGATTAACCGATAGCCCAATCAGCCCTTCAAACATCTGGTATTTGGGCTTGCCTGTATTGGGAATAATTGCGTTGCCGGGCGCGGACATAATAAAATTTATCAAGTAACCGGCGGATAAAATACGCAGTATTACGGCTGAGATTTCATACCCTGCGCCGAGCCATGCGAGTATAATTTTATCGGCAAAAAAAAGCATATAAATAAAAATCGGCACGGAAATTACATTTAGATATTTCGTGCAGTCGATATACAGCTGTTTCAATTTTTCTGTTTCACCTTTGGCGCTCAGCTCCGCTGATGCTGGCGCAATGGGTGCATTAACTTGAAGCGAAATTATTCTTCCGTAAGAGGAAATTTTATTGCCAACATTGTAGAAAGTAACATTTGTCAAATTTGTAAAAATTCCGAGAAGAAACTCATCGTATTTCTCCGAAGCAAAGCTTGAAAGGCGTGAAATCTGCATCTGAACTCCGAATGTTCCCATTTTCCTGAATCGGATACGACTAAAAAACTTAGGTGTGAGCCGTAACCCGGGCAGTATTTTTTTGGCAATAATTAAGGTTATGATTATGCTTACTACAGAAACCGCAAGATTTACAATAAGCAGGCTTATTAAGCCGAAGCCCGATAACATCAGGATTAAAACAACGATTAACTGCACGCTTGTTACAATTGTGCTTGCAATTGCACCCATATACATTTTTTGAAGGGCAATGATGACTGAGTTAAATATTGTAAATGAGGTCGAAAGGAAAAAAATTACCAAAGCAATATGCAGCGCTGTATTTGCAAGGTCTATTTTTTGCGGGGGAATGTTTATAAGTGATATAATTTTATCGGAGAAAATATAAGCGGTTAGAGCAATTAATGCCGAGAAAAAAAAATAAAACAAAAAGCCTGTGTTAATCACTTCGTTTAGTGATTCTTCTTCCTGCCTGTTGTAATGTTCCGATATAAATTTTACAAAAGATGAGGATATACCCATATCGAGCAGCCCGAAGGAACCGATAAATCCGAGCACAAGAACATAAATTCCGAAATCAATGTTGCCTATCTTAGAGATTATTATAGGGGTTAATATAAGCGGCGAGAGAAATGCAACCGCCTGCGATATTAAATGATAATATGTATTTTTTATTATCTTATCTGTCAGCGACATTGACCTGCTAAGAATTCTGTTTACGCTTTTATTGTGGAAACAACCAGCAGCCTGAATACTAAAATAGGATATAAAAATTTAGACTTAAATCCAAAATGATTTTTGTAATACCTGTAAATGTCCGAGTACATTATTTTTCGCAGCTCAAAATCCGCTTTTTTGGTTGACTGGCTTCCGTGGTGAATTACAGAACACGTGTGAAGAAAATAAATTTTATAACCCGCTTCCCAGATTTTTTTGCACAAAACAACATCATTATAAAGAATACGGTAATTTTCGTCAAAATAGTTCACCTTTTCGAGTACATCTTTGCGAACCATCAGAAATGTTGTAGCAATCTGTTCAACCGATATGGTTTTGTCATAATTAAAATTCGCCATATCGTAATCTTTATTCAGCTTGTCGAGTGAGAGGTAAGTGAAGAAAGCATTTTTAAGCTTTGGGAATTTTTTACAGCTGTTTTGTATGCTTCCGTCAGGATTCAGCAGACGGCATCCTACTGCTCCGCAGCTGGAATTATTTTGCAGGAAATTTACGCACTCCTTAAGTGTGTTTTCTTTCATTACAGTATCGCTGCCAAGCATGAGTACATACTTTCCTTTTGCGATTCTCATCCCTTGGTTTGCAGCCTTCGCATAGCCGAGATTTTCGCTGTTCTTTATTAATACAATCTCAAGAGAGGAAAGATAGCCCGGGCTTCCGTCATCCGATGCGTTATCGATAACAATTATTTCGTATTTAAACTCAGGTGAATACGCAAGGATTGACTCAATGCACTCTTTGATTAAATCTTTTGTATTCCAGTTTACTATAACTATTGAGAGAGTCATCTGTTTTTAAACTACAGTTAATGCTAAAAAGCCAATCCACCGGGATTGGCTTGTGTAAATAGTCTGTTAAATAAAATTTTTATGGTTAAATAAGCTATTGCCTGAAAAGCAATGAATAAATTCTGTTTCTTAGTGAATCTATTTCCCTCAAATACGCAGTTTGTGAGCCTGATTTCATGCTCTTGACCTGGTTTTTCCTTATTGCAAGCTTAACTGCGGTTTTAACGTAATCCCGTTGGTTAATATTTGAAGCAAGCCATCCTTTTTTAAATCTTTTTGACGTAAACGGCAGATGCATCAAATGCTCTTTGGGAATATATCCTGTAGTGTTTGCTTCATCGGTAAGCTCTCTTAATATAATTTTACCTTCATGGTGAACTGCAAACTGGAACACCACGAAAATTATTATCACCGAAAATATCATAAACACAAAACCTATTAACGCGGTTGAATTAAAGCTTACGGTCAGGTTCCAAGTAAAGTGCATAAACATTGCTATGCCGAGTCCAAGCGGAATTACAATCATCTTTGCCAAAAAACCCCTGAACTTTGCATACCCTATAGCCGCCCCAAATACCGCCTGCGTGCAGCAGTGCAGAACTGCAGAAAAGAGCGTTCTGATTATTATAAGCGTTATCAGCCCCACGTAATCCTGCGGGAAGCTGAGGAAGTAAAGGAAATTTTCTGTCATTCCGAATCCGAGCCCGACAGCCCCGCCGTAGACGGCTCCGTCAACAGGTCCATCGAAATGCCTGCTTAAAGCCACAATCAACAGGAAGAATCCTTTTGTTAGCTCTTCTATAAAGGGCGCGACAATTACCGCCCCTGCGAGATTCTGCAGGGTGCCTGCGTCGGATTCATTTGCAAACTGATAAATAAACTCAGATACTCCCAGCCCCATTATAACACTTCCAATGATGCCGAAAATGATGGCTCCCGTTGCTCCCCAAAGAAAGTTTAAGCTCACCAGCCAGAAGGGCTCCCTTTCGTAGCGGTCCATCCACCATATGATAACCAGGTATACTACCATTGGCACAACGGAGAAAAATGCAGCCAAAAACAGGTGTACTAATGGGTTCATTATTTATAATTTTTGATTTATTGGGCAAATATACCCAAACAATTAAGAATAAACAATTAATTAGAACATAATGCTTTTTACAAAATAAAAAACCCCGCTTTTATAGCGGGGTTTAATCTGTAATCTGAAATTTTCTGATTACTTCACAAGCAGCATTTTCTTTGTTTCTTTGAATCCATCGGCTGTTAAAGTGTAGAAATAAACACCTGATGAGAAACCGTCCAGGTCTATTATGAACTGGTAGTTTCCTGCCGCCTGCTGTTCGCTTACGATTGTTTTAACTTCCTGTCCGACTGAGTTGAACACATTCAGTGATACATAGCCGCTTTTTGGAATTGAATATTTAACCACAGTCGAGGGGTTAAACGGATTCGGATAGTTCTGCTCTAAAACGAATTTGCTCGGAATTTCATTGTTGATCGGGTTAATGCCAACCGGTGTTTGAAGTCTCACAGCACCGGCAGTTGATATTGCGTAGCCGATAATATTTCCTCCATCGATTGTAAAGCCCAAATCAAACCAGCTTGTCAGACCAGCAGTTGTCATAGTAACCCATGAGCCTGAAGCGCCGTTGTTTGTAGACATTCTGATTGAACCGTTAGCTGCCGGGAATGTTCCACCAATAAAGCAAATATTGGTGTTCGGAACAAATCTGCAGACTGTTAAAGTGCTGTTTCCTGTTCCTGTGCTTACGGTTTGCATACTGCTGCCCGGTCCGCCTGTTACTATTGAAACGTTTGAATTCGACTGGTTTGTAGCAAAAACCCCGTTCATCTTATTTGTGTTCCATGCTACACCTGATGAAAAAGTACCTGCAACTGAAAATGACTGGCAATTCCAGGTTGTTCCTCCGTTGGTAGTGTAACCATAACTTGCAGTTAGGCTCATTCCAAATCCGAAGAACATATTGTCTACGCAGTAAACAGCGCCGGCAGCGCCTATTGCACCGCAGGGTACGGGAGCCGTGGATGAAGTCCAGTTCATACCGCCGTTTGTTGACATTGCGATATAATGAGGTCCCGAACCGGTTGGCGCATCACTTTCGGCAAATAGAAAATTGGGGTTATTATGTCCTCGAGCAATGCCGTTAAAGAATCCAACGCTTCCGCCTGTAGAAAGCATTAACGTCCAGTTAGTGCCTCCGTTCGTTGTTCTCCACAATAAAGCGTTTGGCCCGCCGTCGCCTACAAAGCAAACCTGGTCGCTTAAAGCGCAAATCGCATAGATTTGTCCCCCTGTTAAGTTTCCGCTCACATTGCTGAAGTTATTGCCGGAATTGGTTGTTCTGAAAACTCTCGGAGAACCGGTTGCTCCGCCGCCTACCCAGCAGGTGCTCGTATTAACAGTCCAGATACAAGGGTTATTACCAAGACCAAGCATTTGTGATGAGCCGGCGCAAAATGTCCACTGGGAGTATACACTGCCCCCAAATGCAAAAAGCAGGGCTAATGCAAACAGTTTAAAATGTTTCATATATTATTTACCTCCAATAATTAAATTCTCCGAATTTGGAGAGAGTTTATTAAATTGAATATTTGGATTATGCTTGCCCAAAAGTAACAAACTTTAGGCAAAAAAGCAAGAACATTTTTTTAATTTTTTGCTAAAAAAAAGAGCTTTCATATTTATGAAAGCCCTTATAAATCAAATAACGTTTTCTTTTAAGAGTTATTAATTAGCACAATTAGGGCTGTTATAGAAATTTGTATCAGCACAATTTATATATATGTTATATCTAGTTCCTAAACATTCACCAATTGTGCAAGAATATGAAATGTCAAAATTCGTACTCCCTGGATAAGACCAAGTGAAATCGCCGTTGCTATTTGCGGTACCTGAAGCGATTACATCAATTTGTCCAGCTTCTTTGACTTCATAACGCATTTCCGCAGCAGTACAACAAACGCTACATGAATAATGTAAACTGTGAAAACATGGATCATCTGTTATTGTTTGATGATGGTTGATATTTTCATTCAAAACATTTCCGTCTTTACAATTCCAATAGAGTATAGTCAATGAAACAAAAATTGAAAACAGGGCGATTGTTCTGAAAAGTTTCATTTTTGAATCTCCTTTTTAAAGTTTGGTTTTTAAAAATTATTTAAAAGGATGATTATAACACCCATAGAATTCTTCAAAGCACCTGCACTTCAACAGAGGGCCCTGCAGAAAATATACTCCCTCGGTGCAATACCGGTTGGTCGCACCACCAGAAACCTAGCTAATTTTTATTAGAAAGGGTTGTAATTGAATTTTAAAACCCCAACACAACTTAATATTAAGAACTTGAAATGTAAATAGCTTGCTTAGTGAATTAATAAAGCGTATTCAGTTAGCGATGTTAATGATGAACCTGTTAAGTCTTTTTATAACAGTATCTTTCCCCAGCACTTCCATCAGTTCAAAAATTCCCGGACTAATTGTAATGCCCGTTAATGCTAACCTTAATATGTGGATTAACTGCCCAGCTTTCACATTTTTTGATTCTGCAAATTTACGCAGATGTTCTTCAAGCTGAACTGAAGTGAATGGTGTTGTTTCTTTGTTAATTGATTCAAAATATTTAATAAATACAGGTTTTATTTCTTCATTCCAATGTTTGGTCATGCCTTTTTCATCGTAACTTTCGGGATCAGTAAAAAAGTATTTCCCGAATTCAATGAAATCATTAATTGTTGAAACACGTTCCTTCATTAAACGAATTACACCGGACAAATATTTGGCGTCCTGAGCCGGTAAATTATTTTTTTCAAACTGTTCATTGATTAACTTTGCAATTGTATTTTCGTCTGCAGTTTTAATATACTCTGAATTAATCCAGTTCAGCTTCTTCATATCAAAAACTGCGGAGCTTTTGTTAACCCTGTCAAAAGAGAATACTTCTACCAATTCCTGTCTTGAAAGAATCTCTCTCTTTTCGGGCGGAGTTTTACTCATGCTCCCCTCTCCTTTGGGGAGAGGGGTAGGGGGTGAGGGCGGCGGCGCATAGCCAAGCAATGTCAAAAAATTAAATAATGCTTCGGGCAGATATCCCTTGATTTTATATTCCTCAACGGAAACCGTATTTCGTCTTTTGGAAAGCTTTTTCTTCTGTTCATCAAGTATCATCGGCAGATGAGCAAACCGCGGTGTTTCCCACCCAAGCGCATTGTAGAGTAAAATTTGTTTGGGAGTGTTCGATAAATGGTCATCGCCTCTTATTACATGTGTGATATTCATATCATGGTCATCAACAACTACGGCGATTTGGTAAACGGGTGAGCCGTCAGAACGCAGAATGATAAAATCATCGATTTCGGAGTTATTAAAAACTGTTTTGCCGTGGACGATGTCATCGAACTCCGTAACTCCCACCGGCACTTTGAAGCGGATGGTGTAAGGCCTCCTTTCAGCAATATTTTTTTCGACCGTTTTTCTATCGAGTTTCAGTGAAGACAGGTCATATTTAAAAGGTATTTTTTTGGACTCTGCCTCCTTGCGTTTTTGCTCAAGCTCCTCGGGTGTGTCAAATGCATAATACGCCTTGCCTTGTGAAAGAAGCTCCACAGTAACTTCCCTATGCCTTTGAATATTTAATGCCTGGTAAACAATCGGCTCATCAGCCTCTAAACCGAGCCATTTCATACTTCGTAAAATCTGCTCTGTAAGCTTGCTTTTGCTCCTTTCTGCATCTGTATCTTCGATTCTGATAAGGAATTTTCCGGCTTGGTTTTTTGCAAAAAGCCAGTTAAAAATAGCAGTTCTTGCGCCTCCTACGTGAAGAAAACCGGTGGGTGATGGTGCAAATCGGACCCTAACTTCTTTCATTTGCTATTGACTAATCTAAATAAATAAAGTATTTTCACAGTTGTTTATTGGAAAGTCCTGCAAAAATAAGCATTTTTGAATTAAATCATAAGAATTAAATTTATGGCGATGAAAAATTTCTCAATGAAGAAACTGTATTACTCTATCAGCGAGGTAAGCAGAATCACTGACTTAGAGCAATATGTTTTGAGATACTGGGAAACTGAGTTTGAGCAGCTTAATCCGGCAAAGAATTCCTCAGGCAACAGGATTTATACTAATAAGGATATAAAGTTAATTCTTTTGATAAAAAAGCTTTTGAAGGAAGAAAAATATACAATCGAAGGCGCTAAGAAGATATTAAAAAATTATAATATAAGCGATGACGGTGCCGAGAAATCCGATACATCTGATGTGAAGCAAAAAGCGGGCGAGCTCAGTCTTTTTGAAACAGGTTCGGGCGATGCGGTTCCGGTTGAGGAAAGCGAAGAGAGAATGGCGGCAGATTTAAAAGAAATCAGAAAATTTTTGGAAGAACTTTATAATCAGCTGGAAGATTAACTCATCCCTGAGCGTTAGCGAAGGGTCTCGTTTCTTATCAAAGATGTTGTAATTTCATTTAAAAACAAGTCCGTAATCCGGACTTTTTGTTTTTTAGTTAATCAAATATAGTTCCTAGAGATTCTTCGTCCCGCATTTCATTTGGGACTGAGAATGTTAGGTAGTGTCTTAATTTCTACTCTCGTATTTTGTCACCCTGAACTCGTTTCAGGGTCTTTCATTAACATTTTGTGAGATTCTGAAACAAGTTCAGAATGACAGTTTTTTGAAAATTGAAATTAAGATACAACCGAATGTTAAGGTAGTGTTACGTTTTCGTTCCTCATCATTTTTGTCATTCCGCACTTGATGCGGAATCTTTAATAATCGAGCAAAGATGGCTCCGCGCAACGCTGGTCCTGCTTTCGCCGGAATGACAGTTCAAAGGGATGAAAACGTAACACTACCAATGTTAAACAGGGTAAATTTTTGCGGTGAAAGTAAAAAGTTTTGAAGTTAAATTTGAAGTTAGATTATCGCTCTCATTTTTCGGCGCGTAGCGCAGCCCGGGTAGCGCACCACTTTGGGGTAGTGGGGGTCGCTGGTTCGAATCCAGTCGCGCCGACAAGCTGACAAAACTTCTGGAATGCTGAATAATGGGTTATAAGTATTGATTTCAATGCAACCTTTGAGTATTTTGATGCATTAAAATAATTAAAAGTTATAATTAATTTCTGTTTTGAAGTTTTGCTTGAAGTGATTTTTGTAACTACATTATTTTTAAATAGGTTCTTGACAATTTAAATTTAAATGTTTAAGTTTGGTTAGTTCTTTGATAAAATTTACGATTTTATTTAATTATTGAGATATTTGTTGAAATATAAAAAGCTGGAGTGGTGGAACTGGTAGACACGTCCCGCAAAGCGGGATACGGAAGCCTAGTTTTTCCCAAGCATGAGTGCTTGAAGGATTCACCAAGAAATTTTGCCGCGATGGTGGAACTGGTAGACACGCATGCCTTAGGAGCATGTGGGGAAACCCGTAAGAGTTCGAGTCTCTTTCGCGGCACGAACCGGCGGGATACCGAAAGGTGTAGGAGTTCGAGTCTCCTTTACAGAACTTCAGGAGTAAAAAGAAATTAAACCAGAGGTGAATAAATAAGCCAAGTTATTGAATAATTAAAATTTCGAATGTCCAGCAAAACAAACATTAAAAACATCAACACGCCTATCTGCTCATTCTGCGGGAGAAGTGCTAACAAGGTTACAAGTATGATTGCCGGTCCTTCCAACTACGTCGGCAAGAAGGTTTACATCTGTGATATGTGCGTTACCAATGCAATGACAATTATAAAGCAGAGCACGGCAGCAAGTCTGAACAAAAACATTCCGCAGAGGCATGAGCTTACTCCCGAAGGCATAAAAAAGTTTTTAGACCAGTATGTCATCGGGCAGGAAATGGCGAAGAAGATTCTCTCTGTTGCGGTATATAACCATTATAAAAGAATAGATTCAAATGAGTTCAGCTATGTTGATGATGTTGAAATAGAAAAAAGCAATATACTTTTAATCGGACCAACTGGCAGCGGAAAGACATTCCTTGCACAAACCCTGGCAAAGCTTCTTGACGTTCCGTTTGCAATTGCCGATGCGACCACTCTGACCGAAGCCGGCTATGTTGGCGATGATGTCGAAACGATTTTAGTCCATCTGCTGCAATCAGCTAATTATGACGTAAAAAAAGCGGAGCGCGGCATAGTATACGTGGATGAAATTGATAAAATCTCGCGCAAGTCAGACAGCACATCCATTACACGCGACGTTTCGGGCGAAGGTGTCCAGCAGGCGCTTTTGAAAATTATCGAAGGAACAATAGCTAACGTGCCGCCAAAAGGAGGGCGTAAGCATCCCGAACAGCCCCTGATTAGCATAAACACGAAGAATATCCTGTTTGTATGCGGAGGAGCGTTTGACGGGCTTGAAAAAGTTATCCAGCACAGGGTTGCTACTACGACAATCGGATTCGGCAAGGAAATAATCAGCAAGAAATCGAAAGAATATGACGAGCTTATGGCACAGGTTGAGCCGGATGATTTAATAAAATACGGCTTGATTCCCGAGTTTACAGGCAGGCTGCCTGTTGCGGCCGTGCTTAATTCATTAAACGACGAAGCGCTGCTCTCAATTTTAACCGAGCCGAAAAATGCAATTGTAAAGCAGTATAAAAAGCTCTTCAGGATGGAAGGCGTTGAGCTTGAGTTCGAGGAAGACGCACTTAAGGAAGTGGTAAAGAAGGCGCTTACCAAAGGCACGGGAGCAAGGGCGCTGCGTTCGATACTTGAGGAAATTATGATTGAGATAATGTATAAGCTCCCTTCAAAGCAGAACATTTCAAAGTGTGTGGTTACAAAGGACGTAATTAACAAAAAAGATAAACCGGTATATTTATCCGAAACAACTAAACAATACGCGTAGTCAAGTGCGAAGTTCGAAGTAGGGGCGAGGTCACCTCGCCCTTTTTGTTTATTAAATAGCGACGTTACCACACCCTTTTTTATTTAATAAATAGTTTCTTACATCTGTATTTTTTATCTTTGTAAATTAATAATTTATCCCGAGTTCTCGGGAGGAGAAATACCATCGCTGTAATAAAATCAAAGATTAAGCAGGATTTACCGTTCCACGAGCGTGAGGACTATATGAAAAACCTCGTCCGAAAGATTAATGCCGAAGGCAAGGAAATTTCACTCGGCGGGGGGAAGAAGGAAATCGAGAAACTTCACAGCAAGAAGAAGCTTCATTGCAGGGAAAGAATAAACAGGCTCATCGATAAGGATTCTTACTTTATGGAAATAGGATTATTCACCGCTTACGGAATGTATAAAGAATACGGCAGTGCCCCGTCAAGCGGAACGATTTTCGGAATTGGGAAAATTCACGG
>JAKEEM010000073.1 GCA_022616535.1 Chlorobiota bacterium | reverse complement strand
TAGCGTGATACTAATTTATTTAATCAAAAGCAAATTCCAAGCGACAAATAATGTGCGTTTTTAACGACAAATAAATACATATTCAAAACCGAGCACTACCCTCTTTATTGGCAGAAATATATTACATTGAAACTCACTAACATATTAAATATATTTGTTTTTTATAAAATTTACGAAAATTAATGAATTATAGACGGCTGAATTATATAATAGCAGGAGTAGTATTGCTTATTTCTGCTGTAACCTACCTTTATACTATGCAAAAGACCCTTTCATTCTGGGATTGCGGCGAATTTATTGCCTCCGCTTACACTATGTCAGTTCCCCACCCGCCGGGTGCGCCGTTATGGATTCTTCTTGGCAAAATAGCAACAATGATTCCAATCGGTCCTAATCCGGCAGCCAGAATGAACGCTCTGGCGGCTATCAGCTCCGCATTTACTGCGGCTTTCCTGTATCTGACCATCGTTTCCGTTATAAGAGCATGGAAAGGGCAGATTAAAGATAACTGGGAAGCTATTACAGTTTACGGTTCAGCTTTAATCGGAGCTTTGTCGCTTACATTCGCAGAATCCGAGTGGTTCAACGCAAATGAGTCGGAAGTCTACGCCCTCGGCACGATGCTTGTAGCGCTTTGCGTCTGGCTGTTAATGCACTGGTGGGAAAGAGCAGATGAAAAAGGAAATGAAAAGTATCTCCTTCTGATTGCTTTTATAGTTGGGATATCACTGGGAATTCACCTTCTGGTTGTTCAGGTAATACTTGTAGCGGGATTTGTATTTTATTTCAGAAGGCATAAATACGAAAGAAAAACATTTTTAATAGCATTCGGAATCACCGTTGCTGTATTTTTAGTTGTTTACCCGATAATTGTTATATGGTACCCGACGTGGCTTGGCGGCAACATAAATTCACTGAAAATCGTAAACAGCGGCACGGTAACTTTTTTTGCAATCGCTCTTGCAGCAGCGCTTATTTACGGTATTTACTGGGCATTTCAGAATAGGAAAAGCACGCACGCACTTGCCTTCACATCAATATTTTTGGTGCTTGTGGGGTATTCAATCTACGCCGGAGTGTTAATAAGGGCAAACGTTGATAATCTCCCCATAAACGAAAACGAACCCTCAAACTTCGATAAGCTTGTATCATACTTAAGCCGCGAGCAGTACGGTGACGCGCCTTTCTGGCCAAGGAGATATTCACAGGAGCCGATGCACAGAAGAACGTGGACAAATTACACTTCGGATATGGATTTTATGTGGCGATACCAGATTAACCATATGTTTAACCGCTACCTTGCCTGGCAGTATATAGGCAGGGCGGGATATAACCAGGAAATGGGGATTGACTGGAGCAAATTCTACGGAATTCCGTTCTTAATCGGACTCTTTGGGTTGTTCTATCATTTCAGAAAAGACTGGAAGCTCGGCGTTACGTTTCTGTGGATGTTCCTGCTGATGGGAATTCTGACAGCATTATTCCAAAGGCAGCAGGACCCCCAGCCAAGAGAAAGAGATTACTTCTATACCGGTGCATTCTTTGTTTATTCGCTGTGGATTGGGCTTGGAGTGTATGGAATAATCGAGATGATTAAAGAAAGCGTTAAAAGCTCCCAAACTGCAAAAATTTTATACGGTGCAGTTCTTGTCGGGTGTTTTCTTTTTATCCCGGGTAATATGTTCAAGACAAATTTTTACTACAATAACCGAAACGAAAACAAAGTGCCGTTTGATTATGCCTACAATTTACTTCAGGGACTTGACAATGATGCAATAATTTTTACAAACGGCGATAACGATACTTTCCCGCTTTGGTATTTGCAGGCAGTTGAAGGGGTAAGAACCGATGTTAGAGTCGTTAACTTAAGCTTGCTAAATACGGACTGGTATATTAAAGAAATGAAAAACCAGATGCCATATGGTGCGCTGAAAGTCCCTATAAGCTTAAGCGACTCGGAAATCGAACGGATTTCTCCTGTTCAGTGGGGCGATTATCAGGTCAAATCAATTCCCGTTCCGCCCGAAGCATTCCCTGACAGCATTAGAGCCAAGGGAAATCTTCCGGACAGAATCACCTGGAGAATTCCGTATACTTTTGCCTCCGGGAATGTAAAAGCCGTGAAGGTTCAGGATTTGATGATATTCGACATCATTAAGACAAATAACTGGAAAAGGGCCGTGTATTTTTCCGCAACTGTTACAGAGGATAATTACATCGGTCTTGAGGATTATCTTGTGCAGGAAGGGATGGGTAAAAGGCTTGTTCCGTTTAAAGAAACAGGTTTGCCCTCCCAAATAAGGGTGAATCCGGAAAAAATGTGGGCTAATTTTATGGTTACGCCCTCTGAATATTCAAAAACTCCGCAGGAAGGATATTTTTTTAACGGCTTTAATAATCCCAATATATTCTTTGACCAGGTTACAGAAAACAACGTGCAAAATTACCGCTCACAGTTTTTAGCTCTGGCTTATTACTACGCAAATGCGGGTGAAAACAGCAGATCAAACGAGGTTTTAAACCGTATGGAGCAGATGTTTCCGCGCAGTATCGTGGCATTCGATTACCGCATTCTTTACGACGTAGCTATGCTTTATTTCAGAACGGGCAATAAGGCGAAATTCGAAGAACTCTCACCGGAAGTTGAGCAAAAAGCGCTCGATGCGATGAAAAGAAATCCAAGTGATATACAGTCATACTGGAATCCATATAAGCTGTTAATTGATATATATGAAGCAAGGGGCGATAATGCCAGGGCTCTTGAAGTATTATACCAGCTTGATAGAATTGCTCCCAATAGTCCCGAGGTTAAGGCTAAAATTGAATTCCTGAAGCAAGGAAGATAAAAAACTTACCGTCAGCTAGTGGCTCAGCTAGTGGCTCAGCTAGCGGCTCAGCCAGTGGCTGACAAATTACTTGCTGACTATTGACTGCTAACTGTTAACTTCTAAAGATGTCTTCAAAAAAACCTGCTAAGAAAGCTCCGCAGAAAAACATTAAGACGTCGTCGGGCCTGAGCAAAATGAAAATTGCTTATGCAATTCTCGTTATTTTCGGTATAATTTTCTATTACTACTGCAAAAGCTTCGATTTTATTCAGGACGATTCATACATAACCTACCGCTATGTGAAGAATTTCACCGAAGGAAACGGGCTTGTATTTAACACGGGTGAAAAGGTCGAAGGCTATACGTGCTTTTTGTGGGTAATTATTTTATCATTTGTGAAGGTGTTAGGGTTTAACTTTATTTCTGCCTCACAGACGCTCGGCATAATCTCATCACTTCTCACATTATTTATTACATACCGGATTTCTTCCAAAATATTTCCAAAAAACAGGGACACCTTTTATAATTTAACATTCAGCCTGATTGCGGTATTGCTCGTTGCTGTAAACGGGTCTTTCGCATATTGGACGGTCAGCGGAATGGAAACCGGACTGTTCGGATTTTTAGTAACACTCGGTGTATACCTTTATCTTGCTGAAAATAAAAACAAAAAACCGTCATTGCCTTTATCTTCAATAGTATTTCTCCTTGCGGCTATGACAAGACCAGAAGGGAATCTGATTTTTGCAATAACAGTTCTGCATAAGATTATAATTATTCTCAAATCAAAATCTTCAGACAGCCAAAGTAAAGCAAAAATACTGATTTCAAAAAATAACTTGTTATGGTTTGCAATATATATTATACCTGCTTTAATATTCATGTTCTGGCGTTATTCTTATTACGGATACCTGTTCCCAAATACATTCTACGCTAAAACCGGCTCCTCGCTTGAATACTTTAAAACCGGGCTTGACTACTTCTGGCAGTTTGCTAAGGATTACGGTCTTTACGGCGTTCTTATAGCATTAACTCTTGTAAACCTTAAAAAAAAGGAACGGCTCTTTGATATCCTTTACCTGCTGATGATTTTTTTTATTTTCTGCGTTTACGTTATTTTCATAGGGGGAGACGTGCTAAGACCCAACAGGTTCTTTGTTCCAATTATGCCTGTATTTTTCATTTTGGTGCAGGAAGGGCTGAATGAATTAATCTCACTGCTTGACAAGAAAAGAAGTTTTATCTATGACACGATTTTAGGTTTGGCATTTGCCGTTGGCTTTTCATATTACACATACAAAAACGAATATGAGCAGATAAAAAAATTTGCTTTTACCGAAAAAGGACTTGTCGAGAAGATGATGCTTACAGCAGGGTGGCTGAAGACTAAACAAACCGATGCAGGCAGACCCCTTGTGGTTGCAGCAACGACTATCGGTGCAGTTTCCTACTATTCCGAAGTAACCCTGATTGATATGCTCGGTTTAACAGATAAGGAAGTGGCTCACAACCCGCAGCCGATTGCGGAAATCTCAAGCAGGGAGGTCGGCTGGAGAGAAAGAAATTACAATGTCGGCTATATCCTCTCCCGCAAACCGGATTATATTTACTTTTCAACCGGATTGAAACCCAGCGCTTTTGCGGAGCGGGGACTTTTTACCTCCGATGAATTTATAAAGTATTATTACCCTTACTATTTCATTGTAAAGGAAAAAAATACAGGCGATATAATTTACAAGCGTAGAAGCGACGAGCAGGCAGGCAAACACCCCCTTACTCAGCCGAATCCAAATTATCAAAAATCGTTTGTGAACCTTTATAATCAGGCAATGAATACCTCGCGAGATAAAACAAAAATTCAGGAAGCAATCTCGCTCTTTCAGCAGTCAATCGAAAAGGGACCCCCAGGATGGGGAACACCGTATCAGTTGATTGGCGAATTGTATGCCCAGGCGAATGATACTGCTAAAGCATTTGAAAACTATAAAAAAGCAGCAGATACGGATGATTATAACGTAATTGCTCACGTCTACTTGTATAGGACTTATACTCAAAGAGGCGACACTGCGAATGCACTTAAAAGCCTTGAAAAAATTCAAAAATATAACCCTGATCTAGTCCAATAATATGACCCTCTTTAAAGATATAAAGATATACTTCAGAATGCTGTTCAGCTACAAGCCGAAAAAATTCTGGAACGAGCTGCTTACAAATTCATTTGACTTAAGGGGGGTGGGACATTACCGCATGAGCAACGAAGAAAACCTGAGGATGTATGAAAAGAAAAAGAAAATCCTGACGGGTGAAATGCTTAAATCACAGGTTTTAGTCAGCCATAACACAAGCATAATCGAAATCGGTGTCGGTGTCGGCTACTGGACGGAATTCTTCCGCTCCCACGGAGCAAAAAACTACACCGGAAACGATATTGCAGAAATTTCAATTACAAAATTGCAGCAGAAGTATCCCGATTATAAATTTTTACACGGGGATATAAGCGAAGTCACACTCCCTGAAAAAACATTTGACCTCGGCGTAATGATTGATGTCACACAGCACATCACCGACGAGGAGCGTTTCAATAAAGCAATGGATAATCTTTGGAAATCATTAAAACGCGGCGCATTTTTAATTATAACTATTTGGGACCCGGCTAAAAACGTTTACCTTTCAAATAAGCTCCGCCTAAATAGGATTGAAAAGCCGAGGGGACTTGACTCTTATTTAAAAATTTTCGGAACTGATTCGAAGGTTTTATCTAATGTTGATTTTAACGACAAGAATCTTCTAATCATAAGAAAGCCGTAGATGAAAATCCTGGTAAATGCGCTTTCGGGAATTGGTGATGCAATTATGTTCTCGCCTGCACTTGCACTGCTAAAAAAACATATACCGGACTCACAAATCGATATGCTCGTTATGTTCAAACAGGTTGAGGAAATCTACACAAATAACCCAAATGTAAATAATATTTATTTTATCGATTTCGTTAATCAATCCAAGCTTAAATCATTAAATCAAGTTTTAAAGTTAAGGAAAAATAAATACGACGCTTCCATAAATGTTTACCCGGCCAACCGCAGGGAGTATAATCTAATTCAGTATTTAATCGGAGCAAGGCAAAAAATTGCTACGAGGTACAATCATTACTCAAAATCGAACTGGGATTTCCTGAATAACAAATTAAACCAGGAAGTTAAAAACAGGCACAACGTGCTTGAAAATTATGATTTGATTAAGTTTCTTGCTCCGAACGCACAGGAAAATGAGCTTGGTTATTATTACATAAAAATTGAAATAGAGGACGAAGTTTTTGCGCAAAAATATTTTTTTGATAACCTGCTTCATGATAAATTTGTGGTGGGATTTCACGCTGGCTCAGCCACATTCAAAAGGCACATTAACAAACGCTGGGCAGCGAAAAAATACATTGCGCTGGCAAAGGAGCTCCATAAAAAACATTATGCCCAAATTATTCTGTTTGGAACTGAAACCGATGTTAATGAAAAAATTTATAAAGAGATTAAAAGCTTCGCCCATTTACCGAAAACAAGCACTATGATGCAGAGTCTCGCCCTGCTTGAAAGGTGTAAACTGCTTATCTGCAATGATGCGGCGTTAATGCACCTCGGCGCGGGACTGAAAGTACCTACAGTCGCCATTTTCGCCTATACAAACTATAAAGAGCTTTACCCCTGGAAAAATAATCATATAATCGTCCGCAAGGAACTTGACTGCAGTCCCTGTTTTTTTAACTCACCCAGGCCCGTGCAGTGCATTTATACAGGTGAGGAAGAGTTTAAGTGCATTAAAACCATAGCGGTAAGCGAAGTATTGGAAGCGTGCGAAAAGCTAATCGAAGAAATTCCACGTAATGTTAAAACGTGAAATGAAGTTTAAAAACCCTCCTCTGTCCACATAGGGATAAACACCCGTATTATAAACAATCCTGTCGAGTATGTTCTCGAACGTCAGCCCAAACGTTGCCCTGCCTATTTTTCCGATTATGTAAAAATCCAAGGTTGCGTTAGAGGGGATATAAAAATTATAAAAAACGAAATTGTAACTCGTATCAACATATCCGCTTGTAAACCAATTAAATCGGCCGTTAAATCTTTCGCCTCTGTATTTTGTCCAAAATCTGGAATTTAAACCAATTTTATATTCGAGTTTATTTTTAAAAGCTATATCGTGAAAAGCTACATCCAAATTACCTGAATGTTCTGATATTATATCTGAGTCCTCATTTCTTGAAAAGTTATAAGTATAAAGTGCGGTTAAGTCTAATTTCCACAACCTTAGGTTTAATAAGTTATTAACCCCCTCAAATTTTTTTTCAGATACTTTCTGTCCATAATGTATTGTGTATTTGAAATACTCACTTTTAAAATTCAGCTCATTTGAATAATAGTTTATATTGACTGCCCAATAATCAGATAGCTGGTTATATTGTCCTGTAAAAGTTATTTTTTTTAAAGTGTCTAAATTAAAGCTATATCCTCCTTTTATTCCGTAATTATAATAAACACCTTTAAATTCGCGTTCGGTATACCACCTAATGAATCCCGATAAATTTATTTTTTTATACTCTGCATTGATATTTTCCAAAAAATTATATTTTGATAGCTTTCCTTGGTAAGGAAACAAAAGATTATAATTTTTACTAATATCTATTATCCGATAATTATACTCTCCTTCACTCCTTGAAATTACATATATATGCTTTGCAAGCTTAAAATTAAAAACTTGTTTTAATTTCACTCCATAATTTATCCAATGGTTATTATCCTGTACAAATATCCCGTTAGAGTTCGGTCTGTTTTCCTCATCCCTATATTCCCTGAATGAATTACTCACGAATAATTGAAGCTTTGTGAATGAACTTTTACCAATAAGAAAAACCGAGCCCGCATCAACATCAAACCGCTCTTTTTTCTCGTATGAATCGGAGTTTCTAACCGCAGCATCGGGGTTAAACACCGCATCTTTACTGCCAAGATTCACTGTGTCTGGATTAAGCCCTTCGTTTAGTCCCCGCTGAATTTTTGCGTAATTTATATAAGCAAAAAAATTCAACTTGCTTGATGCCGCAAAGTTAAGGTTAAACCTTCCGAGCCATTTATCAAAATCCGAATTTGTGTAAAAACCGTCATACGAATGTTTTGTAATTCCAAAGTTAAAATTAAAATTTTTGAAAATGTTCTGGTGGTAATTAGCATCAAGGTATAGGTTTTCCGTTCTGTCCTGGTAGAAGCTTATTTCAGTATACGGTCTGTTTTGAAAAATTTGCCGCTGTATAATATTTATCCCGTTTGAGTAGTTGTAAAGAAAATTACCGAATCCGTTTGTCAGCTCAACTTCGTCTATCTCATTTCTTGAAAGCAGGTTAAGGTCAATACTCCCGTCAATTTCATCATTAATCGGTCTTCCGTGTCTTAACACAGCCGTATAGCTTGGTGAAAGCTGGTTAAAATTAAGCTGGTTAATTTGTCCGACATCCATATATTTCAAATAATATCCGGGCAGGTAGTTAAACAAATCATCTAAATTTTTCAACGGATACCATAAAAAGCGTTTGCGGGTAACAGTGTCAGGGTTGGTTTGGTTTAGATACTTGTATTTATTCTCAGAGAGTATGAAGGTTTGGGGTTTGCGTGTTGTATCAGTCTTGGTTTTAAGCGTATCCTGCGAAAAAAATTCACAGTTTAAAGCAACCAGAAAAATAAAAACTATACATATTTTGCTTTTTGACAATTCTTAATTACTAATTATTAATTGCATCAAACTATTACCCCATCCATCATCTTCAGCGTCCTGTCAGTCATCTGCGCGAATTTTTCGTTATGAGTGACTATAACAAACGTTTTGTTGTATTTTTTCCTCAGTTCAAAGATTAAGCTCATCACTTCCTCGCTGTTTTTTGAGTCAAGATTTCCAGTCGGCTCATCAGCCAGCACAATTTTTGGTGAGTTAATCAAAGCCCTTGCAATTGCTACGCGCTGAGCCTCCCCGCCGGAAAGCTCGGACGGCTTGTGGTTTAACCTTTCGCCCAAGCCGACTTCCGAAAGCAGCTCCTTAGCTTTACTTTCAATCTCTTTAATTGACTTTCCGCCAATCATAGATGCAATCGAGACATTCTCAATAGCAGTAAACTCCGTCAGTAGGTGGTGGAACTGGAACACAAATCCTATTTGCGTATTTCTGAATCTTGCAAGCTCATTGCTGCTGAGCTTAAATACATTTCCTCCGTTGAAAAATACTTCACCGCTTGTCGGTTTATCAAGCGTGCCGATTAAATGCAGAAGAGTGCTTTTTCCCGCACCGGAAGGTCCGACAATCGAGACGATCTCGCCCTCGTAGATTTCTACATCAATGCCTTTTAAGACCTTCAAAGTTTCGGTTTTGGAAATTTGGTATTCCTTCGTTATTCCCGAGGTTTTAATAATCACTTTTTTGTTCGAGCTCAATTACTGCTTTTTCCCTAATAGTTTGAAATTTGTAATTTGAAATTTGTAATTTGAAATTTGTAATTGCGTGTCACTCCCACCTTATTGCCTGAATCGGTTCCTGTCTCGCCGCTCTTAAAGCGGGGTAGAGAGACGCCAAAAATGAAAGCCCCATAGCGCATAAACCCACAAAAATAAAGTCCGTATACCTCAAATCTATTGGCAGAGCATCTATCGAATAAACCATTGAATCGAGCGGAAAGAGCTTATACTCAATCTGCATAAGGCAGACGGCAAGCCCCAGAACACATCCGATTATCGTTCCGTAAACACCTATTAATATCCCCTCAAACATAAAAATTTTTATAATGCTTCCGTTGGGAGTTCCCATTGCCTTCAAAATCCCGATGTCCCGCCTTTTTTCAATAACCGTCATAGTAAGCGAGCCGATGATACTGAATGAAGCAACTGCAATAATTAACGATAAAATTATAAACGCAGTCCAGCGTTCGACCTTCATAACGGAGTATAAATCCTCGTGCAAATCATACCATGAATTGACCCTGTAAGCTTCACCTAAAATTCCTGTGAGTTTTTCCTTCATATCACCTGATTTATTGATATTATCCAATCTCAGCTCCACACCGTTTACTGAATTACCCAAATCATAAATGCTTTGAGACTTGGAAAGCGAGATAAACGAGTACAGCTTATCGTACTCCCTGTTATTTGAGTCATATATTCCCCTGACCACAAATCTTAATGTCTTCGGCGTCACAATCTGTGTCAAAGCCCTCTCCATTCCAACTGGACTCATCACTGTAAGTGTATCCGATATAGTTGCATCAAGCTTGGCGGCAAGCGTTCCTCCGAGAACAATCCCTCCTGCATCATCGCTGTCTTTAAACTCAAAATCACCTATTGTGGTTTTCTCTTTCACATCGGAGAGCTCACCGATTTTATTTTCGTCAACCCCTTTTATAAAAACCACAACATTATTTTTCTTTGAGGAAATTACACCTTTGTTAATTGTAAACGGTGCAATCGCAGTAACTCTCGTTTGGTTTTTTACCTTCTCAATAAGATTATTATAATCAGTTACTGTTCCGCCGGATGCCGATTCAATCCTTATATGCGGGTCAAAGCCGGTGAGAATATCAAGCTGGTATTTATTAAAACCGTTAAACACAGATAAAACCGAAATCAGTGCGGCTACGCCAACAGTAACCCCAACGATTGATATGAGCGTAATAATCGTTATAAACTGCACCTTCTTTTTCGAAAGAAGGTATCTTTTGGCTATAAAACGTTCAAATGCCATTTATTCGTCAAAAACAAGAATTGGTTCTTTATACAATCTTACTTTTTTGGTATCTATTTTATATTTGATAAATTTTTCAAGCTCGTTATTTCTGTGCTCAAGATTCTGGTCGGTAATTAAACTGTCTATTAAGAGCTTGATATGCAGCACCCTGTTGGGTATAAGATGCCGCGTAATTCCCGCAGGGAGCTTCTGCTTCAGATTTGATATTTTCACAATATGCTCTTTTGTAAATGAGGGATAGACAAATAAAAGTCCGTCATCGGGTGAAAGCTCATCGACATTTCTTATATCGGTATCGCTGTCGATTCTCATATAATTAAAACGGGATTCATAAAATTTATTCAACCCGCAAAGTGACTTCAGCGTCCCTGTTAAATCCCTGCTTAGCTTTATGCTTATTGCTTCGCCGTTTTTAGAAACAACTACCACTTGGTTTACTTTAGCAATGCCTTTTTTAATCCGCAAGCTGGCTGACCATTTCTTATGGCTTAACCCGGCTTTATTAAGATAATCCTTCAGTTCGTCCATTGTCATTTCATTAACAAAATGATACCAGGATTTCAGGCGCACTTTGGAGTTCTTATAGTTAACCAGCTGGGCAAGAATTGCCCTGCATCCCATTTGTTTTAATGCTTCAAAGCGGTTGGCCCCGTCGATTAAAATAAACTTATCCTTGTATCTGCCGACAATTAGAGGGTTGTATAGAACCTTTTCCTCGCTGAACCTTTCTATAAGGCGTTTGTAGCGGTTATCTTCGCATTCCTCGTGCAGTAAAACTTCATCGGATTTAATCAGCTTAAGCTCAAACTTCTCACCGGCAAGAATTGACATAAACTATAATTTTTTCAGGGTAAATATCCTGCAAGATACAAATCGTTAAGCATAATTTCCGTGCATATTTTCCGTAAAAAAAATTTAACGCATCATAATAAAAAAAACCCGCCTTTAAAGACGGGTTTTAAATTATCGATATATAAAAATTATTCGCCTTTAATTACCGCAACATCTTTTTTACCATGGATATATGCGGTAATTATACCTGCAATTACGGTCATAACAAAACCTATAATTCCGTCAACCAGAACAGCGTTATATGTAACAGTCATTCCGCCCCAAGTGAAAGCCATATAAGGTATAGTCCAGAATAATCCTATAATCACGCCGAACCTCAAGCCTTCCATTAAAGGCGCGCCTCCCTTGTATCCTTTAGAGTAAATTATAAACATAAAGAACGCCTGCGCAAAGTTTGCAACGGCAAAAGCCCAGATTTTCATATCCTCCTGGCTGCGGTATAAATGACCGTAGTGCTTATTAAAGAAATCCATGAAAAGCATCCCGTAGCAAAGCCACCCGAGCAGGAAAAGAACAATACCGACTATGATTGTGGAAAGTACTAACTTCATTTTTCCCTCCTTGAAGAAAAATTATTAAGTTATTTAAAACATGCAGCAAATGAACCAATAATTTTTCTCAAAGAAGCGAAAATCAACATCGTAAAAATAAGGATTTACAATGATATAATAAAGTTAGAAGAAATTAACCAGCTCCCTGCTTTATCTAAACCGTAAGAAGCTCCCAGTCCCAAAATAACATTATTTGAAGCTAAAAACCCAAATCCGCCGTAAATTTGGGTTGAATTGTAATCAAGCTTAAAATTTCTTGAAAATGAAACTCCTGTGTATACGGAAAAATTGTCGGAAAAATCATAGGAAGGCCCGCCCGATATTACTAGCTCTGTTTCATATGTATAATTATACGCCTTCTTAAGGCTGTCGATAATATTTTCGAAATACTGAAGATACTGTCTGGTTTGAGGGTAATCACGCCTGTGAAGAAAGTTAAGCTCAGCACTTAAATCATAACCAAATCTGTTTGAGTAAAACCCCTGTGCCAGGCCGAAATAAAAATCCACCCTTCCGGTGCCAAGCTGCTTGTCTTTGCTTGCGGTCGGAATCTTAATTAAACCCTGTACAGCGTGAATAAAATTTTCGGATTCCTGAAACTTAAATTTTGAGGCAAGATATGAATCACCAAGCCCGCCGACTTTTTCTCCCGAAAATTTATAAGACTGAGTATAAGCTGATATGCCTGTCGAAAACTCGAAATTTCTTGACACTCCGTAGCTTATTCCGAATGGGATTTCAAAAATTTCATCGTTAAATGAAACTCCTGAACTTAGTTCCAGTCTCCCTTTTTCGGTAACATATGCATTTATTCCGTATGCGGGTCTGTTAGCACTAAGAAAATATGCATAAGCTGTCCTGCCAAAGAAATCAATTATTTCCTGCACTCTCTTTTGAGAATACGAGCTGCCAGTTGCCGATAAAAGCAAAACAAGGATAATAACAATCTTCGATTGTTTCAAAATATTCAGAAGTAAGTCCCTGTGTTTAATTATACCCGGACGATTCAAACAGGTCTCCGGCTTAAATTATTTACTTACAATTTCGACTTCGTTGGAAGCAATCACGGTTCCGTCTTTTTTTAGGCAGCTTACCTTATATTTTCCGGGCTCTTTAAATTCAACGTCGTCAAAGTGAATATAGTCCCAGCTTGACTGTACCGTAAACGGAACTGTCTCAACCGGTTTTCCCGATTCCTGGTCGGTAATGTTAATATCAACAGAGGTTACGCCAAT
>JAKEEM010000010.1 GCA_022616535.1 Chlorobiota bacterium | reverse complement strand
TTGTCAGCAACTCTTTGTGTTAAAAAAACTGCCGCACCGGGAGTTTTAAGTACATTATTCACTAAAGCTGAATCTCTTTTTAAATCCGAGGGGTGAATAAAACAGGATGATGCTTTTCCGATTAAATCTTTTTTTCTGTATCCAAAGCGTTTTAGAAACAGTGGTGAAACCCACATTAACTTTCCGTCCTTATCGGCAAGTGTCTTATACAAAGAGCCTGCTTCATTAGCCGCGGGGATTTGACAGCGAACGTTTTTTATATTTTCAGACTTTTTCAGTTTGCTGGCTGAACGAATAGTTTTTTTTCTGCCTTCTTTCATTTATAAAAAATAAAGGCTTTAGAGATTAGAAAATCCAAATAACTTATTAATCCTGTTATATTTAGGGCTCCAATATAATCGTTTTAGCAATAGTTTCATATAGTTAAAACAACTACAAACTAACTGCTTTGTTTTATTGATAGTTAGATAAATAATAGGTAATTTTGAGTCTATAAATTATAAAATCAAATGAAAATAGTAATCGGAGCAGACCATAGGGGACTTGCGTTAAAGGAAAACCTAAAGAAAATTCTCTCGGGCAATTATAAAGTTATTGATATTGGGACTGATTCAGCCGATTCGGTTGACTATCCCGATATTGCAGCAAGGGTTTCGAAAAAAATTCTCTCAGGCGAGGCTGAAAGGGGAATAATAATTTGCGGAAGCGGAGTAGGAGCATCGGTTGCGGCTAACAAGTTTAAAGGAATCAGGGCGGCAATATGCCACGATGTTTTCTCCGCCCACCAGGGCGTTGAGGATGACGATATGAATGTGATATGTTTGGGCGGGGGAATAGTCGGGGAATCACTTGCAATTGAAATAATCGAGACTTTTTTAAAAGCAAAATTTAAGCCTGAGGAGAGATATATAAGAAGACTTGAGAAGATAAAAAAGATTGAAGATGAAAATTAATACTTAAATTCCCTGCTTACGCTCATCGCCCTGTCTAGTATTTCAAGATACGCCCGTTTAGAGACTTCAATTGCGCCGAATAATTTAAAATGCGATGTCATCATTTGTATATCAAGCAGAATATAGCTGCTCGTTTTCAAAATTTCATAAAGCTTAACAACTGCCGCTTTTGAAGCATTGTTTGCTTTATAAAACATCGACTCGCCGAAAAATGCCCCTTTATAAGCCACTCCGTATAAACCGCCTGCAAGCCGGCCGTTTTGCCAAGTTTCGACACTGTGGGCATAACCGTTTTCAAAAAGCTCATTATATGCATTTATAATTAATTTGTTAATCCAAGTGCTCTTTCTGCTTGCGCACTGTTCTATGACTTCATCAAATGCTGAATCAACTTTAAGCTCAAAAGTGTTTTTGTTTAAAATCTGTTTAAGAGAGCGCGGGATGTTAATATTACTTGATGGAAGCTCTATAGGCATAATTGCGCGAGGTGAGGCTTCATACCATGCAATTGTTCCGTCATCTTCGCCCATAGGAAAAATACCCATTGAGTAGCCGCTTAACACCTGCTCCCAATTGAGCTCTGTATATTTATAAGATGTGTTTTTCAATAAAAGCTTTATGCGTTGACTTCTATTGTGGTTCTAAGGGAAATTTCTTCCAGAATTGCCTGTGCTTTGAGGCACCTATCAAGCTCACCTGAAATTACAGAAGCTTTGCCTCTGTTATGGGCTTCCATTGTAATTGACTCAGCTTTTTCATGGCCAAATCCCGTAGCCTTCATAACCTGGTTAATGACCTCGTCAAAATCATGATACGAATCATTAAACAAGATTAGTGTAAAGCCTTCGGTGCTTATATCAACATCTGTCGGTGCTAATAATTCTTCCGTTTCAGTCATAAACAAAAATAAAGCTTTAATGAGTCATAAAAATTTTACGTTTAAAAACGTAATTAGGCTATTCAATCCGAAATCTCTGCTTCGAAATCCGCGATCTAGAAATTCCACTCTTCGCTTTCATAATCATATGACGAACGTGACCCTCTCTGGGTTGCTTTATTGTAGAGCATCGCACCAACCATGTCCTTATAAGAAATGCCGTCTTCGAGTTCATCTTTTGCAATTTTAGAATTATTGTGCAATCCGTCAAGCACAAATTCCATCATAGTTGCAAGTTCATAATCATTTTCGATTGTTTTAACATGCTTTTTTGTGAGTTTTTCAAGCCCGCCGACTCTTTTTAAGGCAGAAAAATATTCTTTAAAGCTCATATCATCGTTGAGCTCAATATAATTTCCGCTTTCAAACCATTTCACAATTTCCGAATAACTATCATTGGATTGAAGGGATTCCTCGGTATTTCTTTTTGATTTTTTTAATAGCGGGTCGGGGAAATATTTTTTGAAAACTTCCCTGATACTTTTCCCTATCAGCGCTTTGCTCACTTTAACAGAACCTTCCTGTTCTCCTTCGAACACAAGCTCTATTTTCCCCGTCATTCCCGGCAGAGCCGAGTATAAATCCGTTATTCTTGGAAAAATTATGTGCTCATTATTAATTATAGCCCTTCTTTCCGCATTGCTGATTAAATTTTCCATAGCACTGATTGGCATCCTTGCACTTACGCCTGATTTCTGCTCTACAAATTCGCTTCTCCTTGCCTCATACGCTATAGTTTCAATAATCTCCTTAATGTAGTAGGGTATAACGACTTCTTTGTCGTGATTACGCTTCATCCAGCTCTGTGACTCGGTTATTTTAATGCCGTCTTCAATACTCTTTGGATAATGAGTTAAGATTTGAGAATCGATTCTGTCTTTAAGAGGCGTTATGATATTTCCTCTATTGGTATAATCTTCGGGATTGGCAGTAAATACAATAAATACATCCAGCGGAAAACGGATGTTAAATCCGCGGATTTGTATATCACGCTCCTGCATAATGTTGAGCAGTCCGACCTGAATTCTCGGCTGCAAGTCCGGAAGCTCATTAATGACAAATATCCCGCGGTTTGTTCTTGGAACAATTCCGAAATGTATTGCGCCTTCATGAGAGTAATGGAGTCTTTGTGTAGCCGCTTTAATCGGGTCTATATCGCCGATTAAGTCAGCAATTGTAACATCGGGTGTAGCGAGTTTTTCGCCGTATCTTCTTTCCCGGTGGAGCCATTCAATTTCAGTGTAATCGCCGTGTTCACGCACCATGTCTACTGCAAACTTTGAAACAGGGAGGTAGGGATTATCATTTATTTCCGAACCCTTTATTACCGGAACATTTTCATCGAGCAGGCTTACAAGCATTCTAGCAATTTTAGTCTTCGCCTGTCCCCTCAAGCCGAGGAAGATTATATCGTGTTTTGCAAGTACTGCATTTGTTATAGCCGGAATTACGGTTTTTTCGTAGCCAATAATACCGGGGAAAATTTCTTCTTTGTTTTGAAGTCTTTCAACCAGATTTTTTCTTATCTCATCCTTGACTGAAAGAACCTTGTAATCGGTTTGCTTGAGCTCGCCAAGTGTTTTAGGGAGCTTATCGGAATTGAACACCATCTCTGAGTAATATCCTTCTATTTATAATAGTATATAAATGTATTTAGATTTTCTATTTCCTGTTTCTGCATTTCCGCTTCTTCCTGCATAAGGTCGCGCATTGAAACAACGCCAATTAAGCTCTCGCCGTCTCTTACAGGCATATGCCTGATGCCTTCCTGCCGCATAATCTTAAGGCAGTCCTCAAATGTATCGTGCGCCTCCATAACAATCACTCCTCTTGTCATCACCTCGTCAATTTTTGTTTTTTCAACGTCTACCTTCTTGGAAACGCATTTAATCATCAGGTCCCTTTCGGAAAATATTCCTCTTAAACGGCCTGAGTCGTCTAAAATTGGAACTGCGCCGACATTGTTTTTTGCCATTTCGCATACAACGTTATATATATTGCTTCCGGAGCTTGCGTAAAACATCGGCTTATCAGAGCAAATATCACGAAGTGTTTTCATGATGCCCTCCTTTCCGGTCCCGCCTCTCTACCAGTCAGGTAGAAGTGCTCGGGGATGTTTGCAGAATTATTTAAAATAACAAATTAATTTCCGTAATGCAACTTTATAAATTTAACAATCCGCCTGAGTTAAAGGTTTTGTTAATTTATTTTAAAACTTGAATTTAATTGAAAAAAACAAAATTTTTAAGGTCTTTCAGACCACGGTTCAACAACTCCGACTATACCTGATTTTGAATTATTCTCAATGGCATTAATAACCCCTCCGCTTATTTCGGTATTGGTTAGCCACCTTGATTTGCCGTTTTCCATTATAAATCCCAATATTATTTTGTGATAAATTATATTACTGAACTTTCCAAATTCTTTTTCTCTTTCCTTACTTTCATTATTAGGATTGGCAAATGAACTTCCCAGCACTTCGAAAAAATCGCACTTTGCAGAAGTTTGGTTTATTAAATCTGCAATTATAGATGGTGCTCGCTGAGCGGTTGAGTGAATCCAGCTTACTGCAAGTGAAATTTCTCCATAATCATTTATGGACCTAATTAAAAGACTTTTCAAAATTTCGTAATCGGTATAATCAAGCTGGAGCATGTTTAATTTGCCTGAATTCTCTCCTGATTCTTTTTCAAGCTTTTCAAGTCCCTTTTTATTTCTGGCTATAACTGAAACCCGGTCATACTTGCCAAGCTGACGCAAAGCAACTTTCTTAAGCATCCCTGTTCCGCCGACAACTAGTGCATGGCTCATTTATTTATATTTCATTTTTTCGTATTGCAGTAATTCAATCCTGTTGCCAAAAGGGTCATAGAATGAAAAGCGTGTTCTCCCGGGATTTCAATTTCTTCCTTGATTGCAACACCTTGAGCGAGCAAGTATTTTTTTTTACTTCATCAATTTTCTCGACGGTAAATGAGGGATGCCGTTTTGAAAAAGAGCTTCTACCGTTGCCATGGACGAACATGCTTCCTGTTCAAAGGTGCAGTTTAATATCGGCGATTTTGTACCCGACCCCGCCGCTTTGCTTAAGCGAATCCGGCTTTTGGATTTCCTCAAGTCCAAGAATTCCCGAATAAAACTTTCTTGCCTTGTCCTCTGCTCCTTGGGAATTGTTATCTGAATATGGTCTAAGCGTCTGAATTTTATGACCATTATTTACAAATAAATTATTAACCAATTTTATAATATTAAAGGCTAAAATGCTTTTAACTCAACTTACCATTTCTTTGTAATGGATTCAGCTACGATAACGATATAAATATAATCTGTTTTTTAAAAGGATTTTTATTATTTTATGCAGAAGCCCGTCAGCTTAAAAGGAGGCAAAATGAAATTTACATTGTTACTGACTGTTTTGGTAGTTGCATCGTTTTTCACAACAAGTGTTCAAGGGGATACTCCATGGTCGCCCAACGTTCAGGTTTCTGCCACAACAGGCAATGAATCCACCATAGCTGTATTTTACCCGAATATATACGTTTCATATAACAGTAATCCTCAGAGATTCAGAAAATCAACCGATGCTGGCATAACCTGGCTCCCGGAGACGAACTTTGCAGGGACCTGCTGCGACGGAAGTATGTACACAGATGAGCTCGGCTATATTCACATAAGCATCCTCTCGCCCGGAATAAGATATTACCGCTCGACCGATGCAGCCTCAACGTGGAGTAGTGCAATTATTCTAAACTCAGGAACTCCGACCGGAGTTGATAAGAACTGGACATTTAATAAAAAAAACAGAATATATGTAGCGTGGGTTGCATATAATTCGGCTACTTCAGAGTGGAGGATGAGAATTGCTAAATCAAACGACAGGGGGTTAACATTTACTCCCCAGGTAGAGGTTAATGACGGGAATTCATTTACCTACCGCCAATGGGCAGTGCCGAGAGAAGACCCGAAGGACTCAAACATTGTTTACGTAAGCATGAATTGGGACAGAAGAAATTTTGGGACAGGATATACTCCTCCATGGCAGGTTTTTGTTGCAAAATCAACCAACGGGGGGAGTAACTGGCTAACCAACGTAGCTTTGCCGGATACTGGAAGAACTCCACAGCTTATTGGTCAGACGCCTTATTCAATTACTACAACAATGGCGGTTTCACCGATTCATAATGACGTTTATGTTGCCTGGGTAGACCAGCATCAAATTACAGGCGGAAAGCTTAATGTATTTTTTTCCCGCTCGACAAATGGCGGGGCTTCATTCGAACCGAGGGTGAAAATTCCACAGGTTCCAAATCCAGATACTTCCTATCACTTTCAGCCGTGGATTGAATGCGATGTTTACGGAACAATCCATTTAATCTGGTATGACACCAGGGGGTTCTTGGCAACTTCCACAAGCGGAAGAAAAGGAACGTATTACACTTATTCTACAAACAGGGGTGTTACCTGGGCTCCGGAAGAAAGAGCCAGCGACACTACGGACCAATATTCGGGTTTTATCGGTCACTACCAGTCATTTACAACAGATTCGACAAGAATTTATGCAACGTGGACTGACAGAAGGAACGGGACGACCCATGTGTATTATTCCTGGAGACCCCTGCCGACAATTCCAACCGGCGTGCAGAATAACAATAATATTGCAGGTACATTTAAACTCAATCAGAACTATCCCAATCCGTTCAACCCGCTGACAACCATCGTTTATGAAGTTCCGAAATCAAGCAGGGTTACTTTAAAGGTTTATGACGGGCTTGGAAGGGAAATAAAAACACTTGTAAGCGGTATTCAAAACGCCGGAAAATATGAGGTAGTATGGGATGCGGTTGATAACCCGAGCGGAGTGTATTTTTATAAAATGACTGCGGGTGATTTCGCCCAAACCAAAAAGATGATACTTGTAAAATAGAGCATTCTTTGAACCTGCCTGCAGCAGGCAGGCAAGAGGCTGCAGCCCCTTGTTCTTCTAGCCTGCAATAGCCTCTGTTTCTATCTCAACAATCATATCGGGGTCAATAAATCCTTTTACTTCAATCATCATGCAGCAGGGCTTTATTTTACCGAAGAATTCCGCATGCGCTCTGCCGATATCCTCCCATTTTGAAATATCGGTTACGTAAATCCTGTTGATTAAAACATTTTCAAGCGATGAGCCGGCCTGTTCAAGATACTTTTCAATTTTTTGAAACACATATTTTGTCTGCTTATATGCATCGCCTTTGCCAATCAGACGGCTGTTTTCATCAACAGCAGTTGTGCCGCCTATTATAATTCGATTGCCTGTTTTAACGGCGCGGGAGTAGCCGACTATATCCTCCCATTTTGCACCGCTTGAGATTCGTTTGATTTCAGTCATTTTTAATGAATTTGGATAATTTAAGTAAAAATATTTAACACTCATATTAGTATCAATCCATTAGAATAATAGATCTAAAAAGAGTTCCTTTTAACTTTTATAAATAATTGATATTATGATATTAAATTTATAATAAGGAGAAAGCTATGAGATTTATAAAACTCTTTGCAGCTTTTTTTCTATTAATTCCGCTTATTTACTCTCAATGGAATCAGGACGAAAATTATCATTATTTGGTGGATATTAGTAAAGTCAACGATGACCAGATTTCAGTCGAGCTAATACCACCTAAGCAGTCAAAAGATGTAATTTTTTTCCGCCTGCCGGCTGTTATACCAGGAAGCTATGTGATTCATAATTTTGGAAGATTTATTACAAAAGCAAGAGCATATGACGACATGGGTAAAATGCTGTCAATGTCTAAGGTTGATGGAACAAGCTGGATGATTATGGGTGCAACAAATCTTTCTAAAATTGAATACAAAATAGACGATACTTTTGACGACAATTCAATAACAGACAAAGTTTTTGAACCATCAGGCACAAGTTTTGAAGAAGGCGCGGTTTTTTTAATCAACACATTCTGCATGTTCGGCTATATAGATGGTCAGATTGACAGAAAGTTTAATATAACATTTGTTAAGCCATCCGATTTTCATGCTTCGACATGTTTGAACTTTACTTTAAGAGAGCCGGACAGAGACATTTTTCTTGTATCTGACTACAAAGAATTGATGGATAATCCTATCTTATATTGTAATCCGGATACGACAACCCTATTTTATGACGATGCAACAGTACTTGTTTCGGTTTACTCTAAAACTAAAAGGGTTAATTCCTCAGTAATTTCAAATTACTTGAATGATGTTCTTTCTTCGCACAGAAAAATTCTCGGGGGTAAGCTTCCTGTGGATAAATATGCATTTCTTTTCTACCTTTTTGACCCTGAATCCTCAATTTCAGTTTACGGTGCCCATGAACATCTTCGCTCTTCAGTGTATTTTATGCCTGATTCTAAATCAACAAGCAGTAAGGATATGATTGAATTCTCAAAAAATATTCGGGAATTTGCTGCCCATGAATATTACCACCTGATTACTCCTTTGAGACTTCAATCTGAAGAATTGACTGAGTTTAACTTAAATAAGCGCTCTCAAATGTCCCGTCACCTTTGGCTCTATGAAGGTGTGACCGAATATATGGCGCACTATTCTCTATTGAGAAACGGCTTTTTAAGTATGGACGATTTTAGAAAAACAATTCAGAGAAAAATGAATAATTCTGAATTTTATGATAAAAAAGTTTCTTTTACAGAAATGAGCCTAAATGTTCATGATAAATATCAAAATGAATTTACAAATGTTTATCAAAAAGGGGCTCTGATTGGGCTTTGTCTAGACATTTTGATTCGCGATATCAGTGATGGAATGAGAGGACTGCCGGAAATTATTTCTGCCCTAATTGAAAAATACGGAGAAAACAGGCCGTTTAAAGACGAGGAACTTTTTTCTGAAATTGAGTCATTAACTTCACCTAAAGTCGGGGACTTCTTAAAAAGATGTGTTTCGGGCACGGATCCGCTGCCTTATAAAGAGATTCTGCCGCAGGCGGGATTTAAATACTCAAAGATTGATTACCGCAGAGTAGATTTCGGAAATTCTGTCGTCTCTATTAATTTATCCAACCTGCATCCCTGGTTTCTAACAGTAGATGAGAGCAATAAATTTTGCCGCGACCTCGGTTTGCTTTCCGGTGATGAAATCGTCGGAATTAATGGGAGGTATTTCCTTTTTGTAGACTATTCGGAAGTGTTCGGTTCGCCGGAAGATAAGGTTAAAGACGGAGAAGAAATAGAATTCATTGTCAGAAGGATGAACCCAACCGGAGGGTATTTCTATACGAAATTGGAAGCTAAAATATCAGGGACTATTAAAACTTCTAAATTTAAGCTGTTTAAAAATGACAAAATGACGGAACGAGACTTAAAGATTCAAAAGGCTTGGCTTGGTGAGTAGACCATATGATAAAAAATTCTCTCCCCTTATGATTTTTTACTAAATATTCCCTTTCAAAATCCCTTTATTATTGTTTGGCTTTTATATATAATTAGCTAACATATGAAGAACTCTTTTTGAAAAACGCTAAACTTTCACTTATTCTTATACTTATTGCCGTTTCGGCTGATTTAGCGCAATCTCTTTATATCCCGCTAGAATTTGAGGAAGCTTACGAAGACGGTACACGCTCTCTTGACGGAAAGCCGGGGACTGATTACTGGCAAAACAAATCTGATTATGTTATAACTGTTGAGCTTGACCCGGTAAAATCCACGATAAGCGGAACTGCCGAAATTACTTATTATAATAACAGCCCCGATACGCTTGACAGAATCGTTTTACGCCTGTATCAGAACATTCACAAAAAAGGAACCGTCAAGGATTTTCCGTTCGATAAAGACGAGTTCACAGACGGAATGAATATTCAATCACATGCAATTAATAAAAAAAATATTGACTTAGCAGACACATCTGTTGAAAAAACCGGAACAAATCTTATAATAAAAAATCTTAATATACCCCCCGATAATCAGACGGTGATTAATGTCAGCTGGGATTTCAAAATTCCTAAGGAAAACACTATCAGAATGGGACAGTATGACACGACGACATTTTTCATTGCTTACTGGTATCCGCAAGTTGCAGTTTATGATGACATTGACGGCTGGGATATGATTGAATATACCGGGCAGGCGGAGTTTTACAATGACTTCAATAATTACGATGTAAAAATCACCATTCCAAACTATTATGGTGTTTGGGCAACTGGCGAGCTGAAAAATCCCGAAGCGGTTCTCGCTCCCCAGATATTTGAGCGATACCGGCAGGCAATGATTTCAAGTACTAATGTTAACATAATCACTGCTCAGGATTATTTAACGAAAATGGCTGTATTTAACAACCAAAACCAAACCAGCACTTGGCATTTCTTTGCTTCTAGTGTACCCGACTTTTCATTTGGTTGCGCGGCAAACTATCTGTGGGACGGGATGACGGCAAACGGCGGAGCCGGCAAAAGCGTTTTTGTAAACGCCGCATATAATCCTGCTTCTTTAGACTTTTACGAAATGTGCGATGTTGTAACTAAAACAGTTGAGATGCTTTCAAAAAATCTCCCGGGAGTGCCTTTCCCATTCCCCAAAATTGCGGTATTTAACGGCAAGGGTGGAGTTGAAACACCTATGATGGTAAATCAAAGTTCCACCAGGCAGAGGATTTGGATGGTTCACACAACCGTTCATGAAGTTGTGCACTCTTACTTTCCTTTTTACATGGGAATTAACGAGCGTAAGTATGCGTGGATGGACGAAGGGTTTACTCAGATGCTTTCCGAATATATTCAGTTTGAACTTGATAAAACTATTGACTTCCGGGCAAGGAACGTTAAAAGGTATCTCGACAACTCAGGCCAGTTTGATGAGGTGCCGATGATGTATCCTTCAAATTTAATCCGCGGAGAGATGTACGGCAATCAAGCGTACTTCAGACCCTGTAATGCGCTGAACATATTAAAAGATTTTATTGGTGACACTCAGTTTAAAAAAGCGCTCCAGGAATATATGAAAAGATGGGCAGGTAAACACCCTACTCCTTATGATTTCTTTTTTACATTTGAGGATGTACTGGATGACGAGCTTGACTGGTTCTGGCAGCCCTGGTTTTTTAGGCAGGCCTATCCCGATATCGGGATTGATACTGCATTGTTTATGGAAAACAATTTAGTAGTAAAAATAACGAAGCAAGGAGAGCTTCCAATTCCCGTAGTATTAAAGGTAAAGTTTAAGGACGGCTCTGATACAAAAGTTTACCGTTCGGCTTCAGTGTGGAGACCATCTGGAGGCGAGGATGAGGATGAAATAACGATTGAGATGGAAACAGAAAGAAAAGTTCTTTCTCTTGAGCTTGGCAACGAATATATACCCGATGCTGATACAACAAACGATTACTGGATATTTAAATGATTTATGGCACACTTTATTGATTTGAGGTCAGATACCGTTACCCAAAGGATTTTTATCCGCTGAATCATGGTTTGGAAGGACAACCATTATGATTCAACACTGGAAATCTTTTGAACATCTTGAAACATACGCCAAAAATAAAAACGCGGAACATTTGCCTGCGTGGAGAGATTCGATAAAAAAGTACGGAATCAGGCGTTGTTGGCATATGGCATGAAACATATAAGGCATCAAGCGGGACATACGATTACGTCAATATGCCTGAATTCGGATTGGGGGAAGTCGGCGAATTGAACCAGGCTATCGGAAAATATGAACACGCAAAACAACGATTTGAAAACTAATTTTTAAATTTGAATCAACTTTATATGAAATCACTTTATATGAAATCACTTTATATGAAATCATTAGTTATATTATTCATAACATTACTAATTGGAAATATTTATTCCCAGGAAAAAGGCACAATAATTGGAATTGTTTCCGATAAGGAGACTCAAAAACCTATAGCGGATGCTATTGCTGAAGTTATCGAGCTTCAGGTAAAAACTGCAGCAAATTCAAATGGATATTTTGAATTTAAAAATATTCCTTACGGCACATACCAGCTTAAAATAACCTGCCTTGGATATAATGCCTTGGTAAAAACCGATATTGTGGTTTTATCCTCGCGCCCGGCAAATGTTACTGCAGAACTTCTTCTTTCAAACATTACAACAAGCGACATCGACGTTGAAGGCAGGTATTTCCAGAAATCAACGGACGAAAGCACGAGCATTTACAATCTTGATTTTGAGGAAATTAGACGTGCTCCGGGTGCGGTTGAAGATATCTCCCGAATGCTTCAGATAATGCCCGGAGTTTCGCCTGCTAATGACCAGCGAAATGATTTAATTGTAAGAGGCGGCTCGCCTGCCGAAAACCTTACAATGATTGACGGAATTGAAATTCCCAATGTAAACCATTACCCGACTCAGGGCTCCTCAAGCGGACCGATTGGAATGATTAATTTAAAGTTTATAAATAATGTGGATTTTTCAACAGGCGGATTTTCTGCAAGATACGGCGATAAGCTCTCCTCAGTTATGGATATTTCATTCCGTGAGGGTTACAGAAAGCGCTTTCTGAGCGACATAAATCTTTCAACTGCGGGATTCGGCGGAGTGTTTGAGGGCCCGCTCTTCACACAAAAAGGTTCATTTTTATTTTCAGTCCGCAAAAGCTATTTGAATTTAATCAGGGGTGCTATACGATTGGCAGCTGTTCCGGACTACTGGGATTTTAACCTAAAAACAGTTTATGATTTGAATAAGAATATAAATTTAACCTTTGTTGGTGTAGGGGGAATCGACAAAATTAGCTTTGAGGGAGAGGCTTCCGAGATTTCCGACGACAACCCTTACGGAAAAGCCAAAGGAGATCAGCAGCAGTTTACAGCTGGATTTAACTTAAAGGCTCTTTTTAAAAAGGGATATGTTAAAACCATACTGGCAAATTCTTCTGCATTTACAAATATTGAAAACAGAGATTTAAGAACCGATGCTATGAAATTTTATTATGATTCATATGAATCTGACTTTAATTTTAAAACAGAGATTTTTTACCAGCTTAATTCATCAAATAATTTAATTCTCGGTGGCGGAGCACGATATATAAAATTTAAAAATAAAACTTTCTTCAATGCCGATACAACTGCCTTTGGTGACCCGATTCCCGAAATAAATGTTGATGTAAGAGAAAAATATTATAAAAGTTCGGCATTTGCTCAATATACTCTGAAGCTGTTTAAAAACAAATTAATTTTAAATTCCGGGATAAGGTATGATTATTTTTCAGGTATTAATGAAAAGAGTACAATCTCACCCAGATTTGGAATCAGGTATAATATTTTTCCGCCAACTACAATAAGTGCTTCAAGCGGAATATATTACCAGGCACCGGAATATTTATGGCTTTCTTCCGACCCTAGAAATGAAAATCTTAAATTTGTAAGAGCAAATCATTATGTAGCGGGAATTGAGCAATTGTTGTCCGCTGATTTGAGATTTTCCATTGAAGGATATTATAAGGATTATAAAAATTACCCCGTAAGTGTTTTAATTCCGACATATGTTTTGATAAGCGGAGGAACGGAAAACGGCCCGAATCTTTTATTCGGTGAGGCGGCAAGCGAAGGCTACGGTTTTACAAGAGGTATCGATGTTTCTTTGCATAAAAAACTCACGGGGAGCGGATTCTACGGTATGCTTAATTACTCACTAGCAGAAAGCAAAGTAACTGCTCTTCTTGGAGGCGAAAAGCCGGGTGATTTTGATTACAGGTATAACTTAACAATAATTGCAGGCTACCAGCTGGCTGATGACTGGCTCATTGGTTTAAAATTCCGCTACACAACAGGCAGACCCTTCACTCCTTTTGACGCGGATTTATCGACAATTGCCGGCAGGGGGGTTTACCAGTTCGACAAATTCAATGAATCACGCTTAAAAGACTATAACAGGCTTGATTTGAGGGTTGATAAAAAATGGAATTTTAAGAACCTCAGTATAGTCTCTTACATTGAGCTTCAAAACGTATTTAATATAGAGAATGTTTACCAGTACTTTTGGAACGAATACAAGAACGCGGAAGGTACAATTTACCAGTGGGCGTTCCTGCCTGTTGGGGGTTTCAGCATACAGTTTTAAGGTAGTGATTATCACTATAAAAAACGTTGATTTTATTCAAAAATTAGCATTTACAGACTTTGGTGCGCAATCAGTGTACACTTATTTAGCCCAATTACGTTAGAAACTTCGGGGGTTTACCTTATACAGTGAATTAGCTAAGTTTTCGGTTTAAAGTGTAATTTCAGATTTACTGCCTCGCCACGATTGTTTTAGGGTTCGCCGGAGGGCTATCTTTGTATCACTAATTACGTAGGGATTTTTATAGCAGAAGATTTTTAAAAAATCTTTTGAAAGGAATGTATTAAAATGAAAGCTATAAAAACCCTGAAAATCGAGAAGCAATTGACGGTTTTATTATCAATGCTTCTTTTTTTATTTTTAAACGCTGACCTATATTCGCAGCATCCCGTAAGCAAACACGGAAATCCAAACGCTGCCGCTTATACGATTCCTTCATCCCAAATAGGATATGAAGTTATCCTAAGCAATCCGGTTCCTTTCAATGCCAATACATTTATCAGCTATTCGATTCCGGTTCCGATGGAAGTTGAAATAAAATTGTTCGACAACATCGGAAGAGAACTGCAGGTTTTAGTAAATGAAATACAGCAAGCGGGCACTCATAAAATAAGCTTAGCTGATTCAAATCTAAATGACGGCGTTTATTTTTATATGCTTTCAATCGGAAATTATTCCGAGGTTAAAAAGATTACGCTTAAGAATTAAATAAGTTTTAAACTAAGAGAAAAGTTAATTATATAAATAAAAAATAAAGGAAAGGAGAAAAGTAAATTGGTAAACTTAATATTGATTGCAGTACTTTCATTTGCAATCCTGCCGTATATCGTCGAGGGGATAAGAACATATAAAAGCGCATAATTAAAATTATGAGAATCCAATTTTAATAATGTAGAATCAATTTAAAATATTTAATTTTAAAAAAGTCTTTCTATACTTGATAGGAAGACTTTTTTTTTCTAAAATGAAAAATTCTTCTAACGGAATAACGTGAACGATATTGGCCTAAAAAATTATCAAGTGTTCAGGTTACGTTTAAGGTTAAAAGTTATTTTTATATTTACTGTGTTTGCCCAATTGTTTTGGAAACCCCCTTGCTGTTATTTTTGTATCACTAATTAAGTAGGGAATTTATAGCAGAAAATTTTTTAATTGTTAATTAAAATCTTTTCGAAAAGGACATCATTTACAGATGAACGCTATGAAGACCCTAAATGGACGGAAGCAATTGATATTGTGTTTATGGTTGCTTCTTTTTTTATTTACGTTTAATTGCGGCGTATTAGCCCAAGGAACCCTTCACAAGCCTGCTGGGCTCAATTCATGGAAGCCTTCTTTTTTGCTCCCGCCTTACGGAGATAATCCCGTTGATTCGGTTGCAAGAACAAATTTCAGGATAACAATGCGTGACGGCGTTATTATCGACTGCCTCAAGTGGGTTCCGTTAAATTCTGCCCCTTCAGGCGGCTGGCCGACCGTTATCATGGTTCACGGGTACGGAGATAATAAAGAAACCCTTTCAGAATTCTGCCGACTTCAGGCGCAGTATGGTTATTATACAATGACATTCAGCGTCAGGGGGCAGGGTCTTTCCGGCGGTTTATCTAACTTAATCAGCACAATTGAAGCGGATGATTTAATCGAAATCGTATCGTGGATTAAGTCCGATTCCTCCAGCGGCTCTAATCCCAGCAAAATTTTAATTATGGGCGGCTCACAAGGCGGAGCCCTGCCAATGATTGCTGCAACAAGGGGAATGCAGGTCGCTGCTATTATTAATTCTGTTGCACCGCCTGATTTTGCTTCAAGCTGGATTGAAAACGGAAGCATTAAAATGACATTATTATGGACTATCGAATATACCTCCGATACAGCAAGGTATAACTCAACTGTAAGCAGAATGAGCGACTGGATTTACGCAGATAACAAGCAATACTGGGATAGCCTTGCTCATTATCTTCCCATCAGCAGAGATTATTATACATCGCTTAACAGCATTCAAGTCCCGGTTCTAATCGAAGTTTCATGGCAGGATAAATTTTTCAACGCAAACGGATGGCTCCAGTATATCGATAAAGTCACGTCACCGATGAGTTCATACATGGGTGCAGTCCAGGGTCACGGCGGCGATCATTCACCTACAGAAGACATATGGCATATGGAATGGTTCAACAATTGGTTCTTCGAATGGCTGTGGGGAATTCATACACCGGTATTAGACCAGGCAAAATACCAATATGCTTCAACAATGTTTCCCGTTGTTAATAATAAATGGTTTTCCTTTGCGCATGACAGCTCAACAGTGCTTTTAAGAAACATTTCAACGGGATTAAAATTATATCTCGGGAAAAACGAAAAGCTGAGAACAAGCCCGCAGGGCGGAGGCTCAAAGCAAACGCTTAAAAACACAGTTAACGATAACTACACTCTGCAGGATGCAGTTTATGATGAATTCAAAGGAGCGGATTTCATAAATAAATTTAAAGTTGATACATTAAAGTTTGTTTCAAATCCGCTCACAACTGATTTGGAATGGACCGGAACCCCTGCGGTTAAGGTTGATTACAAATCAAGCGCAAGAGATTTTGTTCAGCTTAATTTTCAGGTTTACGAAGTTCTGCAAAACGGAACGGTCAGATTCATAAACAGGGCTAATTTTACAGACAGAAATTATACAAGAAACTCAAGAAGGACAGCAGCTTTTAAAGGACAGGCGCATTCACACCGCTTTAAAGCCGGAAGCAAAATAATGCTTCTTATTACCAATTTAGACAGAGCGCATACCGATTATACTTTCTTTGAAACTAATCCCTTTGTTCTTCCGGTGATGAAAAAAGGCAACCACGAGGTATTCTTAAATGCAAATTCATATATCGAGCTTCCGATTGTAAATCCGGGAGCAGGTGCGCTTGAGCTTGCTTTTGAAGAAGACGCGTCTGGCACGGAAATTAATACTCCAAATAAGTTCAGTTTGCAGCAGAACTATCCCAATCCGTTTAATCCAAGCACTGTGATTGAGTATTCAATAGCAAATTCTTCACATGTTGAGCTTAAAGTATATGATTTGCTCGGCAAGGAAGTTCAGACTCTTGTAAGCGGTTTTCAAAACCCCGGTTCCCACAGTGTTACATTTAATGCAATAAATCTTTCAAGCGGAGTTTATTTTTACAGACTCAATGCCGGAAGTTTTAACAACATTAAACGAATGATTTTGGTTAAGTAATTTAATTGTAAGGATAACAATAATGACAGAACTTTCAATAACTGCTTTATTAATGCTGGCATTTTCGGTTTTCATTGATGATTTCAGAAAATATAAATTTTGAAAATAAAAAAAGTTTTTTAAAATAACCTAAAGGAGGTTAATAAAATGGAAAGCTTAATCGTTTTAGGTATAATAATGTTATTTATACTGCCGTTTCTTGTTGAAGGCATTATAACCTATGTAAGTAATTAAAGATAATTACCCCCCTGCCTGATAGGCAGGATGTAATCCCGTGCAAAAGCGCGGGATTTTTCATTATTCATTGATTTCACATAACAGTATGAATCACCCTCCTTACCGGTTTTATACATTTTATATTCGAAAATTTTACCTTAAATTTCCTGTCTTCTTAATTTGTAAAAACTTTGTTAGATAAAATATCCATACAGGGCGCCAGAGTCCACAACCTTAAAAACATTGACTTAGAAATTCCGCGCAATAAGTTTGTGGTTATTACAGGAATCTCAGGCTCAGGGAAGTCATCGCTTGCATTTGATACAATTTACGCAGAAGGGCAAAGGCGGTTTGTAGAAACACTTTCGGCTTATGCCAGGCAGTTCATCGGAGGTATTGAACGCCCTGATGTGGATAAAATAGAAGGACTCTCGCCATCGATTTCAATTGAACAGAAGACGATTTCGCACAACCCTCGTTCAACAGTCGGTACCGTCACCGAAATTTACGACTACCTTCGCCTTCTTTTTGCAAAATGCGGAATTCAGCACTGCACAAACTGCGGAAAACCCGTTCAGAGGCAGACCATAGGACAGATTATAGAGCATATAAAAGAAAACCATGACGGCAAAAGGATAAACATTCTTGCACCTGTTATTAAAGGGCGTAAGGGTCATTACCGAGAGCTTTTTGAGGAAATAGAAAAGGATGGATTTACAAAAGTAAGGGCGGATAAGCAAATTCGTGAAATTGTGCCCAAGATGAAGCTTGACAGGTATAAGATTCACGATATAGAGATAGTCGTTGACAGGATAATGATTACCAAAGCCACTTCCGTAAGATTGGCCGAATCGATTGAAACAGCGCTGCGCTTTGGCGGGGGGATTGTGATAATAAATGAAAGCGATGACGATTCATCAGGCGATAAGCTTTTCAGCGAAAAGCTTGCATGCCCTGATTGCGGAATTGGGTTTGACGAGCCCGCGCCGAATTCATTTTCTTTTAACTCACCTTACGGCTGGTGTCCGGAGTGTCTCGGGCTCGGTGCCAGAAAGGAGCTTGACGACAGATTAATAATAACCGATTTAGATTTATCGATAAACGAGGGAGGAATTGCCCCGCTTGGAAAGCCCAGAAGCAACTGGACATTTTCTGTTTTAAGGCAGCTAATCGAGTCATGGGGTTATGACTTTGATACACTTTTAAATAAACTTGATAAAGAGGAGATGGATATTATCCTGAACGGTGATAAGGTAAAACGGGATTACCAGTATACTGACTCTCGTGGAATACAAAGGCATTACAGCCACAGGTTCGCAGGTGTCAAGAAAATTATACTCGATTACTACAGAAATCAAACATCGGAATATATTTCAAACTGGGCTGAGAGCTTTATGACCTCTAACATTTGCGGCAACTGCAATGGCGGGAAGCTGAAGCAAACGAGTCTCGCTGTGTCGATTGATTCAAAAGACGGGGAGAAAAACATTTTTGATATTTCTCAATTATCGATAAACAAAGCACGGTCTTTCTTTGATGAGCTTAGGTTTAACGAACGACATCATATTATATCTAGGCAAATACTAAAGGAAATTAAAATGAGGCTAGATTTTCTGCTGAATGTAGGGCTTGATTATTTGACACTTGACAGGAATGCACGCACTCTTTCCGGCGGCGAAGCGCAGAGAATAAAGCTTGCAACACAAATCGGCTCTCAGCTAAGGGGAGTTTTATATATTCTGGACGAGCCGAGTATCGGTTTGCACCAGCGGGACAATACTTTGTTAATTAATTCACTTAAAAATCTCAGAAATATAGGAAATACAGTAATTGTTGTAGAGCATGATAAGCAAATGATTTGTGAAGCGGATTACCTCGTCGATTTAGGCCCCGGGGCGGGTGAACACGGAGGCAATGTTGTTGCATTCGGCAAGCCGGAGGGCTTAAATGGGAATTCAATAACTTCTCTTTACCTTACCGGCAAGAAATCGATTGAAGTGCCGAAGAAAAGGCGCAAAGGAAACGGAAAGAAGATTGTTTTAAAAGGTGCCAAAGGTAATAATCTGAAAAATGTCAGCCTTGAAATGCCGCTTGGAAAGTTTATTTGCGTAACAGGAGTCAGCGGCTCAGGCAAATCATCAATCATAAACGAGACATTTTACAGGGTTCTTTCACGAAAATTCTTTAAAACTCCCGAGCCCCCGCTTACGTACGAATCAATCGAGGGGTTAAAAAATATCAATAAAGTTATTGAGGTCGACCAGTCACCCATTGGAAGAACCCCTCGAAGCAATCCGGCTACATACACTGGTTTATTTACTTTTATAAGAGATTTATTCGCAGCTCTTCCCGAAGCAAAAATAAGAGGATACAAGGTCGGGAGATTCAGCTTTAATGTTAAGGGTGGCAGATGCGAAGCTTGCGAGGGCGGGGGACTTAAAAGGATTGAAATGAACTTTCTGCCTGATGTTTATGTGACGTGCGATGTTTGCAGAGGCAAAAGATACAACCGTGAAACACTTGAAGTCCGTTATAAAGGCAAAAATATATCGGATGTTCTTGAAATGACAGTTGAGGAAGCCGTTGGTTTTTTTGAAGCAATCCCTTCGCTAAAAAGAAAGCTTCAGACGTTGTATGATGTTGGATTGGGTTATATAAGACTTGGACAGTCGGCTGTAACACTTTCTGGCGGGGAGGCACAGAGAGTGAAGCTTTCAACAGAGCTTTCCAAAGTTCAAACAGGCAAAACGATTTACATTCTCGATGAACCGACGACCGGACTGCATTTTGAAGACATAAAAATGCTTCTTAAAGTCCTGAACCAGCTTGCCGATAAAGGAAACACAGTAATTGTAATTGAGCACAATCTCGATGTAATTAAAACAGCCGATTGGATTATTGATTTAGGACCCGAAGGAGGCGACGCTGGGGGGAGAATTATTGCCGAAGGAACACCTGAAGAACTTGTTAAGAAATACATTGAGATTTCTCATACGGCAAAGTACCTGAAGCCGGAACTTAAGGTGTGATTTTATGCAGTTCAGTAATGATTTTTCCTGTTTTCAAATCCTCAATACATTTAAAATGTCCTAAAGGGCATTTATTACGTCCATGGTCAGTGCATGGCCTGCAGTTTAGTGAGTTATTTTCTATTATAATATGTTTTGATGTAAGGGGATAGAAACCAAATGAGCTGTTCGTTGAGCCGTAAATCAGAATAATAGAGGTATTGCTTGCAGCGCCCAAATGCTGCGCCGCAGAGTCCACTGTTATCAGTGCTTTCGATTTCGATATAACAACAAATGACTGCAAGGGCGAAAGCTTACCGCTTAGGTTGAGAAGGGAATCATCATTAATTTGGTTTTCAAGAGTTTTACTATAAGTTTCATCTTCTTTTCCTCCTATTAGCGCAATGTTATATCCTTCGTTAATTAATCCTTGAATAATTTCCTTTGACTTTCCTATGGTTAATTGCTTTGTAAACCAACGTGAACATGGAGCGAAGGCAATTAAATTCGACCTGTTAAAGAGTTGATGGACAAAATTTACATCGTTATTTGAAGGATAAAGCCTGGGCTTTAAAGATATTTTATTTTCATCATATTCCTTTCCCAAAACTGCTTTTACAAGCTCAAGATTGCGGTATATCTCATGCTTATTTTGCTCATATTTAATTTTTTGTGTTAGCAAAAATGAAAGTGAGTTTCTATTGAACCCTGCCCTTGCTTTTGCCTCAGAGTAATACGTTAACATTGCGCTTCGGAATGAGCGGTGGGGGCAAATTACAACATCGTATTCATTTTCACGGATTTCGGATAAGACTTCGATGAATTTATCGAGCTTATCGGCTCCTTTTTTGTCATAGGGGATGATTTTTTTTATATCAGCATGGTTTTCAAGAACCGGTGCAGTGTTTGGGATGCATAAAAAATCAATTTTGGCTTCCGGCAATTGTCGCTTCAATGTCTGCACAACCGGGAGTGCAAGGATAACATCTCCCAAAAAAGCCGTTTGAATCACTAATATTTTATCTTTCTTAATCAAATTGCTTTAAGTGTTTAAATCTTCTGTGAAACCAAAGCCAGTGGTCAGGTCTTTGTTTAATATATTCAATAAGCAGTTCAACGTGCTCCTGTGTGAGAGCTTTGATATTTTCTTCCGTCGAACCCTTATATTTGGTTGTATCGATGTCATGAAGTGTAAGTGAGTAAGTATTATCCTTATTTCTTTGGGAAACACCAAATAAAACGGCGGCCCCTGTTTTTATAGCAAATCTTGCTGCTCCTTCAAATGTTGGAACATCTTTAACGAAAAAATTCACTTTCACATTTTCAACTGGAGCTGATTGGTCGCCGAGCATAGCAGCAATTTTATTTTCTTTCAGTAAAGACAAAACCGCCCGTGCATCCTTCATATCAATCATGCTGTTTCCTTTACCAGAACGAATCATATTTATCCTTTCATCTATTTTCTTATTAGCCTGCTCTTTAACTATTACGTTAAAAGGTTTATTGAACATTTGGCTCACGCCATAAGCGGTAAGTTCCCAGTTACCGTAATGTGCGCTAATTAAAATAATTCCCTTGCCCAGCTTTAGCTTTTCATGTATCAGCTCAATATTAGTCATCTTAATTATCCTGAATAAATCATCTCTGCTGAATTTTTTCATATAAAAAAACTCAGCTATAACTGTTAGAACGTTTACATAACACCCTTTAATAATTTTTGAGATTTCTCTTTTTGTTTTATCTGGGAAAGCAAGCTTAAGGTTGTAAAAAGCCGTTTTTTTCCTGATAGGAACCAAATAATAGAATAAATGTCCTTTTAGTCTGACAATAAAATGCAAAAATGATAAAGGAAAAAGCGGTATGACTTTTTCCAGAATTATAAACAGCACATAAACTAAAAAATTCATCTTCAAAAGTAAACAAAAAACATGGCAGAGACAATTCATGAATTGTCTCTGCATAGGTAAAGTCTTTGACTATAATAAGGTCAGGCGAATTTGTATATTTGTTCTTTATTTTAATTAAATTACTTCAGTTAAGACGGTTTTGAAACTCGGTGTAATTGGGGAGCCGTGTATTGATTATATTCACCGGCGTGGAACCTCACATGAAAAACAGTTTGGCGGGATTTTATATTCTGTTGTTTCGTTAGCGGTGATTTCAGATGGACAAGCGGACGTGTATCCGGTAATGAATCTAGGCGAAGATGAATATGAAAATGTAACTGCCTTTTTGAACAGGTTCAGAAACATTAAAACGGATTTCATATACAAATCTCATCATAAAACCCGTGTAGTAAACCTGTATTATAAAGAAAGTGCTTCAGTTATAAGTACATCAGAAAAAAAAACTTATGACAGAGAGGAGAGTTCAACAGAGCCGACTTTGCCTGTTGAATTCAGTCAAGCTAAAGAGACACTTGGCTGGCTTGGCGGAATTTTAATTAACATGGTATCAGGAACAGATATTAAGTTAGATGTTTTCAAAAAAATCAGGGAAATTTTAATAAATACATCCATATGGATTTGCATAATCTTGTAATGAAAACACTTCCTAACGGAACAAGGAAGCAGTTTCAAGTTTCAAACTGGTTTGAGTGGTGCAGCTTATGCGATAGCTTGCAAATGAATGAATCGGAAATTGAAGTTTTAACCGGGGATAATCTTTCTGAAGAGCAAACCACCCGCGATATCCTAAATAGATGTAATGTAAAATCAATTGTTGTTACAAAGGGTAAACAGGGAGCAAGTCTTTATGAGACGGAAAAGAAAAGTAAAAATGGAAATGTTTTCAACATTAGAAAAACTAATGGCTCGTCAATCGAGAACAATAATTTTGCTGATTCCACCGGCTGCGGCGATGTTTTTGCATCGGCTTTCTTTTTTAGAAACATAATAAATAATTTCAATTTTAAGGACTCACTGGTTTTTGCAAATAAAATGGCAGGTTTAAATGTTAAATTAAACGGTGTTGAGGAACTGGGAAAGTTAAATGAAGGAGCCTAAGAAAATATTTCTCACTGGTGCTAATGGACTACTCGGGCAAAAAGTTATTGAAGTTTTTAGAAACGAGAGCGAGCATAAGCTGATTCTGAGTGACCTTCACGACAAAGCTGAAGATTCAAGAGGTTTTGATTACTTTCAAATGGATATTACTAAGAAGGAAGATGTTAAGGAAGCGGTTAAAAAATTTAACCCTCAAATTATAATCAATACCGCCGCCTATACAAATGTTGACGGCTGTGAAACCGAACGTGAGCTAAGTTGGAGAGTTAACGTTGATGCGGTTAAAAATTTTATAATAGCTTCAAGAATTAATTCATCAAAAGTCATTCATATTTCAACCGATTATGTTTTTGACGGCAGAACAGGAAATTATGATGAAAATTCAAAGCCGAACCCGTTAAGCTATTACGGCAAGAGCAAGCTTGCAAGCGAAAACGCACTTATAACCAGCGGTATAAACTGCTCGATTGTAAGAACAATGATACTCTACGGCTCAGGCAAAAACATTCGCCCTAATTTTGCACTTTGGCTCATCGATTCGCTTGAAAAAAGACTGCTTGTGAAAATAGTCGATGACCAGTTTGGAATGCCGACTATATCCGACGATTTGGCGTGGGGAATTTTAAAAATAGTCGATTTGGATAAATCAGGCATTTACCATATTTGCGGAAGCGAATATTTAAGCCGCTATGAGTTTGCCGTAAGGCTGGCAAACATTTTCGGATTTGATGAAAACCTGATAATGCCAATTAAGACATCAGACTTAAACCAGGCAGCAGCAAGACCTATGAATTCAAGCTTTATTCTATTAAAGGCGGAAACAGATTTGAATATTAAGCCGCTGAATGTTACCGACGGGCTGTATCTGCTGAAATCACTGCTGGGATTATGAAAATTATATTATAAAAATATGATTGATATAAAATTAATAAGGGAAAATCCGGATTTAATTAAACAGAAAATCACTGCAAGAGGCGATAAAACTGATTATGTAGATAGAATCCTATTGCTTGATGTTAAACGCAGAGAATTAATCGTCGAGGGCGAGAAGCTTAAGAGCTTGCGCAATAGAGTCTCGCAGGAAATTTCTGTATTGAAGAAGGAAGGGAAAAATACTGAGGACAAAATTGCAAATATGAAAAAAGTTTCAGATGATATAAAAGCAATTGATGAAAAACTTGCCGAAACTGAAAAAGAAATAGACAAAATATTAATTGATATTCCGAACATTTCAGATGATTCAGTCCCGCTTGGCAAATCACCGGAGGATAATGTTCAGTTCAAAATCTGGGGTGAAAAGCCAAACGGTGATTTTAAATATTCAGACCATGTTACGCTTGGCAAAAAGCTTGATATTCTTGATTTCGGCATAGGGGCAAAAATAACAGGAAGCGGTTTTCCGTTTTACAAGGGCAAAGGCGCAATGCTTGAAAGAGCGCTCATTAACTTTATGCTCGATAGCCACAAACAAAACGGATACACGGAAGTCTTTATGCCTTTTCTTGTAAACAGGGCTTCTATGGAAGCGGCTGAAAAAGTGCCGAAGTTTGAGGAAGATATGTATAAAACCCAGCCGGATGACTTGTTTGCTATCCCCACAGCAGAGGTGCCGATTGTAAACATTCACCGCGATGAAATATTAAATCCCAATGACCTTCCTTTAAAATACTGCGGCTACACCGCTTGTTTCAGGCGCGAGGCAGGAAGTTATGGAAAAGAAACAAAGGGATTTCTGCGCGTTCATCAATTCAACAAAGTTGAATTAATAAACTTCTGCCTGCCGGAAGATTCATTCCCGCAAATGGAGGAAATGCTAAACCACGCCTGCGGTATTTTAGAGCAGTTAAACATTCACTACAGGGTAGTAAACCTTTGCACAGGAGATATAGGTTTTGCCTCAGCAAAACAGTATGACATTGAAGTATGGTCACCGGCAGAAAACAAATGGCTTGAGGCGTCGAGTGTAAGCAACTGCACCGATTTCCAGTCACGCAGAGGGATGATTAGAGTTAAGCGCGACAAGAAAACCGAGTTCGTCCACATACTAAACGGAAGCGGGCTGGCAACATCAAGGCTGTATGTTTCGTTAATTGAATCAAACCAGACGCCAGAAGGGAAAATAGTTGTTCCCAAAGTTCTGCACAAATATACGGGTTTTGAAATAATCGGCTAAAAAATTGTGCGATGCCTGGGTCAGCTGCACAGGCTGGTTTTGGGATAAGTTCAGCAGCCTCGAAAAAGTACATGGGTAAATAGAATGTTTTTAATGTCAGGAATTAAATTTGAAAACCTGCTTCTTTACACGTATTTATTGAACATTCATTCACCCCTATAATGTAACTTATAACCCTATAAAAAAATAGTACTCTATATTAATATTTTACAATTATTCTACTTGAATATTTATTAAAAATTCATAAACTTACTGATTAAATAATAAACATTTTCAACCTATAACATTTATGAAAAAATTCTATTGCTCTTTTATTTTCCTGTTTTTATTTACATTATATATTGATTCTAAACCGCTCGTTATTTACTCGGACCCGGTACCTAATGCAAAATATGTTAGCGTTAACAATGGGATAGTCATTGGCTTTAAAAGCGAATTGGACGAAAGGACTTTAACTTCGACAATAATTTCAGTCCGCGGCGAGAAAAGCGGTTTACACGAAGGCGAAATTTTATTTATATCGGGTCAAAATCGAATATTGTTCAAGCCATTTAGGTCTTTTGAATTCAATGAAAGAGTGTATATTAAACTTAATAAGGGTATAAAAACTTCTTTAGGAGCAGAAGTTGAACAATTCTCATTTTCTTTCAATACCCAAAAGAAAAAAATCTATAGGGGTCCTACGAAGAGTATCGAAGACGAACTTGCTGAGGTTCGAAAATATATCGGGAATCTGAATTCAAATTCACCTTTGGACCCGCCTTATTTGAACGTTACTATATCAAATAATCCCATGCCGGGTCAAACCTTCCTGAGCAATTTCCCATTTAATCCAAATACTCAAAACATACCATATTTAATAATTTCTGAAAACACCGGCATACCTTATGTTGCAATACAGAAAAACGCATCTGCATTGGACTTCAAAAAACAACCTAATGGAAATTTAACGTATTATCATGGTCTTGATTCCGTTTTTTATGAATCAGATGTAAATTACAATACAATTGACCAGTATGTTTGCGGCAATGGCTATACAACAGATGTACACGAATTGATAATTCTTGATAACGGACACTCACTTTTAATGAGCTATGACTCTCAACCGGTGGACATGAGCAAGATTGTCCAAGGGGGCAATCCAAATGCAATTGTTATAGGGTTGATTATACAGGAGCTTGATGTTAACAAGAACGTTGTATTTCAGTGGAGAAGCTGGGATCACTTTCAAATTACAGACCCCATTTACGTGAATCTTTTGGATTCGGTTATAGACTACGTTCACGGTAATGCAATTGACCGTGATTTTGATGGCAATATACTAATTTCATCAAGGCATCTGGATGAAATTACAAAAATTAACCGCATTACCGGCGATGTCATATGGCGATTAGGAGGCAGGAATAATCAGTTCACTTTTATTAATGACAGCGTTAGATTCTCTTATCAGCACGGAATCAGGAGATTGCAAAACGGAAATATTATTTTGTATGATAATGGGAATAATCATACGCCTCCTTACTCCCGCGCAGTTGAATACACTTTAGATGAACAAAATTTGACGGCAACCCTTTCATGGCAGTATAGGAATAACCCCGCTATCTTTGGCCCCGCAATGGGCTTTGCGCAAAGACTGAGCAATGGAAATACTCTTATTTCCTGGGGCGCCGCTAATCCTACAATAACAGAGGTAACCCCCGACGGTAAAATCGCGCTGGAAATGTCCCTGCCGCAGGGAATTTTCACATACCGGGCATTTAAAGACAACTGGAGTGGTCCGCAAACAATTGGTCCCGGAACAAATGACATCCCTTTAAATTATTCGCTATCGCAGAATTATCCCAATCCTTTTAACCCGTCTACCAGAATTAAATTCGGTTTGCCGTATAGTTCATTTGTAAGCATCAAGTTATATGATATTCTCGGAAGAGAAGTGGCTACAATCGTAAATACAGATTTTATTGCCGGCTTTCATACAGCTCAATTTAATTCCTCGGGATTTCCTTCAGGGGTTTATTTCTACACCATCATTGCAAGAGATTTTAAAGAGAGCAAAAAAATGGTCATTGTAAAATAATTGATAAAGGAAACAAATTTACCAAGCCTCAAGTTAAATCTTATAGGAATTTTCACGATTACAGACTGAAAAAATTAAAATTTATTCTACGTCACTAACTTAGGTTATGGCACGGTTTAATTTATATATTTATCTTAATTGCTTGTGGTAAAACATTTAAGAAGCATAATAATATTCATATTTCTTGCGCATTTTTCTTTGGCGCAGGAAAACGTTGAGGTTTACAATAAAACTGTTGCAGCTATTGGTTTAATAACCGATAAATCCGGCGCTGTGGCGAGTGGTTTTTTTATCAGCCCCAAAACTTTCGTCACCAACTTTCATGTTACCGAAGACCTTGATTTAAGAAGCGCTAAAATTGAAATGAGAGACGACAGAACGTTTAAAGTTAAAAAAATATTAGAAGAAAACAAATTAACTGACCTTGCAATTGTTGAAATATCCGGCGAATGCGATTACTCGCTTGAGCTCTACGGTAACGGAAAAATCAGCAGGAACGATGAAGTTTATTCAATCGGTAATCCCACCGATGAAGATATGAATGTCGATTACTTTCATATCACAAAGGGGCGGGTCAGAAAAATTGACGATGACAGCTGGTATTATGATAACGAAAAAAATTACATTCACGAAGCACTTGTGATACAGCACACTGCCATGATAAAACCGGGAAACAGCGGGGGACCGCTTTTAAACCGCTTTGGACAAGTTATCGGGGTAAACACTTTTTTCTACAGTGATTCGCTGAATTACGCAATTCATATCGACGAGCTGATTGATATACTTGATGAAAACCAAATTGCCTACAACAAGTCAACATTTACGGAAAAAAAGCATACACTCAAGGAAAGGAAAAAGAAAAGCTTAAGTCAGAGATTTGAATATATAATCAAAAGGCAAAAAGAAATCATAAAGGATAATTCAGTAATATTTCTATTGCTTATAGGCTTATACTTTAGCTTTGTAGTTTTGGGAACAGTAATTATTACTGCTTACGTAATAAGCTCCCGCCAAAAGACAATAAGCCCCAGAAAATAATTGCACTGGTTTTTATGAAACTCCCGAACTGTGAATTTTTAACCCTGGCACACCTGATTTAATGATTACACAATTAGATCTTTCAAATTCTTAGAAATGCTTCACGGCCATTTACTTAAGTACTATCATCTTTCTTGCCTGAAAAAATTTACCGGCATTTAAAATGTAAAAATACACTCCACTTGGCAGATTGCTCCTGTCAAAGATAACTTCATAAATTCCCGGTTTTAATTCCTCGCTAACAAGAGTTTCAACGAGCGCTCCAAGTGCGTTATAAACCTTGAGCTCAGCAAACTTTAATTCTGGAATTTCAAAGCTTATTTTAGTAACCGGATTAAACGGATTAGGAAAATTTTGATGAAGTTTATAATCTTTAGGGATTTCGGTTGACGTTATCGGAATCCCGATTGAGGTGTTATTGTCAAAAATAAATAAAAGGTCATCTACTTCATCGATACCGGCAAGGTCAAGGTCACCGTCATTATCACGGTCGTGAACAGTAATGCATGAACCTGCTTTCGATGCGGGCAAAGTTATTGGGTTATTTGAAAATGTTCCGTTTCCGAAATTTTCGTACACTTTAAACTCACCGCTGCCGTAATTGCTTGAGATTAAATCAAGGTCGTTATCACCGTCAACATCGCCGATATCAATAGCCAGAGGAAAATCGCCTGATGTATAAGTAGTTACGCTTCCCAAACCGCCCGAGCCGTTTCCAAATATAACGCCAATTCTATCTATATTGGAAAGCGCTGCTGCAACATCTGCGTTGCCGTCACCGTTAATATCACCAATTGCTATTGCCCATGGGCTGCCTGTCAAACCCGACCTGCTTGAAAAGGTAAAGCTTCCGTTACCATCTCCAAGCATAAGGACAATTTCATTGCTGCCGAAACACCCGATAAAAGCATCCTGGATGCCATCATTGTTAGCATCCGTTATCATTATTGCAGTCTCGCTTGTTCCGACTGTATTAATATTTACGGGAGAATTAAATGTCCCGTTGCCATTATTTCTGAAAAGCGAGATATTATTCCCTCCGCGGTTTGCAGTTACGATGTCATCATACCCGTCACCGTCCAAATCAATAATTCCGAGTCCTCTTACGAGACTGCCTGCGTTGTAAGAGACTCCAGGCAAAAAGTTGGCTCCTCCTGAGGCAATGAATAAGCTTAAAATATTATTGCCGGCATTTCCAATCACAATATCAACTTTCCCGTCATGGTTAAAATCAGCCGCCTCGCTTGGACTTGGAAACGAGCCCGACGGCACAGTGTGTATTGCAAAGATTGTATCAAAGTTAGTTCCGTTATTGAGAAAAATCCTGAAATCGCGGGAAATTTCATTCACTATTGCTAGGTCGGTTTTTCCATCATCATTCAAATCCATGCCTAGTGCTCCGTAGCACTGAATGAGCCCTTCGGCTGGTCTTCTTACCTGAATTGTTGAAATCAGCGTTTGGTTTAATGTTCCCTTATCTGCTTTAGTCCAGAAATTCCAGTTAAAACCGGTATTCATCGGGACGTTATTCTGACTTTTAATTCCTTTTGAAAGAGCCACTGTTACCCACTCACCCGCAAGAAATTGGGAAGAGGGAGTAAAAACAATCCGCGTGTTCCCGTTTTGAAGCTGAAGCAAACCGGGAATTGGACCGAGCTGCCTTCCGAAGACCCTGAATGTAGAATCATTCACCGTCTGCGGATTGAGTGCAGTGTTAAAATCAACATTAATTTGAGTGTTTCTCGGAGCGTTTAAAACCTGTCTTAAGGGAGAGAATGATGTTACAACCGGTGCCTGAGCAAAAACATTCAGGGGGCATATTAATATTACGAGGGCGCAATAAAAAAAAAGTTTTTTCATTTAGTGAAAGTTATTCATTTAAATAATTTTAATTATTGTTGTTAAAAGTAATTTAAGGAATAATTTTCAAAGTTTCATTATAATTTTTCCTTTTTTAATTACTGTATTTAAGGTATTAACTCCAAAGTGATATAGGAGGTGCTTATAATCGGGCACATCAAAAATAAGCAAATCACCCTGCTTGCCTGTTTCAATGCTTCCAACATTATGGGAGATTCCCAAAGCCGCAGCAGCATTAAGCGTTACTGCGTTAATTGTTTCTTCAATGTTCATTTTCAGCTTTTGAACGGCAAGACTCATAACCAGCTGTATGTTTTCGCTCATAGCGCTTCCGGGATTAAAATCAGTTGCCAGTGCCACGGGGATCCTGTTTTCGGTAAGTTTCTTTGCGGGAGCGTAGGGGATATCCAGAAAATATGACACCGATGGAAGTAAGCAGGCGATTGAACCTCCCCCTTTTAAACTTCCAATATCCTTTTCGGTCATAACTTCAAGATGGTCAACCGATATTGCATCGTAATTAACAGCAGCTTCAATTCCGCCGATTGAATTAAACTGGTTTGTATGCAGCTTCGGCACAAGCCCGAAGTTAATTCCCTGCATGAAAATTTTCACTGTCTCATCAGCAGAAAAGTAATTTTTCTCGCAAAAAACATCTATAAACGTCGCAAGGTTTCGCTTTGCAGCAAGTGGAATCATGCTGAACAAAATCTCATCGATGTATTCTTCTTTTGTTTTATTTTTTGGAAAAGCGTGGGCGCCTAAAAATGTAGCGTAAACATCAATTGGTGACTGCTGGTTAAGCTCGTTTATTACTTCGAGCATCTTGATTTCATTTTCGGTATCAAGTCCGTAACCTGATTTTGCCTCTATAGTTGTAACTCCAAAGCTAATTGATGAATTTAATCTTTCTTTTGCAAGCTTTAAAAGTCCTTTCTTTGAGGTTTTTCTGACAGCCTTGACAGTGCTTATTATTCCTCCGCCTGCGTTTGCAATTTCTTCATACGATTTTCCCTTGATGCGCATCGAAAACTCATTAGCTCGGTCACCCGCAAAAACAAGATGTGTGTGGGAATCAATAAAACCCGGCAGAACAATTTTACTTCCTGCATCGATTTTCCGAAAGTTGGATTTTATAACGAATTGAGGGATTTTCTTCCCCAGCCACTTGATTCTGCCGTTTTCAATATAAATGCTTGAGTTTTCAATTAAGCCGATTTCAGACTGGAATTTGCCGGCTTTGAATCTGTAACCCCTTGAATGGCAGGTTATAATCTGGCGTGCATTTTCAATTAGCAGGTTCATTTACAAATATAATTGTTAGTCCAGCTAACATAAAAGCTCAATAATTAATCAAAATACTCAAATCTTAGTGTTTTTTACAATTTGTCAGGTTTTTGTCACAACATCATAAGCAATTAAAATAACTTTGTAATAACAAATTAAAATTAAGCTTTAAGCTTAATGAAAGGAGAAATAAAAATGAAAGCTTCAAGAATTAACCTAAATGCAGTTTTATTCACATTTCTCGTAATCTTTGCAGTCGCATTTTCCGCATGCAGTGAAGATTCAATAATTTCAGGACCTGGCTTTGGTGATAACACAAGCGGTTCATTTATGGATAATAACACCAGGAACATAAGCATTCAGGTTGTAAAGGGAACACACAGCGGTTATTATTTTAAAATAACCAATAATACAAGAGACACAGTTGTAAACGACTTTCACATCCAGATGGTAGATACCACTGTATTAATAACCGGATTCAGCACATGGCCCTCAAACTGGGTTATGGATGAAAATACAACCGATAAAACGAAGGGGAAGGTCGGAATAGAAACAGGACAAAACGGTCAGGGTACTCAGCCCGGGCAAACCGGAAGGCCGCTTTGGATAGATGTTAAGTTCGGCAGGAGCAAAAACAGGGCTTTCAACTGGCAGGCAACCCAAAACGGCGTAACAGTCGCATCCGGTGTCGATTCGCTCCCTAGATAAGTTAAAGAAGATAAGTTAAATAAAAAGTCATGCATCAATAGACTCCGCAACAAGCGGGGTCTATTTTTTTCTTTTGTCAAAATTATTTTATCTCAATTCTCACATTAAAAAAACATTTTAATGTAAACAATTAATCAAATTAAAGTTCAAAAAAACTATGGAAATAAACTTTTTGCGTTAATGCTATTGAATTTCATTGCCACTAAAATCAAATTTTCGTAATTTTGTAAATTACAACAAATTAAAACCAATTGAATGAGCAAAGGCTTGAACATACTTTTTTGCACAAGCGAAGTTACGCCCTATAGTAAGACAGGCGGGCTTGCTGACGTATCGAACTCACTGCCGCAAGAGTTAAATGCTGCCGGTCACGCTGTTAGAATAATTACTCCAAAATACGGTCCAATAGATGAAAGAAGACTCAGGATTTATGAAATAAAAAGACTTACCAACATAGAAGTTCCCGTTGGCAATAAGATAGCAATATGCAATATTAAGTCATCATTTATAGTTTCGCCCAAGGGAAAGGTACAAGTTTTCCTGATTGAAAACAGCGAATACTTTAATAAGGAAAGCCCATACATAGAAGCTAAGACAGGAAAAGATTACTCAAATAACGACGAGCGTTTCATTTTTTTCAACCGCGCTATAATGCAGGTGCTTGGACTTCTTGGATGGCAGCCGGACGTAATACACTGCAATGACTGGCAGACTGGTTTAATCCCTGCTTATATTAAAACCATCTACGCCAAAGATTCCCTTTTGCAAAACGTAAAAAGCGTTTTCACGATTCATAACATCGCATTTCAGGGACTTTTCCCGCACGAGTCCTTTTTAAAAAGCGGACTGCCAGAAAATATTTGGAATGATGACGGCGTTGAGTATTATAACAAATTCAGCTTCTTAAAGTCCGCCTTAATTTATTCCGATGCCATAACAACTGTAAGCGAAAACTATGCAAATGAAATTGCAACAACGCATGAATACGGAATGGGCTTCGAAGGTATTTTAAAAAAGAGACGTAAGGATTTATACGGTATCTTAAACGGAGTTGATTATTCTGTTTGGAATCCCGAACGCGACAGCACCACTCCGTTCAGATACACTTCAAAGGAACTTCCGTTAAAACGGGAGAATAAAAAAGCTCTTTGTAAAAAATTCGGACTCGAATTCAATGCTGAAATTCCCGTTATAGGGATTATATCAAGGCTAAGCGACCAAAAGGGTTTCGATATTATCCAGCAAATTATGCCCCAATTGATGAAGGAAGATGTTTACTTCATACTGCTTGGCTCAGGAGATAAAACATATCAGAAATTTTTTGAAAGCGTTAAGAAGAAAAATCCGAAGAAGGTCGGGCTTCATTTCGGATTTTCCGAAGAGCTTGCCCATTTAATAGAAGCCGGCAGCGATATGTATTTAATGCCCTCGAAATACGAACCGTGCGGCTTAAACCAAATGTACAGTTTAAAATACGGAACAATCCCCATAGTTCGTGCAACGGGTGGACTTGCAGACACAATCAGCGAGTATAAGAACGGGACAGGCAATGGTTTTGTTTTCGATAAATATGATTCCGGCGAATTAATGAAAGCCGTAAAACGCGCTTTAAAGCTTTACAAAAACCGTGAGGAATGGATAAAGCTGATTAGAATCGCTATGAGTTATGATTATTCCTGGGAAGTTTCAGCCAGGAAATACGTTGACTTATACAGGTCAATAATGAAAAAAGCGTAAATTATTTATGATATTTTGACCAAAGCTCTGTTTTTAGATAGGGACGGCACGATTCTAAAGGAAATTAACGGTTCAAGTCCTGAAACTTTAGGATATTTAACAAGTGTTGAACAGGTAGAGCTTATCGAAGGCTCTGCAGATGCAATAGCTCTGGCACGAAATTTAGGATATAAGGTTATTATAATTACTAATCAATCGGCAATAGCCCGCGGTTTTCTTACCGAAAAGGATTTTCAACTAATCAACCAAAAAATGTATGATTTGCTGCTTCAGGCAAATAAATCTGCCCTTATTGACGATTTGTTTTTCTCTCCCTACCACAAAGACGGAATTATTGACCAATACAAAAAAGAACACTATTCAAGAAAGCCCGATATCGGAATGCTTATTGAAGCACAGAAAAAATATGACATAGATTTCTCTGAGTCTTATATGATCGGCGATGCCTATACCGATATAAAATGCGGAATAAAGGCTGGAACAAAAAACATTCTTGTAATGACCGGATACGGCAAAATAGCATACAAGAAATGTCTTGATGAAAATTTAAAAATTGACTTTATTGCATCAAATTTGCTTGATGCCGTTAAATATATTGAGAAAAATGCCCACTAATAGCGGAAAATTTGTAATAATAATTAAAATATTAGTCATTATATTTACTCTGGTGACATTTTATACGATTGGCTGTGCCGATGACCCTTCTTCACTTGGATTGAATTTTATCCCGCCGGGCGAAACTACGGGAGTAAGGGTGTTCGATTCATATATAGATACAATGCAAGTAACATCAGTGAATGTAAGAAAATATGTTAACACTTCAACTTCATCAAATTTAATGGTGGGCATAAACGGGAGCTATAATTCAAAGGGATTAATTAGATTTGGCGGGCTGAGCGGTGATTATGACAGTGCAACGGTTAATTCCGCAACGCTAACTTTAAGCTACAGAAATTATTATTTCCCCGTATCTGCATCAGACTCCCTCGGACAAATAGCGTTTGATGTTTTCAAGATTAACCAAAGCTTAAATTTTTCCGCAATAACTCTGGACTCTGTAAATTCCTCCACATTCGGAACTGTTTCTCAAGGCAGCTATACGGGTTCGCCGACTGCCGATTCACAGAAAATTACAATCAGCTTAAATACAGCAATGGTAAAAGACTGGCTTGAGTATGCAGCAGATACATCGTACCCGAACAAAAATTATGGCATGGTGCTTTCGCCGTCTGCTGCATCGACCGTAATTAAAGCATTTTACTCCGGATTAAGTGCAATTTCCGAAAACGTCAGGCCGAAGCTAACAGTAATTGTAACTAAAAACAACAACACCGATACTTTAACCACAAGCGGCTCGGAAACAGTATCGCTTGTTAATGCAAGCATTACGCCAAGCTCCGAAACATTCAGCCTTCAGGCAGGGGTAAGCTACGTTCAGACTATGAAGTTCGATTTAAGCAAAATCCCTTCCAATGCAACAATTAATGACGTTCAGCTTTATTTGACGCTGGATTCGGCAAATTCAAAATTTTCAAACCAAACGTCTCACAGCATTGCAGCCCAGTATATTTCAGATACTGCTGGACTGGTTACAGACGGTTTTTCTTTCAGCGGCTCGCCTTCAGGGGGGCAGTATGTAATCAGGGTTATGTCCGGTTTTCAGGCTTCGCCGTTTCAGCGGTGGCTATTAGGAGAAACAAATTACGGAATTATGCTTAGAGCAGGAAACCAGTTTACAAATCTTGATTTATTTACATTTTTTAATACAACGGTAGCAGATCCTAATAAGCGCCCGCGAATAATTATCAAATATACTCCGAGAGTTACGCCATGAACTTACTTACAAAGATAACAATATTAATATTTGCAGTACTCGCTTTTGCCTCCGCATCATTCGGGCAAGTCGATAAAAACGGCGGCTCGCTGTATTCAATTTACGGGCTGGGCGATTTAAACTACTCGGCTTCAAACAGGACAGATGCGATGGGGATTTTAGGGCTGGCACTTTACGGCGATTACACAAATTCACTAAACCCTGCTTCATGGACAAGGATACAAAGCACAATATTTTCCTCAAAGTTTAGTTTGGATAATATCCGCTCGACTGACGGAATAAATAATGCAGAAAGAACATACGGGAATTTCGAAGGGTTTAACTTGTCGATTCCCCTGAACAAGGGTAACGGCTGGATATTTGACCTTGGGCTTAATAACTACAGCCTTGTTAATTACGATGCCCGGTTTTCAAGCTCGATTGAGGGGGAGGAATACACCCAAACATACAGCGGTAACGGAGGCCTTAACAGGCTGAGCTTAGGGTTCTCATACATTATATTCAGGCATTTCAGCTTCGGCGCGCAGTTTAATTATGCATTCGGAAACATTAACAAATCGCTGATTATTGATTTTACAAACCCCGCTTTATTCGACACCAAAAATTACACCTCAAACACAATTTGGGGATTATACTTTAACACAGGGCTTATTTTCCATGGCTTTGGAAAGGTATTCAATAACAAGAAGCTTGATAAGCTGACTTTAGGGGTTTATTTTTCTACCCCGGCAAAGTTTGACTCCGAAATCACAGGTAAATTCAACCGCTCAGTCAACAATATAGATTCCCTAAGCATTTCCGAAGGGAATCTGGATATTCCGCTCTCATTCGGCGCCGGTATTTCAAATGAGTTTAATGATAAATTAATACTTGCAGCCGACGTGCTTTTGCAGCAGTGGGATAATTACAAATATTATGGCAGCCATCCAACTGAAATTAAAAATAATTTAAGAGCCGGGCTTGGTATGGAATACACTCCATCGAAAAAACTTGAGGATTCCTATTTAAAGAGAATTTCCTACAGACTTGGGGCAAGCTATACTGCGGATTATCTGAAAATCAATAACGAAAACATAAATTCAATATCATTAAGCGCGGGTTTATCGCTTCCGATCGGAAGATATAATGCACTTGATTTATATTTCAAATATATAACACGGGGGAAAAGCTCAAACGGACTTATTAAGGATGACGTTTTCAGATTCGGGGCTTCGGTTAAAATAGGCGAGCTTTGGTTTTTAAAACCATCGGAAGATTTTTAAAAAATTAAACATAAGCTTTTTTCTATCGATAAAATTTTACTCCTTTAATTACACAAAAAAATTTTTATGTCCAACTTACAGGAATTTGACCCGCAAATCTACAGTGCATTAAGGCACGAGCTTGAAAGGCAGAATAACAAGCTTGAGCTGATTGCCTCGGAAAACTTCACAAGCATTGAGGTAATGGAGGCAATGGGCTCGGTGATGACAAATAAGTATGCCGAAGGATACCCGGGCAAGCGGTACTACGGCGGATGTGAGTATGTAGATGTTGCAGAAAACCTTGCAAGAGACAGGGCAAAGGAGCTGTTCGGAGCAGAGTATGCTAACGTTCAACCGCACTCGGGCTCGCAGGCGAATATGGCGGTGTATTTTGTACTTGTAAAGCCGGGCGATAAAGTTATGGGTATGGACTTATCACACGGAGGGCATCTTACGCACGGCTCGCCTGTAAATTTTTCCGGGCAGCTTTATGACTTTACTCCTTATGGCATTAACCCCGATACTGAGGTGCTAGATTATGATATGATTAAAAGCCAAGTCGTTAAAGTAAAGCCGAAAATGATAACAGTAGGTGCAAGCGCGTATTCGAGAAATATTGATTATAAGAAATTCAGGGAAATTGCCGATAAAGTCGGTGCTTTTTTGCTTGCCGATATAGCCCACCCGGCTGGATTAATCGCAAAGGGTTTGCTTGATGACCCGCTTCCGCACTGCCATGTTGTTACAACCACAACTCATAAAACACTCCGCGGACCGCGTGGTGGGATGATTCTAATGGGGAAGGATTTTGAAAATCCTTTCGGGATAAAGGCGCCCAAATCCGGCAGGGTAAAAATGATGGGTGAGCTTATCGATTCGATGGTCATCCCGGGGGTTCAGGGGGGACCATTAATGCACGTCATAGCTGCAAAAGCCGTTGCATTTAAAGAGGCGCTGGATGGAAAATTTAAAACTTATTCAGAGCAGGTAATTAAAAACGCAAAAGCGCTAGCTGCTAAATTAAACGGATTTGGATTTAAGGTAATTTCGGGCGGAACGGATAACCACCTTATGCTGATTGATTTAAGAAACAAGAATATGACCGGCAAACAAGCGCAGGAGATGCTCGATGAAGTCGGTATAACGTGCAACAAAAATGCAGTCCCGTTCGATGATAAAAGCCCGCTCATTACAAGCGGCATACGTCTTGGTACTCCCGCGCTGACGACACGGGGTATGAATGAAACCGATATGGAAAAAGTTGCAGAAATGATAAATGAAATAATTTCAAGCCCTGATAGCGAAGACGTTAAAAACAGCGTTAAGAAAAAAATAGACGATTTAACATCGGAACATCCGTTGTATCCGGAGTTGTTTACGTGGTAATCAAAAAATGATACTGCCATACTTAGAAAATATTGAATTATCCTTAAAAATTGATAAAAAGCAAGGTATTGATGAGCAATCCTTCCAAGAGACAGATAAAACAAATGAGCCGGTGGACGCAGATTCGGAAAATTACGGAATAGAAAATAAACAAAATAAAGATAATAACCGCACCGCCTGGGAAAACTTAGCCAAATCACTATAGCCGATGGCAGAAGAAAAGGAGCAATACAGAACAGGCGGCGAAGGCGAAATGAGCTTTTTAGACCATCTTGAAGAATTAAGATGGAGACTTATTAAAGCATTAATCGGAATTGTTGCTGGCGCTGTAATATGCGGAATATTTATTGACTGGATAATGAACAATTTTCTTCTGGCGCCCGCAACTAAAACCGAGCCGCCGATTGTTTTAATTAATCTAAAGCCGTACGGGCAGCTTGTTCTTTATATGGAGGTGATTCTGGTAGGCGGAATTGTACTGAGCGTTCCTAATTTATTTTATCAGTTGTGGAAATTCATAGAGCCGGGGCTTCTGCCAAGCGAAAGGAAGTATATTTCATGGATAGTTTTTTTCTCAACTTTTTGCTTTCTGGGTGGGCTTGTTTTTGCGTATTACATTATGATTCCCACGGCTCTTAAATTCTTTGCGGCATTCGGAACACAGGCAATATCAAATAATATCGCAATCAACGAATATTTCAGTTTTGTTATATCGGTTTTGATTACCGCAGGAATTGTGTTTGAGCTGCCAATGGTTTCCTTTTTTTTATCGAAACTGGGAATCTTGACGCCTAAATTTATGCGTAAATACAGAAAGCATGCTTTGGTAATAATACTTCTGCTCGCAGGGATTTTAACTCCAAGCCCCGATGTAACAAGCCAGCTCCTTTTGGGTGTGCCGCTTTTTATTTTATACGAGCTCAGTATACTTATATCAAAATTTTCACAGCCTAAACCGGCGGATTAAAATGGAATCGCAGCTTAAAAAAATATCGAAACCAATCGAAAAAGAGCTTGAAGAATTCAGGGATTATTTCCGCGAGGCAATAAGGTCGCGTGTTGCGCTTGTTGACTTAATCGGAAAATACATTCTGCGCCAAAAAGGGAAGAAAATCCGACCTATACTCGTTTTGCTTTCTGCAAAGCTTTGCGGAGAGGTAAACAGCAGAACATACACAGCCGCAACGCTTGTAGAAATGCTGCACACTGCTACGCTGATTCATGATGATGTGGTTGACGATGCGAAGACAAGACGCGGGCTGGCATCGATAAATGCCGTTTGGAAAAATAAAATTGCTGTTTTAATGGGCGATTTTATGCTTTCACGCGGATTGCTTCTGGCGCTGGAAAAAGACGAGTGCGGATTTTTAAAAATCACCTCGCGGGCTGTAAAAAGAATGAGCGAAGGTGAGCTTCTGCAAATCCAGAAAAACAGGAAATTCGATGTTACCGAAGAAACTTACTTCAAAATAATTTCGGATAAAACCGCCTCTTTAATTACCGCCTGCTGCGAGCTTGGAGCAGCAAGCACATCGAAAGACGGAGGCGAAGTCAAGCTGCTGAGCGAATTCGGTGAAAACATCGGAATAGCTTTTCAGCTCAGAGACGATTTGCTTGATTACATCGGGAAGGAAAAAATTATGGGGAAATCCTCAGGCACTGACTTAAAAGAAAAAAAATTTACTCTGCCTTTAATATACTCCTTAAATAACGCTTCCAAAAAAGAGGGGAAGGAAATGATTAATATAGTAAAAAACGGCTCTTATTCAAAAAGCCGGGGAATGGTAATGGACTTCATTAAAGAGCACCGCGGAATAGAATATACCGTCGACAAAACCGCCGAGTACTGCAGTATTGCAAAATCAAAAATCAAAGGCTTCAAATCCTCCGATACAAAAGAAACAATGATTAAGTTTGCTGACTTTATAAGTGACAGAATAAATTAATCCCCTGGAGGGGACTTCACAAATCTCCCTGAAAAATTATGCCTCTGAAAATTGCTGCAATAGTCGGAAGACCTAATGTCGGGAAATCCTCACTTTTTAACCGTTTATTAGGCAAAAAGGTTGCAATTGTCCACAACCAGCCGGGCGTTACAAGAGACAGAAATTACGGCGAAGCTGATTGGAACGGCAAAAAATTCTTTTTAATCGATACAGGCGGATATGTGCCCTCCAGCAAAGATACTTTTGAAGCGGCAATAAGGGAGCAGGTTAAAATTTCAATTGATGAAGCCGATATAATTTTATTTGCTGTTGACGCAAAAAGCGGTTTGACAGGGCTTGACTTTGAAATTGCAGAAATCCTTCGCAAAGAAAGCGGAAAAAAAACAAATAAAAACAAAAAGGTAATTCTTGTTTTAAATAAAGTCGATACAAAATCAGACAGTGAAGCAAAACCGGATTTCTTTAAGCTAGGTCTTGGCGAGCCGTTTGAAGTTTCTGCGCTTGTCGGGAGAAAATCAGGCGACCTGCTGGATTTAATCACATCGAATATTGAATTCGCCGAATCTGCGAAATCAGACGAATCAGAGTCAAGATTTGCAATCATAGGAAGGCCAAATGTCGGGAAATCCTCCATTGCCAATGCGCTTACACAAAGTAAAAGAAACATCGTAACAGATATTCCCGGAACAACAAGGGATTCAACTGACACAATATTTAAATATTACGGGCGGGAAATAACTTTAATAGATACAGCCGGGCTAAGGAAAAAAAGCAGAATCAGGCGCTCAGAATCGCTTGAGTTTTATTCAGTAATCAGGACACATAAAAGCATAGAGACATGCGATGTTGCAATTATTGTAATAGATGCTTCAACCATAATGAGCAAGCTCTCCAAATTCATTGACCCGAAGCTGGCTACATTCAAATTAAGCAAGGAGGACGTTGAAATTATAAATTCGGCAGCAGAGCTGAAAAAAGGCATATTAATTGTAATCAATAGATGGGATTTAATTGAAAAAGATTCAAAAACTGCAAAAATCTTTGAAGAAAAAGTCAAAGAGCACTTAAAAACGTATGACTGGCTGCCGTTTTTATTTACATCTGCTATTACGAAACAGCGTGTTTCAAAAATTATGGATTACGCTTTGAAAGTATTTGAAGAGCGAGCGAAGGAAGTAAAGACAAGCGAACTTAATGCAAAGCTGATTAAAATTATCAGACAATCTCCTCCCCGTTCAAAATCACACAAGGAAATTAAAATAAATTACATAACCCAGCTTAAGCATTCACCTCCTGTGATTGGGTTTTTTACAAATCTCCCAAACGAAATAGAATTGAACTATAAAAGATTCATTGAGGGGAAAATAAGACATTCATTCGGATTTAAAGGTGTTCCGTTAACGCTTGTGTTTAAAAAGAAGAATTAACTAATCTCGATTTCTTTTGAGATTTCATCATCACTCTCGCCGGTTTTAGGCGGGAATTCCTTCTCCAAAATTTTTGCCATGCTTTTGATCAAATGCATAAGTCCTGTAAAATAGCTCCCTTTCCTGAATTCACCCTTCAGCCTCACCTCAAGCATATTCCACGCTGAGTTCGGAATCTTTGCATAAATTCCCTCATCGGCAATTATATCGTAATACTTTTCTCCAAAGATTATAAAAATCAAAATACCTGTTCTTTCCTTAGTATTGGCAACGCCGAGCTTATCAAAATCCCTGAAGGCAAGCTCATGCGGACTGTAAAGTCTTTCAAGCAGAGTTCTTTTTTCTCTTAAGCTTAAAATAACCTCACCAGTTGAGTTTTTTTCAACCGCATCCAGCTTAGCTTGAATATCCTTAAGCTCATCTTCAGAAAAATATTTATATGCCCAGTTTTTCAAAATTGTGAATAAAAAAATAGTGAAATAGCGAAATTATGACATATTATGAAATATTATGAAATATTATGAAACTAAAAAAACCTAAACGAACTTAATTAACTTAACAAACTCAACGAACTCAACAAACTTAACAAACTTAACAAACTTAACGAACTCAATGTACTTAATAAACTTTACCATGACCCGCTTGCTCCGCCGCCTCCGAATGAACCGCCGCCTCCGGAAAATCCACCGCTCGAGAATGAGCTTCCGCTTGACCACGAACTGCTGCTTCCCGAAGACCACCTGGTGCCGCCTGTTGCCCACCTCCCGCCTCCTCTTCCGAAAATCGACGACAGAATTGGAATTCCAAAAACCAAAATAAATATTAATATGATAAACAGTAAGAATAACGGAATACCACATACGGTGCCGCCGCTCTCATCATCTGATTTCTGGCTCTGAGTATACTCGCCTTTTGTTGCCTTGATAATTGCATCCACACCGGCATTAATGCCTTCGTAAAAATTTCCTTTTTTAAATTGGGGAGTAATTTCTTTTCGTATGATTTGGTCGCAAAGCGCATCGGGAAGCGCTCCTTCAAGTCCGTAGCCGACTTCGATTCTGAGTTTTCTGTCATTTTTAGCAATAAATAAAAGCACTCCGTTCTCCTTGTCTTTTTGTCCGATTCCGTTCTGCTCCGCAATTTCGTGGGATTTTTCCTCAAGCGATTCGCCTTCAAGCGATGAAATCATCCAAACAACGACCTGGTTGGAGGTTTGCTTTTCAAAATCAGAAAGCTTCTTTGTAAGTGACTGGATGTGTATTGAGCTTAATGTCCTTGTTTTATCGGTCACATAAGCATGGATTTTATCTTCAGGTGAAGGAGAATTTGAACGCTGTGAAAAGGAAAGGGGTGATACAATAAAAAGCAATAATAATATTGTTAAATTTTTTGACAATTTTATTAATACTCATCCATGCTCTTGATTTCAAGCAGTGAGGGTTTATATTTATAGATAGAGTTCACAAACAGGTTCGCAATCTTTATATTATTAATCAGTGGGATATTGTAATCTATTGCCTTTCGGCGTATTATGTAGCCATCCTGCTCGCTGAATTTCTGCTCAGCAGAAGGGGTGTTAATTACAAGGTCAAACTTCTTTTTTTCTAAATGGCTTAGTATGTTAGGAGATTTTTTCTCACTGATTTTATATATGCGTTTTGCCCTGATGCCATTTTCTTTCAGAAGCTTGTGTGTATTTGTTGTGGCATATATTTTATAACCCATCTCGGAAAGCTTCCCTGCGCTGTCTAAGAACTCAATTTTGTCTTCCAGCTCACCCAAAGTTAAGAGAATATTTTTCCCGGGCAGCCTGAACCCTGTTGAAATGAGCGATTTTAAAAACGCTTCCTCAAGCTCATCGCCGAAGCATGCAACCTCGCCTGTGGATGACATTTCAACTCCTAAAATCGGGTCAGCACCGCTTAAACGGGAAAACGAAAACTGGGGAGCTTTAACTACAATATGATCAAGGTCAAGTGTCTTATAGTCGCCTTTGATATTCATCCCTAAAATCGATTTAACCGCAAATTCAATAAAATTATAACCAGTTGCTTTTGAAATAAATGGAAACGACCGGCTTGCACGCAGGTTGCATTCAATAACCTTTACCTTATTTTCTTTAGCAAGAAACTGAATATTAAAAGGTCCGGTGATTTTTAATTCACCTACAATAGCTTTGGTAATTTTCTTCAGCTGGTGAACAGTTTCAAAATAAAGCTTTTGAGGAGGAATAACAAGCGTCGCATCGCCTGAGTGAACACCTGCGTTTTCAATATGCTCGGATATTGCGTATATAATCAGCTCTCCTTTCTGTGCAACTCCGTCGATTTCAATTTCTTTTGCGCCCTCCTCGAATTTTGAAATTACAACGGGAAATTCCTCCGATATATTCGCATTCTTTTTTATGTACTCATCAAGTGATTTATCATCATAGCAAACCTTCATTGCTGTTCCAGATAAAACATATGAAGGGCGGATTAAAACCGGATAGCCGATTTTATTCGAAAATTTCTTTGCCTGCTTCAAATCAGCGAGCTCCTGCCACTCGGGCTGGTCGATTTCCAGCTTGTCCAAAATAGACGAGAACTTATTCCTGTCTTCGCACTTATCTATTGAGTGGGGCGATGTACCGAGTATCCATACGTTATTATCGTGAAGCTTGAGCGCAAGATTATTGGGAATCTGTCCGCCCATCGAAATAATTATACCAAGCGGTTTTTCATATTCGTAAATGTCCAGAACCCTTTCGAGGCTAAGCTCCTCAAAATAAAGCTTGTCGCATATGTCATAATCGGTACTTACGGTTTCCGGATTATAATTAACCATAATTACCTTATATCCCAGTTTCCTCAAGTGTTTAGCTGTTGTTACACAGCACCAGTCAAACTCAACCGAGGAGCCGATTTTATAAGGTCCCGAGCCCAGAATCATTATCTTATTTTCGTCGCGTTCCCTTGTTTCTTCTATATCAGACGTTTCACCGTGGTAAGTGGAATAAAGATAGTTTGTCTCAGCGGGATATTCCGCTGCCAGTGTATCGATTTGTTTAAAAACTGGGAGAACTCCGAGTTCTTTTCTGATTTTTCTTATTTCATCCTCGTCAGTTCCAACAAGCAACCCGATTTGCTTATCGGAATACCCCAGTTTCTTGGCTTCAAGCAGAAAGTCCCTTGTTATAATTTCTTTTTCGATTTTTAACTTTCTGAAACCGTCGACTAAGCTTATCTGCTGCAAAAACCATTTATCTATTTTAGACATTCTGTAAACTTCATCAACCGAGTAACCTTCTCTGAATGCCCGGGAAATTGCAAAAAGCCTGCGCGGTGAGGGGGTAACAATATCTTCATTTATAGTTGCTGTTTTGGATTTATTCAGCACAAGCCCGAACTTGCCCACCTGCAGCATGCGTATAGCCTTTTGCAGGACTTCGGGGAAGCTTCTGCCGATAGCCATCACTTCGCCCACGGATTTCATCTTGCTTCCGATTTCCTCATCAGCGCGCGGAAATTTCTGCAGGTCCCAGCGTGGAATTTTGAGCGCAACGTAGTCAAGTGCGGGCTCGAAACATGAATAAGTTTTCTTGGTAATGGAATTTTCCAGCTCCGTAAGCTTATAGCCGAGAGCAATTTTTGCTGCGATGTATGCAAGCGGGTAGCCGGTAACTTTTGAAGCAAGAGCCGATGAACGCGAAAGTCTAGCATTGACTTCAATTACCCTGTAATCAAGTTCGCCATCTTTTGTAAATGATTCGGGATTTAGCGCAAACTGTATGTTGCACTCACCTTGAATTTTAAAATGCCTTATAGTTTTGATTGATACGTCGCGAAGCAGGTGATATTCCGCATTTGAAAGCGTTTGGGACGGTGCTATTACAATGCTTTCACCAGTGTGTATCCCCAGCGGGTCGAAGTTTTCCATATTGCATACGGTTATGCAGTTATCGGCTGAATCTCTTACAACTTCATATTCAATTTCCTTCCAGCCGCGTAAATCTTCTTCAATTAAAACCTGGGGTGAGTATGAAAATGCCTCCTTTAGTGCTTTCTTTAACTCTTTGTCATTTTTTGCAAAAGCAGAGCCGAGACCACCTAAGGCAAATCCTGAACGGAGAATAACCGGGTAGCCAATTTCTTTTGACGCCTTTAGCCCTGACTCCGGCGTCGTTACAGCGACACTTTTCGGAGTCTTAACATTAATTTTATTAAGTTCATTTACAAAAAGCTCCCTGTCCTCAGTTTTATTAATGGAATCCACATTTGTTCCTAAAACAGTGATGTTGCATTTTTTCAGGATACCAAGTTTTTCAAGCTCTAGTCCGCAATTTAAAGCCGTCTGCCCTCCGAAACCAAGCATTATAGCATCAGGACGTTCTTTCATTATTACTTTTTCAACAAAATAAGGATTTACGGGAAGCAAATAAACTTTATCAGCTAAGTCTATATCAGTTTGCACAGTTGCAATGTTGGGATTAACAAGGATAACGTATTTCCCTTCTTCCTTCAGTGCCTTGATTGCCTGTGAGCCTGAGTAATCGAACTCACCCGCCTCGCCGATTTTCAGGGCGCCGGAACCGAGTAATAATATTTTATTAAAATTTGACAAATTTGAATAATCTGATGAATTTTTAAATTAAATCTAAAAATTTATCAAACAGCCAGCCGGTGTCGTTGGGCCCGGGTGATGACTCGGGATGAAACTGAACAGCGAAAAACGGTTTTGTTTTGTGCTTCACCCCTTCATTTGTTCCGTCATTATTATTTATAAACCATTCGGACCAATCGTCTGGCAGAGTCTTTGTATCAACAGCATAGCCGTGGTTCTGCGATGTAATGTAGCAGTGCCCGCCGATTTCAATGCACGGCTGGTTTTGCGAGCGGTGCCCGAATTTTAATTTATATGTGTCTGCTCCAGCTGAAAGCCCCAGAATCTGGCTGCCGAGGCAAATACCGAATATCGGAATATTCAATTCAAATGAGCTTCTCAGATTTTCAATGGTTGCCCTGCACATCTTCGGGTCTCCCGGACCATTTGAAACAAAAATTCCATTAAAATCAAAATTTGAGTTTAACGGATTGTAATCATAAGGAACTCTTATTACCTCAGCCCCTCGTTTCAGAAAATTCCTTATTATGTTATTCTTAACGCCGCAATCGATTAAAAGAATTTTCTTTTTTGTATCATTCTCTTTGGGCGAGTAAACTACGGGCTCTTTCACTCCAACCTCACCTGCAAGGTAAGTTTCATTCGGGTCAATTACATTAAAGGTTTCGTCATCTGGTTGTGTTGTTATTTTCCCGAGCATAACCCCCGTAGTTCTTAAAACTTTTGTAAGCTCGCGCGTATCAATTCCGTACATTCCAGGTATATCGTTATCCTCAAGCCACTTATCTAATGACTGCACCGCATCGAAATGGCTGTAATCAAAGCTGTAATTTGAAATTATGACCGCACGGACCTGTATTTTTCCCGATTCAAAGCTATCCTGAACAGCTTTAGCCGAATTGTCTCTTTGAAATCGGGGAATTCCGTAATTTCCGATTAAAGGATATGTAAAAACAAGAATTTGTCCGGAATAAGACGGATCGGTAAGGGACTCGGGGTAGCCCGTCATTCCTGTAGTAAAGACAACTTCACCGTCAGTTTCTCCGTATTTGCCGAAAGAATAGCCCGTAAAGATTTTACCGTTTGCTAAACGTAGGTATACTTTTTGCTTTTGTGTCAAATTTCTTGATTAATCCAGCCGCCTGCCTGCGGCAGGCAGGCGAGTTACCAACAGTGGCTATTAGGTTAGATACGAATATAGCAAAAATAAGAATAGGAAAAAGTTTATAAATTTCCCCCTTTAATATAAATGGTTATAATTGCAAAACAGGTGAAAATTATTCGTTATTTTTGCATAAATGTGGCTGTTGAAAAATTCCGTAGTCATTTTATATTCATTTTTAATAGCCATTGGGTCTATTTTAATTTTCCCGCTCGATTATAAGCATAAATTATCAAATCTCTTAATGAAGGTTTGGACTAACATTGTTCTTTTTATATACGGAATAAAAGTCAACGTTTACGGAGCGGAAAATATCGACCCCTCAAAAGGGAAAATTTACATTGCTAACCATTCAAGCTATCTTGATATATTTGTTCAGCTTGCAAAATTACCCGACAATGTGAGGATGATTTACAAAAGAGAAATAAATAAAGTTCCGATTCTTGGCTGGGCAATGCTTGCAGTGGGATTTATTCCAATTGACAGGGAAAATATAAGAAGTGCAATGAAGTCTCTGGATAGAGCGTCCGAAAAAGTAAAGAAAGGACTTTCGGTTGTAATTTACCCCGAAGGGACAAGAACAAAAGATGGGGACGTTGGTGAATTTAAACGAGGAATGTTTTACTTAGCTGATAAATCACAGGCGGATATAATACCTGTTTCAATGTCGGGAACGTTTGAGCTTATGCCAAGCGGCAGCTTAAAGGTAAAGCCCGGTAATGTTAATGTGGTTATCGGGAAACCTGTAAAATACCGCAAAGATAAAGAGCTTTTAAATGAAATAAGAAATATCGTAACTGAAAATTTAAAACCGGTTTAGTTTTTTTTCATGCTGAACTTGTTTCAGCATTTTAATTGTAAATATGACAGACCCTGAAACAAGTTCAGGGTGACAAAATGAGAAATTATGGCAGTAACAATTCATGATGTTGAACATATAGCAAACCTTGCCAAGTTGAAGTTTTCTGATAAAGAAAAGGAAAAGCTTCAGGTCGAACTAAACAAAGTTCTGGATTATATCGATACCCTGAATGAAATTCCGAATCTTGATAAAGTTGAGCCGCTTGAAAATATTAATGATACTGAAAATGTTTTCAGAGAAGATGTACCGGAGAAATGTCTAGCCAAGGAAGAAGCATTGAAAAACGCACCGGATAAAACAGAAAACTTTTTCAAAGTTCCAAAGGTGATTGATAAGTGAATAAACATTACAATCAACTTAATTCTTCAGTTCTCCAAATTTTCAAAATGATAACCAAATTAATTCAAAAGACGTAACCACTATTGACCAATCACAATTCACCATTGACCGTTATCGGAGTAATTCCTGCCAGATATGGCTCAACAAGACTACCGGGCAAACCCCTTATAAAGATTAACGGTAAACCGATTATACAGCATGTTTATGAAAGCGCGATGAAATCCAAAAAGCTCAACAGACTAATTGTAGCAACCGATGACAAGAGAATTTACAATGCAGTTACGGGATTCTGGGGAGAGGCGGTTATGACATCTTCAAAACACAAAAGCGGCACGGACAGAGTCGGGGAAGCCGTAAAAAATATTGATTGCGATATAGTAGTTAACATACAGGGAGATGAGCCGTTTATTGACTACAGAAATATAGACAAGGCAATTGAACCTCTTGTTAAAGATAAGGAGCTGAATGTTGCTACGCTTGCCGCTAAGATTGATGATATCAGGGAAATCAATGATTCCAATACAGTAAAGGTTTTTTTTGACAAAGAAAAGTATGCTGTTGATTTTTCCCGAACAGTAAAGCCGTTTAATAATAAAAGCAAACGGGCAAATTTTTATAAACATATCGGGCTTTACGTTTTCAGAAAAAATTTCCTGCTTAAGTTTATTAAAATGAAGTCCTCGAAAAGAGAAGAAAAAGAAAAACTTGAACAGCTTAGGATACTTGATAATGGCGAAGATATTAAGGTAGTTATAACCAGACTTAGTTCTCAATCAGTTGATACAAAAGAAGATTTGAAAAAAATACTGAAAAATGGCTGACTGCGTATTCTGTAAAATAATTGACGGGACTTACTCAGGCAGCAAAGTCTACGAAGATGAAGGCATTATTGCATTTATGGACATTCAACCCGTTAATCAGGGACACATATTGATTGTTCCTAAAAAGCACGTTGAATTAATAGCTGATTTGGATGATGAAACCTCAGGCAAAATGTTTGTTTTAGCAGGTAAAATTAATAAAGCGCTTAGAAAATCCGGTTTAAAACTTGAAGGCATAAACTATTTTCTTGCAGATGGCGAAGCAGCTGGACAGGAAGTTTTTCACACTCATTTACATGTGTTTCCGAGATTCGAAGGCGACGGTTTTGGATTGAAATTTAGCGAAAACTACAGGAAGGTTCTTCCTGATAGAAATAAATTAAATAATATTGCGGAAAAAATTAAACAATTATTGTAAATCTAAAGGACGCATATATGCGTCCCCTACAAATGAAAAGAAATAATATAACTTGAAAAACGTAAAATACATTTTTTTAACGGGCGGAGTTGTTTCATCACTTGGCAAAGGGATTGCCGCATCATCAATTGGACTGCTTTTAAAATCAAGGGGATTAAGGGTTACATTGCAAAAGTTTGACCCGTATATAAATGTTGATCCCGGAACGATGAGTCCCTACCAGCACGGTGAGGTTTACGTCACCGAAGACGGTGCCGAAACCGATTTGGACTTGGGGCATTACGAAAGGTTTTTGGATATGAATATGTCCCGAGCAAATAACACTACAACGGGACAGGTTTATTATGAGGTTATATTAAGGGAGCGGAGAGGTGATTATCTCGGAGCGACGGTTCAGGTTGTGCCGCATATAACCGATGAAATAAAACGGCGTTTGACAGAACTCGGCAACACAAATAAATATGATGTAGTTATTACTGAAATCGGCGGAACGGTCGGTGACATTGAATCGCTGCCGTTTCTTGAGGCAATGAGACAGCATATGCTTAAAGTCGGCAGAGAAAACTCGCTTTCGATTCACTTAACCTATGTGCCTTTTATCGAAGCGGCTGGAGAAATAAAGACTAAACCAACCCAGCACAGTGTTAAAACACTGCTTGAAATAGGAATCCAGCCGGATATATTGGTTATAAGAAGCCATAAGGGAATCTCGCAGGACATTAAGGAAAAAATCGCACTGTTTTGCAATGTAAGGAACGACTGCGTAGTATCTGCAAAAGACGTTCCGACTATTTACCAGGTTCCGCTTGAACTATCGAACGAAAAGCTCGATGATATAATAATAGACAAGCTTAAAATCAGGGCAAAAAAACCTGACCTTGCAAAATGGAAAAAGTTGGTTAACAAGATTAATAATCCCAAAAGCGAAGTAACAGTTGGAGTATGCGGCAAGTATAATATGGTTCCAGATGCATACAAAAGCATTCTTGAAGCGTTTGTCCACTCAGGTGCGGAAAACGATGTTAAAGTGAATATTAAATGGATTTCAGCGCAGGATTTGGAATCGGGCAAAGATTCGGGGAAATATCTAAAGGGAATCGACGGGCTGCTTGTTCCATACGGATTTGGCGAAAGGGGGACTGAAGGAAAAATACACGCAATAAAATATGTAAGAGAAAACAAAATTCCATTTTTCGGAATATGCTTTGGAATGCAAATGGCAGTTGTGGAGTTTGCTAGAAACGTTTTAAAGCTCAAGGATGCAAACAGCACAGAGGTTAGGAAAACGAAAAACAATGTTATTGACTTAATGGAAGAACAGAAAGGAATAACAGAAAAGGGGGGCACAATGCGGCTCGGCTCATATGCATGCAATATCAAAAAAGGGTCAAAAACTTATAATACATATAAAACGAGTCATATTACGGAGCGCCACAGACATAGGTATGAATTCAATAACCGTTTCAGGATGGAGTTTGAAGATGCAGGGATGGTTTTTTCCGGCATAAACCCCGATAAAGACTTAGTGGAAATAATTGAAATACCAAGCCACCCGTGGTTTGTTGCATGCCAGTTTCACCCGGAGCTGAAATCACGTGCCACAAAGGCACATCCGCTTTTCAGGGAATTCATAAAGGCATGTAAGAAGTATAAAAAGAATTAGTTTCTATGAGCTTAAATTCACATACTTGATTTTTTTACATCTTCGCCATCACCCTCGTATTTGGAAGGGCATTTTGTGAGAACTTCAGATGCATAAAATTGACCGTCTTTAACCTTACCCTTTGCAACAATATTTTCAGCCATTTTAAAATTGTTGGGCTCTGCTCCGTCTAAAACAACCTTCATCTCGGTATTATTCTCATCTTTCATATAAAAAACAAACTGGTTGCTTGTAGGGTCATACCTTGTTTCTTTTTCCTTAAGCCAGGAGCCCTTGACCTGGCATTTTTTATGTGTGGATGAGGCATGTTGGAAATTTGAATATTCAACCTTCGTATCGACGAATGCAAAAAATCCCACCACCAAAAATATTGCAATAATTGCAATTCCAATTATGTATCTTTTATTCATAGTTATTACTCCTTTTCCAGCTTCTTAAGTTTCTTATCTATTGAAAGTATATAAAAAAACAATACACTCCATACAGAAAGAGTTATAACAAGAACTATATAATAAGCATACTGCTCGAAGAAAATTCTGATTGAATCCACCTATTTTTCTTTTAATTTAAGTTTAATTAATCTGACTTTCAGGTTCAGCATCCAAAAGTAAAGTCCCGTAAAACCGGCAAGCGAGCTTAAGAAAATAATAAGCATATTACTGTTCATTTTAACCCTGCCGCTTGTATTTACTATCGGGTCGGGGTGGAGAGTTTCAACAATCCTCGGCAGTATAAATATAAAAAACGGAACTGTAATTCCCGCAAGAATCGAATAGACCGATGACAGCTTTGCCCTTGCTTCTTCGGATTCGATTGCACTTCGCAGAGCAAAGTAAGCACCGTAGATTAAAATCAGGACAAAAATTGAAGTCTGCCTTGGGTCCCAGTTCCAGTAAGCGCCCCATTCGAATTTAGCCCAAATTGCACCTGTAACAGTTGCAAGAATTGCAAAGAGCAAACCAAGTCCGGCGGAGGATGATGCTTTGTAGTCATAAATCACGTCACGCTTTTTAAGATATGCAATGCCATACGCAAGAGACATCATAAAAGCAACAACACTCACCCACGCAGAGGGAACGTGGAAAAAGAGTATTCTTGCTTTATCTCCCATAGTGCCGATTGCAGGAACGGGAAAAAGCAGCGCAAAACAAAATACAACAGCAAGCCAAATAAATAATAAGTATTTTATTAACATAGCATAATTATAGATTTCCTACGGTTTCCCCGTCATCTAAAAATTCAACTCCCCTCACTCGTTTAACATCTCGTCTGATTTCCACATGCTTTCTGATATCATCCATAAGCTTCGAAGGATTCGGAACAGCTTTGAGCAAAAAATTCTCCGTAGTTTCATCCGAAGAAGTAAGCCTGATATTTCCAAGCTTAAACAACCGCTGCCAGAACGGCTCATACATATCAACATCCCTTACCCGGTATAATTCCATTGCTTCGGTTTTTTTGGAAAATATGCCCGTTGTATAGAAAATTCTTTCGGTAGTAACTTTGTATTTATGATTTTTTACAATCAGCCATTTAATAAAAATATAAGCAAGCGGTATTACCGCAAGCACTAAAGCCAAAGGAAAAAACATTAAGCTTAACACAAGAATAATAATTGCTATAATTCCCATCAAAAAAAATGTGCTGATGTTTAAAATCTGCGACTGGGAACCTTCCCAGATTATTTCTTCCTTATCTGTTTGCATAGATTTAATAAGAAACAAAAATAATAAAACTAAAAACCAGATAAAATTATAAAAATCATAATAACCCAAGTAATTGAATTAAGTAATTGTAAAAATGCTATAATTTTAGGAACTTGCGACTCATGAGAGCAAACAAGTGAAAATCGCATTTTTATCACCTTTTTATCCGTATAGAGGCGGTATTGCCCAGTTCAGCGATTCAATATATCTTGAACTGGCAAAAGAACACGAAGTTAAAGCATTCACATTTTCACGCCAGTATCCCAAAGTATTTTTTCCGGGGAAAACTCAGTATGTATCCCTAAGCGATGCAAACAGAAACATACCTGCTGAAAGAGTTCTGGACAGTATTAACCCATTAACATATTACAAAACAGCAAAAGAAATATTGAAATTTAAACCTGACTTGGTATTAATAAGCTACTGGATGCCGTTTTTTGCTCCCGCATTTGGCAAAATTTCTGGGATTTTAAAAAAGAGTGATATTAAAATTATTGGAATTTTACATAATGTCATTGCACATGAGAAAAGACTTGGTGATGTATCACTAACAAAATATTTTTTTAATAAGTGCGATGGGTTTTTAATTCTCAACAAATCCTCAGAAAAAGATTTACACAACTTGCTGCCAAGTGCAAAATATATAATTCATCCTCACCCGCTTTATGACCATTATGGCAGTAAAATTAGTACTTCAGAAGCAAGAAATAAATTAAATATTCCTCTGGATAAAAAGGTAATTTTGTTTTTCGGTTTTATACGTGATTATAAAGGGCTTGATTTACTGATTGAATCAATGAAGGATTTAAGCGAGGATTACATGCTGCTTATTGCAGGAGAAGTCTACGGTGATTTTAAAAAATACAACGCATTGATTGATAATTTGAATTTGGGAAATAAAATTAAACCTGAAATCCGTTACATACCTGAGGTAGAAATCCCGCTCTTTTTTTCAGCAAGCGATGTTTGTGTCTTACCGTATAAATCAGCAACGCAAAGCGGTATCGTTGGCATAGCATATCACTTTGATTTGCCTGTAATTGTTACAAACGTTGGCGGACTTGCTGAGATGGTTGAAGAAAATAAAACCGGGCTTGTTGTTGGCGCCTCCTCCGAGCAATTATCACAAGCTTTGAAAAGATATTTTGAAGAAGGACTGAAGGAAAAGTTTATTCCAAGCATTAAAGAATATAAAACGAAACATTCGTGGAATGCTTTAGGAAGTGAAATTGTTGGTTTATTCAATAGAATAAGGTGAATATGAAACTTTCTGCAATATTTTTTTTACCTATTCTTTCTTTTAATGTTTTTAGCCAGGTTTTCGGAACTGCGCCCGAAATTAAAGCGGAAAAATGGATTAATTCTGATAAAAACCTGACAATAGAATCCCTTAGAGGCAAAGTTGTTTTGATTGAATTCTGGACATTCGGATGTTACAACTGCAAAAATACAATTCCTTATATAAACGAGTGGTATGAAAAATATAAGTCAAGCGGACTGGAAATAATTGGTATTCACTGTCCCGAGTTTGATCATGAACGTGAATTTGAAAATGTAAAAGAAGCTGTATCAAAGCTTGGAATCAAGTATCCTGTAGCAATCGATAACTCCTTTAAAAACTGGCATGCTTATGATGTTCACGCCTGGCCAAGTATATTTGTTATCAGTAAAAAAGGTGAAATCAGGCATTTTAAACGAGGTGAAGGCGGATATAAAAAGACAGAGCTTGTAATTACTGAACTGCTTAGCGAAACTCCCTGAATACTTTTAGTCATATTCAGTTACTTCTTCCTAAGGCAAATATGTTGTAATTCATTTCTAACATCCTTATATTTAACGTTATTACATTATTAATTAAATCATATTTAAATAAAATGAAGACTTTTTTATTACTTTTAACATTATTTGCAATTTTAACAACGGGCTCAATTTCAGCTGATAACAACTATGTTCCCGGCGAGCTGCTTGTTATGCTAAAGCATAACCAAAGCACTTCGGCGTTAACAAATGATTTTGGTTTTATCGGGCTAAGCGTAAAAGAGCCGGTTGTTGAATATATGAATATATGGCTGTTCAGCTATAACTATTCGGCAAGAAATGCGGATTTAGTCTTAAGCGAGGTTAGAAAGCACCGCTCGGTAGCAATTGCTCAGTTTAACCATTATGTAACAGAGCGTTCCATTTTCCCAAACGACACGAGATTCGGAGAGCAGTGGTCGCTGCATAATACAGGACAAACAGGCGGGACACCTGACGCTGACATTGATGCACCTGAGGCTTGGGAACTAACAACCAGCGGATTAACAGCTATGGGCGATACGATTGTTGTCGCAGTTGTTGACGGAGGATTCTACTTAAATCATTTAGATTTAGTTTTTTGGAAGAACTGGTATGATATACCAGGAAATAACATAGACGACGACGGCAACGGGTATATAGACGATTACAACGGATGGAATGCATACAATCAGACAGGGAATATTACAGCGAGCGGAACTCACGGAACACATGTTTCTGGAACCGCAGGTGCACTAGGAAATAACAGCTTAGGCGTAAGCGGGGTAAACTGGAATATTAAAATAATGCCGGTTCAAGGTTCATCGGGTACAGAGGCAATTGTTGTGAGAGCTTACGGATATGTATTAAAACAAAGAAGAGTTTATGATGAGACAAACGGCGGGAGAGGGGCTTTCGTTGTATCGACAAATTCATCATTCGGGGTTGATTATGGTCAGCCCATAAACTATCCCCTCTGGTGTGCTTTTTATGATTCGCTCGGAACAGCGGGAATACTTAACGCCTGTGCAACAGCTAATTTGAACATTAATATAGACGTTACAGGCGATATACCGACTGCCTGCCCAAGCGAGTGGATGGTTTCCGTTACAAATACTACAAATACCGATGCTAAAAACTCAGGTGCTGCCTATGGACTGCTTACAATTGACCTTGGCGCTCCCGGAACGAGCATATTGTCTACAACATCGGCAAGTAATTATGGTCTTTCAACAGGAACATCAATGGCTACACCGCATGTTGCAGGCGCAATTGCTTTTATGTATAATGTGGCGCCTTCATGGTGGATACAGGCCTATAAATCCAGCCCGGGTCCTTACTCGCTTATTGTAAAACAAAAAATACTGCAGGGCGTTGACCCCAAACCCTCGCTTCAAAACATAACTGTTTCAGGAGGAAGATTAAACCTGCACAACAGCGCTTTACTGATGCAAAATCTAACGGCAATAGGAAATCAAAATACAGGTATCCCCGCATTATTCAGACTTTACCAGAACTATCCTAATCCCTTTAACCCTTCGACAATTATTTCTTTTGATGTTCCAAAAGAGGGATTTGTAAGTTTGAAAATATATAATGCCATCGGTCAAGAAGTAGCAACGTTAGTGAATGAAACTATAAAAGCTGGTTCTTATAATAAAACGTTTAACGCAAACAATCTACCAAGCGGTGTTTATTTTTATAAACTGGTAACCGAAAATTTCTCTGACGTAAGGAAAATGACTTTTATTAAGTAAACTCCATTTCATAATTACTGCTAATAAGGAGATATTTAATGTCTCCTTTTTATTTATGTCTTGCTTAAGTTAAAAAATAATTTGAACTTAATTTAAACTGTATACTATGTATAAGCAAATACTAATTTATCTGATTTTTTTGACATATAGTTTAACTTATTCACAATTTATCAGCAGGGGAAAGGATTTTTTAACTCCCGCCGACTTTAACTTTCCCGTGAGGCAGCAGCTATGGGAACTTACCGGAGACGCTCCTTTCATTGAGCAAAAAAATACTTTCAAAATTTCACTGTCTTACAATTATTCCTCAGCCGAAAAATACTTTGATGATGACGGCAGTTCCGCTGACATAAAAATGTCTTTCTTTCAATATAATAAAGGAACTGACCAGGGAGGATATTTCAGAAAGCACGGAGCCGTATTAACAGGAGAATATCATTTCGCAAAACACAATAAAATTGTCTTAAGGCTTCCGTTTACTTTTACAGAAATGAAGTCCTATTCATCAACTACCGATGTTAAACCCCAACCCCAACTCATTAAGCCAAGGGGTCCGTTTCAGGACGCGGAAATATCTTATACAAGAAGAATTAATATTGTTAAAAACTTCAGCTTTTACACGGGAGCCGGTTTATCTCTGCCGACATCAAGGCCAAAACGATATTTGGATAATCCTCACGGTGGTTACGGCGACCGCATCACCAATAATGTAACGGCATATATATCATTTAAGCACAAAAAATTCAAGTTTACAGCAGGAGGAAAGTTTATTTTAATTTATCCTGCATCTAAGGAATTGTTCACCCCTAAACCTTACGGAATAGGGTTTCCGTTTCTTTATGATACTGTACAAATATCTGAAAATGAAATGAACAGCTTTATTGAGGCAAATCCTTATGAAGCACAGGTCAAAACTGGAAATCATATAATAGCTGATGTTGCTGCAGATTATACTGCGTATTCGGCTTAAATGCTGCATTGCATTTCCAGTATTTTAAAGGAAGCGGGGATGAGTTTGACAGAGCAATACCTTACCGATTTTCGAGGATGAATGGAAACATAACTCCAACAGGGTTTATTACAATTCTGGAAGGAGGGAGTTCGGGGACAATAAGAATTTACCTCAATCAAAATTTCTATAAATCAAAATTCAGCTTTACTTTAGGATACGGTATATCTTTGTTCGGTAAAAATGCTCAGGGTGAAGCTAACCTTATTATGGGAATAAGCGGTAAGTTTTAAGATTAATTCCAGCTAAAATAACATTTGAATGTTTAATATTGCAAAATAATTTCAATTCAGTTGGAGCAGACAAATAAAATAAATATCCCCCTGTTCCCGATTCTGCTTGTAAATTTCATCGGGACTCTTGGCTTCAGCATTGTACTGCCATTTTTAGTATTTGTCGTAACCAGATTCGGCGGCAACGCGCTTGTTTACGGGATTATGGGTGCGGTTTACCCTGCCTTTCAGCTCATCGGCGCGCCTGTTTTAGGCAGGTGGTCGGATATTTACGGAAGAAAGAAAATTTTATTTTTAAGCCAGGCTGGGACTGTTGCAGGATGGATAATTTTTGTAATAGCTGTCTTTGTTCCCGTAACAGTCATTACATCTGTAAACTCATCTGCTTTAGGAATTTTCTCGCTGACTTTTCCCCTTATACTTCTTTTCCTCTCCCGCGCAGTTGACGGAATTACCGGCGGAAATATTTCCGTAGCAAATGCATACCTCGCAGATATAACTGATGAGAAAAACCGTAACCGTAACTTCGGCAAAATGTCGGTTTCATCAAACCTGGGATTTATAGCGGGCCCTGCTTTGGCGGGATTGCTTGGCGCTACTGTGTATGGCGAGCTGATACCAATTCTTGCTACAGTATTTCTTTCACTTGCGGCTGCAGTTCTGATATGGTTTTACCTGCCTGAATCAAAGCCCGCTGAGTATTCCGATAACCCCAATGACATAAAGAAAGTTATGGGATTTGAGAACAAGGAATGCTTCAAGCAAAAGGATGAAAAGAAAATTGAGCTAAAAGAAGTTTTCAAAATTCCATATATATCTTTTATTTTATTTCTGTATTTCCTTATATTTTTAGGGTTCAACTTTTTCTACACCGCTTTCCCTATACACGTGCTTGAAAAAATGAAATGGACTATAAGCCAAATGGGAATTTATTATTCGGTCCTCAGTCTCCTGATGGTAATTGTACAGGGTCCCGTTCTCAGCCGCGTTTCCAAAAAGCTTTCCGAAAGCGTCTTAATTGTCGCAGGTAATTTTATTCTCGGCATTACATTCCTTATGCTGCTATCGGAAAATACTTATGTAATTTTCGGTTCAACTGTATTCTTCGCGCTTGGCAACGGACTGATGTGGCCTTCTGTATTATCTCTGCTCTCAAAAGCGGCAGGTAAAAAGTACCAGGGCTCTGTGCAGGGATTTGCGGGCAGCCTCGGGAGCCTTGCAAGCATTATAGGGTTGGTACTTGGCGGTATACTTTATTCTGCTATCGGCGCAATGACATTCCTCATTTCGGCAGGTGTAATATATCTCGTTTTTGTTTTGTCATTCAGATTGCTTGGAATTCAAAAACAGTGTGATACAAATGCCGCTTTGGAACGCGCTTAGAATTAATAAATAAAACAAGGAAAACATAACAATGAAAAGCTTAATTACCGATATTGTAATCTTTTTCTTTATTGTTTCCGCTCAGAATGCACAGGAGCAAATCAAAATTCCCGAAAATGGAAGCACCGAAATCTGCGGACGCGAAGTAATTGTTGACGGAATCTGGATGAACGACTGGATAATTAAAGCCGATATTTCGGTATTGGGAAGCCCAAACTCAAAGTCAATCACAGGTGGATACAAAAAAGGCGACCAAATCACAATTTCCGGCTCAGAAGGATGTTTTTATTATGTTTTATCAATCACCAAATCTGGGTTAAATCAAAATAAAGGCAATGTTACCTTAACAAAAGTACCGCCTGTAGTGCCTATTCAGATTTGCGAGGATACAATACTTTGGTATGAATCCAAAACATTTAAAATTGATACTCTTGATTGGAATATAGCATCGGTTAAAAAAGATAAAGATTCCTCCTATGCCGAAGTAAAAGTTTATTATAACAAAGAACCCGCCGGTGATTTCCTGATGAAAGATGATGAAAATATCTGGCTCGGTGAATGCCTTTACAAAGTCTCTGAAATGAATGAACAGGTTGCTGTAAGCATGGGCAATAAATGGGAGCTTCAGGAAGGAAGGATAATACTTACTAAAGTAAACGATTATTTCTACTCATCGGGCAATGTAATAGAGGGAGAAGATATTAATAAACCGAAGGGAAAATAAAAAAATGAAAGAGCTCCTTTTAAAATATACAAATTATAACCTTTGGGCAAATACAAAACTTACCGGGTTTTTGAAAAATATAAAACCTGAACTGCTGGATAAAGAGCTTTTAAGCAGCTTCAGCACAATAAGGAAAACCGTATACCATATATGGGATGCGGAACAGATTTGGTATAATCGTCTTTCGGGAACATCCCTCACCGATTGGCCAAGTGAAAGCTTTAACGGTTCATTTGATGGGTTTGTTGAATTATTCACGGGTCAATCTCAGCTTTTCATCGATTTTGTTCAAAGCAAATCAGAAGCTGAGCTTACGCAGGATTTTGAATACAAATCTATGGAAGGCAAACCAAATAAAAACCCTGTTTGCGATACCGTTCTGCACTGTATGAACCATTCCACTTTCCACAGAGGGCAGCTTATCACAATGCTCAGAAATCTTGGACATACAGAGCTTTCATCGACGGATTTTATAACATTTATAAGAGAAACCGCATAAGAACATATCACCATTTATCATTTAACTTTACTCTTAATTTAAGTAAATTTGTGTCTTTAACCTATAACCTCACCCCGATACCTCTTCTAATTAAGAGAGTGAGCGGATTTTTTCGAAAGGATAATAAATGTCTGAAAATACAACCATTACTGTTGCATACGGCGATGGAATCGGTCCCGAAATAATGTCGGCAACCCTTGATATAATCAAAGCCGCCGGAGCGATGATTGACATTGAAGTAATTGAAATCGGTGAGAAAGTGTACTTGAAGGGCATTGCAGAAGGAATTGAACCATCCTCGTGGCAGTCACTGCTTAAAACAAAAGTATTTTTGAAAGCCCCTATTACAACCCCCCAAGGGGGCGGATTTAAAAGCTTAAACGTCGCAACACGCAAAACATTGGGACTCTACGCAAACGTGAGACCATGTGTTTCTTACCATCCGTATATAGAAACCAAGCATCCTGTTATGGACGTGGTAATAATGCGTGAAAACGAGGAGGATTTATATGCTGGAATCGAATACCGACAGACCGACCAGGTAATGCAGGGCTTGAAGCTGATAACATCGCCCGGCTCGGAAAAAATAATCCGCTACGCTTTTGAATACGCACGCTCCAACGGAAGAAAAAAAGTTACCTGCTTTATGAAGGACAATATTATGAAAATCACCGACGGGCTGTTTCATAAATTATATGATAAGATTGGAGAAGAATACCCTGGTATAGAAAAGGAAACCTGGATAGTCGATATAGGCGCCGCGAAGCTTGCAACCTCGCCGGAAAGCTTCGATGTAATTGTAATGGAAAATCTTTACGGCGATATATTATCCGACGTAACCGCACAGATGACTGGCTCTGTTGGGCTTGCAGGCTCGGCAAACATCGGTGATAAATGCGCGATGTTCGAGGCAATTCACGGCTCAGCCCCAAGAAGAGCGGGACAGAATCTCGCCAACCCGTCAGGGCTGCTGCTCGGAGCCGTTATGATGCTTGCCCACATCAATCAATCCGAAATTGCGTCGAAAGTCCATAACGCGTGGCTTAAAACACTTGAAGATGGTGTGCATACATACGATATTTACAGGGATGGTATCAGCAAAAAGAAAGTGGGAACCAAACAATTCTCTGGAGCCGTGATTGAACGGCTCGGCAAAAAGCCCGAAACACTAAAAACCGTAAACTATAAAGATTTTGATGTGAAAACATATCCTCATTACGATTACAGAAACATAACCCCCGCTAAAAAGGAACTGACAGGGGTCGATATTTTTCTTCACTGGCGCGAGGGCTCTGCAAAAGAGCTTGGTGAAAAGCTGAAAAATATCTCCGTAGAAGGATTAAAGCTGACGGGAATTTCAAACCGGGGCGTTAAAATTTGGCCCGGGGGGCTTGAAGAAACGTTCTGCGTTGACCACTGGAGATGCCGCTTTGAAGGAAACGCGGTTACCTTTGACATGATAATCAGCCAACTTGAAAAATTTAAAAACGAAGGTTACGATTTTATTAAAACTGAAAATCTTTATACATTCGACGGCGAAAAGGGGTATTCTGCCTAACAATAGCAAATGAATATTGCATTTCACCTTTAGAAGTTATTAAAAAATCAGTAAATTAAAGGAACAAAAAGGGTAAAATTTCTATTTTATTGGGTAAAAGGGAGCTGTAAGCCCGTTTCCTTAATTAAAACAGTGTTTAATGGTTATAACCTATAAGGTAAATGCTAAAATAGAACCTCACCAGCTTGCAGAATTATTCGAGTCCTCCGGCATTAAAAGGCCTTATGACGATTTAAGCAGAATTAAGAAAATGATAGATAATGCCAACCTTATCGTTACCGCTTGGGATGGTGACAAGCTCGTGGGAGTTGCAAGGGCGGTGAGCGATTTTGCATATTCCACTTATTTAAGCGATTTGGCTGTCGATAAGGAATATCAAAGACATGGTATAGGTCATGAGCTGGTTAACGAGGTGCAGAAACAAATCGGCGAGGAATCAAATATTGTTTTGCTTGCCGCGCCGGATTCGATGGAGTATTACCCTAAAATAGGATTTGAGAAATGCGGGCATGCATTTTTAATTCCTCGTAAGAAATAGACTAGAAAAAAAAGATTATTATGAATGATAAGGAATTTCAGGATTTAGAAAAAGAAGCATCAAAAGAAAAATTATCTGTAAACTCTGTTGATAAAAACCCCTTAAATCAGTTTAAATTATGGTATGATGAAATTTTAAAATCAGATTATGTTGAGCCAACAGCCATGACTCTGGCGACTGCTTCAAAAGAAAGAAAACCCTCGGCAAGAATGCTGCTTTTGAAAGCATACGATCAAAAAGGATATGTTTTCTATACAAATTATAACAGCAGAAAGGGCAAGGAGCTTGGTGAAAATCCCAACGGCTGTATTTTATTTTACTGGGACCGCCTAAAAAGACAGGTTAGAATAGAAGGCAAGATAGAGAAAGTTGCAAAAGAAGAAAGCGAGGCATATTTTAAAACCCGTTCTTACAAAAGCAGGCTCGGAGCATGGGCATCGAACCAAAGCTCCGTAATTGAAAGCCGCACGGTTATTGTAAAGGAGTTTTTGAAATACCTGCTTAAATTCAGAACCGATGTACCGCTGCCTGAATACTGGGGAGGGTACAGACTAATACCTGAGGTTTATGAATTCTGGCAGGGGCGCGAAAATAGGCTTCACGACAGGATAAAATATACGAAAGAGAAAGATGGGTGGAAAATAGAGCGTTTAGCTCCTTAAATGAAATGTCTTCTTAGCTTTATTGATTTCTTCAGCTTTTTCCAAAAGCCACTCTCTGCTGACCATATTTTTAGTTGATGTTATTTCCTCTTTTAAGCCTGACAAATCTTTCATATCAGCAGTCGATGAATTTAATTTCATTATTTTCCTGAGTGACCTAATAAAATTGTTACTGCTTTCAATTATTTGCGAGTATAATTTCTTCTGTGAAAGAAAGTGGTCTTTTGCGTAGGGTCTTTTATTATTCTATTTACTGTAGGATTTGCTTTAGCTTTGCAAAGAAAATAGTTTATAAAATTCCTAAGTTTTATTATTTGATAACAATTCCTCTGTCTTTTCAACCAGCCATTTTTTCATAAAAACCTTGTCTTTGGACTCGATTTGCTCCTTTAGTTTTTCAGCTTCAAAAGCATTTTTCTTATTCTTCAAGCTGTTAAGCTTTGATAGCGATTTAACGAAATCGTGGTAAAAAATCAGCCTGTCCCGGGCAATAAACTTTTGGTTTTTGAAAAAATGCCTTAAAGTATCGGTAAGCGAATTGAGCGGGTCATCAAGGTTTAGCTCGTAAAAAAGCACTCCCTGCATTAATCTTGTTTCTGTTTTCATATAAATTTCATCGGTGCGGACCTTGGAGAGATATTCAAGCGACTTTTCAAAATTTTTTTTCTTAAGCTCGACACGTGACAAGCAAAAATAGTATGCGGAATCCCTGAACTCAGCGACTACCTCATTTTTGTATTTTTCTATAAAATTCTCAGTCCATTCAAATTCCTTTAAATCAAGCGAGGTAATAACGACGCTTTTATAAAAATGGTGTGTCATCTGGTTATGGTGAAGGTACAGTTTCTTATCAAGCTCAAGCCGATATATTTCAAACAATTCCTTGTCAAACTCTTTTTTCCCGACTCTCGATTTCCTTATGCAGTAGTTTTCGAGATTAACATAAATATCCAAAAGGTTATCCAAGTCAAGTTCTTTTTCATATTTTTGAACATATTCTTTCATCTCGTAGTAGTATTTCTCCTCATTCGGCTTCTGCAGAGCCATTACAGTACTGTAATAAAGCATTATAACGGGAGAGTCACTGAAATCATCAATATTAATTGAGTTAATAATCTTTTCGAAGAATTTAAAATCAAACTCTACGTTTAGTAATTTTTGTGTATTAATAATAATGGTATAGAATTTCAGCGCGCGAGCAAGATAGTAATATGTAAGATTTCTCAGTGCGCTTTCCGTGTGGTTTTTGGTAAGATATTTCTCATATTTACCTATGTGTATAATATCCAAAAGATTGAGGTATTCAAAATCATACAAAAAGCGGTTCATAAAGTAAGCTTCGTCTTTCAATGAAGTTTTTTTAAATTCGGCTTCAATTTCCCGTGCTACACGCTGGCTTTCTTTTAGCAAGTCCCTTTCCCTGAGTGAAGTCAGCAGTTTCTCCTTAACAGAAAAATTATCAGAAAGCATTTTTTGAAAGACTATATATTTTTCAGCAGCTTCGTATAGATAAAACATTAAAAGCCGCATAGTGCTGTCTTTATATTTTTGGCCGGGAAACAGCTTTGCAAATACTTTTTCTTTATTAAGCTTATCATCCTCAAGCTTTGGATATGCCTTTTTAATAATATCGTAAAGCTTGATTACGTTTTTGTTTTTATTAAAGAAAGGTGAGTTAATAAACTCTCTGAATTCCTTCATCTCTTTGGGAGTAAATTTTCTAAGGATATTTACCAGGGAGCTGTTTTTCATTGATAAAATTGATGTTAAAACAACAATATAAATTACTTTTCTGCTATTAAAAACGCATTTTTGCAGGATTTTTAAGAATTTTGAGACCCTGAATCCCTCTCAGCATTCAAAAATTAAAACATTTCTATAAAATATTCCAAATCTGGTTTCTTAAAACATTCAGTAAAAGTTTCCTCATATTAAATCCTTTAAAAATATAAATTTAAAACAATTTTGTCTTTGAGGCGGCATATTATTTCAAAACATTTTCAAAACAACACCCTAAACATTTCTTTGTTTAGCTTAAGGACTGAAACTATTTTTGTAGCAATCTAAAAAATTAATTTAAATAAAGCGAAAGGAAAAAATTGTTTACTCCGATCAAAGAAAAAAAATCAAACGTGTTTATAGATGATATTCTGGATAACAAGGATAATTTGAAGGTAATAACTCCGGAGGAAGAATTATTAACAAAACAGAATCTTCCTCATTTTATCGGCATATCAAAAAATACAGCCGGTTCAAAGGGCATATGCATGAACTTATGCATCATTCCAGCAGGCGGGCAGGGTGTGGCGCACGTTCATAAAGGATTTGAATCCGCAATTTACATAATGGAAGGTACGGTTGAAGTGCTTTACGGCAGATATTTGAATCAATCATCGTTTTGCAAGAAGGGTGATTTCGTTTATATAGATGCTGATGTCCCGCACGTACCCGTTAACCTGAGTAAAACTAAGCCTGCTCTTGCAATCGTAACAAGAACAGGAGCCGATGAGCAGGAAACCGTTGTTTTATACAATGCAGAAACCGATACTTTAATTGAAAACAAAAAAGAATTTATTTATTAATTCTTTGAAAAATGAGTCTTGTTAAATAAACAAGATACCCCCGCCTGCCTTCCAGAGGCAGGCATCACAGTCCCGTCCGAAAAAGGACGGGGCTGTATAAAAATAAGATACTTATTTAAGATTTATGGAAAGAGAATTCATAATTTGCATAAGGCAGCTGAAGAATAAAAAAATGGTGGTGGAAATATCAAACCGGGTTTATTCAAGTCCCGGGCTAAAAGACGAGAAGCTGGTTTATTACGAAGTAAAAAAAAATATCAGGGCAGCTATGGCAAGAGAAAAAAGATTAAAATCTTTAAACCGCTTGAAATTGGTTGAAGTAGTTAAAAGAGGAAATCCTGAGATGTTTGATTTAAGAGACACGTTATCTTTAGATAATATAAACGAAACAAATTTTCAATAAAAAACAATCATTGATACAAATTATTAACAAAATCACAAACCAAAAACAGAAAGGAAACAAAACAATGTTTGGATTCGGAAAAAAGAACACAGATAACCCTAAAAAAGCAATTGAACAGGCCGATAAAACTGTTAACAAAGGGTTAACCGGCTTTTTAACAAAAGCATTTGTGGGTCAGGAGAATTTAAACAAAATTAACCACGGTCTGGATATGGCAAAAAAATATTCTGACTATAACAATGTAGCGGCAACGGGTCTTCCCGCTACGGCGGAAGTGCTTAGAATTGCTGATACAGGTGCGCTTGTTAATTTTAATCCAGTCGTTAAGATGAAGCTTAACGTTACCCCGCAGTTTGGTCCCGCATTTCAGACCGAAGTGGAAACACCTGTATCTAAAATTGCAATTCCGAGAGTCGGAGATAAGCTGAGCATTAAATACAACGCCGCCAATACCTCCGAAATAGTAATTATGCAATAATCAAAACAACAATACAGGAGGAAAATCAACAATGAAAATAACAAAAGCAGCACTTTTAATTATTGCATTAATCACAGTCTTTTCAGGATGCGGAAGGCTTAAGCAGGTTCAGCAGCTGACTGAGAAAATCTCAGGTGACAGGCTTTACTTCTGCGAAAGATATGTTGCGACTGAAATCGGCGAAGGGACCCAGTTTCAGTCTGGAAAAATTACCGTAATGCTTAAGCTAACTAAATCAATAGGAGTGAGTGAGGTGGATATAAACATAACTGATTTATCATCCGGCAACGCCGTTGAAACCGTACCGTTTACAGTTCAGCCGGGCTGGGACTACATCCACTTTGATGATGTCGAGTTCAGTAACAAAGGTAAATTCAAAGTGAGCTGCCTCAAAAAGGACGGAACTGTAATTGCTTCAAACGAAGTTGAAATAATTTAAATAAAGCCATGAACATATTAAATTTATTCCGACGCACTTCAAACCTGGATTTTAACAGGACTGCAGAAAACTACGCAAACCAGAAAATCAGCCAGTTTAAAACCGGTGTATTTATTTCAGTACTCTTCTACGGGCTTGCAGCTATGATAATTATTGGAGTAATTTTGTTTGTTGGTTTTATGGTATTAAAGAATCTTTAAAAAATTTATAACGGAAAGGAAATTATAAAATGGAAGAAAAAGAACCTTGTACTTTTGAGGAGTTTGCAAAAATCCACGCGACTTCTTTAAAAGGCACTCCGATTAACGAAGAAACTTTAAAGCCGTTCGGGATTAACATGGATACATGGAGAAAATACGGTGCATACTGGTATCCAAAGTTAAGCTCCGATATGAGCCTGCAGTCAAAACTCATGCAGTTTATGACCCCATAATCTGTTTTGGGTTATGTGCTAAATCCCCCTTTTTAGGCGGATTGAACCCGCTCCTATAACAATAGTAGCGGGTTTTTATTTAAACCAAACACCCTTTTATTTCATCATATCATTAAAAGAAATTCGTTAATTTTGATAAAAGGATGAAAAAATGAAACTTTTGAATTTATTTATAATAGCAATTGTATTAAGCTTCGCCTCAGTTAAGCTTATTGCCGACGACGCGCGGCTGCTGTTTGAAAAAACCCTTCAAACCGAACCTGGAAAAGAGCTTATTACAAGTCTGATTGCAGGTGGGGTAACCGTTACAACATGGGCTAATCATGAGGTAAATGTTAAAGTCTACGGCAACGATGAAGCTGAGGAAAAGGTAATTTTTATTGCCGAAAACACCGGATCAGGGGTTAAAGTCGAAGGCAAGAAAAAAGAATCAGGCAATTTTAAAAACCTGACTCTCAGGGTTGAGATCATGGTTCCCGAAAGTTATAATGTAAAGCTGTTTTCAAGCGGAGGAAGCCTTGAGGTAACCAATCTAAACGGTAAAATCGAAGCGAACACCTCGGGCGGAAGCATTAAGCTTGAAAACACTGAAGGAAATATAGAAGCTTATACAGCGGGGGGGAACATCTCAATCGAAAAATCACGGGGCGATATAACTGCCTCCACTTCCGGTGGTAAGATTTTAATTTTCGATTTCAGCGGCAATGTTGATGCTTCTACAGCAGGCGGAGATATTAATCTCACCGGAAGTGACGGAAAAATCGACGCTTCCACTGCGGGAGGCAATATAAGACTTGATTATTCGGGCAAGAACATGGGAATTGACCTAAGCACCCTAGGCGGAAATATCACAGCAACACTTCCTTCGGATTTTAATGCAGATGCAGATATCGGCACTCTTGCAGGCAAAGTAAGATGTGATTTTGCACCCGTTGAAACGAAAAATAAAATCTACTCATACGTAAAAGCAAAGTTCAACGGCGGCGGAGAAGCTTTTAAATGCACAACTTCTGCCGGCAATATTACAATCACGAAAAAATAATTCAGTAAGTCATTATTCTTTTTATTTAGACCCTGAATTTTTTCAGGGTTTTTATTTGCCCGCAAAGGTAAAATTTTCAATATGTAACCCTAATATAATTTTTGCTATTTTTGTGAATTACATTAAAAATTAATGGAAAAACATAATTTTGCATTAATCGGGGCGGCGGGATTTGTCGCGCCAAGGCATTTGAGAGCGATTAAAGACAACGGACAAAATCTAGCTGCAATTTTAGACCCCAATGACTCAGTCGGAGTTGTTGACAGCTACTTTCCCGAAGCGAGCTTTTTTACGGAATTCGAAAGATTCGATAGGCATGTTGAAAAGCTGCGCAGAAAGGGAGAAGACAGCAGAATTCAGTATGTAAGCATATGCTCCCCGAACTATTTACACGATGCTCATATACGATTTGCATTAAGAGCAGACGCAAATGCAATATGCGAAAAACCGCTCGTATTAAATCCCTGGAACGCCGACGCGCTGAAATCACTGGAAAAAGAAACAGGCAAAAGAGTTTTTACAATCCTCCAGCTTCGCCTTCACCCGTCAATTATTGCACTTAAGAAAAAATTTGAAGGAGCTAAAAAAAATAAAAAATACGATGTAGTTTTAACATACATTACTCCCCGCGGCAAGTGGTATCATTATTCGTGGAAGGGCGATTTGGTTAAATCAGGGGGTATTGCAATGAACATCGGGATTCATTTCTTCGATATGCTTACGTGGATTTTCGGTAAGGCAAAGTCAAACATAGTTCATCATTACAAAACCGATAAAGCAGGCGGACTCCTTGAGCTGGAAAATGCAAATGTAAAATGGTTCCTTTCTATTGATAAAAACGATTTACAATCGGGTGAGAAAACTTACCGCTCAATTACTATTAACGGTGAGGAAATTGAATTTTCCGAGGGTTTTACAGACCTTCACACCATAAGCTATAAGGAAATTCTAGAAGGAAAGGGTTTCAGCATTGATGAGACAAAGCCCTCAATTGAGGCGGTATATGAAATCAGAAATTCAATACCGATTGGTTTAAAAGACGATTATCACCCTTTTTTGAAGAAATTGACATAAGTTTTAAACAAAGCTAATGAAACCTTTTAGTATTAAGAGGCGTCTTATTGGTTAGCGGAGGCATTAAAACTATGAAAAAAAGTAATATTTTCATCATTTTACTTTTAATTTTTACTCTTTGTATGAATCTAACCGCCCAGGAAAACGATTCAACTGAGAAGAAATCCAAGAAACGCTGGAGATTTGATTATCATTTCATAGAGGACGGTTTTTTCTATAAGGGCAGCCCGAGCATTGAAGCTGCCTACGGGCAAAGCGACGCATCACTGGAAAATTACAGCTCAAATGTACTTGACGCCGGAATTTTCGAGCTTAAAATTGGCTGGCATAAAGAAAAAGATGTAAGGAACCAAAACGTAGTTATATACAAAAATAATTTTCTGCACGGTGCTTTCATATCGAGCAACATTAGAGCAAGCAATTCAACAAGCGGTGCGCAATCCACATTGCGTTTTGGATTTGGTTCATCAAGAGGTTACGGCTATAAGCTCGGAAACAAAGCATCGCTTTTACTTTATAACTCAAATTCATTTACGTGGACAAGATATGATTACGGTGCCAAAATATACACTTTTGAATTGGAAGGTCATACCTTCAGAAAGCTTGATGATTTCGATAAAACACTTCGTTTTGGCTCAACAGCCGAAGGAGGAATTATTATCCCCGTGGGCAGTATTGTAAATCTGCAGGCATCTTATGACAGGACAATTGTTTTCCCGAGGCACCTCATATTGAAGCATTTGGGAAGCATTATAATTGAAACGGCTGGACAGTCATTAATTGACGGGTTTGTAAACGCTGTATTAAAATCCACCCCGGCAGCTGCGCCGATTGTAAGCTTTGTTCTTAAAAGCGGCTTATCATACGGGTTATACGAGCTGAGGAAGGAGAAAATGAACTGGCCTTTCAACAGTGCTGAGCCGCTCCTGTTCGATTCATACAAGGCAGGCTTAACGTTTACATTTTAAAGTAAGTCATAATATTACATTTTAAAAGGCAGCTTGGCTGCCTTTTTGTTTTAAGTAAAGTATGATTTATTCCTGTTTCTAAAACTGCATTTTCCTTATTTTTACGAAATCTACGTGAAAAATTTTCTTATATATAAGGCCTCAGCCGGCTCAGGCAAAACTTACACCCTGGTTAAGGAATACCTTAAGCTTGTGCTTAATAATTCCGAGAATTTCCGACATACGCTGGCAATAACATTTACCAATAAAGCGGCTGAGGAAATGAAAGACCGCATAATTAACCAACTGGCGGGCTTATCACAGGGTGAAGAGCAGAGCCTCAAAGAACAGCTTATTTCCGAAGGTGTAAAAGGGGATATAAAACAAAAAGCAAGGGAAGTCCTTCAAAAAATCCTGCACCGGTATTCTTACTTTTCAGTTACAACAATAGACAGTTTTTTTCATAAAGTCATAAGAAGCTTTGCGAAGGAGCTTAAGCTTCATCTTGGCTATAACGTTGAGCTTGACCAAGATTTGGTAATGGGAAAGATTCTTGACGAGCTTCTTGATGAAATCGGTGAAAACATGGATTTAACCCGATATCTCGAGGATTATGCATTTTACAGCATAGACGACAACAAGGGCTGGAAAATAGAATTTAAAATAAAGGATATTGCAGATGAGATTTTCAAAGAACGCTACTGGATAAAAAAGGGAAATGAAATTGATTTAGGGTCTGACCTAAAGAAAGTCCAAAGCTTCATAAATAAGCTTTTTGAAATAACAAGCAGTTTTGAGGGCCAAATGAAGCGTTTTTCAGATGAGGCTCAAGAAATTATTAATAAATATAATCTTACAATATCGGATTTTTCCTTCGGGAAACAAGGATTTATGAATTATTTGCTGAATAAAATCAGAAAAGATGATTTCGAACCCACTCCAAGAGTTTTGGATGCTTATAACGACCCTAAAAACATGTATGCTAAAAAGTTTCATCCAAACACCCGCTTGGCAGTTGAAGACGGTTTGCACCAAGTTTTGAGAAATGCAGTTGATTATTATAACCAAAACCATTTACACTACAACACGGCTAAATCGCTCACTAAAACCATTCACGTAATGGGAATACTTAAGGACTTGCTGAAAAAGTTAACCTCATACCGCGATGAAAACCGTTTAATGCTCATTTCTGATACTAATAATATTTTAATGTCCGTAATTTCGGATGATAATAGTCCATTTGTTTATGAAAAAATAGGAAATGTTTATAATAACTTTTTAATCGACGAGTTCCAGGATACCTCCACGTTTCAATGGAAGAACCTAAAGCCGCTCGTGGAAAATTCCCTAAGCGAAAACAATTTTTCTATGGTTGTCGGCGACGCAAAGCAATCCATTTACAGGTGGAGAAACGGAAATATGATGCTTCTGCTTAAGGAAATTTACAAAGACCTTGGAGCGTTCAAAGAGAGCATAGAAGACAGGTACCTTGATGAAAACTTCCGAAGCAAAAAAGAAATCATTAAATTCAATAATGAGTTTTTCAAAAAGGCTGCGCAAATCCTGTCTCAAAGAGGTGAAAACAGTGGTGGTTATTTAATCAATGAATCATACTATGACGTTGTGCAGAAAGATACCAGGGGCACAAACGGCGGTTATATCGGTATTTCATTTATTGATTCAAAAGATGAAGTTACAAGTCCGAAAGAAAGAGCCGTTGCAAAGACTATTGACATAATTAAAGAATCGCTCGATGAAGGGTTTAAGCAAAAAGATATAATGATTCTGGTAAGGGAAAATTCACACGGAAGCGAGATTGCAAGATATTTAACATTTGCCGGGATAAGAGTAATTTCAAACGAATCGCTGTTGCTTTCAAATTCACCCAAAATTAAGATACTTCTCAATCTTTTTAAATATATCGTCGATAACAAAAATGAGCTTGCTAAAACGGAAGTGCTGTATAATTATCTCACTTATATTAAGAACGGTGATTTTGGATTGAACGAAATTTTTAATGATTACAAAAAACAGGGCGGCTGCTTGTTTGAAACAGAATTGCCGGAGGAGTTTTTCGGAGAGGAAAAAGGGAGAATAAATTCCAAGCTGTTCGCGTTAAATATTTACGAGCTTGCGGAAAATTTAATAAGTATATTCGGTTTAAATAAAACCGCGGATTCATACCTGCTCAGGTTCCTTGAAATAGTTCAGGAATATTCTAAAAAAAATAATTCGGATTTAACGGGATTTTTAGAATGGTGGGAAAACTATAAAAACAAAAAAGATTGCTCAATTATAACTCCGGAGCAGGAAGATGCCGTTAGAATTATGACAATTCACAAAGCTAAAGGCTTGGAAAGTCCCGTTGTAATTATCCCCTATGCAAACTGGGATGTAGATATAAACGGAATGAGGGATTTAATCTGGGCATCGGCCTCTCAAGCCCCGTTTAATGAATCACAGGCTTATTTTCTCAGACCCGCAAGAACACTGAAAAAGAGCTATTTTGAAAAGGATTTTTCTGAGGAGTCAGTATTATCGAATATTGATAATTTAAACCTGCTTTACGTAGCGTTTACAAGGGCAGAGGAAAGACTTTACGTCATTTGCCCCAAATCAGGCTTTGAAAACTTTGATATTGAAAGGCTGAATACTGCGCTTGAGGGAGGCAAATCTATAAATACAGCCCAGCTTGTAAAACTTGCCGTGAGCAGGCTTGATTTTATGAATAGTTTTGACGCCTATAATTATGAATTCGGAATAAAGTCAAAGCATATTCAACGAGAGCCGGAAAATCCGCCATACAAAATAGGCGAAATAACAACTACAGATTTTTACAAAAAGGCCGTAATAAAACCGCTTTCATCGGGCATTTCGCTGACTCTCCAAAAAGAAAAAGAGCTTTCATGGCATAGAAACAGGGGAATAATTATGCATAAGGCGCTTGAATACATCAAATCACACGAAGACACTCAAAAAGTTGTTTTGCAGCTCAAGACGGAAGGATTAGTTACTGAATCCGACATTGAAACACTAACGAATGAGCTTAATGAAATTATGAAAACGAGTGAAGTGAAAAAATGGTTCGATAACACTTACGAAGTCAAAGCTGAAGAAGAATTGCTGCTTCCAAGCGGAGAGGTGTATAGACCTGACAGAGTCCTGCTAAAAGATAATGAAGTCATAATAATTGATTATAAGACTGGCAGGCAAAGTGATGAACATAAAAAGCAGGTCAATTTATACGCCGGGATTCTTGAGAAAATCGGATACGAAGTTACGGAAAAGTATTTATTTTATATAGAACAAAAGGAAGTTGTGAAAGTCCAATGACACCGTTTTTAAAAAAGCTTTCGGAAGAGCTGCTTGCAAAATACGGAAATGATATTTCCCGAATCTGTATTGTATTTCCTTCACGCAGAGCCGGAATTTATTTTAAAAAATATCTTGCTGAATTGCTTGATAAGCCGGTCTGGTCACCCCAGGTCTTGGGAATTCAGGATTTTATTGCAGAGCTTTCTCCTTACCAAATTTCAGACAGGCTGACTTTGATTTTCGAGCTGTATGAAATTTACAGGCGGTCGGGTGACCCTGATTATACTTCCTTCGATAAATTCTACCCGTGGGGGGTTATGCTGCTGAATGATTTTGATGAAATCGATAAAAATCTTGCTGAATCAGAACACCTGTTCAAAATTCTGCGCGAACACAGAAAAATTGAAGGCGAATTTGAGTTCAAAGTTTCCGATATCGAGGAATTCAACAAATTCTGGGACTCATTTTCAAGCAGGAAGCTCAGCATGGTGCATAATGAATTCATTAGGACGTGGGAAATCATAGGGAAAGTTTACCACAAATTCAGAAAAACCCTGCTAGAAAAGAGCATTGCTTATGAAGGGATGGCTTACAGAAGGATTTATGAGCTAATAAGAACGGGTGAAATAAAATTTAAATGGAAAAAAATAATTTTTGCGGGATTCAACCTGCTTACAAAAGCGGAAGAAGGCATAATCGAGGAGCTTCTCAAAGAGAACAGGGCTGAGACTTATTGGGATGCTGATGAATATTATTTAAAAAGCGAGCTTCAGGAGGGGGGACATTTCCTGCGGGAGAACTTTTTGAGTTTAAATCTTGAAAAGCCAAAATGGACAATCGATGAATTAAGCAAAGGAAAAAAAAATATTAAAATTATCGGTGCGCCGCTGCAGATTACACAGGCAAAAGTGCTTGGAAACGAACTGAAGAACCTGAAACCGGGTGAAATATCCAAATCAGCGGTAGTTTTGCCGTATGAAAACCTGTTGCTTCCGGTTTTGCTTTCAATCCCTGAAAATATCGATTCGTTCAACATTACAATGGGATTTCCGGTTAAAAATTCATCAATTTACACACTTTTACATCTGCTAAAGAGCCTGCAGAAAAACAAAAAAGTCACTGCAAAACAGCCGGCTTTTTATCACAAGGATGTAATTCAAATCCTGATTCACCCTTATATTAAATTTCTCGCTGCAGGCGGAATATACCGCCTTGTAAACGAAATAAAAAAAAGGAATATAGTCTACATTTCGCGTGAAAAAATTATAAGTGCATTTGAAATAGTTCCTGAATTAATCTCAGAAATATTTTCAGCTCCTGATACTGTTAAGGAATCTCTGAATTACCTTTATAAAATGGTTGAATTGATATCACAAAAATTTGATGCAAACCGGAATGCATCGAAATTTGAGGCGGAATATTTATTCTCGCTTTATACCGAGCTTAACCGCTTGAATGATATTCTGGGCAAATACAGTCCGAAAATCGAGATAGATACCTTTTGGAAAATGATTTGTGAAGTTCTTGCCCTTGACAAAATCCCCTTCACAGGTGAACCTCTGAAAGGAATGCAGATTATGGGGCTTCTTGAGACTCGTTTGCTTGACTTCGATAACGTGTATATTCTTTCAATGAATGAGGATATTATGCCGAGAGGGAACTCGCAAAGCTCATTTATACCTTATAATCTCCGCAAGGCTTTCAAGCTTCCGACTTACGAGGACGATGATTCAACCTATGCATATTATTTCTACAGGCTTATTCAGCGGGCAAAAAATATTTGTTTGATTTACAATACGGAACCCGGTGAAATACTTGCCGGCGAAAAAAGCCGCTTCTTAATGCAAATTGAAAAAGAGCTCGCAGAGGAAAATCCCAGCATCAAGCTCGAAAATCTCATACTGCAAAGCGATGCCTCTTTACCCAAAAGAAAAAAAATAACGGTAAGTAAATCCTCCGATATCATTGAATCGCTTAAAAAGCTTGAACATATATCGGTTTCAAGATTAATAAATTATATAAACTGCCCTCTTCAGTTTTACTTAAGAACTATTGCAAAGCTCAAGGAAGAAGAAAGTGTTGATGAATACCTCACCGGCGCAGGATTCGGGAACATTCTTCACAAAATTACAGAGCTGCTCTACACCGATTATAAAGGCAAAGCCGTGGATAAAAATATCATCTGCGGATTTGGGAGAATGCCTGCCGTTTAATACCGGAGCTGGAAGAGTTTAAAGCGAGCCTGCAGGGCAAGAATTTGCTGTATAAAAATGTTATCAAAAAGCTAATTGATAAAATTCTTGATAATGATATTAATGAAGCACCATTTACAATAATTTCGCTTGAAAACAATCTTTCAAAAGAGCTGGAAATTAATTTAAAGGGCGAGCCCCTTAAAGTAAAGCTGCTTGGCAGGCTGGACAGGATTGAGGAAAAAGACGGGGTATTAAGAATTATCGATTACAAAACAGGTCAGCTTAAAAAACCCAAACAGCAGGCAAAGGAAACCATGGAAGAACATATGGACAGAATTTTTGAAGACATCGATTACAAGGAGCATTTCCAGCAGCTTTTTTACGCCTTTGTTTATCTGGATTCCGGGGATGACAAGGATTTAGTTATCGGAGTTTATCCAATTCGGGACCTGTCATCTGGTATTTACTGGTTTGAGGAAGAACCCATTGTGAAGGAAAAAACCCTGCTTTTTGAAAATAAATTGAAAGGTCTTCTTGAAAAAATTTTCGATTCGGCTACACCATTTACACAGACTGATGAAATCGAAAGGTGCAAGTACTGTGATTATAAATCAATTTGCTACAGGGATTAATATAATTATTATAAATCACAACTTAAGTTTTTAGCTTTTTCTTTTTGGCGGCGGGGAATAAAACATTGTTTAAAATTAACCGGTAGCCGGGTGAATTTTTATAGAGACTTAAATCGGTTTTCGGGTCACCGACAGCATGCTGGTAATCTTCGGGGTCATGCCCGCCGTAAAGTGTAAATGTTCCTCTTCCAATGTTTCCGTGTATATATCTTACCCAGTTTGTACCGTTATTTTTGGCAAGAAGGGTTATGCCCGGCTTAACAAATTCCTCCTTAAATCCTGATTCCTGCCCCAGAAATCCTTTAATGACCGCTGTATGGCATTGTGTAAGCATTGAAGGAACAGGGTCAATCTTTGCCGAAAAATCAAACAGAGTGAAATAGTCATTATAAGGTCCTGCCATAATTTCATTATCGGTTATATCCATATCGGAATACTCATAAACGTAGGGATTGAGCTGGATTTTAAAATTCTGAAACGCAATGCATTCTGAATAATCGAGCTTATCGTTTGCTGCGGGGTCAAGCGGGTCACCGTCGTACATCGCATCGCAAATATCCGTATATTGAACAGCGAGCGCAATATCGGGAGTTGTCGTGCCCGAACACATTGTAAACATAAATCCGCCGCTTTGAACATATTCCTTAAGCTTCTTAACAACGGCAAGCTTAAGCTGTGAGACTTTCTCGAAGCCAAGCTTTTTAGCCATCTCTTCATTTGTCTGCTTTTGGATTATATACCAAGGTGAAGAGCCGAATGCAGCGAAAAATTTCCCGTACTGGCCTGTAAAATCCTCGTGGTGAAGATGAAGCCAGTCATAATCCTTAAGCTTTCCCTGGAGAACTTCCTCGTCCCAAACTTTATCATAGGGAATTTCGACGTAATCAAGCGCAAGCTGAACTGCATCATCCCATGGTAAAGCATTAGGCGGAACGTAGACTGCAATCTTTGCGACTTTTTCAAGCCGCACAACATCCATATTATTTTTTTCATCCTGAACTTCTGCGTAAACCTGCGCTGCCTGTGTACCGCTTAGCAGCTCAAAACTAACACCTTTTGCCCGGCATTCGGAATCAAGCTCGTCTGAATAATCGAACATAAAAGCACCGCCTCGGTAATTTAAGAGCCAATCAAGTTCCTTGCCTCCAAGCAAATGCCTGTAGGCAATTCCATATGCTTTAAGATGATCGGTCTGTGTGTTCACCTCCATTGGAATCAAAAGCTTTTGCTGTGAATAAAGATGTGAATAAACGCTTGAAAGGGCTATAAACATAAATGTAATAAGTATTTTCCGCATTAAGCTTCCTTAAAGAATAAGATTACTTATTTATTTAATTCAATAAAACGCAATTTTGTTTCACATATAAACTGCTGAAATCCCGTTTGAATTTAGCTATATTTGTAACATTATAGCCGTTTGCAAAAGTCAAGAAAACCCGAAATATTATACTTAAAAGGTGTCGGACCGAAACGAGCTGAGGCATTCAAAAAGCTTGGACTTCAGTTCGTAAACGATTTGTTTTCGGTCTATCCGCGTGATTATTTAATAAACACTTCCATCAGGAACCTTCCCAACCATCACGATAAAAATGTAATTATATGCGGTAAAATTATCGATAAAATGATGCCGAGAAGACCGAACCACCCGACGCGAATTGCAATTTTCGACGGAACTGCAAGCGTTGAATCGCTTATCTGGGGAAATACTTTTTACAGGGAAAGACAGTTTAAGGTAGGGGATAAGTATTTATTCTGGGCAAAGGTTAGCATTAATCCCTATGACAGAAGAACACAGCTTGATATAAGAGACCATAAAAAATTCGAAGACACCGATGAAGAGCTTTTGAAATTTCCGTTAATTCCAATTTACATACTTTCCAGTGAGCTGAAAAAAACATGGGTTAAGCCTTTAACTCTAACCAAAATTATATTTAACGCTGTTCGGAATCACTCACAATTAATTAATGAAGTGCTAGCCGAAGATATAGTTAAATCAAATAACCTGCTTGAGCATAAGCAGGCGGTTTTAAGGACCCATTACCCTCGAAGGGAGGAAGACATTGAGTTTGCAAGGCAAACTCTAGCATTTGAGGAGCTGTTTTTTCTGCAGCTGGTAATGGCGCTGAGAAGAAAATCAATTGAAAGCGAAGAAAAGGGCATTTCGTTCCAAAACAAAGGTGATAAGCTTGAAAAACTGTTTAACGAACTGCTTGGATTTGAGCTGACGAGTGCCCAAAAACGAGTGATTAAGGAGATATATTCCGATATGAAGTCACTTAAGCCGATGAACCGTCTTCTTCAGGGTGATGTGGGCAGCGGCAAAACCATTGTTGCTGTTTTTTGTATGCTGATTGCCATTGAAAACTTTTACCAGTGTGCCTTTATGTGCCCAACCGAGATTTTAGCCGAACAGCACTACAAAACCTTAAAGCAGTATTTTGATGCTCTTAATATTAAATCAGTCATACTTGTGGGGGGGCAAAAGAAAAAGCTGAGGGATGAAATTTTGAGCGAGATTAAAAACGGAACCGCACAGGTGGTCGTCGGCACTCACGCTTTGATTCAGGAAACAGTTGAATTTAAAAATCTCGGCTTTGTTGTAATTGATGAACAGCACAAGTTCGGAGTAATGCAAAGGGCAAAGCTTAGAGCAAAGGGATTCAATCCGGATGTATTGGTTATGACCGCAACTCCAATACCAAGAACATTATCGCTTACTGTTTACGGGGATTTGGATGTATCGGTAATCGACGAGCTGCCTAAAAACAGAAAACCCGTCAAAACCGCTTTAAGATTTGAGGAAGACCGCCTTAAAGTTTATGGTTTTATCCGAGATGAAATAAAAAAGGGGAGGCAGGCGTATATTGTTTATCCGATTATTGATGAATCGGAGAAAATGGATTTAAAATCAGCAGTTGAGCATTACGATATATTGCGGAAAAATGTTTTTAATGATTTAAGAGTCGGGCTTGTTCACGGCAGACTATTCTGGTATGAAATCGATGATGCTATCGAAGCGTTTAAAAACAAAAAGCTCGACATACTTGTTACTACGACCGTAATTGAAGTCGGTATTGATATACCCAATGCATCGATTATGCTGATTGAGGAAGCTCAGCGCTTCGGCTTATCGCAGTTACACCAGCTAAGAGGCAGGGTTGGACGAGGAGCGGAGCAGTCTTACTGCATATTAATGGCTGAAAAGCTGGGTGATGTTTCAAAAGAGCGGCTTGATGTAATTGCTGAGACTACCGACGGCTTCAAAATCGCCGAAACCGATATGAAGCTCAGGGGTCCGGGTGAGTTTTTCGGGACGAGGCAATCGGGCGAGCTTAAATTTTCCGCTGCGGATTTATCAAAAGATATGATATTAATCGAGAAAGCAAGAAACTCCGCTTTTAAGCTTGTTGAAGAAGACCCTCAGCTTCGAAAAACCGAAAATCAGAACATAAGGGAACATTTTTTGATTAATTACAGGGATTCGATGAGCCTGATTAAAGTAGCTTAAATCGACAGACAAGAATGTCTGTCGTACCAGGTCCAAAAAGGTAGGACAGACATTCCTGTCTGTCCCGGAATAAATGAAGGAACCTGAAATAAAAATATTATGCAGACATTTACCACACTGGACCTTGGATGGTTCTGTGTATTTTATCACATTCACTTGTGCAACGACCAGATTAACAATTGAAGAACAAAAATTAGTTTTAGAACATATAAAGGAAGCCAATAACAAGTTTTATCTTCTTTATGCAGTTATTGTTATGCCCACCCACGTGCATTTGTTGTTGAAGCCAAATGAAGAATATTCATTAAGTAGAATAATGAAGGGTATAAAAGGAGTTTCAGCAAATAAAATCAACAGTTTAAGAAATAACAGAGGATCTATATGGCTTGAAGAATCGTATGATAGAATAGTTAGGGATTACGATGAGTTTATGGAAAAACTAACATATATGTTTAATAATCCAATAAAAAGCGGTCTCAGTGAAGATACTGAACATTATCACGGATGGTACCTTAACGAAGAAGCGTTAAAATATTGATCGACAGACAAGAATGCCTGTCGTACCGTAAAATCGAAGCAAGTAATTATACAGATACAAAGAAGATGATATTGATTAAGTAGCAAGTCGAGGCGAAGCCGAAATCCGCTTTAGAAGGACGGTGTTTATTTTTATAAGCTTTTTACCGAAGAATTTACTATGACTAAAAAAATGATTCTAATTAAATAAGGGTTTTCCCAATTCCCCTCTCCTTTGGAGAGGGGTTAGGGGGTGAGGCATACTACCTTATAAATTCAACCAAAGCGCTGGCAACGGTATTTCTTTTGCTGTCAAGCAAAAAGCATCTGTAGATTCCGGGCGATTCAATTCTCAAATCGCTTGATTCGAAATAAATATATTTCATATCAGGCGTTACGTCGAAATCGACCTTTTTAAAGTAATCAAAGCTGTAGCCGTTGTATTTATCGAACTGAATGACTACATCCCTTAAACCCAAAGCATAATCGCACTTCACCATAACTGTGAAGGGACCGGTATAGAACCTGTCGCTTATTGACTGCTCGCCGCTTGAGCCGTATTTTTCGCAGAAGTACATTGCGGGACCGTTCTGCGCTTTGAGGGAGGCAGTAAAGCCTAAAACAATGAATAAAACAACTGCTGAAAAAAGAAACTTAAATTTGTTCATTTTTTTGACCCTTTCCTGTATTGTAATTAAATAAAATTAATTGTTTAATAATGAGTTATACAAAAATAATAAAATAATGTTTCAAATAAAAAATAAAAATCCCCTGATTTAAAGTATTTACACTATTTTATGGCCATTTTATAAACCTCCTCAATTTGCCTAATCATTTGAGCCTCTGTAAAATTCCGGGCTAGCATTTTTAGTCCCGCCCCACCCATTTTGGTTCTTATCTCGCGATTATTAATTAAAATCATTAGTTTTTCGGAAATCTGGTATGGTGATTTCTCTGTTACAAGATAACCGTTAATACCGTCTTTTACCATTTGATGAATGTCCCCTGCCTTTGCTGCAACAACAGCAATACCCTGTGCCATCGCGTATAAAACCGAAAACGGAAAAAGCTCACCCCCGCCCTCTGTTGAACAGTTGCAGTAAATATCGAAAGCTGAGTATACCGCCTGCAAATCCTCCCGGAACCCCGCAAAAATTACACTGTCACTAATACCCATTACACCCGCATAATCTTTTAATGAATTATGAAGCTCACCGTCACCCGCAATCATTAACTTAACATTTTTAAAATTATCATAAATTACTTTAAATGCCAGAAGTAAATATTTATGCCCTTTAAAAGGGACAAGCCTCCCTAAATTGCCGATTAAAATTTCATCATCATGTATTCCAAATTCATTTCTGACTGCATTTCGCAATTCAAGATTTCTTTTCATCCCATCGGGATTGATTCCATTGTGAATAACTGAAATCTTCTCCCCGGAAATATTATTTTCTTTAGTGATTAAATCCATGATGCTGTTTCCATCTGCAATAAAATGACGGGTTAAAAATTTATTCCTGATATAATGAGTAACGTTGTGCTGGATGGATTCTAAGCTGTGGCAGGACGTAATGTGCTTGGCTTTCGTTCCTATTGCTGCAAATGCACCTGCTGTTCTGTCGTAATTAGTATTGGAATGAACTATCCGAATATCGTGCTTTTTAATAATCTTTTTGATTGCACTTATGTTTTTGCCGAGCTCTCCCGCACCTTTGTTTGGGAAATCCAAATGGTAAACGTTGATTTCTTCATCTCTGCATTTTTGGTAAAGCAGTGTATCTTTTCTGCAGCCAATGTAAACAATGTGTCCGTTTTTCTTAAGATTAAGCGCAAGTCTAAAGGTAAAAAACTCGCCTCCACCGTAAATTACTGAGGAATTAAGAATTAATATCGAAAGTTTATCCATTTAAAATGGCAAGTTATCTGCAATAAATGAAAATTTCAATCATATATATTTCATATATATTATAGTTTGTATTTTATATATTTGACACTTGAGCAGATATTATCTCACTGTGCCGAACTGGAAAAAATGAACTATATTCAGAAAAAATTCACGAAAAAATCCCATACAGCGGAGGTTTTAGTCCCCTTAATGACAATTCTTTCCGATATTGTTGCCGTTGAAGCATCTTTTTTAATTGCGTTCTGGTTTAGGTTTCACTTTGAGCCTTTAATAAGGATATTTCCTTTCGATGGAGTGGTTCCCCCTTTAAGCGGGTACATAAGACTCTCGTTAATGGTTATCCCTGTGTGGATTTTGATATTCCAGTCAAGAAAAATGTACCGACCGAGACGGGTTGTATTTATCTTCGATGAGTTCTTTTTAATCGCGCGGCTTGTAACGTTTGGAATTATATTTTCATTCGGCTTAATCTTCTTCTACAGGGTATTTCCTTATTCAAGACTCGTTTTTGTAATTATATGGGTATTATCCATCATCCTCATAACACTTGGAAGATACATGGTTTTAAAATACGAGAAAACGCTGTATAATAAAGGAAAAGGGCTTAAAGACGCGCTGATTGTCGGCAACACCCAGACCGCACTTGATATATATAATAATTTTTCATCTCACAAATACGCCGGGTTTAACATAGTTGGCTTTATTGATGAAGACGAAAATTCAAACGAAAATACAAACGAAAATTTTTTAAGGAATAGAACAAAGCTAGGCGATTATTCAGATGTAGTCGAAGTCATAACTAAGCACAACATCGAAACGGTTCTTGTTACGATTCCCTCAACCGAGCATGATAAGCTGTTTGAATTAATGAAGGCATGCGAGGGTGAAAATGTAGAGTTCCTAATGGTGCCTGATTTTCTGGAAGTAATTACTTCTTCTGTAAGGGTGCAGGAAATCGACGGGATACCCTTTTTGAGAATAAAGAGCATCCCGATGAATATATGGAACAGAGTATTAAAAAGGGCATTCGATTTTATATTCTCGCTTGCAGTATTAATAATCATATCGCCGCTGCTTATTATAATTCCCCTATTGGTTAAACTGACATCAAGGGGTCCGGTCTTTTACAAGCAGCAAAGGCTTTCTATGACAGGCAAAAAGTTCAATATGATAAAATTCCGCTCAATGGTGGCTGATGCCGAAAAAGATACAGGAGCTGTTTACGTCAAAAAAGACGATTCAAGGTACACTTCTATTGGCAGGTTCCTGCGAAAATTCTCTTTAGACGAGCTGCCCCAGTTCATCAATGTTTTAAAGGGAGAAATGAGCATCGTGGGACCAAGACCCGAAAGAGAGCATTTTATTAGGGAATATAGAGAAAAAATCCCGAAATACCTTGAACGTCATAGGGTCAAATGCGGCGTTACGGGCTGGGCGCAGGTGAACGGGCTTAGGGGCAGCGATTCCTCTATTGAAAAGCGAATTGAGTATGATATTTATTATATTGAACACTGGTCGATTGTTTTTGATTTAAAAATAATCATTAAAACTTTAAAAGAAATGCTCTTCTCAAAAGCAGCTTATTAAAATATGCTTATTAAAATATGCTTATTAAGATATGCTTATTAAGATATGATTGAAGTAATAATTTTTTACGGACACGTAATATTTCTGGTTTATATCTTCACAAAAAATTTTATTGAGGAAAACTTTACAAGTGCGCTTTTAAGCTCTATATTCATTGTTGTAATTTTCACCGTCGGGTGGACATTTTCGGCATTTGTAATTGGATTATTTATTCCCGATCAAGGATTGAGCAGAATACTTACAAAAGCCGCCTTTTCGCTGACCTTTCTTACAATCCTTGAGTTAATTTTTTACAAATTTTACTACGGCGGAAAAAAGGCAGCTAAATCCAATTTGTCCGAAACAGCATCCTGAGCTTGAATCCGAGACATGCCGAAAGGAAGGATTTTTATCAACACCCTGCTGACTTGAAGCCCTGAATTCAGCGAATAAATCCCAACAACCGCCTCGCCTTCAAGTCCCTTTGAGCGGATAACGGCTGTTCCGTTTGCCGATTCATTTAGAATTTCAATTAAGTTTGCCCCTTCTTCTATTACAAAGCGCACATTAACTTCTCTAAAGGGAACCTTAAATCCGAGCAGGTTAGATGCATACACTTGTATTTTCAGCTCTGAATTGACGCTTGCCCTAAGCACCTCGGGCTCAAGCTTAACTTTAGCGCCGCTTGTTGTAAAAATAAACCTGTCAGTAAGGAGTGCTAAAAAAACAACCGATAGTATTATAACAAGTCTTTTATTCAAATGAGAATGACGTTTGAAAGTAAGAAGTTAATAAGTAATAAATTTGAAGCCAATAACTGACTGCAAACAATTTCTAATCATCGCCGAATTTTAGCTTTACATCTTTAGGAAGTTTAACTTTGCCTTCGGAATCTGTGGGCTTTAGTGATTCATCCTTCCATTCTCCGCTTAATCTCTTAAAAATGGATTCATCGACATTTTTTGCCTGCACAATGTCTTCTTCAATTAATTTGCCAGCGCTTTCATCGGCTGAAAGCAGGTTTATAAACGGCGTTTCATGCAAATCATCGGATTGGATTATCGGGCTCTGCTCAATTTCCTCAAATAAGCTTCTCTGTGAAGGAGATTGCTTTTGGCGGGACTGAGTTCTGGCAAGAGAAAGCATTTTCTCTTTTATTTGAAATTCTTCAGCCGCTTCCACAAATGTAATTTTTTCCGCTTCCCCCTGATTTAAGACGGTCTCGACGGTTGTTTTGTCAGAAAAAAGCTTAATTTCGCCTTCATCCCTTGCTCTTAAATCAAGCTTTTCGGATTTTTCTTTGTTCTCCTGCCTCTTCTTAATTTCTTCGTACTTGCCTGCCTTATAAAGCCTGTTTCGTGTATCAATGATTTTATCAAGAAGCTTTCTTTCATCTGAATTAACCGGTTTGTTGTCTTTTACCTTAAACTCTCCTCCGATAATTAAGTCCGATATTTCATATGCCGTGAGATTATCTATTATGAAATCACAGATGCTTTCGAATTGGTAATTCTCCGGGAAAAACTGGAAGCGCAAATCCGAAAAATCGATAAACATCAAATCTGCGGTTTTATTTATCTCAATAGAGCAGCTTGAATCGCCTGCAATATCCCTGCTGAAAAATAATTGGTGCGGTGTTTTTGTAATAGAAAACAGCAAATCGGAGCTTGATAAATTCAGTTCCTTGTATTTGTTTCTGAACAAGCGGACGTCTTTGAGCAAATCCTCCCCAAGCCATCCGGTGCCGATGCTGAATTTAATGCCGTGATTTATATAATCGTCAATCGGGAAATACCTGTTGGTAAATTGGAGTAAATCACGCGGGCAAATTATTATGTTCGCTTTTTTTTCCGTAATAATCTTTAAGTCATCATAGCCCGTATAAAGAGGATTAATAAGCGATGCGTTCTCGTCAATCAGCCCATATTCATCAAGGACGGCGATAACAGACTTCCGGAATGTAAGCTTAAATTTCTCCGTAACTTCTTTATTAGTAGCTACTTCCAAAAAAAGGCTTCTTATGTTATGATTTCTAAGCTCTGTTATGTTCGATATATCATAAACAGTTATATTGTCTTCCTGTGTAAGATAGTAAGCCGGATTTAAATGCTTATAATCCCTTACCGTATTAACGTCCTGCGTAATAGGATAGCAAACCGCCGTTCTCTGTCCTGTAGATTTTAAAGCTGAATTTATCGGGCGAAGATGATGGATGTCTTTTCTGAGCGAGAACTCATTAAAACAGTAAACCCCCGATTTTAAAAGCCGGTTGAATGAATAGCTGTATATATTTGATAAATCCTTTTGTGTTTCCTCGTCGGGAAGCTCCTGATATAAATAGTTAAATATTAAATCTGTGCATAAGTCACTTTCCGTATTTTCGTAATGTTTTTGTTTTAGCAGGTAATGTATTAAGGCACCTTCGGATTTAACGCATGAATTAATAAAAGGGGGCATTATCATCTTATCGGAACAATCAACTACATCGGCTCTGGATGAATGAAGCTCAATCCACTTTTCTACTTTTGCCTGCCCGCTTTGAGATGAATCGGCAATATCTGTAATCTTTCCGTTATTTATTAAAAGGGAATATCTCCCGAAATCATTGCCGGTGTTAAATGTTAAAACATATGCGTTTTTAAGAATAATCAAAGGTCTTCTATGACGAATTTTTCGTCTATTATATACTTGCTTTTTGTTAAGATATTTTTGCCTTCTTTATAAAGCGCATATTCAAACCCTTCGCGGACGCTTGCAGCGCCATATTCGCCTTTGGTGTCAATAGCAATAAAACCGACCTGGTATTCATGGTCTCTTTTCTTATGCGACAAAAGATTTAGCTTAATTACCCTTTTAACGGCGAACTCACATGCCTCCTGCGGATGCATTCCTCTGCCAATCATCTCAACTGCAAGAAAGCTTCCGCATGCACGTACACACTCCTCGCCCCTGCCAGTAGCTGCTGCAGCGCCAACTTCCCCATCGACATACAAACCCGAACCTATAATCGGAGTGTCGCCTACCCTCCCGTGCTGTTTCCACGCCGTTCCGCTTGTAGTGCAGGCGGCGGAAAGATGCCCCTGTTTATCTATTGCAACCATTGCAATTGTATCGTGATTTCCGTCTTCATTTATATCAAGTTTTTTTATTTTGTACTCATCGGTGTGAAACTCCTGCGACCTCCCGTATCTGCCCTTCTTCCATTCATCATATTTTTTTATCGATGTTTCCGTATGAAGTATGGCAGGCTGGAAGCCGTTGGTGATTGCAAAATTATATGCTCCCTCGCCTGCAAGACATACGTGCTCGGTTTCCTCAAGTATTAGCCGCGCAACAGAAATGGGATTTTTGATATGCTCAATGCAGATTACAGAGCCGATTCTTGCCTTCCAGTCCATAATAGCGGCATCAAGGGTGACTCTTCCTTCTGCATCTGGCAGTCCGCCGTAACCAACACTCAGAACATTCGGGTCGTCTTCAGCAACTCTTACGCCCTGCTCGACAGCATCTAAGGAATTACCGCCTGATTTTAAAATCCCGTAAGCTTTTTCATTTGCCGCTACGCCCTGCTTCCAGGTTGAAATTACAAATGGTTCCATGGCTACAAATATAGCTAATTCTGTTTGATTAATAAATAAAAAGACCTGCCTTTAAATCGGCAAGTCTTAATGAATACAAAAATTTTTTTGTAATTACTTTATTCTTTCTTCTTGTCCTTTGCAGGAAAACCAAGCAGCAAACCGGAAAAAGCGCCGTAAAAAGTTGTAACATACCAGTTTGATGTTAAGGGACAGCTTCCGCTCGTGCAGCCGATGTAATAGTAATATGCGTATCCGGCACCGGCACCTGCAATAATAAATAATAATAGTTTAAGATATTTGTTCATAGATATTATTTTACCAATACCATTTTTTTAGTTTCTTTGAACTTTATTAACTGTTCACTACTGATTATTAATTGATAATAATACACCCCGCTTGGGTAAGCCGACGCATACCAATTAACCTCGTATGTACCGGGCTTGAGTTCTTCATTAACCAATGTTTCAATTTCACTGCCCGTAGCATCATACACTGTAAGGGCGACTCGGCGAGTCGCCCCTACAGGCAACTCAAATCGTATTTTTGACATTGGATTAAAAGGGTTGGGATAATTTTGTCCGAGGGAAAAATCTTCCGGAACCTCGCTGCTGATTTGATTTATGAAAGTAACTCCCCCGTTGGTTGTTTTTAAAATTTTCCCTGTCCATGAGCAAATATATCCCGTCAGCGCAGAAGTAAACCAGATATCGGGCAGTATTTCATTTAATCCTGATGTCTGAGGCGACCAGTTTACGCCTGCATTAGTTGTTTTTATAATAGTCCCTGCATTGCCGCACACGTATGCAGTATTTGGGTCAGTGAAATTAATTCCAAAAAGCGCTTCTGTTGTACCTGTTGTTAAAAGCGTCCAGTTCACTCCCGCATTTGTGGTTTTTAAAATTCTTCCTAAATCCGAAACATAGTAGCCGGTGCCTGCATCGGTGAATTTAATCTCCCTGAAATTTTCAAACCCGCTTATGTAGGGAGCATTCATATTCGCCCAGGTTGTTCCCCCGTCGGTTGTTCTGAGAACTATTGCAGAGCCTGATATATAGCCCGTGGTTTCATTTAAAAAATAAATCGATGAAAATGCGTTCTGCACACCAGAGGTTTGATTAAACCAGTTTGCGCCTCGATTGGTTGTCTTCATTATTCTTCCTGCTGAGCCGCAAACGTAGCCGGTGAATGAATTTACAAACTGTATTCCCCAAAGCTGGTCGCTGTTGCCGGTCGGAAGTGTAACCCAGTTCTGCCCGCCGTTTACAGTCTTTATAATAAGCCCGAAGTTACCGCTCATATAAACAGTATCGGGGTGAAGAATGTAAATTGACATAAACCTTGTTGCAGTATAGCCGGAATTTTGCGCCGTCCAGTTCCCGCCGCCGTTTGTAGTTTTATATATGTTGTAGGTTGAGCTGTTATAAAGCGCGCTCACGCAGTATCCGGTGTTTCCATCATAAAATTTTATGGCATAAATTGTCTGAGAAGGGTTAAACGTCTGCTGAACGAACCAACCCTGTGAATACGCAATGAAGGGCAAAAGTAACAGAAGATAAACTTTTTTCATTTAATTGAAGCTAATTTATACAAAATTCACAATGAAAATCATTTTTATCAATCCAAATAAATGTCCGCCAAATAAATTCCCACCAAATAAATAAAGGCGTTCAAATGAACGCCTTAAAAAATAATGATTTATAGTTTTTTAAAGTAATACTTTTATTTTATCAATATCATCTTTTTAATATCCGTAAAACTTGCGGTGAGCGGAGCCGAACCGTCACCTGCTGTAATTTTATAAAAATAAACCCCGCTCGGCATTGATGATGCGTCCAACTGAACTTCATAGCTTCCTGCCTGAGTTTGTTTGTTGACAAGCGTTGCAATTTCTTTCCCAAGTATATCATACACAACAAGCTTTACAAAGCTTTGCTTTGGTATATGGTAAACAATCTTTGTCGTGGGGTTAAACGGATTGGGATAGTTCTGGTATAAGTTAAATTCTTCGGGGATTTCTGAATTATTAACTATGCCGACAAATCCGACATTAACGGTTATAAACCGCTGGTGGACAGGCGTTCCGTTCGGCCCGTTGCCCAGTACCCTGATATTATATATTCCGTTCGGAACTCCGGATGTTTTTACTCTCAGCCTTAATGAATCGGGATAAGATGTTAATATGCTTTGAGGATTATTTGAAGTTTTGTTCAGCAAGGTTAAAATTATCGAACCACTTACAGGAGGATTTGTAACCACTGCGGAAAAAAGTGCAGTATCGCTGTATAGCTTAACAGCCGGCACGCCTACAAAAACAAAAGCACTGTCATTTAAGCCGTTCATTCCGAAGCTTGCCGGGTTTACCCTCATTGCAAAATCGGGAAAATACGAACCCATATTCATCGCGGTTGCGTTGCGGTGGTCGCTCCACACGCTGAATCCCACTTTGGGGTTATTTGCCATCATAGTTGTATAATCGCCTCTGTAACAGTTCGGAGAACAGGGGGGATTTGGAAACGTGAAGGTCTGGTTATTCAGCCGCTGGCTTTGTGCAAATGTCTGTCCCCCATCAGTTGTGTAAGTTGCGTATAAATCCGTTTGGAATGTTGAAGGATTGCTCCTGTCATCATACCAGTGTATATAAAGCTTGCCGGTAGTTCTTTCGCAAAAAATTTCAGGGAACCACTGGTCGCTTAAAGTTGGGTCAGGATTGTCATTTACCCTTACCCTGGCTGACCACGTTGCCCCCTGGTCTGTTGAATAACGCAGCCAAATATCGGGTTTATTCCCGTTTCCGGGCGGGTCATTTGATGCATGAACATGATAGAGCCTGCCCCTGAACGGACCGTTTGAGTTATCCATAGCAATCTTCGGGTGAGGCGCTGTTCTGGCATTATTAATTGTGTGCCTGCTTCCTGTGTGAGTTCCCACAAACCCAGCCCATCCTGACTGGCTTGACATAAGCGTAAAGTTTGAACCCCCGTTGGTCGAGCGGTAAAAATTATAAACTCTGTTCCCAAAGTCTGACCCGGTATTGGTTACGTAAATAACACATCCTCCGTCAGTTGAGCCGTTGGGGCCGACTGCAATGTAACATCCCGGAAGTGAATTGCTCGGATTGAAGGTGGTCGTCCATGTTAAGCCGGCGTCGGTGCTGCGTCCAAAATTGCCCGGTGTGATGCACGCATATACATAATTTGCATAAGGCCCGTTCCCGGTATATTCTGCAGACACATGGTTTCTGTCCACTCCGCTTACTGATAGAATTGCTGAGCTCCAGTTTAAACCGTTATTGGTTGAGCGGTAAATATACTGTCCGCTCACGCCGGAGGCGTAAATTAAAACTCCGTTTCCTGTATGCGTAGCCCAGGGGTCACAGCAGGTTCCTCCCGGATACTGCGGATTGTTCAAATACCAGTTCAATCCTCCGTTGGTTGTCCCTCTTGCGTTCTGGGGACTTGCATTTACGCCAAAAAAGAGCCAAAGCGGATTAGTGGGATTTGAGGAGCCGTATTGCTCATAATTATCGATACCAGCATCAAAATTATCGAAGTCACCTATTGTAATAATATCCTGCTCGTTGGGATTACTGTTTAACCTGAAATGCGAAAACGCCTCTCTTGTCGGCTGTTCGATTGACGGGTCATTATCGTTAAACGGATAATCCTGTGCCTGAAAGAGGAGTATCCCTGCAATAGTAAAGAAAGTGACAAAGAATATTTTAAAAATGGAGCTTTTTAATTGTAAAAAATTGCTCATTGTGATTGAATTTAATTAATGATTGAATTTCCAAAATATAAGATAAAAAATTTTAAATCATAAGGATAATAAACGGGTAATTCCTAACTTTATTTAAGTAATACCATTTTCTTTGTATCCGCATATATCACGCTGAGCGGAGCCGAAGCGTCACTGCTAACTGTTAATTGATAATAATACACCCCGCTTGGATAATTCGAGCCGTCCCAACTTACTGAATATTTCCCAGGAATAAATTTTTTATTAACAAGTGTGGTTATTTTTCTGCCAAGAATGTCATATATTATTATGCGGACAGTTCGGTGAACTGTCCCTACAAAAGCAATATCGAATTTTATTTTTGTTATCGGATTAAAGGGATTGGGATAATTCTGGTGCAGCTTAAAGCTTGAGGGAATTTCACCCGAAATATTATTAATGCCTATTTGCGAACACGGGTTATTCACACTGGTTATAATAGCTCTTTCGGAGCTTATATAGCCGCCCTGCCCATATTGGACAAAGACGTAATATGTATCGGGCACTGTGATTTGTATAACCTGTGTTGAAGCCCCCGTTGACCAAAGATAAGAGCCGTGTCCTGCACCTGCGTCTAGAAAATAATTTCCGTTTGAATTAAAGCATGTTATTACCGGTCTGTTCAATCTCCAGGGCAAAGCTGAATAATTAAACGCCCTGTATGTGTAAAGCGTATCAGGGAATTTCATTTCCATAACAAGACCGCCGCCCGGCTTAACACAGTTAAACGTAACGTTGGCGTTTAAAAGCCCGCCCCAGCCAATAACAGTATTTCCGTTTGGCAAGCGCTGGGCATTGCCCAAAAATCTGCTTGATGAATTGCTGGAATAAATGTGACTCCATACAATTGTTGCTGTCAGATTCTGCTCGTTAACGGAGTACTCAATTGCTCTTGCGGGATTAACAGAGATGTTTCTGATAATACCGTTATCGAAGATTGTAATATTGCCGTTTGCGATTCTTCTTGCATCGTGCTGTCCCAAAAATCCGTTATGAGGGTCATTAATAAACGTAAACTGGTTTCGCTTTCCGCCAAGCCGCCATCTTATAGCTCCCGTTTGCCTGCTGATTTTTGTCACTTCATTAAAATGCCTAACGGAAATCAAAATATTACCGTCATTATCAAGCTCAAGTGAGTTAAAATGAGTCCAATCGACATTATTCGGATTAAACAGCACTCTTTCATCCACATCGGCGAACTGGAAATAATCGGCTGACTTCCACATAAAAACAAGATTTTTGTTTTCATCAAGCTCCTGAATGATTCCGCATTTTACGCTTGCCTTTGAGCTCCCCGGCGTGCCGTTGCCGTTAAACCAGTTGTAAGAGCTTAAATTCATTATGCGGTACTCGAATCCCATCATTAAATAATGTCCGTCAGGTAAAATTATTATATCATGCCCGTCTGTGAATACTCCTCCCGCGCAGCCGACAGAATCTTTCAAGTAAAACGTACTATCCATAATATGAAATTTCGCCGCGTCAGGATTGCCGGGAGGTGTAAAAGCGTATGACATCAAGCCGTTTGGGTGAAGCTTGAAATCATTTGAAACAGAATTGAATTTTTTTAAGTAAACCAGCCTGCCGTAGCGGTCAAGAATCATTGTGTGAAACCCCGATGCCTGTGTTCCCGAAATCTTAAATGCATGAAGGAAATAATAACCAGCGCTTGCCTGGGGGTCACCCCATACTATATTATAATTTGGAATGGTCTGGGCAAACAAGATGGGTGAATAAGCTAAAAATATAAGAAGACTGAAAAATTTCCTCATAAAAATATTACTGCTTAAAAAAAGCCCTTGTCCGTATATACAATTATAAATACAGACAAGGGCAATATTAAAGATGAATTTACTTTAAAACTATCATTTTTTTAGTATCCTTAAATTCACGTGCGGTCATAGTATAATAATACACCCCGCTTGGATAACCGGATGCGTCCCAGCTCAGCACGTAAATACCGGGCTCCAGCTGTGCGTTAACAAGGACCGCTATATCCCTGCCAATGCCGTCATAAACCGTTATTCTGACATCTGAAAAATTTGGAATTTGGAATTTGACATTTGTCATTGGATTGAACGGATTTGGATAATTCTGCGATAAAGCAAATGATTCGGGAACTGAGGTTCCCGTTTTTATTATACCTATCAGCGAGCCCCAGCCTGCAATATTGTTTACAGGCAATCCCCCTGCTGTGTAAAAATCTCCTCCTGCAGTCAAGGAAGATGTATACCCGCTTAATGCTCTTACCACTGCACTCGAGCCCGTTATACCGGAGCCGAGCGGTCCCCAGGATGAACCGTTCCAAACAGCAATCCTGTTTGCCGGCTGAAGGTTTGCAAACTCAAACACACCCCCGGCATACAATGAACCGCCGATGGGAACAAGTGCGTAAACACTTGAGCTGAAACCAATGCCCATTGTTGACCAGCTTGCCCCGTTCCATCTTGCAATCCTGTTTACAGTTGAACCTCCGATTTTTGTGAACGAGCCTCCGACTACAAGGCTGGAGCCGTAAACCCGCAGTGCATGAACTTCGCCGTCATCCATACCGGCACCCACGGGCGCCCAGTTAGTTCCAAGCCATACGGCTATTTTCCTCGCAGTGACCGACCCCGAACCAGTAAAAAGTCCGCCTGCATATAACTGTCCGTTAAAAGTAGCAACGGTATAAGCAATATGATTTAAACCGCTGCCTAAGGATGACCATGAGGAACCGCTCCATAGCGCAATTCTTGATGCGGAAGTTCCTCCCGCAATTGTAAATGCGCCGCTGGCAGCAATTGAAGAACCGTACTGTGTTAAGCTGTATACATCGCTGTTTAACCCGCTTCCGAGCGGAGTCCATGAAGTACCGTTCCAAACTGCAATTCTGGATGCAGGTATGCCCCCGGCGGTTGTAAACCTTCCCCCAGCAAATAAAAGATTGTTGAATACGGCAAGTGAAAGAACTTCGCCGTTTGTTCCAAGTCCAATCGGCTGCCAAGAGCTTCCGTTCCACCTTGCGATGTTATTAACAAGCTCCGAACCGGCAATTGAAAAGCTCCCGCCAATAACAAGCTCTCCGTTGAAAACCGCCATTGCATAAACCGTACCGTTTGTTCCCGTTCCGAGTGAAGACCAGCTTTGTGAATATACAGGATGAATTAAGATAATTGAAGCGAGGGTGGCAAGAAATAAATGAAAACTGCTGAAAAGAGTATTCTTTTTCATATGACCCCCTGTTTTATGTGTGTAAGCAAGATAATAAACAAACTATGGTTTTAATATGCAATTAATATTTAGAACCAATAATTCTGAAAATTTTATTATTCTAATTAAAAATTGAAACTTTAATAAGCAAAATGTATTTTAAAAGATTATAATCGTAATAAAAAATTATTTCTTGGAGGAATTATGTTAAAAAAACCCATTTTTTTGCTCTTTTCAGCCCTTTTAATCATTTCATTCATAACTTACAACAATTCTTTTGCAAAGGGACCCGGTGATAAAGCGGACGATTTTTCACTTGTAAGCACCGATGGAGTAAAATTTAACCTTACCGAAGCATTATATAACTCCAAAAACGGTGTGATTGTAATGTTCTGGTCCACAACCTGCCCCAATGTTCAGCCCTATAACGACAGAATTAATGATTTTGCAAATCATTACATAGAGAAGGGATTTACAGTTTGGGCAATTAACTCAAACAGCACAGAAAGTCTGGAGGAAGTTGCATCCCACTCAAAGAAAAACAACTATTCTTTCCCGATGCTCAAGGATGATAACAACGTTGTTGCAGATATGTTTGGCGCAACCAGAACCCCGGAAGTCTACATGATTGGAAAGGACAGAACGATTCTGTATCACGGAAGAATTTCCAACAGCAAAGATAAATCCGATGAAACCTCGCTTGATTTAAAAAATGCCGTTGAAGAGGCTGCAGGCGGAAAAGAGATTTCCATGAAGGAAACAAAATTCTTCGGATGCACAATTAAAAGAGCGGGACAGGATAATTAATCATATACATTTATTAAGCCGTTTATGACAAGATTATTTTTAATCAGTGTTTTCTCTTTGCTTTTTATATGGAACCTGCGCTCTCAGGAAATAAAAGCGGTATCAAGTGCTGAGGATATAAAAGTAATATTTAATAAAGCAAAGGGGAATGTAATTTTGCTTAATTTCTGGGCTACATGGTGCAAGCCGTGCGTGACGGAGTTTCCCGAATTAATCAAGCTTTACAAAAACTATAAGGATAAGGGATTTGAGATTGTTTTCATTTCTTTGGACGACAAACAGGATATCGATTCAAAGCTAAAGCCGTTTCTTAAAAAACAGAGCGTGGATTTTTTAAGCTATTACAGCACCTTCACCAATGCGGAGGAGCTTATCGATTACATCGATAAGAATTGGCAGGGTGCGATTCCTTCAACTTATATTTATGACCGTGAAGGAAATCTTAAGGTAAGCATCCTTGGAACACAGAACTACGAGCAGTTCGAAAAGGAAATTATCCCGTTATTGGATTAAAATAAAAAAACCCCGATACTATCCGGGGGTTAATGTAAAAAACTTTTTCTCACTAAGGCAGCTTTGCTTATGGCAGCTTTGCTTTATCAAACCAGAAATCCTCGATTGTTTTAACGACCTCCGAATATTCATCAAAATCAACGGGCTTGGTAACATAGCAGTTGGCACTGAGCTCGTATGATTTTGAAATATGGTCTTCCGAGCTTGAGCTCGAGAGCATAATAACGGGTATTCTTTTCAGCTCAGGGTCGTTTTTAATCTGGTTAAGCACCTCGAATCCGTTTTTCTTAGGCAGGTTTATATCAAGCAAAATTATATCCGGTCTCACTGAATCGGAGGAATACGGCCCTTTCTTGTACAAAAAGTTTAGCGCGTCCTCGCCGTCTTTTGCAACCGAAAAACACTTGTTTATCTTGCTTCCGCTGAATGCTTCCTGAATCAGGCGGACATCGCCTTCGTTATCCTCAACCAGTAGAATCTGCAGGCTTCGGGTTGTGTATTCCATTTATTGATTTGATAAATTCAAAATTATTTGTTAATTAATCTTGCAGCAATGCGCTATTTATTATGTAGAAACTTTCAATTATTCTTTATCGATTATTCTTTATCGATTATTTCTTTATCGGGAATTGTAAAATTAAAAGTCGAACCGACACTGTGCTCTGACTCAACCCACAGGTGTCCGCCGAGCTTCTCGACGATTTTCTTGCACACGGCAAGCCCTATTCCCGTTCCCGGATATTCATTATGCGTGTGAAGACGCTGGAATATTTCAAAAATCCTGTCAGTAAATTCCTTTTCGATTCCGATTCCGTTATCTGAAACCGTGAACAGCCACTCACTGCCTGCGTGCTTTGAGGTAATATTCACAACCGGTGCAACTCCTTCCTTCCTGAATTTAATCGCGTTGCTAATTAAATTCTGGAAAAGCTGGGAAATCTGAAGGCTGTTTATATTTAAAGTCGGAAGAGTTTCAACGTTAACGGTTGCTTTGCTTTCATCAATTGCCGCCTTCAGGTTAGCCAATATCTGCTCTACGATTTTATTACAGTCTACAGTCTCCGGCGGAAACTCTTTAGTGTTTACCCTGGAATATATAAGCAGGTCGTTAATCAGCGTCTTCATTCTCATAACACCGTCGACTGCATAGTTAATAAACTCGTCTGCCTCGCTTGTAAGCTGTCCCTTGTATCTTCTCTGCAGCAGCTGAATGTAGCTTGCAACCATTCTAAGCGGCTCCTGAAGGTCATGGGATGCGACGTATGCAAACTGCTCAAGCTCTTTGTTGGACTGGGCAAGCTTTTCTGCAAGCTGCTTCAGCTTTTCTTCCGCCTGCTTATGCTCTGTAACATCTATCCGCACGCCTGAGAGATGCTCCGTCCCATCGTCATTTTTTACCTTAATCATGTGGTCTTCAATCCACACATATCTTCCATCAGCCCTGCGGACCCGGAACTCGAGGTTCAGCACACCGCCTGCGCCGCTCTGGCTCCACTCTTCTTTTTTCCTTTCGATTATTTTTAAATCGCCCGGATGTATTATATTGCTAAAGAAATTCCTCTCGTTAAATTTGGAAGCGGGGTAGCCGAGCAAATCAACTATGTTTTCCGAATAGAATTCATTGCCTGAGCCGGTTTCATAAAGAACCACATCAGGCAGGTTATTTAACAGTGTGGCAAGCCTGAACTGAATCCTGTGCAGCTCTTCCTGCGCTTTTTTCGATTCGGTTATATCGCGCTGCGTTCCCCATAACCTTACAAGAAATTCGTTTTCAACTATGCCAACAAGGTTGTTTATGAAAATCTTAGTGTTGCCGTGTTTGTCTTTTTCAGCAGACTCAACGTTATCGACTTTGTATCCCGATAAAATACAGTTTTTTAAATACTCGATGTTCTTGGGGTCCGAATCCGACATAAGCTCACCGATTCTCGCACCAACGACTTCATTTACCGAATCATAGCCGAACATCTTTGCAAACACATCGTTGCACTCAGCCAGGTAACCGAATTTGAATATCAGCTTTATCTGCTCATCAACAGGCAAAGCGGTTGAAATTGGCTCAAGAAACTCGAATCTCCAGATACCCTCAGTACTCTGCTTAACGAAAGCCCTGTAACGCTCCTCGCTGTTTCTCAGAGCTTTTTCGGTTTCCTTTCGTTCGGTTATATCGCTGTAAATTCCGTAAACACCTATTTGGTTTTCTCCGAGTGTAATCGGGTATGCCAGAATCGAAACATCTACGATACTACCGTCCTTACGCTTCCTTACAGTTTCTCTCTGGATTACTTCACCCTTAAGCACAAACAAAGACATTTGCGTTGCCTGCTCTAAAAGGCTTTCAGGAACTATTAATGAATTAAGGTTTTTATGCTTAACCTCCTCGGCGCTGAACTGAAACATCCGCTCGAACCCTTTGTTAACATTTACAATCCCGTCCTGGTTATTCAGAATCACTATTCCTTCTGGCGAGCTTTCAAAAAGCTGCTGGAAGTATGACTTCTGAATCAAAATTTCTTCTTCAGCTTTTTTTCGCTCGGTTATATCCCTGTAATTAAGAACTATTGCCCCGATAGTCGGGTCATCAATTAAGTTGTGTCCGGTTGCCTCGTGCCACCTGTATAAGCCGTCGCTGTGTTTAATCCTGAACTGCAGGTTGCCTGCAATGCTTCCGCGGCTTGCCGCTAGCTCCTCTATGCGTTTCCTTGTGTTTTCCAAATCACTTTGATGCACAAATTCAAATATATTTCTGCCTATATAATCCTCGATATTATATCCGAGGAGCTTTGTCGTTGAGGGGCTTGTATAAATAATGTCTCCTTTTTCGTCGATAAGGGAAATTAAATCCGTAATATTTTCTATTAGAGCCCTGAAGCGCTTATCTTTTTCCCGTAATTCTTCCTGCGCTTTTTTCTGCTCTGTTATATCGATGCAAATCTGGTTAATTACCTGCGCTACACCGCTGGGATCGAACTCTGCATATAAAAAAGTATCAAGCCAGACGGTTTTCTTGTAGCGGTTAACAATCCTGTAATCTATGTGCTGAGTTCCCCTGTATCCCGCCTCTGACCATTCCTTATAGAATTTAAAAACCTTTTCCGTGTCATCGGGGTGAATCATTTGGATTAGCTGGTTTTCAGTTAGGTGGTTAAACTCCTCCATGCTGTATCCTGACTGGCGTACAAACTCTTCGTTTACGAAGTCATAAGACCTGTCGCCTAAAATTACTCTTGTAACGGCAACCGGTGCATTGGCAGCAAGATTCTTATACTTATTTTCGCTTTCCTTAACCTTTTCCTGTGCCTTGCGCTGGTGAGTAATATCGATGCAAATCTGGTTAATAGCAGCCAAGTCGCCGTTCTCATCAAAATCCGCATACAAATAAGTATCCACCCAAATCACCTGCCCCTGCCTGTTATAAATCCTGTAATCAATGTGCTGGGTGCCTTTAAAGTTATTTTCTCTCCATTTCCTGAAGAACTCCTGAACCATCAGCTTGTCATCGGGATAGGCGAGCGCCCTTAATTCCTCTTTGCTTAAGCTGTTATATTCCTCAATCGTATAACCGGTCTGCTTAACAAACTCCTGGTTAACGTATTCATATTTCATAGTCTTTGCAGAAATTCTTGTAACGGCAATCGGAGCGTTTGTGGCAAGGTCTTTATATTTCTGTTCGCTTTCAACTATGGCAAGCTCTGCATTTTTTCTTTCGGTTATATCGATGCAGATTTCATTCATGACAGAGGCTCTGCCGCTTTCGTCAAAATCAGCGTATATAAACGTATCAAGCCAAAAGAGCTTTTTTATCCTGTTAAATATCCTGTAATCGAAATGTAAAATTCCCTTGTAGCCTTCTTTTTTCCATTTCTCGTAATTCAGTTCGACCTTTCGCCTGTCATCCTTAAAAATAAGCGCCGTTTTTTCTTCCTTGGAAAGCCTGCTGTACTCGCCGACCGAGCAGCCCATCTGTCTTTCAAATTCATCGTTTGCATATTCAAACTTGTTTGTTACGAGCGAAAATCTTGCAACCGATACAGGAGCGTTCTGGGCGAGATTTCTGTACTTCTTTTCGCTTTCAAGCAGGGCAAGCTGGAATTCTTTGTTCTTTGTAATATCGCGGCAAATGATAAACAGCTCCTTCGGCTTACCTGATGAATCAAGAATCAATCTTGTGCTTTCATTCACCCATAAAACGGAACCGTTTTTCCTAACTTTCCTGAACTCAAGATTTGCATTAGCCTGTTTTTTAACGAATATTTCGGCCATGCGTTCTTTAACCTTTCTTACGTCATCTTTGTGAATTACACACCAAACTTCCCTTGCAATTAATTCCTCCACATCATAGCCGAGATACTTTGCTCCGTATTTGTTTACCGATTTAATATAACCCTCGGGAGTAACCGAAAAATACATATCCGGCGCGCTGTCGTATAAATCCTGGTATCTTTTTTCGCTTAAGCGTATTACCTCCTCGGATTTTTTCCTTTCGGTAATGTCGCTTGCAATGCCAATGTGAGCTATGGCTTCGCCTTTTTCATTCTTTAAAATCGATGTTGAAAGATAAACGGGGAATTCCCTGCCTTCCTTCGAGCGGTTATAAAGCTCACCCTGCCACCCGCCTTTTAAGGTTTTTTTCGAGATTTCCTCATAAATCGCAATCGGATTTTTCTGCGAGCGGACTATGCTTATGCTCCTGCCAAAAAGCTCATCTTTGGAATATCCGTAGGTTACTTCAAAGGCGTCGTTTACGAAAATAATTTTTCCGTCTAAATCCGTAATGCTCACACACTCGCTGATACCCTTAACCGCCTGAGCCAGCATATTAATTTTTTCCTGCGCCTGCTTCCTCTCTGTTATATCGCGGACAAAAAGCTGGACTACCTCTTCATCGAGCAGATTTATAAGCTGCATGCTTATTTCAACATCTATAAAACTGCCGTCCTTTTTCCTGTATTCGGAATCGAACTGGTAGTTGCCTTTCTCTTTTAGGGCTGAGTAAATCAAAAACGTGCTGTCGGTAATGTTTTCCTTTATTAAATCGGAAAACTTCAGCTTGTAAAACTCATCTTTTGTGTATCCGAAAAGCTGGCAGGCGCGGTTATTGACCGATAGTATCCTGCCGTTAAGCGACTGGACAAAAATCGCGTCCGTTGCATGGTCAAAAAGATTTCTGAACTTGTTTTCGCTTTCCTTAAGGGCGTTTTCGGCAATTTTTCTTTCCGTAATATCCTGAATAACAAGAACCGCTCCCGTAATTGTCCCGTTGTCGTCAAGCATCGGAGACGAGCTGTGGTCGATTGAGATTTCCGTCCCGTCTTTTGAAACTAAAACTGTATTATTGCTCCTCCCGATTACAATGTTATCCCTAAGCACCCTCTCAACCGGATTTTCTATCGGGGTTCTGGTGTCTTCGTCCAAAAACTTAAATACATCACCGATTTTCCTGCCTAAGACTTCCCTTAGATGCCATCCTGTTAATGTTTCGGCAACCGGGTTCATAAACTGAATTAACCCTTTGGGGTTGGTTACAATAACGGCGTCGCCTACACTGCGTAAGATTGTTCCGAGCCACCGCTCATTTTCCTTCAGCCTTGTATCGGTCTTGTGCTTATATAAAGCCATTTCGATACTCGAACGCAGGTATCTTTCCTCAAACGGCTTTAGGATATAACCGAGCGGCTCGGTCAGCTTTGCTTTTTTCAAGGTTCTGTCGTCTTCATATGCCGTAAGGTAAACTATGGGGATGTTGTATTTCCTTCTGATTTCCGCAGCGGTTTCTATTCCGTCTATATCGCCCTTTAATACAATATCCATCAATACCAAATCGGGACGAAGCTCTGCAGCACGCTGAATCGCTTCTCTTCCCGTGAAGACTACTTCGGGCACAACATAGCCAAGCCCCTCAAGACAATTTTTTATATCCTGGGCTATTATGCCTTCGTCTTCAACAACAAGTATTCTTGGGGAATCCATTTGTTTAACGAGCCGCTCCCCCTCTATTTTTACGCAAAGACCTAATCAATAAATAATTATGCCGAATAATTATGCCTCTTATTTTCAAAAAAGCTATAGCTTAACATTACTTAATAAATCGAACATAAAATATTCAAAAAATATTATGAAATTAATATCATTTTTTGTTTAAATCAACAAAATTTGCCTAATAATACGATTTACAAGTTAGCAGAATTACGGTATAGTAACAATACCACCAAGACGTTAGAATAACCTTCATATTTTACAAGACTTTATATTAATTCTTAATAAGTTAAATTTGTATTTCATGCACAAAAATAAAGAAAAAATTAAGGCTGTGATTTGCTGCGGTTCTGTGTCATGGGGGGGACTGGAAATGGCAGGAGTGGAATCAGCGGTAAAATTGTCAAAACAAGGACACGAGGTTCTGCTGGTTTGCAGAGTGAACTCAAAACTTGAATCGGAGGCGAAACTAAACTCTTTAAAAACACTTCCGGTTTTCTCAAAGGATATTATGCTCGTTTCCTCGATTATTAAGCTGAAAAAAATAATAAAAGAATTTAAACCCGATGTAATCCACACACATTTATCCCACGACTTATGGGTAATAGTTCCTGCGTTGAGTCTCACTGGCTCGAATGCAAAATTATTTCTGACAAAGCACATGGCAAGCGGAGTGAAAAAAAAAGATTTGTTTCATAAATTCCTATACAAGCGTGTTAATAAAATTTTTGCCGTTTCAAATTACATTAAAGAAAGCGTCTTAAATACATGTCCCGCTGCAGAAGAAAATGTTATCCTTTTGCCTGACGGAATTGATTTGCAAAAATTTAATCCGGCTCTTTACAATAAATCCCAAATAAAAAAACAAAACAGACTGCCGGAGGACAGGATGATTATCGGAATCATCGGAAGAATGACGCCCGGCAAAGGACACGAGGAATTTCTGAATGCAGCGAAAATTATTAATGAAAATTACAGTGATAAAGTTTTTTTCTTAGTTGTAGGAAGCGCAAGCTTTGGTGAGGATGATTACGAAACAAAAATAAGAAACCTTGCTGAAGAACTAAATCTTGCCAATATTTTATTTACCGGATACAGAAAGGACACACCTGAAATGCTTTCGGTTATGGATATACTGGCTTTTCCTTCGCATAATGAGTCCTTTGGCATAACGTTGCTTGAGGCAATGGCAATGGGAGTCCCGCCGGCTGCAAGCGGAAACGCAGGAGTTCTTGATATTGTTATTAACAACGAAACCGGTTTGCTTGTTGAGCCGAAAAATTCAGTTGAGCTTGCTGGTGCAATTATTAAATTAATTAACGATGAAGAGCTTAGAAAAAAATTCGCCAAAGCCGCAAGAAATCGTGCGGAGCAGGAATTTGATTTTAATATTATTATTAACAGACTTATAGAAAACTATACACAATGAAAAAAAGTCAATGAAAAAAAGTCAATGAAAAAAAGTCAATGAAAAAAAGTCAATGAAAAAAAGTCAATGAAAAAAAGTCAATGAAAAAAAGTCA
>JAKEEM010000072.1 GCA_022616535.1 Chlorobiota bacterium | reverse complement strand
CAGGGCTTCCTGAGCGACGACTCTAAAGTATAAGACTGCCCGAGCCCATTTTTATGGGCGGATGCTTCACTCACGCTAAGCTAACGTGAGATTTTTGGAAGAACCGTTGTTCCCGGTTTTTACAACGGGACATGGCTCCAAAGCTTATGCTTTATTGTCCCCCGAGCAATCGGGGCGAGTCTCAACAGTCGAGTATAGCTGCCAACTTACAAGGTACGCCCACAAGGCAGGCAGGCAAATTTCAAAATCCAAATGACAAATAAAAATCAAATATCAAAGAGTAAATACTAAAAACGACACCGTTGGTGTCGAATATTTATAGTAAAAATAACAATATAAAGGCACGACGCCGTTAGGTGTCGAATAAATTTTGCTTTTCAATTCTTGCGTGCGTCTAAATAAGGAGGCCTCTTTCGTAGCTAAAAAGGAGACCTTCGGCGGAGCTTACCCCGCTAATATCGGGGCTCAGGGTTAGGTAATAAAAAACCCCGCATTAAATAATTTAAGCGGGGATGAAAAACGATTTCTTAAATGGTAATTTAATTGGTTATTGTTTTGTGAAAACAATTTCCATTGTTTTAAATTCCTTGCCGCTTGGGTCAGGACCGTACATTTCCATTTTTGTCGAGCCGTCTGAGTTATAAGTAACGACTTCCCTAACATCAACCCAGTTGCCTGCCATAGGGTCAACCATTCTCCCTTTGTAGGTGATTTGTTTATTGGCTTCGTCCCATGTGCCTTCAAGAAACATAATGCCTGTTCCCATATTGTCTATCCACGTTGACATAAACATTTTTACCGCATTATCGTACCCTTCGATAGCGATGCCTTCGAAATCCATACCCATAATTTTGCCTGAGTATTTTGACATCAAGTATCTTCCGCCGAGTATCATTTCCCCTGTGGCAGTGCCTTCTGATTTCATTGGTTCAGTGCCCGGTGCCATCCAGAAGGTTGCGCTTGATTTCCAGCTGCCTGTCCCCTTAGCCAGCATTTTATGGATATCACCCGGGGTCATGTAATCCTGCCATTTTTTCATAGATTCGTCGTCCTGAGAAAATGCTGGACCGCTGATAAATAGAACAATAAACAACACGCTTAAAGATAAAATGAATTTATTCATATAGATTAAAGATTTAAAATTTTTGGATATTTTTCGGATTTACAAAAATAAATAAAAGAATATATCCGCTCTTCTTGAAAATTGCTAAAATTAAATTATGAAAATAATTACTTATTTCTTCTTTTTTGTGAATAATATGCAAATCCAATGAGTATTGAGCCCATTGCCATTCCAAGAATTCCGCAGAGCTTGCCGCCGGATTTTTTTACAACGGTCGTCATTTCGATATCTTTGTCCAGATCGTTGAGTGTGTATGAATATTTCACAGTCTGCCCGTCCTTTGTTCCGTTTGTCGAAACGATTTCCGAGGGCATTGTAAATTCGTACGTAATTGTGTAATCGCTTGCACCCATTTGCTTAGCAGCGGAGGTGTCTCTTAAAAGAGTGTATTTCAGCTCCATACCGTCGGAGACCTCTTTCCACGAGGGCTTAACTCCGTCGAATCCTTTTGCATCGGAAAGCTTATTGATATCTTTAAAATCAAGCTCAATGTTTACGTGCTTAGTGGAATCATCAAGTTTATCTTCGACATTAATGCTTTTGACTTCAGTATTGCTGGTTGTGTATTTTGTTTTAGCTTTGGATTCATCGAAGTCAAATTTTCCAAGCGTGGTGCCCATTGAAAAATTCTTCATACTCGACCAGTAATGGATTTTCATCGAGCCCGAGCCGTCATCTTTTAGAGTCGTTTTCTGGTCATAATTGACACATCCTGCCAAATGTGCCAAAAAAGCAATAATTATAAGCACTGTCAGAACTGAAAACGGTTTGAATTTAGTTTTCATTTATGATTTCCTTCCTGTATTAAATGTTAATTGGAATGAATACAAATATAAGCTAATCTATTGGAATTTTCAAACTTAAAACTCACATTTTTAGAGTTTTGTTAAGAATGTTATAACGAAATTTATTTATTGATGCCCCAACCGAATTTATAATTTTCTCCGATTGAAACGGGAAGTTTACCTTTAAATTTAATTTTTCCTGTTAATGCTTTCAGCGCTGCATTTATTGATACATCTGAATCGCCATAAGCACAAATGTAGGCTTGAACGGAAGGAAATTCCTTCAGCAAGTACGGGTTACCAAGAGAAACAACAATCGTACTGCCAAAAATGTGAGATAATTGGTTAATTAAATTAATATTTTCCTGGGAAATTGAAATTTTCCCTGTTCCGTATCTGACTTTTGCAAAAATCGCTACTATTATATAGCTATAATAACTTGATGAGCTTATATCAAATTGTTCTGAAGAAATTAAATCATAATTATTTAAATACTGTGATGTATTTGCACTCAAATAGGAGACATTATCGGATTCGCCGTCTTCACTTATTACTACAAAAGCTGTTTTTTCGGGGGATTCTTTAATAGGCAGAATGTTAATATCATCTTTAACCAGTGTTACCGATTCATCCGCGATTTGCTGTGCCAGTTGGTTTGCTTCTGCGGTATTAATTGTTTTCCATATGTCTGCTTCCTGCACGTATTTATTTTCAAAAAGCCCGAGCCATTCTTTAGCCTTAAGAATTTTTTCGACAGAACGATTAATCTGTTCTTCTGGGATTTTCCCGTTGATGACGGCTGACTCTATTGCATCGATGGTTGTTTCCTCATTCAGCGGTATAAGGATCAGGTCAATACCGGCTTCAACGCACATAACGGCTACTTCTGCTGTTGAAAAATATTTTGTAATACCTTTCATGTTAAGGGCATCGGTTACGACAAGTCCCTTAAATCCCATCTCATTTATTAGTAATTCCTTAACTATGTTTGAAGATAATGATGCGGGGACATTTGGCGTTGGCTCAAGTTCAGGGATTGATAAATGTGCTATCATTACCGACATAACGTTTTTATTGACTGCATTTTTAAACGGAACGAGCTCAACACTGTTTAATCTTTCCTTAGAAAAATTCAAAATGGGCAAATCTTTATGCGAATCGATTTCCGTATCACCATGGCCCGGAAAATGCTTTGCTGTTGCTATTACTTTGCCTTCCTGCAGACCTTTAATCATAGCTTCTGACATTCTTGAAACCAGTGCCGGGTCCTCGCCGAATGAGCGGACATTTATTATTGGATTATTCGGATTATTGTTCACATCGCAAACAGGGGCATAGTTCTGGTGAACTCCAAGCAGACGGGTTTCTCTGGCAATTTCAAGTCCCATTTTGTAGCAGAGTTCAGGGTTATTTGCAGCTCCGATTGCCATATTGTTAGGGAAGAGTGCCCCGTCTGAGACACGCATTTTTGTGCCTCGCTCAAAATCAGCACTTATTAGAAGGGGTGTTTCTGAGTAAGATTGAAGCGTATTCGATATTCTTGTATAATCAATTGTCGAGCCTTTAAAGAAAATGAAACCTCCGATTTTGTTTACTTCGCAAAGTTTTTTTAATTTTTTAAATTCTGCAGAGTTTTCATTTAGGTTTTCCGGGACGACACTTGAAATAATCATCTGAGAAATTTTTTCATTAAGCGACATTTTACTTAGCTTTTTTTGAATAAAATCACTTGATTTATCAAAAAAAGCGCTAAATTCTTTATTATTACTAGTTTTTAACTCTTCTATTTGCTCAAAATTTAATTTAAAAAGCAAAATGCTTCCTATAATTATGAGAGGTAACAGAAATATGAGCCTCATTTTCAATTTTTTTGATTGATTATAAAATTGATTCTACAAATTTAGCTTAATATTTGTGCAAAAGGAAGCTTTTCTTTTAAAATTAATGTTCAAATAAACAGTATTTTAAAGATATTTAGCTATTTTAAGTAACTGAAAAAATTATAAAAAATTGTTGACTTAACGTAAATCATTAGTTAAATTTACGATAACAAATTAATCAATCCTAATTAATTTTCCGCATTGAGCGGAAAGAGGGGGGAAAGATGAAAACAATATTCTCAATTTTAAGTTTGCTTCTAATTTCTGCTCAGTCATTTTCGTTTGGTGAAGAGTGGGTTGCCAGATTTAACGGTGCCGGCAATACTTCCGACTGGGCTTACGGAATTACCTTAGACCCGTCAGGAAATGCATATGTTACGGGCTACAGTACAGGAGCAGGAACTGGAAAAGATTACATGACGATTAAATATAATTCTAACGGAAGCGTACTGTGGACTTCAAGCTACAATGGGCCGATAAATGGAGGAGATTATTCCAATGCCATTGCTGTCGACCAATCAGGCAATGCCTATGTAACGGGAAGAGCGGATTTTGGAACTTCCTTTGCTGATATAGTAACTATTAAATACAACTCTCAAGGTGTTCAGCAGTGGTCAGCGAGATATAACGGACCTGCAAATAATATGGATGAAGCAAGATGTATTAAAGTTGATGCGACAGGAAATGTTTATATCGCAGGATATTCATTTAATACAAATAAGGATTTCATCGTCATAAAATATAATTCAAACGGAACAGAATCGTGGGTAGCAACATACAACGGTCCGGGTAATAATGAGGATGTGGTTAACTCATTGGATGTGGATAATGGGGGCAATGTTTATATAGCAGGAAACAGTATTGGTGCAGGTACGGGTTCTGACTTTACAGTTATTAAATATAACTCCAACGGAACCGAAGCTTGGGTTAAGAGATATAATGGTCCAGGCAATGGAGGGGACGCTGCACTTTCAGTAAGAGTCGACGGGTTGGGGAATGTTTATACAGCCGGATACGCCGATTACGGCTCTAATAATGGATATGATTTTATTACAATTAAGTATAATTCAGCTGGAAGCCAGCTGTGGCTTGCTCAGTATGATGGAGCAAATACGATAAATGATTTTTGCACTGCGATGACTATAGATGCAGGAGGCAATGTATATGTTACCGGTTCAAGCGCAACTTTTATTGGCCAGCTAATTGATTCAAACTATGCAACAATTAAATACAATACCAACGGTCAGCAGCAATGGGTTGCCTTGTATAACGGGCCTAATAATTCAATTGATGTGTCACGCTCAATATCCGTGGATAATTTAGGAAATACATATATTACAGGCACAAGCAGGGGAGCGAACTCTGATGATTATGTGACCATTAAATATGCACCTAACGGTAGTTCTTTATGGGTAATGGCTTACAACGGTCCGGCTAATGGAAGTGATTTGAGTGTTTCTGTTGTGGTTGATAATAATGAAAACGCGTATGTAACCGGAAGAAGTTTAGGCAGCGGGTCGGATTTTGATTATGCAACAATTAAATACAGCAGTCTGGTAGGAATAAATATCATTTCGACAGAGATTCCGAGCAGGTTTAATTTATACCAGAACTATCCAAATCCGTTTAATCCTATCACGAAAATTAAGTTCGATTTGCCTAAAGCTTATAGTAATGTTGTGCTAAGGATTTATAACTCGCTTGGAGTTCTGGCAGGTGACTATAACTTGGGTAACTTATCGCCCGCTTCTTACGAATATACTCTGAATCTGAACTCATTTTCAAGCGGAGTATATTTATACCAGCTTATCACAAATGAAACTTCACAGACTAAAAAGATGGTTTTAGTAAAATAAGAAGTGTATTGACTGAATTTTTAAATCCGGGCAGATTAAACTGTCCGGATTTTTTGTTAGTATATACTAACGACTAAACGCTGTTTTTTCATTCATATATTGTTATTCATATATTAATTTAATATATTAAAACTGCTTTTTAGTATTTGTAATTATAAAATTATTTTTTTTAACATTAAATTACTGTTTTATGACGTAATTACGGTATTGTAAGCATAACCTAATAAAGCTAATTTACTCATCATTAAAAATTGTTTTTTTAATTATTTACTTACTAACCATGAGGAAAAAAACCTACTTTATTTTAGTATCATTCATCATTTTATTAGCATTTTTTTATAATAAATCGGCACTTTCACAGCCGACGCAATTATGGTCAAGTTTTTACAATGGCCCGGGCACTCAACAGGATTCTGCAGTAGGAATTTGTGTTAATTCATTGGGTCACTTATTTATTACCGGGTCCAGTTTTGGAAGCGGAACAAATTACGATATTGTTACAATCAGGTATAATCCCGATAGCGGTGATTCAGTTTGGGTTAACAGGTATGACGGCAGTAGTAACGATGATAGAGTAACATCTATAACGTGTGATAATAATGCGGTTTATGTTACCGGGTGGAGCTTTACTCCTTCCAGAGATATAATTGTTATAAAATATGATGCCGCTACCGGAAGCAGGCTTTGGGTGAGAACTTATAATGGAACGGCAAACGGCGGTGATTACGGGTTTGCAATTGCTGTTGACGGAAGCGGAAACGTTTATGCTACAGGCAGAAGTGATGTGGGAGGATCGCAAAAATTTACTACTTTGAAATATGATGCATCGGGGAATCTTGCGGCCGGCTGGCCCTCCGTTTACACAGCAGCTTTATCTACTTCATTTGACGAAGCCCACGCAGTAAAAGTCGATGGCTCCGGAAACGTTTACGTTACGGGAAAATCCGGCACGCCAGGGGATTTTTTAACTTTGAAACTTGATGCTGGCGGTGCTGTTCTATGGGGCAAAAAGCACAATGGGACTCAAAACGCTGAAGATAACGCATTAAAATTAGTTCTTGACAATTCATCAACAAACGTCTATGTTGGGGGATACAGTTTCAGGCAGGGGTTTGTTCAGAATTACGTTGTAATCAGATATTCTACAGCGACAGGCGATAGCAGTGCATTTGCTACCTATGATAATGTGCAGAATATCGATATTTTAACTGATATGAAAATCGATAATTCAAATAATGTATTTGTCACAGGTTACAGCACTAGTGCAACTGCATTTGATTATGCAACTTTAAAGTATAATTCCGCCCTATCACAGCAGTGGGTTGCAAGAACCACTAATAGCGGAAATGATTTCGCGACCTCGCTTTCTGTTGATAATGCAAACGGCAATGTTTATGTCACCGGCTATAGCATCGGCTCAGGGTCCGGATTCGATTATTTGACAGTTTCTTATAACTCAAGCGGGAGTCTCAACTGGCAGGTGAGAGTAAACGGTACCGCAAATGCCGGAGATTTTGGGGCAGGAGTCCATGCTTCAGATACCGACCATATTTATGTAACGGGTAATATAAATACGACAGCAAACGGAGTCGGAATTTATACGATTAGATACTCCAAGATACTTGGAATAACGCCCATTTCAGGGGAAGTTCCCTCGTCCTTTGCACTCAGGCAAAATTTCCCGAATCCGTTTAATCCGGTTACATCTATTCATTTTGATATCCCGAAATCATCTTTTGTCAGGATTTCTGTTTATGATATTATGGGCAGGGAAGTGGAGGTCTTGGCAAACGAAACTGTTTCCGCCGGAAAATATGAAGCCAAGTGGGACGGCTCTAAATACGCGAGCGGCATTTATTTCTATACTTTAAGTGCTGGGGATTTTCTCCAGACAAAAAAAATGGTTCTTGCAAAATAAAATTGATGTATGTATAAGGAAATCTGCCCCAAAAGAGGGCGGATTTTTTTATCCTATAAGTGTTTTATCCTATAACTGCTGCAAGTTTTGACGTGAACGATGCAGGAAGCTTTTCTCCGTACTCTTCTTCGTAATTCTTAATGAGTTTCGAGTAGCTTTCCCTTGCTGTATTATGTTTATCCAGATTTTCATATGATGTAATCAAGTTCTCATACGCAGTTAGGTTAAGCGGGTCGTACTTCAGGAGTTTTTCGCAGCAAACTACTGCTTCATCATAGTCTTTTTTATCAAAAAGCATTATTATTAAGTCTTCACTCATTGAGATAAAGTAATTTTTAAATTTGACCCTCAGTTCTTCGGCCCAGGTTTCGTAATTTCCTTCGAGGAAATCCCCGCTGTATAAAGTAATTGCTTCTTTTGTATAATGAATTCTTCTTTCTGTATCTTTTTCAATAGAGCAAATTTTATAAAGATTTTCAAATTCGTTTGAATCGATGTAAAAATTGAAATCACTGTTTACTTTTAAAAGCTTATCCTCGTAAGCTATTAATGGTGGAATTAACTCCGGCTCCGACTTGCTTTTTTTTTGTTTTGCCTTCTTCTTGATTTGATTAAATAAAGGTTCAATTTTGATTAGACCTCTGAACTTTGAAACAATCTGGTGAAAAATATTTTCAGCACTTTCCATCGGGGTGTCTGCAAAGAATAAATCTATAATTTTGTCTTTTGTCATCTCCTTTTTAGGGCTTAAAAGAAGATAAATAAAAATTGTTTTCCATTTCTTTTTTGACCAGTCGCTTTCTTCAATAAGCCTGTTTCTTACAAATATTTCTCCCTTGCCGAATGTTTTTAGTTGAATGTCATAAACCTTGCCATTTAGATTCTCAAATCTTTTTCTGCTTTCGGGAGAAATCCACTCTGCGTTTTTCTTATTTAAAACGGAGCCGATAAGAATTTTTAAAAAATCTTTCTGTATACCGTTTGCGATTGAAAAATCAAATAAATATCTGAAATCCTCGAAATCTCTTTGCAGAAATGAAACATATTCTTTTTCATTCGAGGTATTTATTGCCTCCGATAAATATTTCAGCGAAGTTTGCGGGTTGCTTGTCCTGAAATAGTAATCCGCAAGTTGAAAAGCTGTCTGTGTTTTTGTGTAGATAAGCTTGTGAAGATTGTAGTATTCGTATGCTTCAAGCAAAACATTTTCAATTTCGGGGACTATCTCGCCTTTCTTTAAAAGCTCTGCCTTCATAACGGAGTACTGGATTTTTTCGAATTCGCTTTCCTCGTTTATGTACTTGAATGCAAGGTCATAATGCTCTTCGGCTTTTGAAAGCTTGTTCAGATAGTAGTAAGAATCCCCTATAAGTGAATAGCTTAAGTAAATATAGTATTTGTGATTAATTGATACTGCAATCTTGTTCATTTCTTCAAGGAGCTTAATGCTTTCCTCATAATCACCGAATTCGAATTTCAAAGCCTGGTATGATAACAGGTAAGTTATATTGAATATCGGGTTGGAAATTTTATCAGCTATTTCCCGCGCATCATTCAAATAATTTAAAGCTTTTTCAAACCTTCCGGATTGCGAATAAAGCAGTATTAGGTTACACAGAGTTTCGTAGCGTTGTATTATCTGTTCGGATTTTTTTGCAACCTGTTCATAATATGAAATAGATTTCGAGTAATCGCCTCTTATTAAATAGATATGGCCATACACGTTAAAAATATCAAGCTTAATATCTTTTGCTTCTTTTGTCGGTTCAAGGAACTCAAGCTCCTTAGCGGCTTTATCCAATAGCGGCAGTGATTTGTCGTATTCAGTATTTTGGTAATATGCATAAGCCATTAAAAAGTTGAGATTAGACTTATTTTCATTGCTTGTCTTTTCTTTTATAATCTCGTTCAGGTTTTTAATCGCGTCATTAATCCTTCCAATGCGTATTAAGTTTCGAGATTTTGTTATGTAGCATTTAACAAGGAATTCGTTTTCTTTCCCAATTTTTATTGCTTTGTCTAAGTAAGGAATCGAATCCTCGATATCTCCTTTATAGTATCTAAGCATTAATGATTTGTAGTAAAGCAGTTTAGGGTTTTTCAGTATTTTGTCATCATCTATTCGTTCAAACCAACCCCAGATTGCTTCAAAGCTGCCGTTATCAAAATATAATTGAAAATTGTGCTCAATCAGTTCAATTGCTTTATCATTTTCCCCTGCTTTTAATGAGCATGTTATTGCATTAAGAAAGTCCTTTTTCTCCGAGTAAAACCCGGACACTTTTTTATAAAAATCTCTGATTTCTTTTTCACCGTAGCTCCCCGCTATTTTTGATTTCAGAAAGTTTTTAAAAAGAAGCTGGTAGCTGTATGATTGTTCGGTTCCGTTTTCCGGGATGGGTTCGGTTTGAATGAAAATGTTTTTACCAAGGAGTTCGGTTATAGTTTTTTTATTATCTTTATGCTTAAATAAAAAATTGCACAGTTCGATTGAAAAGCTGTCCAACAGCGATGTAAAAAGCAGAAACTCCTGTGTCTCAGGCTCAAGATTACTGAAAATATCTTCGGTGAAGTAATTAAATATATCTTCCAGAATTATTATTTTATCAAGCCTCATCTTCGGGAATTCGCTGCCGTAGCTCTGTAAAACCAGATGAATTCCAGTTATCCATCCGCTCAGGTTTTCTTTTAGTGAGTTTATGTCTTCTTCCGAGCACTTTATTTTGTATATGTTTGAAATCAGCTCTTCGATTTCGTTATATTTGAACTCCAGCTCTCTTGCCTCAATTTTTAATATATTCCTTTTTGCCTGCAGAACACTGATTGAAAATTTGGGAAACTCTCTGGATGTAATTATAAAATGCATATTAGAAGGGATGTTCTCAAATATCCTGTTGAATGTTTCAGTCTGCCATTCCGAGCTGCTAATATTGCCGAGGTCATCAATCACTATTATAATTTCATCGCTGAAATGCTTTGAAAATTCATTAATAAATGCAGTAATTATGTCGTTAACTATTCTTTTAAGGTTCTTTGTTAGCTGGTATCGATTTCTATATTCTTCAATCAGCGCACCAGTCCCTTTTCCGAAATCGGGATTCAGCTTTTGCAATGAGTGTAATAAATAAATAATGAAGGTGTAAAAGTTGTCCATATCGCTATGGATGTGCAGCCATGAATATTTAAACTGGTTTTGAGCAACGAAATCCTGAACAAGAGTTGTTTTGCCGTAGCCTGCAGGTGCGCATATTAAAGTAAGGTTCTTGTTAATATTTTCTGCAATTTTGTTTAAAAGATACCTTCTTCGTATAACCCCTTTTGGAATCTCTTTTGAAACAAGCCTTGTATTAACAATATGTTCCAATTCTTTAAAAAATTAAGGAATTTAACATTTTTTGCAAATTAATAAATATTTGAGCTTATTGAAACACTTAAAACGTTACACGGTATTTTTACTTTGCTTTGAGGGTAAGGATTTAGGTAAGGTAGGAACATATATTTGTAATACACTAAAATTAACGGAGTTAAAACAATATGGGGAATCTAATGCAAATAGCAATGCATAATTACAAAATTACAATGGTTGACCAAATTCCCTTTGAATTCAGGCTCTACCAGAATTTTCCACAATCTTTTTATAAAGTAACAAAAATTGGGTTTGATTTACCGGAGGATTGCAGGGTCAAGTTACTGATTTATGACGTATTTGGCAGGGAAATCTCCGTTTTAGTTGACCAAAACCTTAAAGCAGGAAGCTACGAGGTAAAATGGAACGCACTGAAGGTTTCACCGGGCATCTACTATTACAAAGTTATCGCCGGTGATTATATCGACTCTAAAAAGATGTTTTTATTGAAAAATAATTAGTGGATTTCAGTATATAATTTTAAAAAAATTATCTTAATATTGGTTAGACAGGCGGATTTATGAAGAAGATTTTAATGTTTTTGGGAGTTTTTTTAGTCTTCACAACGGCAGGCTTTGAGTTATATTCCCAGCCGATTGTGGAGTGGGTTGCACGCTTTAACGCAGACGACAGTATTGATGTTGCCAAAGATATTGTTGTCGATAATGCTGGTAATTCTTATGTTACGGGCTACAGCAACACCTTATTAGGACTTCTTACGGATATTGTAACTATCAGCTATGACTCCGACGGTAATGTCAGGTGGCGGAGCGATTATTTTTCTTTGTTATGGGATGAAGGTGCTGCAATCACTTTGGATAATACTCAGCAATACGTTTATATAACGGGCTTTATAAATGGAATTCTTGGTTTAGCGGGAGATTACATCATAATTAAATATCTGGCTTCAAATGGCCAGCAGCTTTGGGTGAGGACCTATGATAATGGATTATTGGGGGATGACAGAGCAACTTCAATTGCTGTTGACTGGCAAAATAACCCAATAATTACAGGTTACAGCAGTAATATAATTTTACTTGGGACGCATGATTATGCAACGGTTAAGTATGACCAAAGCAATGGCAATCAATTATGGGCTGCACGATATAACAATGGCAATGAAGACCGCGCTTACGCAATTGTGGTTGACAATAATAATAACATAATTGTAACAGGTTCTTCCGGAGAGGGTGGTCTTTTTGGCTCTGATGATGATTATGCCACAGTTAAATATAATACAAACGGTAATCAGCAATGGGCATCAAGGTATGATAACGGAGGAAATGACAGTGCTTATGCCATTGGTTATGATGGTTCAGGAAATGTTTTTGTTACTGGTTCAAGCTATGGTAATGTAACAGGACAGGATTATGCCACCGTTAAATATAATTCAAACGGAAACCAACAGTGGGCATCCAGATATAACGGTTCAGGCAACGGCTATGACCGTGCTTATGCCATTGTAGTCGATAACAACGGAAATCCTATTGTAACAGGAACAAGCTACGGCGGCAGCGGCACTGACCTTGATTACGCCACCGTAAAATATAATACTTCAAACGGCAGCCAGCAGTGGGCTTCAACGTACAGCGGTACAGGAAATAACGAAGACCGCGCATATGCAATTGTTGTCGATAACTCGGGTAATTCATACGTAACCGGCTCAAGCCGTTCTAGCAGTTCATCTGATGATTATGCAACATTGAAATATGACTCAAACGGAAACCAGCAGTGGCCCGCCTTAATATATAACGGAACAGGAAATAATGAAGACCGCGCGTATGCAATTGTTGTCGATAGCCCGGGCAATATCTATATTACTGGTGCAAGCAGAAGCGGAACATTGTTTGGCTCCGAAGATTACCTCACAATTAAATATTCGGATGAGTCCAATCCGGTTACAATTATTTCGAACGAAGTCCCGGTTAAATGCAGCTTATACCAGAATTATCCCAATCCGTTTAATCCAACTACAAACATTAGGTTTGATGTTCCCTCCCAGTCAAATGTTAAAATTACCGTATTTAACTCACTTGGCAATCAGGTAACAGTTCTTTTAAACAGCAGACTTAACCCAGGAACGTTTGAAGTTGAATGGGATGCCAATAATTTCTCAAGTGGAATTTACTTTTACAGAATAAACATAGGTGGTATCACCGAAACCAAAAAAATGATTTTACTTAAGTAATATTAATTCAATAAACCTTTCATAAAGTCCGTTATTTTTAACGGACTTTTTTGTTTAAAAAACCGTCATTTTTTTACGCCTTATACATAATTAATATTATTAGTAAATTTGTATATATTTTATTTAAATTTGTCTTTTTAGCATATTTTAAATGATTCGTAATATTATATTTGATTTAGGCAACGTTCTGGTGAATGTTGAATACGAAAGATTCAGAAACCGCCTTCTTGAGCATAACGTAACCAAAGAAACCTACGATAACTTTTTCTTAAACGGCAATTACAGACTTCTTGGCTATGAAGCAGGTGCAATAACCACGGATGAATTTATAAAAAAGTGCCTTAACGGGCTGAATTTAAAAATGAGCGTAAATGAATTCGCACGTGCTTTCAATAATATGTTCAGTGAAATCCGTCCGATGAGCGAAATTGTCCGACAACTTGTATCCGAAGGGAACTATAATTTGTTTTTATTATCGAATACATCTCCGCTGCATTTTGAGCATGCAAAAGAGAATTTTGGCTATATTAATTTGTTCCATAAATTTGGGTTGTCATATGAGCTTAAATCGCTGAAGCCTGAAAAGGAAATTTACGAAAGAGCAGTTAAGTATTTTAATGTTAAGCCTGACGAATCATTGTTTATCGATGATTTGAAGGAAAACTGTGAGCAGGCGGAAAGATTCGGCATCAAAACCATCAACTATGACAAGACTAACCATAATGGATTTGTTGAACAATTTAATAAATTTATCAAATTAGAAACTTTAAACTTGTAACTTTTAACTTTCAACTGTATTATGCCAGTATCACCTGAAGAATTAAGAATCGGAACCAAAGCAATTCCTTTTAAGCTGAAAGGGGTTGATGATAAATATTATTCATTAGATGATTTTAAGGATAAGAAAATCTTGTGTATAATTTTCAGCTGTAATCACTGCCCATATGTTCAGGCGGTTGAGGACAGGATTAACCAAATTGCAAAAGATTACACAAATAAATCATTTGCTCTTGTGTGCATAAATCCAAACGATGAAAAGCAGTACCCGGAGGATTCGTTTGAAGAGATGAAAAAACGAGCTAAGAACAAGGGGTTTGTTTTTCCATACCTTCGTGATGAAACGCAGGAAATTGCCAGGGCATACGATGCGGTCTGCACTCCCGATATTTATTTGTATGATGAAAACCGTATATTGAAATACAGGGGAAGAATTGACGACAGCTGGAAGGATGAAACCAAAGTCACGCGCAGGGAGTTATCAATGGCGATTGACCGCTTACTTGAGGGGGAGGAAATAGACTTTGATACGGTTCCATCAATGGGGTGCAGTATTAAGTGGGTCCAATAGAAATGTTTAAATTTATATCAAAAATATTTCCGTCAAAGCACGAAAAAGACGTTAAGGAATTATGGCCTGTTGTAGAGGAAATAAACTCCTATTACGAAGAATACAAAAACCTCAGCGATGACGAGCTTAGGGCAAAAACACAGGAATTCAAAAACCTTATAAAAGCAAATACACAGGAGCTTGAAGCTAAAATTGCCGATCTTAATCAAAAGCTCACGACAGATATTACCCACGATGAGCGTCTTGAAATTTACGATGAGCTCGACGAGCTTGAAAAAGAGCTTAAGGATACAATTGAGGACACCTTAAATGAACTTCTGCCGCAGGCATTTGCCGTAGTTAAAGATACATGCCGGAGACTCTGGGGCAGGGAATGGACTGCTGCCGGAAGCAAGGTTAAATGGGAGATGATTCCTTTTGACGTTCAGCTAATTGGGGGAATTGTCCTACATCAGGGCAAAATTGCCGAAATGGCTACGGGAGAAGGTAAAACACTTGTTGCAACAATGCCGACCTACTTAAATTCTCTTCCGGGCAAGGGTGTTCACATAATAACGGTTAATGATTATCTCGCTAAGCGCGACAGCGAATGGATGGGTGAGATTTTCAAGTTCCACGGATTAACGGTTGGTGTTATACTAAATGATATTGATAACGATAAGCGCCGTGAAGCTTATAACTGTGATATAACTTACGGCACCAATAATGAATTCGGTTTTGACTACCTGCGTGATAATATGGTTGTTGATAAGAAATTCATGGTTCAGCGCGGTCATAACTACGCTGTTGTTGACGAAGTCGACTCGGTCTTAATCGATGAGGCAAGAACACCGCTTATAATATCCGGTCCGGTTGAGGTGAGTGCTCACAAGTTCGATGAAATGAATCCGAGAGTAAAGCGATTGGTTGATGCTCAGAAGAATTTAATTGCAAAATTCGTAGGCGAAGCCGAATTTATCATTAATAAAGGAGAAGAAGCTTCAAAGGAAGAAATAAATAAAGCCGGTATTGCTCTGCTCAGGGCTCATCGAGGTTTCCCCAAAAATAAAAAGCTTATGAAGCTTTTTGCCGAGCCTTCAAATAAGACATTGATGCAGCAAACCGAAATCGAATACCTGCGCGATAATTCAAAAAGAATGCATGAGATTGACGATGAGCTTTACTTTGCAATCGATGAGAAAGCCCATTCTATTGACTTAACCGAAAAAGGGCGCGAGTTTCTGACTTCCGGAGGCGAGGATAAGGACTTTTTTGTTCTTCCCGATATGGGAACCGAAATTGCACATCTTGAAAATGATGAAACATTAATTCACGAAGAAAAGCAGCGTAAAAAAGACGAGCTTGCAGAGCTTTACGCCTTGAGAAGCGACAGGATTCACACGGTTTCACAGCTTTTAAGAGCTTATTCGCTTTACGAAAAAGATGTTGAATATGTAATTCAGGACAACAAGGTCATGATTGTCGATGAGTTTACCGGCAGAGTGCTTTCGGGCAGAAGGTATTCCGAAGGGCTTCACCAGGCAATCGAAGCCAAAGAAGGCGTGCATGTTGAAAAAGATACGCAAACTATGGCAACAATTACGCTTCAGAATTATTTCCGTCTGTATAAAAAGCTTGCAGGAATGACGGGAACTGCCGAAACCGAAGCGGGCGAGTTTCTCGATATATATAAGCTTGATGTTGTTGTCATACCAACCAATAAGGATTGTATACGAAATGACATGAATGATGTCATCTATAAAACTATACGCGAGAAATATAATGCTGTTATAAATGAGATTGAAGAAAAGCGCAAGAAAGGACAGCCTGTTCTCGTAGGGACAACTTCTGTGGAGGTTTCAGAAACCATTTCAAGGATGCTGAAGCGAAAAGGCATTCCCCACGAAGTATTAAATGCCAAACAGCACCAGCGTGAGGCGCAGATTATTGCAAATGCGGGATTGAAAGGCGCCGTAACGATTGCTACCAATATGGCTGGCAGGGGAACCGATATTAAGCTCGGTCCCGGTATTGCAGATCTCGGCGGTCTGCATATAATTGGCACGGCACGCCATGAGGCGCGTCGAATCGACAGGCAGCTTAGGGGACGTTCTGGCAGGCAGGGCGACCCTGGTTCATCAAAATTCTTCTTATCGCTTGAAGATGACCTAATGCGGCTCTTTGGAAGCGAGCGAATTTCTCGTGTTATGGAAAAGCTCGGAATTGAAGAAGGCGAAGCTATCGAGCATTCGATGATAACCAGCTCCGTTGAACGTGCACAGAAGAAGGTTGAGGAAAATAACTTCGGTATACGCAAACGACTGCTTGAATATGATAACGTGATGAACCAGCAGCGCGAAGTTATTTATGACAGAAGACGGCAGGCATTGATGGGCGAGCGAGTTAAGGATGAAATTTTCGATATGGCGCTCTCTTTTGTTGAAAAAATTGTTGCCAAGCATTACGCTGAAACTGACTATGAAGGGCTGCGTGATGAAATTCAAAGAACTTTTATGGTTCTGCTTGATATTACACCTGAGCAGTACCAGAACCTTGGTGAAAAAGGGCTTGAAGACGAAATAATGCGTCTAGTTGAGGAGACCTACAAGCGTAAAGAAGAAAAATACGGAACGGATTTGATTGCGCAGATTGAACGCTTCGCAATGCTTACGGTTATTGATGAAAAATGGAAAGAGCATTTGCGTGAAATGGATGATTTGAAAGAGGGCATTAACTTCCGCGCTTACGGGCAAAAAGACCCATTGATAGAATACAAGAAAGACGGCTTCCAGCTTTTTGTTCAGATGCTTGAGGATATAAGCAAGGATGTTATAAATTTTGTATTCAAATTTACTACACAGGAACAGCCGCTTCCACAGCAAAGGCAGCGCGTGCCGCAAAGACTTACAACGATTAAGACTTCGGCTGACGGCGCCGGACTTAAAATGACCCCTGAGCAGTCAGACCAGATGCAAAACCAGCAGGACGGTGTAAAAAAGATGCCGATTAAGGTTGGCCCTAAAATCGGACGCAACGACCCGTGCCCCTGCGGAAGCGGAAAAAAATATAAGAATTGCCACGGAGCGTAGTTTGCAGTTTGTTCGTATTTACCCCATAATCATAAATTACTCTTATTCAGCTACATAAGTCTGAAACGTTATTTGCTAAAAAGCTATTATAGATTATGGGTAACCTTGCATTTTTCCGTTTTATAAGGGATAACAGAATGGGGAGTTTCAGCGTACGTAACATTAATTGCGAATGGGGATTAAAGGGTATTGAAAAATATAAGCAAGTCTCTGACGTAATCATTATTGTTGATGTGCTTTCTTTTTCTACGAGCGTTGATGTTGCTCTAAGCAGCGGGGCTATTATTTATCCCTATAAATTTAAAGATGAGACTTCATATCTTTACGCAAGGCAGGTCCGTGCTGAACTGGCTTCGCTTACAAGGAGCAAAGATAAATATTCTCTGTCGCCTGCATCGCTTGTAAATATTGAAAAAGGCAAAAGGTTAATTCTATCCTCTCCTAATGGAGCGGAATTAGCCCTTTCGACCTGCTCGAGGCTTACCCTTTGCGCCTGCCTTAGAAACTGCCAGGCAGTCGCCGAATACGCAATGCAGCAAGGTGAAAGTATTCTTGTTGTGCCCGCTGGAGAAAAATGGGATGACGGCTCAATCAGGTTTTCTCTTGAAGATTACATCGGCTCAGGCGCCGTGATTTCATTTTTACAGGGAAACTTTTCGATGGAAAGCAAATCGGCTGTGAACTTGTTTAATTCATTTAAAGATAATTTATTCGATGGGGTTTCAAATACCATTTCCGGTATTGAGCTGATTAAAAGAGGTTTTGAGGAAGACATTTCCATTGCAAGCGAATTTAACGTAAGCAAAACCGTTCCGCTTCTCAGGGAAAATTCATTCATAAATCGGGGATGAATTATCACCGTTAAAGTCATTTCTTATCCCTTAATAAATAATTAAATTACATGTCTTAATGAATAAAAAATTACTAAAAAGTCCTCAATGAAAAGACGAGATTTGCTATTGATGGTGCTTCAGGCGGGAGCGATTTTAACACTTCCAAAACCGCTGCAGTTTTTTGCAAGTGAAAAGAAAAATGCATTATTAACCGAAGTTACCGGCGGGGGAAATCCTCTCAGATTTCCGCCGCTTTTTAACAACGGGGGGATAATGACCCTTGCCCAGTCCACAGTTCAGGTTTGGCCAAGCCAAAATACTCAGGTGATTGCAATTAACGGTTCCTATCCGGGTCCAACCGTTAGAATACAAAAAGGGCAGACTTTGATTGTGAATTTTTTTAACAATTTAAATGAGGAAGCAACTGTACACTGGCACGGATTAATTGTTCCTGAGTCGATGGACGGGCACCCGAAAGATGCGATTATGCCACAAAGCTCTTATACTTACACTTACACTGTTTTACAAAGGGCTGGTACTTACTTTTATCATTCACACGCACATCATTTGACTGCTAAACATGTTTTTAAGGGCTTTGCTGGATTTTTCATTGTAACCGACCCTGCAGAAAACTTTAACCTGCCTTCTGGAAATTATGACGTTCCTTTATGCATTCAGGATCACCGCATCTCAGATATACCGAATTTTAATTACGCTCCCGGAACAGATGAAATGCACTGGGGTTACCTTGGCGATACTGTACTTGTGAACGGAACTCCCGATGCATATCTTGAAGTAAGCAGAACTCTTTACCGTTTCAGGCTTGTTAATGGCTCAAATGCAAGAGTTTATAAAATAGCATTCTCGGATAACAGTCCCTTTAACATTATTGCCACAGACGGTGGATTAAAGGATGCTCCTGTTCAGGCGACACAACTTATGCTATCTCCGGGGGAAAGAGTTGAAATATTGTTTGATTTTTCTTCATACTCCATTAATCAAAGTGTAACACTTCAATCACTCGCTTTTTCACACGGAGGAACGCTGCCATACAAGCAAGGGATACCTCTTGGTATAATCAGATTCGATGTTGTGAATAATATCTCCTCAGGCGGCGAAATTCCTGCATCTTTTAATGCAATTAACTATTATAACTCGAATGAGGTTGTAAACACCAGAGTCTTTACACTTTCCATGGTATCACAGGCGCCGTTTCACAGGATTAACGACTTAACTTTTGACATGAAAAGAATTGACTGGCAAACGCCGCAGCTTGCTCTTGAGAAATGGAGAATCATCAATGCAACGCAGGATTTTCACCCCATGCATGTCCATGGCGTTTTATGGCAGGTGCTTTCAAGAAACGGAAATACAAATCTCCCGCCTTGTGATAAAGGATGGAAGGACACCGTGCTTGTAAATCCTACTGAAACTGTTGAAGTTCTGGTCAGGTTTAATGATTACAGGGGTATTTATTTGTTTCACTGCCATAACCTTGAGCATGAAGATGACGGGATGATGCTAAATTTTAGGGTTACAGAGCCGATTGGCATTAAGCAAATTAGCTCGGGAGTACCTGCTGAATTTAAGCTTCACCAAAATTATCCCAATCCTTTCAATCCCGCAACAAAAATAAGATTTGATATTACATCCGTGGAGTCGGTACGGGTTGTTTCTGCAAGGTTAATTGTTTATGATATAACAGGTAAGGAAGCAGCAGTTTTATATGATGGAACCCTTAAGCCGGGCGAGTTCGAAGTTGAGTGGAATGCCTCGAGTTTTCCAAGCGGAGTTTATTTTTGCAAGCTTATCACAGGCAGTTTTACTCAAACAATAAAAATGATTTTGGCTAAATAGTTATTTATTCAGCTAAATGTAAAAAATTGTAAATTGAGGAACTAAATGAAAAAATCAATTATTTTTAACTATAAAGCAAGTGACTAACATTTATTTATGCGATTTAAATTCTTATTTTTGAACACTTATTAGAAATTCAGAGTGAATAAGAACGTTAAGCTAATTTCGATTTCACTTATCGTTTTAGTTGTTTTAGGTTTGATTATAGTTCCTAAAATAATTTCAACCGGCGATAAATCTTCCCAGAACCAAAGACAAAACCCCGAACAGCAAAACCAGCCAACATCCGTTGACGCATTTATTGTAAAATCTCAAACACTCAATAACCAAGTTAAAGCAATCGGCACAATTAAAGCAAACGAGGAAGCCGAAATCAGAAGCGAGCTCTCAAGGAAAATAAGAGGTATTCATTTCAAGGAAGGAACCTATGTTTCAAGAGGGCAGACGCTCTTCAGGCTTGACTCGGACGATTTGGTTGCACGTTTAAGGAAACAGGAAATAGAGGAAAAACTCTGTAACAAAGCTTGAGCGTGAGAGGCAATTGATAGAAAAAGGCCTGACTTCACAGGAAGATTATGATATTTCCGAAAATACTCTTGAGCAGATTCGCGCTGACATCACCTTAACAAGAATAGAGATTGCAAAAACCAATGTGAGGGCCCCCTTTTCCGGTATTATTGGTTTAAGAAATGTAAGCAACGGCGCTTACGTTACCCCAAGCGTTGTGTTAACAACTATGCAGGATGTCAGTAAAGTTAAAATAGATTTCTCGATTCCGGAAAAATATATTTATTTATTTAAGAAGGGACAAACCGTAAAGTTTAAAGTCGATGGTGTTGAAGGCGAGTTCGAAGGCGTGGTTTATGCATATGAGCCGAAAGTAGAAGGAAACACCCGCTCGCTTGTGCTTAGGGCAATTTGCAGTAATCCCGGCAGTAAGCTTTTGCCTGGAACATTTGCTAACGTTACGTTTAAGCTTTCTGAAACCGACAACGCGATTTTGGTGCCCACCCAGGCAATAGTGCCAAAACTTAAGGGTCAAAGTATTTTTCTAATGAAAGAAGGCAGGGCAAAATTAACAGACGTTGAAATAGGCGAAAGAACCGAGAAGTTTGTTCAGATTACCTCAAATAATGTAAATGCAGGTGATACGGTTATAATAACAAATATTTTAAGGATAAAGGATAATTCACTTGTAAAAGTATTAAAGGCTGAATAAAAATGAGCTTAATGCAATGAGTTTATCAGCAACATCCATACGCCGTCCTGTTTTATCAATAGTATTTTCACTGATACTAATAATCTTTGGTGTTGTTTCATTTACGTTTCTTGAAGTAAGAGAGTATCCGAGTGTTGACCCGCCGATAGTTACAGTGACAACTAATTATCCGGGTGCAAACTCCGACGTTATTGAAAGCCAGATTACAGAGCCGCTTGAGCAATCATTAAATGGCATCGACGGTATTAAAACTCTCACATCTGAAAGCCGTGAGGGCTCAAGCAGAATCAGGGTAGAGTTTTCGCTTGACCGTGATTTGGAAGAAGCTACAAATGATGTCCGCGACCGCGTACTGAACGCACAGCGGAATCTCCCCAGCGATGTGGATAATCCCGAAATCAGAAAATCCGATGCAGATGATACGCCTATTATTTTTATGTTTGTCCAAAGCGACTCCAAAAATATTCTCGAAGTTAATGACCTTGCAACTAATGTTATTAAAGAGAGAATTCAAACGATTTCAGGCGTAAGTACGGTAAGAATTTTCGGTGAGCGTAAATATGCAATGCGTATGTGGCTTGACCCTTCGAAGCTGGCTGCTTACAGGCTCACACCTCTTGACGTTCAGAATGCCCTTGAAAAGGAAAACGTAGAGCTTCCTTCCGGCAGGATTGAAGGCGATAAAACTGAGCTTTCAATCAGAACATTCGGGCGGCTTAAAAGTGCCGAGGAGTTTAACAATCTGATAGTTAAACAGGACAATCTTGGAATCGTTCGGTTTAAAGATATAGGTTATGCTGAGCTTGGCGCTGAAAACGAACGTAATGCATTAAAAAGAGGCGGTATACCTGGAGTTGGTGTAGCAGTTACAATGCAGCCTGGGGCAAACGCAATTGAGATTTCCAATGAATTTAAAAAACGATTTGAAGAACTTAAAATGGAAATTCCGCCTGAATACCGGCTTGAAGTCGGGTTTGACTTCTCCGATTATATAAGAACGACTATTACAGAAGTGGAAGAAACAATTTTCATTGCATTCGGTTTGGTCATTCTGATAATATTTTTATTCTTGCGCGACTGGCGCTCGACTATAATCCCCATTCTTGCCATTCCGACATCAATTATTTCAGGTTTTTTTATTATGTATCTTGCGGATTTTTCCATCAACGTTTTAACGCTGGTCGGATTAATTCTTGCAATCGGCCTTGTTGTGGATGACGCCATTGTTGTTCTTGAGAATATTTATTCAAAAATTGAGCAGGGGATGGGTCCAATTGAAGCCGCATTCAAGGGCTCGAAGGAAATTTACTTTGCAATTATTTCAACAACTATATCTCTTGCAGCGGTTTTTCTCCCCATTTTGTTTTTAGGCGGATTGTCAGGAAAACTGTTTAAAGAATTCGGTGTAGTAATAGCCGGCTGTGTTTTAGTTTCTGCATTTGTTGCACTGACTCTAACCCCAATGCTGAGTTCGCGGCTTTTAAAACCACACCAGAAGCACAGCTGGTTTTATAATAAAACTGAGCCGTTTTTTACTTGGCTAAACAGCCTGTATAAAAACTATCTTAATGCGTTTATTCGCGTCCGGTGGATGGGCTTTGCTATAATCATTTTTACTGCAGGATTAATATTTCTTATCGGAAGCGGTTTAAAAAGCGAACTCGCACCCCTTGAAGACCGCTCGAACCTAAGAATTCAAGCGACTGCACCTGAGGGAACTTCATACGAGTATATGTCCGCTTACATAGATGACCTATCTAAAATGGTCACGGATTCGTTACGGAAGTTTCTACGCCGATTACAAATGTAGGCAGTTTTGGAACCGGCGGAACTGCAAACTCCGGCTTCATGAATATTTATCTTGTTCAGCCGGACAAGCGAAAGAGAACCCAGCAGCAAATTTACAGTAAAATTGCACGCGACGTAAGCATGATTACAGGCATAAGAGCAACACCTTCTCAGCCGCCTACGATTGGAAGCCGCTTCGGCGGGCAGCCCGTTCAGTTTGTCCTTCAGGCACCGAATTTTGATAAACTGATTGAAGTATTGCCTGATTTTTTGGAACAGGCAAAAGTCCAGCCTGAGCTTCAGTTTGTTGATGCAAATTTAAGAATTAATAAACCTGAAATTACACTCGAAATCGACCGGCAGAAAGCTACCGACCTTGGTGTCTCGTTTCAGGATATTGGAAGGACTCTCCAGATTGCATTCGGAAGCCAGCGCTTCGGTTATTTTGTTAAGGACGGTAAGCAGTACCAGGTGCTTGGACAGGTTACAAGGGATAAAAGAGACGACCCCTATGATATTAAATTTCTTTATGTCAGAAATAACAGGGGAGAGCTTGTTCAGCTTGATAACCTCATTTATCTGAATGAACAGGCAACACCTACGACTCGTTTCAGGTTTAACCGCTTTGTCTCAGCTACAATTACTTCCGGGCTGAGTGAGGGTTATACATTAGGAGACGGAATTGGTGCAATGCGCAGAGTTTCCACACAGGTTTTGCCTCCTGAGTTTAATACTGCACTGGATGGTCAGTCCAAAGATTTCGAAGAAAGTTCCTCAAGCCTTTGGTTTATGTTTATATTTGCATTGTTAATTATTTATCTTGTACTTGCAGCGCAGTTCGAAAGCTTTATGGACCCCTTTATAATACTGCTTACCGTCCCCCTGGCTATGACAGGAGCATTAATCACGCTTTGGTATTTTGGAATGACCCTCAACATTTTCAGCCAGATTGGAATTATTATGCTAATTGGACTTGTAACAAAAAATGCAATTTTAATTGTCGAGTTTGCTAATCAGAAAAAAGACGCGGGTCTGGATAAAATCACGGCAGTTAAGGAAGCCGCCATACAGAGATTCAGACCCATATTAATGACAAGCCTGTCAACAATACTCGGGGCACTTCCCATTGCAATAGGCGTTGGCGCGGGAAGCCGTGTTTCGCTCGGTATTGCTGTTGTAGGCGGGCTTATCTTTTCAACCTTCCTCACGTTATTTGTTGTGCCTGCTGTTTATACATATCTTTCACGCCATAAGCTCAAAATCATTGAGGATTTTGAAGAAAAAGTCCCTGCCAGAAAACTCGTTTTAGAGGATTAAGGTTTAAATGAGCGTTTTATAGTTATTGTTAAATGCTTAAAAATAAGCAAAAATTGAAATATAAGAAATTAAATAAAAAATTTTACAAACAGTTGCTTTTAATTTTTTAAAATAAATTAATTTTTGTGGGTTTCTTTAAAAACTTAATTTTTTTAAAGTTTTCCTATCACTTAGTTTTTCTCAAAGTTGTTCGAAAAATCCTACCGTAATAAAGGCATTTTAAATAAAAATAAACAATTGATTTATCATAGACTTGAATAGCCAATTCTTATCTTTAGGTAATGTTTCAGGTAAGGTTTAATTATAGTTTTGTATCATAAGGATATAAATCATAAAAAACAATGATTATTAAATTTAAAAAACTAAAAGTGCCTTAGCTCACGGTAGTAGCAATCTGAAATTTCACTCTTATTGCTTACTACACAATTCTCTCCCTACCTCAATTTATGATTACATAACTCGACATGATACTTATAACAGGATGCCTTGCACACCTTAGACTGTTAGAAATTTGCCTTAAAAAAGGCATTTATTTATAAATCTAAAACCTTAATAGGAGGTGTATCATGAAAAAAATTACCGCAACACTAGTAATTTTATTATTGGTAGGTTTAACTTCAAAAGCGCAGGTGCAGCTTCCGCCTACGCTGGTTTCACCGCAAAACGGTGCAACAAACGTTTCACTCACTCCAACTTTTCAGTGGAATTTCATTATTATTATTGGTCTGTTATCCGGTTACCGTTTGCAGATTGCCACTGATAACACTTTTACAAATATAATCCACGATAAACCCGGTTTAACGACACAAAGTTACATACTGCCTCAGGGAATACTACAGCCGGGAACAAGTTATCACTGGAGAGTAAACGCAACTTTGATACTGGGTATTGGCGTAATTACTACTTCGTGGTCAACTCCGTTCAGCTTTACAACGGAGAACGTAACGGGAATTACGCAGATTAGCTCCGGTGTTCCGGCGGAATATAAGCTGCATTCAAATTTTCCGAATCCCTTTAACCCTTCCACAAAAATAAGGTTCGATTTGAAGTCTGCCGGTGATGCTGAGCTTATAATCTTTAATGTTCTTGGCGAACGTGTTGCAGAAGAACAATTTGGCAAGCTCTCTGCCGGCTATTACCAGTATGAGTGGAATGCGGCGGATATGCCCAGCGGCGTGTATTTTTACAGGCTTGAATCGGGCAGCTTTACGGACACAAGGAAAATGATTTTAGTTAAATAACACATATAAATTTAACACCCCTTATACGGGGAAGAAGGAGGAAAAAAATGTTAATTGCTCTGTTTGTAACTTTGTTAGTATTACCTTTTGTAGTTGAAGGAATAATTTTCTACAACACAAAGGTGTAATTAAGTTCAGGGAACCCTCCGCCGTTAAAAAAAACTGGAGGGTTCCCGATATTTTAAAAAACTAAAAAATTTTTAAAGGAAGAGTAAAATGTTAAACATATATTATCCAAACCTGGAATTGATAAAGAGCTCGGTTAAGAACTCATGGGCATCTACAAGCAGTAATATATACACGGGTAAGATTATTTATCACATTACCATAAATGCTCTTGAGAGAAGGGGCAATTTCATGGGATTTAACGGCAGAAGAATCGATGAGAAAGTTGAGGGGAAGATTTTGAGGAAAGTCTGGGGAGATATGCAGTATCTATTCCCTTACTGCGTATTCAAAGATTGCTGCGTGAAAACGGACAAATTTCACGGAATAATCTTAGTCGATGACAGATTATACAACTCTTCGAACAAAATCATTGCATCTGCTGTGGAAGAGCTTAAATCGCGTTCTACAAAGCTTATTAATATCATTCGTATGACATTTGGCAGAATTTTTTGGGAGAACAGTTTTAAACAGGATGTAATCACAAGCTATACAGAGCTGTATGGACTTGTTAATTTTGTCTGGGAATACGATTAATCAATTACGCAAATTGTATTTCCCCGGAAAGGGACGGGAGGCCGCAGGTAGGGGCGGCTTCCTCCCCGGTTTTAATCATTGTAAGTGAAATTTGATTCTTAACAGAGAAATTATTATTTTTATTGAAATCCACATAAAAAATCTTTAAACGGGAGGAAATATGAAGAAGCTCTCAATGCTTTTTGTGGTGCTGTTTTTATTCAACGTTTCTTTCTCGCAGTTTAAAAATTACAAAGTTAAGGGAGGCGCGCATTTTCACGGTATCTCCCCCAGCGGAGAATTAAAAAGAGATTTCACCTCATTTATGGCAAGAGGGTTTTTTGCCGTTGAGCTAGGCAAGTATTTTGATATCGAAGTCGGAGGCGGATTTTTAAAATGGAAGCAAAAAGACCATATCAATACTGACGAGGAAATATTGGAGGTTGATATTGTTCCGCTTGATTTAAGAATACGGGTTGAACCCGTGGGTCAGTATATGAAGTATGCCAACCCTTACTTTTACGTCGGCGGCGGCGTTTTAAGGCATGAGCTTAAAAAAACTCCTGCAGCAAATACCTATATAGCTCAGTATGATTCCACCGAGCTTGAAGGATGGGTTGGGTTTTTCCCCGCTGGGATTGGAGTGGAGGTGAAGCTTTCAAAACAGGTGCTGATTGATTTTACGGTCGGCATGGCTTATACGCTTTCGGATAAAATTAACAACATTATACTCGGCTCACCTTATGACGGCTGGTTTAACTACGGAATCGGACTCGTTATCACCGGAAGAAGCGGAAGGGACGATACAGACAGGGATGGTTTATTCGACGAACAGGAAGAAGAGAAATATCTTACCGACCCCGAAAATCCCGATACAGACGGCGACGGGCTGAAAGACGGCGAGGAGGTGAAAACCTATCTTACTGACCCCAAAAATCCCGATTCAGACGGTGACGGGTTAAAAGACGGCGAGGAAGTGAAAAATTACCTGACTAATCCTACAAATCCCGATACAGATAATGACGGTTTAAAAGACGGTTCCGAAGTTAGTTCTTATAAAACTAATCCGCTTATTGGCGATACCGATGGCGACGGATTGGGCGACGGGGAGGAAATTAACAATCATAAAACAGACCCTCTAAACTCAGATTCAGACGGCGATACTTTAAATGACGGCGATGAAGTGAAAAGACACGGCACGAATCCGCTGAAGGCAGATACTGACGGCGGAACTGTCGATGACGGAACCGAAGTTCGCAGAGGGACAAATCCTCTTGACCCCAATGATGATATAGTAAAGGAAGAAATCAAAGTCGGAGAAACCATAATTCTTGAGGGAATTAACTTCGAAACAGGAAGTGCAAGAATAACATTTGAATCGGAGTCAATATTGATGAAAGCTTACAACACATTAGTTAACAATCCCAAAATAGAAGTTGAAATCAGCGGGCATACCGATAGCAGGGGCTCTAATTCAAGCAACCAGAGACTGTCGGAAGACAGGGCTAACTCAGTTAAAGTATGGCTCGTTGCAAAAGGAGTTGACGGAAGCAGGATAACAACATTGGGCTATGGCGAGGATAGACCAATTGCTCCAAATGACTCGCCTGAAAATATGCTGAAAAACAGGAGGATTGAATTCAAAAGAATAAAATAAGGTAGTTTACATAAGCAATGCTAAGAAGGACGCTCATTTTTGGGCGTCTTTTTTTATTATTAAATTATTCAGATTTATAAATTTATCCTTTTTAAAAATAGGTAAACTTTCAGGTAAGGTTTTAAAATATATTTGTCATAAAATTGTTAAAAAATTAGTTTATAACATGCTGAAAAAAGAATTTTTATAAAAAAAATGACCTGTGATATGAAACCTTACGAAATTTGTTAATGTTTTCTCTTAAAAGATTCCGTTAGAAACTTAAGTAGAGTATTTTAAATAAGTTAATATTTTGGGGTGTATATTATGATAATGCCGTTAATAAAGGTATTTGGTACAAGCCGTATTTTAAATGAGGGGGTTAAGCTTGCCGGCGAAGAATCAGAAAAGCTGTGCCACCACATTATACTCTCAGCAAGAAATAAAGTCGGTAATTTCCTTGAAATCAAGGACGGAAGCGTCTCGGAGAAATCCGAATGCAAAATAATAGTCAAAATCTGGAATGAGCTTTATAAAAGCTATCCCGGGCTGGAGTTCGGCGACTATTATTTTGAATCCGATAATTTCCACGGGATTATTTCCGTTAATAGCGGTTTGAATACAGATCCCCGTAAGGCTGTTCAAAAGGCAGTAGGTGAGCTGAAATCAAGAACCACGCTTTTGCTGAACAGGTATCATAATATCTACGGCAGTGTTTTCTGGGAAAACGGCTACAGGGAAATTGCTTTCAAAGATAACGGAAAGCTCGGAAATTTAATGGATTATTTCTGGAAGCATCCAGCATAAACTGCTATGTTGTTCTCTATTATTTTCTCCTGGAGTAAATTTGCAGTCATATGCTGTTGTTGATACCCCTCGTCCCGTCTCTTAAATCCCATCCCCCATTTAAGATTGGGGAGGCGTTCGGCTGTGAAGGCGCATCTCATCCGGCGAGCCGAGGGGTTAATATTTTCGGAAATATTTCATAGAAGTTTTTTTACTAGCGATTTTCTCTACAAACAATTACTCAATAGAATAACTTACTGTAACAACAGCTGTTATGGTTTTTTCGAGAGAGGAGACGTCGTTTATACCGTAGTCGGAGACGTCAGTGGAGTTCTTTGCATTAATCTGTATAACACCCATCCTTGATGACCTTACTTCGCCCACCTCGTTACCCGTGCTGCTTGCAATCTGATCTGCCCGCATTTTCGCATCCTTTGATGCAAGACCTATCATTTCAATTTTCAAATCGCTTAGCTTTGTGTAGTAAAACTCAGGCGGGTTCGAGTTGAATTCAACGCCTTCGAGTATCAGTTCCGTTGCCTCACGCGATAGCTGGTCGATTTTATCGACATCATCCGACTCGATTGAAACGCTCTGGCTAAGCCGGTAGCCGGAGATTTCGTTCGTGCTCACTCCCTCGCTGGTCTGCCTGTAAAGCGTTGAAGTGTTCACAGAGGAAAAAATAATTTTTTCCTGCGGGAAGCCTTTGGAAAGAATGTAATTTTTAACCTTTGTGCTGCTCTGCTGCAGCTTTTGGTAGGCATCTGTCATTGTTGCTGACTCGTTTGAAAAATTCCCGCTCCACACCGCTAAATCAGAGCGGATTTCCTTCTGAGCCGACCCTGTTACGGTGATTGTTACATTGCTTCTTGAAACCTTGCGCCACGTGCTGCCAAGTATGATTCCCGTTATAACCAGTCCGAGCGCAAGAATTATTGCAGCATTCGATAAGTTTGCTCTATTGTTTTCTCCCATAGTTGTTTTCCTGTTTATTTAAGCTAAAATGCCTGTTTGTTTTGATAATATCAATACTATCCCTTAGTGAAGCACTCCCCGGTACCCTGATTGCGAGCGGTAGGTGGAGATTGCCCAATATGTTTTTAATTTAAAGATTTTTTTACTATATTTGCTATGGCACACACAAAAAATATCACCAAAGCAATAACTTTTGACGATATTTTGCTTGTCCCTGCAAAGTCAAAAGTCTTACCAAGGGACGTAAACGTATCAACCAGACTTACCAGAAACATTAAACTCAACATTCCGATTATTTCCGCCGCTATGGATACAGTTACAGAGTCCGAGATTGCAATTGCAATGGCGCGTGAAGGCGGTATCGGTATCCTGCATAAGAATATGTCTGTCGAAAAGCAGGCGTCGGAAGTTGATAGAGTTAAACGCTCCGAAAGCGGAATGATACTTGACCCGATTACGCTAAAAGTAAACCAGACCGTTGGGGATGCAAACCGGCTGATGGAACGCTATAAGATTTCCGGCTTTCCGATTGTCAACGCACAAAACGAGCTTATCGGAATTTTAACCAACAGGGATTTAAGATTTGAGCCCGACCAGAACATTAAGGTTTCGGCTTTAATGACAAAGGAAAATCTTATAACTGCGCCTGTCGGCACAACACTTCAGCAGGCGGAAAAAATACTGCAGAAGTATAAGATTGAAAAGCTCCCTGTGGTCGATAAAAACGGGAAGATTAAAGGGTTGATTACATTTAAGGATATAATCAAGCGGAAGAAACACCCCTTTGCGGCAAAAGATTCGCACGGAAGGTTAATCTGCGGGGCGGCGGTCGGAATTGCAAAGGACACAATTGATAGAGTCGAGGAGCTCGTTAAAGCAAACGTTGATGTTATTGTGGTTGATACTGCACACGGGCATACAGCAAAGGTAATTGATATCGTTAAACAGATAAAAAAGAAATTCAACATCGATGTAATTGCGGGCAACGTAGCAACTGCTGAGGGAGCCGAAGAGCTGATTAAAGCAGGTGCGGATGCGATAAAGGTCGGAATCGGAGCAGGTTCAATCTGCACAACAAGGATTGTTGCTGGAGTTGGTATGCCGCAAATCACAGCCGTGTTCAACGCAATTGCCGGGGCTAAAAAGTATAACGTCCCCATAATTTCTGACGGCGGAGTAAAACAGACAGGCGATATTCCAAAAGCCATAGCGGCGGGAGCGGATACTGTGATGGTCGGCGGACTGCTTGCGGGAACAGAGGAATCACCTGGAGAGAAAGTGCTTTACGAAGGGCGTGTGTTTAAGATGTACAGAGGAATGGGCTCGCTTGAAGCTATGAAATCCGGCAGCGGTGACAGGTATTTCCAGGACCCCGAAGAGGAGCTTTCAAAGCTCGTTCCCGAAGGAATCGAAGGCAGAGTGCCCTACAAGGGTGCTTTATCTGATGTAATCTATCAAATGGTAGGGGGATTAAAAGCTGCAATGGGCTACTGCGGGTGCGAAACAATCATGCAATTGCAAAAGAATTCAAAGTTTGTTGAAATCACAAACGCAGGATTAAAGGAATCGCATCCCCATGATGTAATCATTACCAAAGAAGCACCAAACTATCAGGTAAGAAGGTAGAAGATTTAAATGACAAATATCAAATGCTAAATGCCAAATTAATATACTTCGCATTCCTTTGACATTTGAGCTTTGACATTTGGAATTAGTTACAGCAAAAATTAAAAAGGCAGAATAAAATTCTGCCCCGTTGATAAACTCCTAAATTATCTGATTCTCTTCTTATGCCTGTTCTTTCTTAATCTTTTTTTCCGTTTGTGAGTTGCCATTTTATGGCGTTTTCTTTTTTTTCCGCTTGGCATTTGGACTCCTTTGTTTAATTAATAATTATTTATTTTTTATGTTTAATCAGCAAGCTGTCATTAACAGCTTTTTTAAACTCCTTGGAAACTTTAAACATAGGTACAAACCGTCTCCCCAGCTCCACTTTTGCTCCCGTTTTCGGATTTCGGGCGATTCTCGGCTTGCGCTCCTTCACTTTAAAAGTACCAAAACCCCTTATTTCGATACTTTCATTTTCCCGCAGGGCTTCGATAACGCAGAGTATAAATCCCTCGACTACTGTTTCGGTTTCAACCTTGCTTAAGCCGGTTGCATTTGCAATTTTGTTAGCTATATCTGCTCTTGTCATAGTTTATGGAGTATATTTATATTGTAAAATTGGTTCTTCAAATAACTTGTCTTTTATGTTTGTAACATCTTCAATTTCTGTTCCCAGAAGTTCCTCAAAGATTGAAAATTTCTTTCTCTCTCTGATTATTCTAGGTTCGTCTTCAATACCCGCCATTTTGCTGGTGATTCTGATTGCATCTTCAAAAGTTCCAAGCGAATCAATTAAGCCGTATTCTTTTGCCTGAAGTCCCGTAAAGACTCTGCCGTTTGCATAAGGCAGAAGCTTTTCCTTATCCATCTTACGTTCTTTTGCTACAACATCTAAAAACTGCTGGAAGGTATTATCCACGATGTCCTGAAGGTAAGCTTTGGTTGAATCTTTCATTTCGCCGAAGGGATTTCCCGCATCCTTCAATGAACCGCTTTTGATTGTTGTGTGGGTAATACCCAGTTTTTCGGCAAGCTCCTTTATACTTATGAACTGAGCAATTACACCGATGCTCCCTGTTAAAGTCCCGGGGTTGGCCACAATTAAATTAGAGCCCATTGCAATGTAATAACCCCCGCTTGCTGCGATAGAACCCATTGAGACAACAATGATTTTACCGCTATCCCTCGTTCGTTTAACTTCCTCGTATATTTCTTGAGATGCTGCAACTCCTCCGCCGGGGGAGTTAATCCGCAGGATTATTGCTTTGACCGATTTATCTTCGCGGAATTTCTTTATCTGTCCGACGGTTTTTTCGGAGGAAATAATTACATCGTTAATTTCCACAACTGCAATTTTATCTCCCGAGCCGTAAGAAACATATTCGCTTCTTTCCCATTTTAAAGCCGAGGCAAGCATTAGGAAACCGATACCGGCAAATACAAGACCGATAAAAACAAGACTCAGTAAGATACCCCAAAACCATTTTGATGATGAGGCGGGCATTATTATTTATTTTCTTCTTTTAATTTGTCTCTCATCTTCATTGCTTCGGTTGCTTTATCGGTCATTCCAAGGTTTGCATATACCTGGATCAGAAGTTCGTAAGCAGTTAATTTATTGTCTTTGTCTTCTGAGTTTGTAAGTTCCTCAAGATAGGGTAGTGCCGCTTCATATTTGCTTTTATAGGCAGGGTCTTCTGAATTTGCTTCTCTCATTTTCTCACCCCATTTTAAGTTTGCAACGCTGATGTCATATATAATTACTTCGTAGCTTGCCGAGCCTTTAGAAACCTGCTCAAGCGCCTTTTTATATTCATTTATTGCTCCTTCGTAATTGCCTTCCTTTTCCAGCTCAACCCCCTTATCGATGAGCGGCTTTACGGTGATTGTGTTTATTCTGTTGTTAAGAGCTTTGATGTTTTCCTTCGCAACAACACTGTCCGGCAGCAGAGCGAATGCAATTTCGAAATTTTTCAATGCCTGCTGAAATTTTTTTATTGCTTCGTTATCTTTCCCTGCTTTCGACTGTGCCTCACCTTCCTGGTACAGCTTATAGCCGTCGTCATACTGCCTGCCCCATACGTCGGTTAATTCGCCTGTAAAAGAGTTTTTTCCGATTTTTCTGTATTGAGAAATTGCTTCTTTTGTTCCGTCTATTCTTCCAAGCTTTGCGTTGGATAATGCGAGATAAAACCACGCTTCTTCGTTTTGCGGGTTTTGCTTTACTTCCTTTTCAAATTCTCTTGCAGCCTTTTCATAATCTCCCTGCTGGTAAGCAAGTTTTGCTGTCGTTTGTTCAGCCGAGCTGCACCCGTTTATATATAAGTTTATATATAATATAACGGCGGCTGATAAAAATACTGATATTAATGTTCTGGATAGTTTCATTGCGAATATTCTCCTATTGTTATATTCCCGTCCTTGTTTGCCCGAGAACTGTAATCGCTTTATTTTTTAGGGACTTAAATATAGCTAAAAAAAACTATTTTAAAAAGTTTAATTTTTACCTTGGCTCTTTTCTTGAAAAAGATCGGGCAAGCAGGTATTCGGCAGTAAGAAACAACAAAGCCAAAAACAGGGAATAATGCCACATTTCTTTTCCTGTTCTCAGCTCTAAAATAGAGACAGAGACCACTTCCTGATTTTTAATGATGTTTGCTTCCATGCTATACACATCTTTCAGAAAATTACCCATATCTTCAGCGGAGAGGATTTCAATGCTTGATTCCAGCTTGTCGAAATTACACGGCAGTTCGTAAATTTCTTTATCCGCAGATTTAATTTTATAGTTTGACGTATTGTTTAAAAATTGATTTATATTTAATAACGTGCCCTTATCGCCAATAGTTATTTTATAAAAGTTTTTTTCGTTGATTCCGGGAAAAATGGCCAAAGTGTCGGATGTGGGCTGAAAATTATTTAAATCGACAAAATAATCTCTTCCTGTTACTGCTTCTTTAATATTATTTATATTAGCTAAATAAAGAATGCTTCTTACTGTAATTGGAGAGAAAATGTTTTTTGAAGGATAGTCGGAGCCCGCCATATCGGGAGAAACGGCAAACATTATTAATTTCCCCCTGGCTTTTGAATACTCTACTGAAAAACTTTTTTCATTGTTTAAAGTTATGATTGAAACTGAATTTTCCCCCGCAGTAAGATTAATCCCTGACTTAATATTAGGTGATTCAATATTTAATTTACTGTTCGGATTTTTAAATATTCCTTCAAGTATCGGATGCAAAAAATCAATTTTATCGAATTTGTAAGTTTCGCTTCCGCTGCCAAACGTTGAATTTATATAAGGGAGATTTAATTTTTTTAAGAGGACTTCATTATAATTTTCAACTACCGAAGAATTTCCCGGATATAAGATTACACCTCCGCCGTTTTCAATATAATCATTCAGCTTGGCGGACTCATCATTTGTAAACTGCGGCTTGTTGACAAGGACCACCGCATCAAAATCCATAAGGTTTTGTGAAGCAAGTTCGTTTGAATTGATTTGTTTAATATTGAAGTATTTTGGTTTATTTCCAAGCGAGTCGGTCATTAATTCCTCCGATGAAGCCAGTGCAAGGTTAATATATTCGAGCTCGCCAGCTGAATTTGATACAAGCAGAAGCGATACTTTTTCGGGTACATAAAAAGCAAAATATCGTTTGTTATCACCTGAGATTTCATCATCGGCTTTTTCACTTTGCAAAAGCTCAATATAACCGCCTGAAAATCCCGACGTGTTAGGAATCAATATAAATTCAACTTCAACCGATGAATTTGCGGGAACATCGATTGCTTTTTCATCTTTATAATTGCCGTAATTCAATATTATGCTTTTATTTGCAACGTTGTAGTTATTGTAATTGCTGATTACTGCATTCAGCTTAACGGATTTTCTTCTTTCGAAAATCTTTGTAACCGTGTTAATTGTATCAACTGATAAATTGTTCGGTGTCCTGCTTCCTGTTAAAATTATATTAAACTTTGTCTGTTCGTCTAACTTAAATTCGTTAGCAGCAATTTCCGGTTTGTTAAAAAAAGTTTTCTGCCCGTCGGTGAATAAAAAAATCTCTTTGTTTAAATGCGAAGCTGATTGCATGATTTGATTTGTAAAATACAAAACCTCGCTTAAGTTTTTAGTAATATCGGAAGTTTTAATGCTGTTCAGATTATCTCTTAATGCGTTAATATCTTTAAATAAAATTTGTCTGTCCATTTTGTTTATTTGCGAAACAGTTGTAAAGAAAACTTCGTCATTTTCATCCAGAAGGTTCAGCGTTTCGTTGATTTTCTCCTTGGCTTTATCTAAATTGTTTCCGCCATCGCCTATTGCCTGCCTGTCTAACTGCCAGGTAGACATACTGAATGAATCGTCAAGTATAATCAGCACCGAGCTCCTTGCTATCTCGCCTGCGTTTCCAAAATACCCTTTATCGAACGGGCGTGAAAATGCCAGAACAAGCAAAATTATAAATGCAATCCTGCAAAGCAGTATTAAAAGCTGTTTAAGCTTAATCCTCTTGTATTTCGACTGCTGGATTTCCTTTAAGAACATAAGGGTAGAAAACTCGATTTTTTTGGTTTTCTTAAGGTTAAATATATGAATTATTATAGGTATCGAAACCGCAGCTAAGCCCCATAACATCAACGGATTTAAAAATGTCATATCTGCAAAACTAAGTATTAATTCCTTCTGTTAAAGTTACTTAATTTACCCCGATTTAGTTCCTTTAACCTGCATTAATTTATATAAATTGCAACTTTGTCAAAATAAAATTATTTTGCGATACTTTCACAGAATTTTATCAATCCATAAAATATTAGAGGCATATAATGCATATGGAACAAACCAAATTTACGTCTTTAGAGAAGGAAAAAAGGGTTTTTAAGCCAAAGGCGGAGTTTTCCAAAAAGGCGCATATAAAATCTATTACACAGTATAAAAGGATGTACGCTGAATCAATTCGCTCCCCGCAGAAGTTTTGGGCTAAGGTAGCCAATGAGCTCCATTGGTTTAAGAAATGGAAGAGTGTTCTTCAGTGGAAGCTCCCTCATTCAAAATGGTATGTGGGCGGTAAGATTAATATGAGCTATAACTGCCTTGACAGACATTTATCTAATTGGCGAAGAAACAAAGCCGCAATCATTTGGGAAGGTGAAAACGGAGAAACTGCAACATGGACTTACCAGGAACTCCACCGGCAGGTTTGCAAGTTTGCAAATGTTTTAAAGAAAATGGGTATCAAAAAAAGTGACGTTGTCTGCATTTATATGCCAATGATTCCCGAAATTGCCGTCGCTATGCTTGCCTGCACCAGAATCGGCGCTGTTCATTCAATTGTTTTCGGCGGATTTTCTTCTGCAGCGCTTGTAGACAGAATTAACGATGCTTCGGCTAAAATGGTAATTACTGCTGACGGGGGTTACAGGCGGGGAGTTATTGTTAATCTCAAGGAAAATGTCGACGAAGCAGTGCCCGGCTGTCCTACTGTTGAAAATGTAATTGTTATCCAGAGAACCGAACACGAAATAAAAATGCATTATGGCAAAGACCACTGGTATCATGAATTAATGCAGGGAGTCGATGATGAATGTCCGGCTGAGCCATTGGACTCCGAGCACCCGCTGTATATCCTTTACACCAGCGGAACCACGGGGAAACCGAAGGGAATACTTCACACCACCGGCGGTTACTGCGTTCAGACGTATATTACAATGAAATATATTTTTGATATTAAAGACGAAGACGTTTTCTGGTGCACCGCAGATGCGGGCTGGGTTACGGGACACTCGTATGTTGTTTACGGTCCGCTTCAAAATGGCGCAACTACTTTAATGTATGAAGGCGCGCCGAATCATCCGGGTCCGGACAGGTTTTGGGAAATCATCGATAAATACAAAGTAAATGTTTTCTACACCGCTCCGACTGCAATACGGGCATTTATAAAATGGGGTGAGGAGTGGCCCTTAAAGCATAAGCTTGATTCATTACGGCTGCTCGGAACGGTCGGCGAGCCGATTAACCCCGAAGCGTGGATGTGGTATTACAAAGTCATAGGCAAAGGTAAATGCCCGATTGTCGATACGTGGTGGCAGACTGAAACAGGGGCAATTATGGTTTCGCCTCTGCCGGGAGCAACGCCGATTAAACCGGGAACAGCAACACTCCCGTTCTTCGGTATTCAGCCGGAAGTCGTAGATAAGCACGGAAAGCCGTGTAAAGTGAATGAAGGCGGCTATTATGTGATTAAACACCCCTGGCCCTCAATGCTGCGAACAATTTGGGGCGACGATGACAGGTATAAAAAGCAGTATTGGAGCGAGTTCCCCGGAGTGTATTTCACGGGCGACGGGGCAAGAAAAGATAAAGACGGCTATTACTGGATTATGGGGAGGGTGGATGACGTTATCAACGTAAGCGGGCACAGAATCGGAACGGCGGAAGTCGAATCCGCGCTTGTTGCGCACCCCAAAGTCGCCGAGAGTGCGGTTGTAGGCAAGCCGGATGAACTCAAAGGCAGCGCAATTGCCGCATTTGTTACGCTTGAAGGCAAATATTCAGCAAGCGAGGAACTTAAATCTGAGCTTAAGGACTGGGTTACAAAACAAATCGGTTCCTTAGCCAGACCTGATGATATCCGCTTCACGGAAGCATTGCCCAAAACCCGCAGCGGAAAGATTATGCGCCGCCTGCTGCGTGAGATTGCCACACAGGGCTCCGTAAGCGGTGATACAACAACGCTTGAGGATTTTTCTGTGCTGGAGAAGTTAAGAGAGGATGAAGAATAAATTCCCCTACGGACGGATTTTAGGCGTAGGGACTGTTCCCCGAACAGTCCGTTAAATTTAAAGTTAAAAAAATGCAAGAACGAAAGCAAATTCATTTAAAAGACTTTGATTATAAGTGTTCATGTTATTTATACTTCATTACAATCTGTACATTTAACAAAAATCCGTATTTTAAGAATCATGAAATAGCTAAGGTTCTTGAAGAAGAATTTAAATTCAGAATATCAAAAAATGAAGTTTTTATATACTGTTATTGCATTATGCCCGACCATTTTCATTTGCTTTTAAGTTTTACTGACCAATACAATAAATCTTTACAAGTATGGATTTCATCATTCAAAAGATTTACATCTAAAACCGTTAAAGAAAGATTTAATTTGAATAAATTATGGCAGAGAAATTTTTATGAACATATTGTAAGAACTGACGAGTCATTTTCTAGTATCGCTGAATATATTTTAAATAACCAAGTTAGGAAAGGAATGGTTAAGCATTGGCAGGAATATAAGTTTTCAAATCTATTGGTTTAAAATTCGGACTGTTCGGGGAACAGTCCCAACATTTTTTATTATTTAATTAACTCATTATTTAATGAAAATAAAACTAACATTTATATTTGCTTTAATTATCACATTGCTTTACGGGTGCAGTTCTGAGAAAGAATATGTGCCCCAAAGTTTTCTGGGCCACGTTGATATTGTTCTTGATACCGCAACCGTAAGAGCGCTTGCAGCTGACGGATTTATCCGCGGTGAGTTTTCAATGGTCTTTTATGATACTATAATTATGGTTGACCAGCGGAGCTATGATATGTATATAATCGGCACGGAGAATTTCCTTCACATCAGCGAAGCAAGGGGATTTTACGGCACACAGGAAGGGGGTATGAACGTAATACTGCAGTCCAAAAAACCCGATATGAAGGATTCCCTTATTGGTGCATGGAAAAAATTCACAACCTATGCTGTTGAAGTCAACCCGAGCAAAGGGCAGGGTTATGAATTATTCGAGGTTCTTCCTGTAATCGGGTGGACAAATATCCAGCACCCGCGTATTATACCTTTTTTAACTACATATTCCGCCGAAAGCTTCAAAACATGGGGTTACCCTGATTCTGTTTCACGCGGACTCTCGATGAAATCAGTTATGTTTGCATTAGCGGGACCGAGCGTGGATTATGTGCTGTTTAAGAAAATCGATGAGCTTTATATAAGCGCAACATCAAAAGAAGCAGAATTGCTGGCCTCAGCACTGCTTGCCGGAGGTTATGAGGAAGAGGGCGGAAGCTACGTCCATCCTTCAAGCGCTAAGATAATTATTAATGTTTTGGATAACGAATCAATGAAGCGCATAAGTAAAATTAAGCTGAAGCTTAACCGAAGCGTTCCGCAAACCGAAAAAACCTACGGCAAAGTTAAACTTTCATTAAACAACGACGCCGGCTGGATGTATTTTGAATAATTTTTAAATCACTATTTCACTATTTCACTATTTCATAATATCACTATTTAAAATATGGCTGAAATAAAAACAAAAGCAACTAAAGTAAGCGTGGATGCGTTTCTCAAAAAAGCCGCAACAGGGCAGAGGCTTAAAGACTGTTACAAAATAATTGATATGATGAAAAAAATTACGAAGGAAGAGCCAAAAATGTGGGGACCGAGCATTATAGGATTCGGCATCTACCATTATAAATACGCAAGCGGGCATGAGGGCGATATGTGTATCACAGGATTTTCGCCCCGTAAAGCTGCGTTTTCAATTTATCTTTATGCAGGACTTGAAAAATCAGCCGCACTTATGAAAAAGCTTGGGAAATATAAAATGGGCAAGTCGTGCCTGTGGGTTAAAAAGCTTTCTGATGTTGACGAAAAAATCCTTGCCGAGCTGATTAAGGACTCAGTTAAGTACGTAAAAAGCTATAAAACCTTCCCGGGCATGACTTGAAATAAAGAATGACGCAAAACGAAATATATCTTATTTTTGGTGCTAATGCATTGCTTTCGTTTACTATGCTTGCTATCGGCATAATATCATATGTCAGAACCAAACGATTTCTTACAGCCGCAATTGAAACACGCGGGAAGGTAGTTGATAAGGTATATCAAGGCAGTGCAGACGGCGGAGGAGCAATGTATTCACCGAAGATAATATTTACCGACAGAATGGGGCAGGAAATTGAGTTTACGGAAAACTGGTCAAGCAACCACCCTGATTTTCAAATTGGAGATGAGGTTATAGTTCTTTATGACCCTTCCAATCCCAAAAAGGCAAGGCGCGGCGGCAAGAAATGGAAATTCTTTTTTATTGCATGGCTCATCGGCGGTATGGGGATTTTGTTTTCAAGCATATTGATAATAGTAGTTGTAATCATGCTGATTGCGGGTGTACCTTCAAAATAATTCGGGTATAATTTAAAAAAAATTAATGGATACAGCTCTAATAATATTCTGCTCAATAGGGGTGCTGATGTTTATTGCTTATATTTTCTTTATTGTAAAGACCTCTTATGATGACCAGAAGAAAAAAAAGCAGGAAAAACTCAGCCCGAACGGGGAGTGATGAAAATTATTCAAAAAGAATTTTCGCTTAAGCCGCGCGCGAGGGGATTTCACATAATCACAGACGAAGTATTAAGCCATATCCCCGAATTAAAGCAAATAAGCACGGGACTTGCGCATGTGTTCATCAAGCATACATCGGCGTCGCTATCGATAAATGAAAACGCCGACCCTTCGGTCCGCACAGATATGGAAACACACTTCAACGTGATGGTGCCTGAGGATGCTGAGTATTACGAGCACACGCTCGAAGGTCCGGACGATATGACTTCGCATATAAAAACAACGTTAATCGGCACGGGGGTAACAATACCAATCACCGGCGGGAGACTAAATCTCGGCACGTGGCAGGGGATTTACCTTTGCGAGCACAGAAACAGAGGAGGCAGCAGAAAAATTGTCGTAACATTAATGGGGGAGTAAATTATGGAAGATACATTTTACCAGATATCCAAAGCAGTTGAGATTGTAGGCTTTGCAATTATGATTTACGGCGCGCTCACCTCAGTTATCCTTTTCATCAAAAATGAGATTAGCCGCCTTTTTGGCAAGTATGACATTTCGGTCTTAAATAAAATCCGGCTTGATTTCGGCTACTACATTCTGCTCGGACTTGAGTTCCTCATCGCAGCTGATATAATCGAAACCATACTTAAGCCGACAAATGAAGAGCTCCTCCAGCTCGGCGGAATTGTCTTAATCAGAATCCTTCTCAGCTATTTCCTTACAAAAGAAATAAATGAAATTGGTAAAGCTAAGGAATAATAATCGAAATGATATTATTTTGCTTTTGCTTTCTTTTCGTCCAAGTCGGGGACTTTGTTCAAATCCAGCATATAGTTTGGTATTGTACGGAATATATAATCCCACAGCGGATTTGAAACGCCGTATGCAGTGTTCTCGTCCTCGTAGTGGTGGCGCAGGTGGTATGCACGCAGGAAGTTTCCGACTTTCCCCTTCATGTTAATATGGTGCGTTGCGTAATGAATCGAATCATAGCTCACGTATCCGAGCACAAATCCCGAAAAGACTATTAGGTAGTAATTGCCAAAAAGAAGCATAAACGAATAAAAGAAAAACAGTGCAAGCGGAACGCTCACAAGCAGCGGCATCACCAAGCGTGTTGCATCTCTCGGGTAATCGTGGTGAATTCCGTGCACAAGGAAGTGCGCCTTTTTGCCCCACTCCGTTTTTGGCTCATAGTGAAAAGCCCAGCGGTGGATTATGTACTCAATCAGCGTCCACAGAAGTATGCCGCCGAAGTATGCAATCACTCCGTTATACCACGGTACCTGCTGAAAGCCGAAATATGCGCATGCAGTTAAAACAGGCACGTATACCAGTATCGGTGTTACAGGATGGATGTGCGAAAAATATTCCAATACCGGGTTTTTAAAAAGCGGTATTGTTTCATTTTTGTTGGATACGTACTTTGACTTTGCCATTTTTCTTTAATGATTTAATCGCAAATTTACTAAAATTTTAAGTGATTTTCAATAATTGAGTCCGATTTAGTAAACTTAACCAACTATTTTTTATGGCACTTGGAAGATGGAAAAAAGTCTCCTCCGAAACTAAATTTACAAACAAATGGTGGAGCTATAAAGTTGATAAATATTTATACCCAAACGGTAGCGGGGGCGAGTATCACTACGCATTCACTTTCGGCTCGGTGTTTATTGTGCCCGTAACCGATAAAGGCAAAATACTTATGGTGAAGCAGTACCGCTATTTAAACGACCGCCTCAGCATTGAGTTTCCGGGCGGGGGAGTGAAGCAAAAAGATAATTACGACTTCGAGGCGCGCAAAGAGCTAATCGAGGAAACAGGGTTTGACGGCGAGCTGAAATACATCGGCGAGTTCAATCCCTACAACGGCGTAACAAACGAAATGTGCAGAGTCTACATAGCCAAGGGACTAAAGCCCTCGGATGAAATTCCGAAAAGATGAATCCGAGGAGTTTGAGCTTGGTTTCTACACCACAGATGAAATCGAAAATATGATTTCAACAAACGAGATTTACGACGGAATGACGCTTGCAACATGTCGCTTGTTAGAAGAAAGCTTGCCCTCGCGTAGGCGGGGGTTAAAAAGTTTTATAAGGTTCGAACCCTCCGTCACTTTGTGACACGTTACGCTTCGCAGCCCTGCGGGTCCTTTCATAAAGGGAGGACATGGTGCGCAAATGCTATTGTTTCGTTTCTCTTTGTGACAGGGAGAACTGAAGAGAGTTCGAAGTTGCAAATCCTTAGTCTCAACCTTACGCCTCCTTTAATCTTTAATAGAGGAGGAAAGGTTATCACAAAAGCTTTTTGTCTCCCCTTTGCGAAAGGGGAGAACTAAAGAGGGGTTCTGGGAAACAGAATTTATTATGACTGAAATTTTCAATAAAACAAATCAAAAGCAAAAAAGGCGCAGCTTAAGGAAAAGCATGCCTAAAGCAGAGGCTGTTGTATGGAGTTATATTAAAAACAAACAAATTTTCGGACAGCGGTTTTTAAGGCAATTCAGCATCGGTTCATACATTGTAGATTTTTACTGCCCAAAACTGCGACTGGCAATTGAAATTGACGGCACAAGCCATATGAAAAAAACCGCTTTTGAATATGATTCAGACAGGCAGGCTGCAATTGAATCACTCGGGATAAAATTTTTAAGATTCAGGAATGATGAAGTTTATGAAGGTATCGGCGGGGTAATAAAACTTATTGAAAATAAGGCAGAGGAATTACTAAAAGATTTTTAATAATCTTTTGTCTCCCCTTAGCGCAAGGGGAGAACTAAAGAGAGTTTGAGTTAACTATCAACTATCAATTAAAAAAATGAAAATTAAAATTACAGTTTTGCTTTTGGTTTTAGCCGTAATCAGTTCTTACTGCCGCGATACAACCGTTGTGCTGGATATAAACTTCGACGGAGTGGAAGATGTCATTAAGTTTCATCACGCAGGTGAGAATGAGCCGTTTACTCTGACAATTAACAATAAAACGCTTAAGGGCGAGTTTGTTTACGCGTATGACTCCGATTTGCGGATTGTTGACTTAAACCGAAACGATAACCTTCGCGAAGCGGTTGTTATCGGCTACGGACCCAGCGACCAGAACGAGAGCTTTTTCTACCAGCTAATTGATAACAGCATTGTGCAGGTCGCCCACCTGCCGTCAAATTTCGGGTTTGAAACAGACGGGCGCGGAACGCTTACCGAAATTGCGTGGATGGGCTTCTGGTCCGCGCGGTTGAATACAGATTCGATACCAAAGCCAAAACGCTCACGTTTGTTGAAAATGAGTTTTATGACGTGAATCAAAACGCCGAGGTTAAGGAGCCGTTTAAGCTCCTTGCATCGAACAATGACAACGCAGAAGTTACAGCCGTGCTTAAGGCAGGGACTAAAATTACGCTCGTCAAAGCCGATATCACACCCGCAGGCGAGATTAACAGGGGCTATATCGAGGATATGATGTGCGACTGGTTTTTAATCAAAACAAGCAACGGAGTAAAGGGCTGGTGCCGGCTTAAGGATTTCCACGAGAAAGTCGACGGGCTTATTTGGGCAGGATAAACCCTCCGTCACTTCCTGCCTGTAAGCAGGCAAGCGTGACACCTCCCTTTCATAAAGGGAGGACAATTTATTAGTTTGCCTTTGTTTCCCCTTAACGAAGGGTCAGGTTTTCCAACAGTGGTTAAATTATCTTTTGTCTCCCCTTAACGAAAGGAGAGAATTAAAGAGGGGTTCGGTAAACTGTATTGACATTTTCACTCCAAAACATTAGTTTACCCCGTGAGATAACAGCCACAGGGGAGGCAGCGTTATTTCACATTCCACAAGGCATCCGGTTCCTTCTTACGCCCTTCTTAATTCAGCGCTATGGTTACGGGGGCTTTGTTCCGGTGTTCGGGCTTAGCTTTGTGATTATTAATTATCAATCGATATTTTGATTATTGGTTTATTGTTAATTGCTAATTGCAAAGTATGTTTGAGCCGAAGTTCAAGGTGTATAAAGGGGGCGAAGGGTTTTACTACCGGCTGATGAGCTCAGGCGGCGTTGCTATTTTATCCGGCGAAGGATATAAGACGCGCGAGGACTGCATTAGGTGCGTAATACTGGCACGTGATTTTGCACACGTGGACGGGCTGTATAAAACTTTTGGCGGGGATAAAAGCTGGCATTTTGAGCTTTTATCGCCGTGGGGCGAGACGGTTGGCAAAAGCCACGTGTATACCACGCCGCGAGCCGTGGCAAGGGGCATTGAAGCAGTGAAACACAACGCACCAAGAGCTGGGATTGAGGATTTGAGCTGAGGGGATTGTGTCATTCCCGGCAGGCGGGAATCCAAATATTTTTGTTGGTGACCACCAAGTAATCGGGGCAGGCAACACCAAAAAAGTGGCGATAAGCTGCCACGGGAATTAAGCGCAGAGCTTGATGCTGCCGAAAAACGATTTAAAGATTAACAGATTGCAGATTTGAGGTTTCAGATTGAAAGGAAAAAACCGATATTTCTGAGACTTTGAACCGGTGAATTTTGAGACATTTGTCTGAACCGTGATTCCCCGGATTAAAGGATTACCTTGATTAATCTTTTTAATTCGCCACGAAGACACTAAGACACAATAGAAACCTCGCCACTACATTTTCTTTATTTACTATTTGTTATTTGTTATTTAATATTTATTTGACATCCCCGCCTCCGCGAGGACAAGTTTGGATTTTGACATTTGACATTTTATAAAAATACCACCATGGTGGATTTAATTCGTCCGAAGACGGTTTTTGAAAGTGGGATTGTGACTCCTGCCTGCCTTGTGGGCGTACCTTGTGAGTTGGCAGCTATACTCGACTGTTGGAGACTCGCCCCGATTGCCCGGGGGACAATAAAGTATAAGCTTTGGAGCCATGTCCGGTTGTAAAAACCTGAGCAACGGTCCTTTCAAAAATCTCACGTTAGCTTAGCGTGAGTGAAGCACAGTCTTATACCTTAGAGTCGTCGCTCAGGAAGCCCTGCTTTCGTCACGGCCGGAATACCCCATGCGTCGTGAAGGTACTCCCTGAACCAAGCTTAGCCAGTTGTACAAATCCCGCCCTTCAGAGGTGACGGAACGGCTCATCGCCCGTCCGAACCTGCTTTTGGCAGGGCATCAGACTGGTAACCTGCAGCAGCCCTCCAGCCGCTGTTGAACCAAGCGATGCAAAGTTATAGTATAAAAATCGTGAGTGCAAGTGTATTTACCTCATTAGGCATATATGAGGTGAAAGTAGGTAAACAATTAAAAATTACGAATTAAGAATTACGAATTGGAAAAAACAGAAGCATAAAAAACAAAAGAAAAACAATAAAAGCGAGGAAAATGTTTTAATTACGAATAGATTTCGCAGAAAAAGTGTTAAGACCACTTTTGACTATTAATTACTCTAATTGCAAAGGTAAAATTTGTAATTACAAAAGTTACGGATTTTAGTCTTATATATGTGCTAATGTGGTAAGGGCGGTAAATGGTTGATTAGTTTATTAGTTAAGTGGTTAGTTGAATGTCTTTGTGGATATTACAATATCCGAAGTATCCATCGAACATTGACCCCTCAGCGTTATATTTCGATTTTCTGCAAATATTAGATACCTGAAGGTGCATTTTATTTGATATTTGATTGCTTGATTTATCATTTGCCTGCCTGTCCACGACTCCTGCGAGTCGTTGATTCGTTGAGCTGCAGGCAGGGATTTTAGAATTTGTGATTTTTTAACTTGGTTTTAAGTTAGTATATATTTTTTTTAAATAATTGTTTATATTAAAATCAGTTCAGGTAAAAACCGCCGCCTTAGGTGGTTAGCGAATGATTCAATGCGTATTGCAGGGGTCCTTAAAATTTAAACGGAGGGATTTGGTATGCTCAACACTTTCATCCATTTTTATTTCACCTTAAAGGGTCAACCTTATAAGGTAACAAAAAGTCAAATATTTCTTTAATGTAACGTCCTTAGGGGGAAAATTATGCCTGCCTTAAAGAAATATAAGATTGCATCTTCGGCAGTTAAGATTTCATTAATATATTTACTGCTTGGTATTTTATGGATTACTGTTTCGGATAAAATCCTTTTTAACCTTACAGGCAATCAGGAATTCTTCCAGAATCTCAGTGTTTATAAAGGCTGGTCCTTTATAATAGTAACAGCTTTGATACTTTATTTATTAATAAAAAGGAGCGAGAATTTAAGGAGGAAACTGGAGTTTGATTTAGCCAAATCAAATCAGCACTGGCAGAATATTTTTGACAGCGCCAATGACCCCGTATTTATTCTGAGCAAAAATTTCAGAATTATAGAAGCAAACAGCAAAGCGGAAGAGCTTTACGGATATACAATAGATGAGCTTAAGAACATGAGTTTAAAGGATATCCGCTCGCCGGAATCACATCATTTAATAAAACAACAGCTTGAGGGAGCACTGGCTCCTTTGGGGAATCAAGTATGAGCTTACTCATAAAAATAAAAGCGGTGAATATTTTCCTGTTGAAATAAGTACAAAAGCCGTAGTAAGGGAAGGCAAGCTTGAGTATGTTCTGATAGTTCACGATTTAACCGAGAGAAAAAAGATGGAAGAAGAACTTATCGAAAGCGAAAAAAAATACAGGGGGCTGATAGAAACAACATACGATTTGATCTACTCATTGGATAAAGAAGGAAATTTTACTTTCATCAACGATGCTTCTAAGGAGATTCTCGGCTATTCTCCCGAGGATATAATCGGAAAGAAAACATTCAGGGATTTTGTGCCTCCCCCCGATTTGGATGCAAAAACGAAATTGTTCGAAGAAGGTATTAAAACAGGAGAGGGCAGGAAGAATAGCGAAGCGCGCGTAATCAACAGGGAAGGCAATATCAGGTATCTGCTTTCAAACTCATATGTCACAAAAAACAGCAAGGGAAATGTGACCGGACTTTCGGGCACTGCGATAGATATAACCGAACGAGTTGAAGCCGAGAACAGGGTTAAATATCTTAACAGAGTTTATGCAGTATTATCAAATATAAACCAGTTAATAGTAAGAGTAAATGACAGGGAGAAGATTTTAAGCGAAGCATGCAGGATAACGGTTGAGGACGGTAAATTCAGGCTTTCATGGATTGGCTTTTTGAATGAAGGAAACGGAAAAATCGAGCCGAAATATTTCTACGGCGAGCTGGACGGTTTTTCAGAGGGTATTTCAGCCGACGAAAGCGGAGAAAGCGAACCATTCGTTAAAGTGATTAAGGAGGGTACT
>JAKEEM010000071.1 GCA_022616535.1 Chlorobiota bacterium | reverse complement strand
GTCTTAACTTAAAGTCTTAACTTAAAGTCTTAACTTAAAGTCTTAACTTAAAGGGAAGGTATCCTTAAATGGAGCAAATGGTTTTTTCGGAAATAGAAAAGCAGAAGGAGTCTTTAGGGAAGACCCTTAAATCGGAATATAATTTAAACGATAATGAGGTTTCCGAAATTCTGAACTATTTCAGCTCCGCAGTCCTTTCGATGGTTAAGCTGATGAAGGAAGGAAAATCTGCTCACGAAAAGTTTTTCTCCGATATAATCCTTAACTCAATAGACGCAATTATTGGTTTTGATAATGATTTTAAAATTTTCCTTTGGAATAAAGGTGCGGAAAATTTATTCGGCTACTCTAAACAGGAAATGATGGGAGCGGATTTCGATGTTCTGATTCCCGACTTTTTGCTTGAAAGAGGGGAAAAGGAATTTTTGGTTAACGAAGTTAAAACCAAAGGGTTTTTTTCAAACTATGAGACGGAGAGAAGAACAAAAAGCGGCAATATGATTAGCGTTAACGTTACAAGATTTGCTGTTTACGGGCAGGAGAATGAAATGATTGGCTCGGTGGGAATACTAAGAGATATAACAACAGTGAAGAAGCTTCAAAAGGAGCTGAGGGAAAAGGAAAACCTTGCGCTAATCGGTGAAGTTGTTTCAAGCATTGCCCACAGCCTGTCGAATCCCTTAAACATTATTTCCGGAAACGCCGATTATCTATTACTGAATAAAAAAGAAGGCGACGTTCAGTATGAGGAGCTTAAAACAATCCTTGAGGAAACAGAAAGAATAACAAAATCAATAAGGCAGCTATTGAATTTTTCCAGACCTATTAAAACTAATAAAGAGCCATACAATATTAACGAAGTTATAGAAAATGTTATTTCAAACTGCAAATATCTTAAGGGCGATAAAAAAATTTCGTTTAAGAAGAATCTGCAGAAAGATTTAAGGCAAATTAATTTAGATAAACTTCAAATTGAAGAAGTTTTATCCAACATTGTTGCAAACTCAATTCAGGCAATTGCAAGAGAGGGCGAAATCAGAGTGAAGACTTTTTCAAACGAAGAATATGTAAATGTCGAAATTTCCGATAACGGAGGCGGAATTCCTAAGGAGAACATCGAAAAAATTTTCCAGCCGTTTTTCTCATCCAAGGAATACGGTAAAGGAACAGGGTTGGGTTTATTTGGCACCTCTGAAGAAATTTGTATAATACCAATTACCCATATTTGACGGTTAAACCACCTGTTAAGCGCATCTGCCAGCGAAGAGTCCGTTGGCTGCCTCCAATCTGTTAGAGTTGGATCAGTGCCAACACCAAGGTTAGGAACATTTGCAGTGCTCCCGCTGGGATTTCGATGGCAAGAAGCCGCACAGCTGTTTAACATTCCAAGTGTTGGTGAACTCACCCCTAATTTCTGTAGTGTCTTAACAGGACGGACAACCTTCCAGTTATGAGAATGAATATCATAGGCAAACGCCGTGATAGCGACTTTGGCCATATGACATTTTGAACACGTCATTGGGAGTTGGTGCACACATGACTCATCTTTATAATACGAAATGGTCAGCAGAGGTTGAGTGTGAAGAGTGCCATACCGATTTTAACGGGTTTTCCGACCCGCTTCATATCGGTGATAATCCCGACGGCATTGCTGAGATTAATTTCGGACCGCTTGCGCATGATACTATAAACGGACCAATAAGGCCTAACCCGGTATGGGATAGAAACATTGCGACTTGTTCAAGCGTTTACTGCCACGGAACATTTAAGATGGGGAATATTAATGCTACAGGAGTTTGGACAAATGCATCAAGCGTATTTTGCGGCAGGTGCCATGGCGATAATAATCCTGTTACTCAAAATCCAACACCTCGCGATTCAAACGGAGTTTTTGTTCCGCCGCACTTTTCGTTCATGACAATAAACTCATGCTATGTTTGCCACGGAACAGTGATAAATTCGCAGGGAATGTTTGTGGATAAAAGCAAACACGTAAACGGTGATGTAGATTTTTAATTTAAAAAAAATAAAGTCATTAACATTTTATAGCGCGCTCTCAAAGGGCGCTTTTTAATTATTAAATAACTGCCCTAAATCCTTCCTACAATACTAAAATTATTTTTTGTATATTTGTTTGATTTTTGAATAAAATTTTCGTTATTTCTCATAATTCGGGGTTTTAAGGGCGTGGCAATTAAAATTAACATAGCATCCTTAAAAGAGGGGAGCCAGGAGCTTGAGCTTATAGCCGGTGTTAAAGAAATTGGGCTTGATGAAAAGTTAATAAAAGAGAATTTGCTGATTAATCTTGAACTTTATAAATTAGTTCACCAGCTTGATATTAATGTGAAGATTTCGGGGGTGATGAAAATGGAATGCGACAGGTGTCTGGAAGTATTTGAAAAGCCGTTTGAAGCAAAATTCGAGCTCGTTTATGTTCAGAAATCTCCCCGTGAAGAGGCAATTGATGACGATTATATAAGGACTTACAATCCGGTTATGAAAACTATCGATATTACCAACGATATTAAAGAAATTGTTCTGCTCTCGGTTCCGATGAAGAAGCTTCCCCCTGAAAAAAACGACGGTTCATGCTCATGGTGCGGGAAACCGAAGAATTACTGGGATAATATTATAATAGACGAAGAAGAACTGAAGAATCGATAATTTGGTAAATCAGTTTAATCAGTTGGTTAGTTTATCAGTTAATTAGAAAAAAGCAATAAGTTTAAATTAATTATAGATAGAAAGTTATGCCAAATCCGAAACGTAAACATTCTAAAACGAGAAGCAGGAAAAGAAGAACTCATTACAAGGCATCAGAGCCGGCAACAATGAATTGCCCTAACTGCGGAGAGACAAAGCTGAGACACAGAGTTTGTCCGAACTGCGGCTTCTATGACGGACGCTCGATAGTCATTCCAAGAAAATAATCACCCCGGAAAGTAAAAAACCAAGTAAATTGAGCCAAGGGACAAAAGAAACAATCACTATTTCCCTGGATGCAATGGGCGGAGATAACGCTCCGGTAAGCGAGGTAGCAGGAGCTGTTGAAACAGTTTCTGAAACAGATGGTATTAATGTTGTTCTTGTCGGTCAGAGGGAAAAAATAGAGTCCGAGCTTAAGAAACATTCATTCGATAACTCAAGAATTTTGGTTCATGATGCATTTGAAGTAATTGAGATGCATGAGAGTCCCACCGAGGCAATTAAAAAAAAACAGAACTCATCCCTTATTGTAGGCTTAAAGCTGCATAAGGAAAAATCAGCCGATGCATTCATAAGCGCAGGAAACACCGGAGCAGTTATGGCTGCTTCTTTGTTTACACTCGGCAGGATTGCTAATGTATCCCGGCCTACAATCGGCTCGCGGTTTCCTACCGAACGGGGAATTACAATTGTATTTGATGTGGGTGCTAATGTTGACTGTAAGCCGGTAAATCTTCTGGAATTTGCAGTAATGGGTTCGGTTTATGCCAGCCACATATTCGGAATTGATAACCCCACGATTGGATTGTTAAGCGTTGGCGAGGAGAAAACCAAAGGTGATTTGCTCACAACCGAAGCGTATGAGCTTCTTGAAAAAAGTGGGCTGAATTTTACAGGTAATGTTGAAGGGCGCGACGTATTGAGGGGTACTGTAAATGTTGTCGTTTGCGACGGATTTGTTGGCAATGTTATTTTAAAATTTGCCGAAGGGGTGCTTGGAATATTAAGAACTAAATTTAAAGATTACGCAGAAAAAAATATTTTGAACAAGATTAAAGTCGGTTTGGCGCATGGCACTATGAAGGGAGTTATGAAAGATTTTGATTACCAGGAATACGGCGGCGTTCCCCTGCTTGGGGTGAGCGGTGTTTCAATCATAGGGCACGGGAGGTCATCACCCAAAGCGTTTAAAAATATGATTTTGCGTGCTGAGCAGATGGTAAGGGCAAAGATAAATCAAATAATAGAATCTAAAATAAAAGATATTAAGGAGTTTGTTCCTAAAACTGCATAGGAATTATGAATAAAATAAGGGCAGCAATAACATCAGTAGGGCACTACGTTCCCGATACAGTATTATCGAACAGCGATTTGGAGAAAATGGTGGATACAAATGACGATTGGATAACAACGCGAACAGGCATTAAGGAAAGAAGAATCCTTGATAATGGTGAGCCGATATCATTCATGGCAGTTGAGGCAATCAACATGCTTTTGGGAAGGCGCGGAATTAAAGCCGATGAAATTGATTTGATTCTGGTAGGCACAGTAACGCCAGATATGCTGTTTCCTTCGACAGCATGCATCATTCAGGAGAAAATCGGCGCATCAAAGGCGTGGGGATTTGATGTGCTTGCTGCCTGCTCGGGATTTATTTTTACTTTTATGGCAGGTGTCCAGTTTATCGAAAGCGGTGCCTGTAAGAAAGTTCTGGTTGTGGGCGCAGATAAAATGTCATCAATCACCAACTATAAGGACAGGAATACTTGTATTTTATTTGGTGACGGAGCGGGGGCTGTTTTACTTGAGCCGTCGGAAGACCAGAACTATGGTGTAATTGATTCGGTTATGCATGTTGACGGAACTGGCGGCCAGTATCTGTATATGAAGGCGGGCGGGAGTTTGAATCCCTCATCTCATGAAACGGTCGATAAGGACTGGCATTATGTTTACCAGGAAGGCAGAAAAGTATTTAAGGATGCGGTTGTTGGAATGGCTGATATATCATACGAAATTATGGAAAGAAATAATTTGAAATCCGAGGATGTTGCATACCTTGTCCCGCACCAGGCGAACTTGAGGATTTTAACCGCATGCGCTGACAGAATGGGTCTGCCGCAGGAAAAAGTTATGATTAATATCGACAGATACGGCAATACAACTGCGGCGACGATTCCCCTATGCTTAAGCGAATACTGGCAGGAGGGGAAGATTAAAAAGGGTGATAACCTGATACTTTCAAGCTTCGGCGCGGGCTATACCTGGGGCGCGATATTGGTTAGATGGGCGTATTGATGTGAATCAGTAACATTTTTTTACAATAAATACTATTTCATTTTCCATACACATTGAGTATCTTTTACTCAATAAATTTCGGGCTAAATGAAAAATTTATTTAAACTAGCAATAATTACCATACTTTATATATCCTTACAGTGCCAATCAATTTTATTTGCGGGCAGAATTGAAGTAAAGTTTTTCTCAAGTGAAACGGGGTATGTGTTCACTCCCGACCACCTGTTTATTACCGACGCTTTTAATACAAAAAATTATATTTCGTTTCATGAAAATTCAAACCATTCTTACACAGCGGAATTAAACTCAGGGTCTTACTTCATTACAGCTGTTAAATCAGGTTATATAAGTTCACAAACGGAGTTTACAATTAGTGATAATGAAATAAGGTATGACATTTTCCTCGACCCGCTTGTTAGCAGCGCGATGTTAAACCCTCAAAGAATAAAAAGCCTGCTTAGACCGGATAAAGCTTTGCTGCTTGGCTGCGTGGTTGATGATATTACAGGCATACCTCTTAGGGGAGTTGAATTAAAAGACGCATCAATGAAAACTCTAGCTGTAACAGATGCAAACGGATATTTTGATGTAATCCTGCCCGCATTATGCGATGAGAGAAATTTAGTAAACCTGTATTTTGAAAAGACGCCGTATAATAGAGTTGAGTACACTGGCTTCGAAATCACACCAAATACTGATTTTATATTTACTCTGAGAATGAAAAAAGGGACAGAAGCTTATTCAATATACAGCGCGCTTTCAGAAAAATGTGAAGACTGCACAACTCCGACTGTATTAACTGATATGGCTGTTTCGGGATTTGTTATGCCTTTGAATATTCGGGTAGGAAGAAACTGCACCGGAACAAACTGCACCTATGCACAGGTATATACGCTGCAAACTTACTGCAAATATGTTCTTCCTGCTGAAGTTTACGCGTGCTGGGGAAATTTAAGCGGAGGGATGAATTCCCTGCAAGCCTGCGCTGTAGCAGTGAGAAGCTACGGTATGTATTATGTATATAATCCAATAAATCCCGCATTGTATGATATATGTGATAATACATACTGCCAGTATATGGGCAGCGTGCTTTCAACAAATACAAGTAACGCTGTCGATAATACTTTCCCGTACATTTTAACCAATTCATCTGGTGTTGTCCGCTCGGAGTATTCAGCGGAAAATAATAATAAAGGATGCGGAAACGGTTATTCGGGAACCGGCTCATCCTGGCCGTGCATTTATGACCCTGTTTGTACAAACGCCACGCCGAATGGCCATGGAAGGGGATTATGCCAGTGGGGAACGGTAAGGTGGGCAACAGGAAGTCTAGTTACAACATCGAGTCCCTGCAGTATGGGCAATTTACACTCATACGGCACAAAAACCTGGCAGCAGATTTTGACACATTATTACTCGGTTTCGCCTGTTAACTGGAGCGTTACTCTTGGCACAACTGCGGTGATAAATACCTCTTCTGCAGTACCGCCTGCTTCAAACCCGTGCTCACAGGTTACGATAAACAATAATGTTACGACAAACGGGACCGCAAGCTTAATGATAGGTGCTTCGATTGCCTTAACCGGAACCGGGAACTGGATTTCCGACCCGGCAAACGATATTAAGCGTACCTTTACGCAGGGAACTGCAAATTACACCAGAAACTTTGTAATTCCATGCAGCGCCGCACCCGGGACATACGACCTTTATACCGCACTATGGTATGATAAAAACAACAACAACCTGATTGACGGCGGTGATTTTGTCGTTAGCTCAAAGATAACTAGCGCTGCAATTACCATTTCACCCATCGGAATAAATCCAATCAGCGGTGAAATTCCATTAAAGTATGACCTAAAGCCGAATTACCCGAATCCCTTTAACCCCGTTACAAAGATTAGGTTTTCTTTGCCGAAGCAGACAAACGTTGAAGTTATAATATATGACTTATTCGGCAGGGAAGTCGCAGCACTGGTTAATGAACAGCTTAAACCCGGCGTTTACGAACTTGATTGGGATGCAAGCAATTTTGCCAGTGGAGTGTATTTTTATTCATTGATCACCAGCGAGTATGTTGATACAAAGAAAATGGTTTTGATAAAATAAGGAACCGCCCGCGGCCGTTCTCCACAGGATTTTACGCCCCAACCAGTTTTTTATATTCCGATGCAGGCAGCAAATTATCCAAATCGCCCATATTTGAGATTTCCATTTTAGCCAGCCAGCCGGCACCATAGGGGTCCTGATTGACAATTGCGGGATTATCGTTCACCGATGAGTTGAATTCCTTAATTTTGCCCGATACCGGCGCATACATATCCGATACAGTTTTAACCGCCTCGATTGTGCCGAATGTATCGCCCTGTTTAACTTCATTGCCTATGGTTGTAACATCTACGTAGATTATATCGCCAAGCTCGCCCTGCGCATAATCTGTAATACCAACAGTTCCCACATTACCATTTACCTTAATCCATTCATGCTCTTTTGTGTATTTTAAATCTTCAGGAATGTTCATAAAGTTATTGATTTATCGTTTTATTGATTTATTGAGTTATTGATTTATTGTTTTAAGATACTCTTTTTATTACCACGACGGTTTTGTCGTCGGAATATTTTGCCTTTGCAGAAAACTTCTGAACCGCCTCAATTATATTTTCTGCTATTTCCTTTGGTGAGAAGTTTTTATTGTTTAATATAACTTCTTTTAGGCGGTCCTCACCAAAGAATTCAAATTTATTATTTGTTGCTTCCACGATTCCGTCAGTATACAGTACCATCAAATCATTTTTATCAAAATAAAATGAATCCGTGTTGTAATCCTGCTCAGGCGCGGGTCCAAGAACCGGTCCCGTAGCGTTAAGCGTTTCCATATTATTTGTGCTGTAGCTTAAGTGTATCGGGGGATTATGTCCCGCATTAACATATAAGCAGAGCCCTTTTATATCGTTGTATATTTCCATATAAAACAGTGTTAAAAACCTTTCATATGGAAAAACTTTGTGAACAAGATTATTAATCTTCTTCATAACAGCGGTCATTTTCAGCTCGTTTTCTGTTCCCATTTTCAGCGCGCCAGAAACATACAGCGCCTGCGCAGCTGCGGAAAATCCTTTCGATGCCGCATCTCCGATTGCAATGCCAAGCTTATCTTTTTCCGTACCGAACGTCAGGTAATCGAAAAAATCACCGCCGACGATTCTATCGGGTATCGATATGCCGAATATTTCATAATTGCTGAAGCTGTATTCATGTTCGGGAAGTATGCTTTTTTGAATCTCACGCGCCTTAACCAAATCTTTTTCGATTGCACTTGCTTTCTTTTCTATCCCCCGCGTCCGAAGCATCGAGCTGACCGAAGTGCTTATTATGTTCATCGTGTTCAATAGGTTTACATTCATTTCATTTGAATTAAAAGCAAGAATATACTGGTAGAGATACTGGTCAGCTCCGTTTTTATCTTTTACTTTGTAGCGCTCGCCGATTCCCGTAGCCGAGTATAAATGAATTCCAACCTGTGTTAAGTACTTATCGGTTTCCTGTGCAAGTATGGAGCGGTTCCTTCCGACTTCGTAAAAAATCGGGTAATCATTCAGCTTGAGCGCATATCCTTTCCGTATTTTTTCGATTTCACCGTGCTGTTCAACCATTACATAAGCGATTTTGTTATCGTTCAAGTCCCAGATTCTGCCGCCTGTAATATCGATGTTTTCATGGCTTATGACTTCTTTGAGCACGTAGCTTAAAAGCTGCTTATCGCTTTCAAAGCTCGGGAAGTGCTTGAATGCGCTTTCAAGAGTCTTGTATAATCTTCTCTGTTCCATATTCTTTTAAATTGCCTGCCTGCAGCAGGCAGGCGAGGCACACGAGTGCCGGAGCAATCCATTATGAGAAATTATATTAGTATAGGGAGATTTTTTCATAATTCAATAATTGAGATTGTTTCATCCTGCTGAAGCAGACCCGCAATTTATTCTTTAATTAATTTTTTTTCTTTGTAAAGCTGTCCGATTTCCGCGCCGATAACGAACGTTAACGATGAGTAATACAGCCAGAAAATCACCGCAACGATGGCTGCATATGCACCGTAAACTTTTTGGTAGTTTGCAAATGAAACCAGATACATAATAAACAAAATCTTTATTGTTTCTGAAAGGATTGTCGCCGTAAGACTTGAAATTACGGCGACTTTCTGATTTACAAACCCCTGCGGTACAAGTTTAAAAATTAAATAGAACATTATAAATGTAAATAAAAGTCCTATACCGTGAGAAAGCACGCTTGCAGCAAAACCGAAGCTTAAAAGGGCGTTTCCGAAGAACGTTTCATCGATGGCTTTAAAAATTGAAAATATAAATGTCGATGAAAAAGAAAGCAAAAATATAACCGAAATTAAAATAACCATTCCAATATCGCGCAGCTTTCCCCAAAGGTAAAAAGCATCGTCGCGGGTTTTGTAAATGCGGTTTAAAACATCTCGGATTGTACTAAATAACCCGCTTGCCGTCCACAAAATGCCAAGTGTTCCTACAATAGCAGTCAGCGTGGTATTGTTGGCAATCTCTCCTGAGCCGGCAAGTACTACACCCGAGATTTTTTCCTTCAGCTCGTGAGTCATTCCCACAACTTTATTAAGTGAATTATCCAGTGCAGAGCTTATGTTCTCCCCGCTTAGGTAAAACCCGATTATCGAAAATAAAATTAATGTAATGGGTATAATGCAAATTATAATATTAAAAGCAATGCTTGCCGACATTATCCATATGTGGTCTTCCTCAAACTTATGATATAAGCCGGCTAAATAATATTTTAAGTCTGAATAAAATTTCTTAAAATCGAACTGGAATTTTGAGGGTTTGGATTTCAAAACAGTCTGCCTGATTTTGCTTCGACGTTCCTTAAAAAATTGTCGTTGTAAATTACATCGCAAACTGATTGGATGCAGCCGCTTATCATCACATCATCTGCAATATGTTTAACCGCTTTTCTGATATTCCTGTAAGCCAAATTCGTTCCGATACCGCATTTTAACGGTTTTAAGAAATCAATACCCTGGCATGAGCAAAGCATTTCAACTGCTATGATTTTTTCTACATTATTCAAGACCTCAAAGCAGTTTCTTGCAGCAATAGAGCCGAGCGAGTTGTGGTCTTCCTGGTTTGCGCTGGTGGGAATGGAATCCACCGATGCGGGGTGCGATAAAATTTTGTTTTCAGATACAAGCGATGCGGCAGTGTATTGTGCAATCATTAAACCGGAGTTTAACCCTCCTTTTGAAGTTAGAAACCTCGGAAGCCCGCTTAAGCTTCCGTCTACAAGTCTCGCTGTTCTTCGTTCACTTATATTGCCAAGTTCGGAAAGTGCAATTTTCAGGAAATCCATAGCAAGTGCAATAGGCTCGCCGTGGAAATTTCCGCCTTCGATGTGCTCACTTGTTTTTGGGAAGATTAAAGGGTTATCGGTGGCGGAGTTAATTTCTATTTCAATCACTTTTGATACATATTCGATTGTATCCTTAACCGCTCCGTGAACCTGCGGTATGCAGCGAAGTGAATACGCGTCCTGCACTTTGCCGCAATCAATGTGCGACATTCTGATTTCGCTGTTTTTCAGGAGTTTTCTTAAATTTGCAGCTGTATTGATTTGTCCTTTGTGCGGGCGGGCTTTCTGCAGCTCGTCTTTAATCGCATTATCAGAACCTTTAAGCGCTTCAACACTCATCGCGCCTGAAATATCGGCAAGCTTTGAAAGTCTGTAAGCACGGTTTAGAATTTCAACAGCATAAGCCGTCATCATCTGCGTGCCGTTGATTAACGCAAGCCCTTCTTTTGCACTTAATTTGACTGGCTTTAACTTATACTTTGATAAAATTTGTTTCGATGGGAGAACTTTATCATTATAATATGCGTAACCTTCACCGATTATAAATGAAGCCAGATGTGCAAGAGGTGCAAGGTCACCTGAGGAGCCGACCGAACCCTGAGATGGGATGAACGGAACAATACCAAGATTAAAAATTTTTATTAATTGTTCGACAAGTTCAAGCCGAACGCCTGAGTAACCTTTGGCAAGCGAGTTAATTCTAAGCAAAAGCATTAGGCGGACAATGTTTTTCGGAAGCGGCTCGCCAACTCCCGCAGAGTGAGAAATAATCAGGTTCTTTTGCAAGGTTTCAACATCTTTCATTGGAATTCTGACGTCTTTAAACTCACCGAAGCCCGTTGTAACGCCGTAGATGACCTCACCGGATTTAAGCCATTTTTCGATTACATTGCGTGAGCGGATTATATTGGCTTTTGCACTGGGAGTAATTCCTATTTTAGCGTGATTACCGACTATTTCTTTTGTGAGCTTTACCGTAAGGTTTGAACCGTTAAGAAGGAATTTTTTCATATATGCAAATATAGAAATATATGCTTAAACATTAAATATATGTAATTTAGCTTGATTTCTCTCAAATTATTGGGTAAGTTTATATAACTAACTGCCTTTGGTTATGAAGAAACTCACATTATTTGCCCTCCTTTTTTTGTCAAGCATAAATTTTGTTTATACGCAAAGCGGGTGGGTACAGCAAATGTATGGAGTTGCTAATCCTGTTACTTCAATTTTTTTTATTAATGAAAATACAGGATGGATAACTTTATCCGGGAGCAATGGTTTTGTAACCTCAGGCTCTATTTTAAGGACCACAAATGGCGGTTTAAAATGGGTGACTTTCATGAACGGTTCAACGGGATTTGATTGTATTGGTTTTATAAACAGCAGCACCGGATGTGTAGTCGGGAATTATGCCAATGATGTTGGTGTCAGAATGCGGTTTATTTTAAAAACGTCAAACGGTGGAATTAATTATTTTATTCAATATCAGGATTCTTTATTTACTCCGTTAATAAAATTATCTGTTGCAAGCAATAATTATATCTTTGCTCTCAGGCAAAACGGGCAGCTAATAAGCAGTTCAAATTCTGGTGCAATCTGGACTTCACAGGTTCTTAACAATAGCGCAAGTTTAGTGGATATGATGTTTGCAAGTGAGCAAATAGGCTGGGTTTTGAGCGGGTTTAATTATATTCTCAGAACTACAAATGCGGGTTCAAATTGGCAGACAATACATTACGCCGGCAAAATTTTCCCAAAGTGTTTTCATTTTAAAGATATATTATCAGGTTGGGTAATTTACGGCCCCAGTTATAAATCCACTACCGGAGGTGTGTTTTGGAATCAATTTACAAGTTCAGGGAATATAGTCCCAAGAGATTTATTTTTTGTTAATTCAAATTACGGGTGGTTATGCGGTCCTAATGGTACTATTCAAAGAACCACTGATAGCGGCTTGAACTGGGCTACGCAAATATCCGGCGGAAATTATTCGACAATAACTTTAAATTCAATCTTTTTTGTTAACCAGCAAACCGGTTGGTGTATTGGTTCCGGCACAATTCCGCCATCAACATCAATTTCGCTTATATTAAAAACTACAAACGGAGGGGTTACGGGTTTTCAGCAAATTTCAAATGAAACTCCCGAATTGTTCTCGCTTTCACAAAACTACCCAAATCCATTTAACCCGGTTACTAACATTAAATTTCAAATCCCTAAAACGTCTTTTGTAAAACTTATTGTTTATGATATTCTGGGTCGGGAAGTAGAAACGCTTGTAAACGAACAGCTTAAACCGGGGGCCTATGAAGCCGATTGGGATGCTTCTGATTATCCAAGCGGAGTATATTTTTACAGGTTAGATGTTGGTGACCCTTCGACTTCGCTAAGGGTGATTGAAACAAAGAAAATGGTTTTAATTAAGTGAGTCCTTATTTGTCCTTCCTGCCGGGCCGGTTTCATACTGGTACCGGCGGAGGATAAACTATTGAATTTTTTCAAATATTTGCTCAGGCTTAATATCAACCATGCACTTAAAATGACCTTTCGGGCAGGAACTTCTCCCAATATGCGAGCACGGACGGCATTTAAGTTCGTTGTTTTCAAGCACAAGCGAGTTTTTATTCTGCGGGTAAAAGCCAAACTCCCTTACTGACGAGCCGGCAAGCATTATTAATGGTGCATTTACAGCTTCTGCAATATGCATGGGTCCGGTATCACCGCTTATGACCAGCCAGCACTTCTTCATTAATTCAGCCATTTCCAAGATGTTCAGCTTATTACATAAATCAATTATATTACTGCCGGTTTGAGATTTAATTTTATCAATATTTATTTTATCGTTTCCTTTCCCGATTAATAAAAAGTAGGGACAGAACACTGTTCTGTCCCTACCTGAATCAAATTTATTAATTAGCTCTGAGTAATATTCCGCCGGGTACGTTTTTGTAAAATGCTTTGATGAAGGGACAATACAAATTAATTTTTTGTCTTTGCCAATTTTTAATTCAGTTAGGAGTTCATCAACATTTTGTTTCGATGATTCATCAGGGAAAACTTCAGGTAAGTGCAGCTCACCCTCCGTCCCCCTCTCTTGTGAGGAGAGGGGGTGTGCCATATTCTCTATCTTCCCCCCTCCTTTTAAGAGAGGGGTTAGGGATGAGGTTAACATCCGGCAGTACCTTTCCGCAATTGAAGGCAGGTCTTTCATAAGGTTAATCTTAAATTTAACCAAAAGGAATTTTCTGAATGAATGTTTTTTAAATTTTAATTTTTTGCAATTTAAAAAAAATCTTAGATAAAATGTCCGTAAGTTATTATGAGCATCTATTATTAAATCGTAATTATTTAATTTGATTTGCCTTTTAAGCCCTCTTAATCCGTTAAAATTTATGTCGTCATCAATGGCGATGAGTTTATCAATATTTGGATTATTTCTTAAGGCATCTGAATACTCGTGCATTACAAGAAAGTCAATCCCCGCTTGAGGATAATTTTGTTTTAGAATTTTCAGTAAGGGAGTTGTTAATATGACATCACCCAAAGAGGATAAGCGTATTACAAGAATTTGGTTATAGTGTGTTGAGTGTATTGAGTTTTTTGATTTCGTTGAGTAAATGCTATTACTTTTTAATCTTTAATCTTTAATCTTAAATCTTTAAATCGTTTTACATTTCAATAATCTGGTGGTTGAAATTCAGCACATCTATTTCATGAAAAAGCCGGCTGATGAAACCGTAATCATATTTATTGAGAAAATATGTTACGTTAATAACCCTTTCCTGAAGGTGATTTTTAGGGTAAATGTTATTTGTTACTTTATCAATCTGTGTAGCTGCAGTATCGCTTTTTCTTGCCTGTGAATTAATCAGTTTGCCCTTAAACTGTTCAAGTGATTGCTTGGTTTTTTCCTTTATATTGTCAACTGCATTAAGAAGTGTCTGATCGACCTTAACCGTCATATTTCTCATCTCATAAAATATTTTACTAAACTCATCCTGGTATTTTGAAATTTCATCATCAACTCTGACTTCTGAAAGCTTTTCAACGACTTTTGAAACCATAAAGCTGTGGTGAAAGATGTCTTCAAACTTTACGTTAAAGTTATTTAAAAACTTGGAGATTTTGCCCTCGACAATTGTTACTGAAGCCCTTGGGAAAATCACGGGCATTGTTATTTCATAGTGGTTATAAGCCGGCTTAAGCTGCGCGAAGTATGAAATCTCGCCGGGTCCACCTACGTATGCAATAGTCGGAAGCAGGTAATCCTGGCAAATTGGTCTCAGCACAACGTTTGGGCTGAAGAGTTCGGGGCTCTCCTGCAAAATGTTCGTCAATTCGCCGCTCTCAAATCTGCGCTTTGAGTTTCGGAGTGCGAATTTCCCTTCGTCTCTAGGCTCAATTAACAGCCTGTTACCGTTATGCAGAAAGAAAATGTTGATTACTTTGGGCTTAACCTGAAGGTCGTAGTTTTTTTCTATCTCAGCGCTGGTAGTTATAATCGATTCGCAGAGTCTGGGTGATGTTGTAAGCTCCTTTTCAAAAATGGGGGAGAGAAGCCTTTTTACTTCTGCATCACTTGGGTCAATAAACACAACTCCGTAATCTTTAAAAAGCTCGTTCATCATTTTGGCAAAGGCAGTTTTAAAGTCACCGCCTGTTTTGTAAAGAGAAGTAATTAAATCCATTATCTTGTCTTTGAAATCCGTGTCCAGCAGATTGCTCCTCAGCTCTTCATTTATGCTATTAATCATTTCATCGAATTTAATACTTCCAACCGGAACTAAACTTTTTTTTGAGTCTTCTTCGTCATCCGATTGTTTTTCAAACCCGATTCTCACAAGCTCATTTTGCTGGTCAATTATATTGATGTGATTTGCTTCCTCAAAATCATGGTCTTCGCTTTCAAGCCAGAAGACGGGGACAAAATTAAACTGCGGGAAACGTTCCTTTAAATTCTTTGCAAGCTTTATTGAGGTTATGGTTTTTAAAATTGTATATAAAGGACCTGTGTATAATCCAACCTGCTGACCTGTAACAACCGCAAATGTTTCCTCGTTTTTTAAAAGCTCAATATGCTGTGCTGTGTTTTCGTTTCCGCCGAAAGTTACGTTTTGCTGCTTCAAGATATCGATTAAAATATTTTTATCGAAATACCTGTTTGTGTTGTAATTGTGGATTTTATCATCGATTACTTTAAAGAATTCTTCATTTTCCCGGAAATGCGAATAGAAAAATGTTTTTAATTTTAAATAGTCCTCTTCGCCGTTTGAAATATAATCAAGGAAAAGATTGTTAAAGCTCGGAAGCTTGCTGTATTCAACAGGGTACATTAATTTTTTTTGCTTTCTTCTTTAGTTGACGGTTTAGCTTCAGCGGCGGTTTTTCTCTCTGTATTAGTTTCAGTCTTTGATGCTGTTTCACCTTTAGATTTGTCTTTTTGAGATGATGATTTTTTGTAATCCGTAAGGTAGAACCCGCTTCCCTTGAATATGAGTCCCGCCCCAGAGCCGATTAATCTTTTCAATGTGTCCTTTCTGCAATTAGGGCATTTAGTCAAAGGCGGTTCGCTTATTCTCTGCAGCTCATCTAACTTGTGTCCGCAGTTGGAGCATTGGTATTCGTAAATCGGCATTAATTTAAATTTTTAATTTAAATTCGGGTTAAATTTAAATTGGTTTATAGTTTCGTAAACAGAGCCCTTCGGAGTTAAAATGCTTTTCATCAGGTAAAATGAATCCATTTCTATTCCGATCTGTTCAACTTTAACAATAATTTGTTTATCAATTTTGACTCTTTTATCTCTTTTAAATCTTCCGAGAGTAACGTGAGGGACAAATCTCTTATCCGGCTTAACACCGAAATTTAATATTATTCTGTCTATAAACTTAACAAGCTTTTGTGAATTATTTCCGTGTTCTTCAAGGTCAACAAATACAACATTCGGATAATTTTGATTTGGGAAAAACCCGATTCCTTTAGCCGTAAATTTAATGGTATCAAATTCAAACTTGCGCCTGTCCAAAACAAATATCAGCTCGCTTATTTTGTCATTTGCAATTTCACCCAGGAACCTTAAAGTTAAATGAAATTTATCGGAATCTTCCCACTTAACGGGGTAATCCCTAAGTGCAGGTTTAACATTATCCTGAATACCCTTAAATTTTGACTGCAATGAGCGCTCAATATTTAAAGATAAAAATGTTCTGATTTTGCTTCCTGAGTTTCGATTCCCAAAATCATACAAAATTACCTATAAATATTAACATATTCAAAGAAAGACTGTATTTTATCATTCATTTTCAATAGTAAATTTTTATATTTGTAAAAATTAATCAGCAAAAGTTATGGATACTTCATTAACAGAGCCAAAAGTCAAAGGCGGGGCAAGTGGAACGGATTTTCTCCCTCTAAAAAACTGGGACCACGTTGAATTTTACGTTGGAAATGCCAAGCAATCGGCAATTTATTACCAGTATGCGCTCGGATTTAAGCTGACTGGTTATTCAGGACTTGAAACCGGAAACAAAGAGCATGCGTCATTTGTTCTGGAGCAGGGCAAAGTAAGATTTGTTCTAACTACTCCCTATCACCCGGATAATTTTATCGCCGAGCACATTAAAAGGCACGGTGACGGCGTCAGGGATATTGCACTGGAAGTTGACGATGCCTCAAGCGCATTTCATGAAACTGCAAAACGGGGTGCCGAAGCGGTTTTAGAACCGACCAAAATTGAAGATGAAAATGGCTTTATAATACGCTCGGCAATTAAGACTTACGGAGATACAATTCATTCATTTATTGAAAGAAAAAATTATAAGGGTTTATTTCTGCCTGGATTCGTTGATGCTTCCGCAAAGGCGGTGAAAGGAATAAAAGAAGTCGGACTGCGTTCAATCGACCATATGGTCGGAAATGTTGAGCTTGGTAAAATGAATTACTGGGTTAAGTTTTATGCAGAGACTATGGGTTTCAGCCAGCTCGTTTCCTTTGACGATAAGGATATTTCAACCGAATATACCGCACTTATGAGCAAGGTTATGCAAAACGGGTCTGGTAAAATTAAATTTCCTATTAACGAGCCGGCTGAGGGGAAGAAAAAATCTCAAATTGACGAGTATCTTGAGTTTTATCACGGCGCCGGAGTCCAGCATATTGCTATGAATACGAATGATATTGTTTCAACAGTAAGCGAACTCAAAAACAGGGGGGTCGAATTTTTGAGAGTTCCAACTATCTATTATGATGAGCTTGAAGCAAGGGTCGGCAAGATTGATGAAAACATCGATGATTTGCGCGAACTCGGAGTACTTGTCGACAGGGACGATGACGGCTACCTGCTTCAGCTTTTCAGCAAGCCGGTTGAGGACAGACCAACGCTGTTTTTCGAAATTATCCAGCGTAAGGGAGCTAAGTCATTCGGCAAAGGAAATTTCAAGGCGCTTTTTGAAGCAATCGAGCGTGAGCAGGAATTAAGAGGGACTCTGTAATTGCAGATTTTCCATTTCGGATTGCGGATTTATTTTTAAAATCGCTTTATAACTTTATAAACATTAAAACTTTTAATAAGTAATGCCATTTTATCATAAATTAGGAAAGATACCTCAAAAAAGACACGTGCAGTTTCGTCAGCCCGATGGTTCCTTATATAAAGAGGAAGTTGTCGGAACCGAAGGATTTTCAGGCATTTCGTCTATTTTATATCATATTAATCCCCCCACAAAGGTAAAAGAAATAAAAAAAGTTGAAGATTTTGGCTACCAGGAATGGGCGGAAGGAACGCTGAGGCACCATCATTTAAAAACCCTTGATGCAAAGTCCGAAGGCGACCCTGTTTCAGGCAGAAAAGTTTTAATGTTTAACAATGACGTTTCGCTCGGCATTTGCAATCCAAACAAGCAGATGGATTACTATTACAAAAACGGTGAGGGCGACGAGCTTGTATTCGTTCATTTTGGAAGCGGGCGCGTTGAATCGCAATACGGTCTGCTTGATTTCCGCGAAGGCGATTATATTATTATACCAAGAGGTGTGATTCATAAAATTATTTTGAATTCAGATAAAACGAAGCTTTTGGTTATAGAATCAAGAAGCCCGTTATATACACCAAAGAGATATAAAAACAGCTATGGCCAGCATC
>JAKEEM010000070.1 GCA_022616535.1 Chlorobiota bacterium | reverse complement strand
GCCGGGAATACCCTGTATGCTGTCGGGAATATTATTGCCTGTATTCCTGATATGCCACATATTCGGAATCATCGTATCGTTAGGCATATAAGGAGGAACTGACTCAAATTCTGCATCAAGAAGCATCCCTAATCTTATGAAATTCGGCTGTGCGAATTCAACAAGCTGGGTTATTGAGTACTTGGAGGAAACTTCAAAAACATTATCGGTACTGTTGGAGTCGACTGATAAAAGGTAAGTATTTTCAAAAGAACTGATTTGCTCAATTATATTTGTTTTATACAAGCGGTTTAAACTTTGTATATCAAATCCCGTAACATTTTTCTTAAACTTAACAATAATCTCATCGGTAGTAAAATGCAGAACTTTATCGTTGTAAGTAAAGCACATCCCAACACTTTTTACACGCCTGTCTGCAGCAAGATTGCTTTTAAGCAGATTCAAATGGTCAGTTGAAACTTCCTTCTTAATTTTAAGCAATAAAACCGGGGACGAACTTCCGTTATCAAGCCGAGTTGTGAAATCAATTCTTTTATCGCTGTATGACGTTAATGAATTGTAAACATTGTTGATATCATTCTGCGCTGTATTTTCCTCAAACTTTACAGAAATATACCCTTTGTAGGGCTTAATAATCATTTTTTCGTTAAAATGGTAAAAATAATATTCCTGCCCTAAGCTTGAGGCGGAAATTGAAAAGGCAATTACAAAAACTAAAATTGTTCTTTTTTCCATTTGATATTTTGCATATATTTAAACAAGCTAAAATAAAAAAAATACAATGAACAGAGCAATAATATCTATAATTATTTTCAGTTTATATTATAATATTTATACCTTTAGCCAAAATAACCCGGTTTATGACAGCCGGAGCGATTACTGGTCATTTGTAAATCCCGGTGCAAACGGCACCTATGATAATTATGATAATATAGGTAATTCAAACACTTACAGCAATAACCTCTTCACATGGCAGTTTGTCCAAACGCCGATATCATATCAAATTGCAGAGGTATTCTTTATAGATTCGCTTACCGGATGGGCAAGCCATTTGTTTATGGGAGCTTTGAGAACAACTAACAGCGGATTTAACTGGGAAACAATTTCATTTAACGATACGACTTTCACAACCGGTTTTAACGGGGTTCATTTCATAAACACGAATACCGGGTGGTGCGTCGGAGGAGCGTTACAGATACGTAAAACAACAAACGGCGGCGCTAACTGGACAAGACAAATCCCCCCTCCTGTTGCGGGAATTTTAAGGAGCGTTTTCTTCATTGATGAAAATACGGGATATGCGGCGGGCAGCAAAAACTTTCCCTATATACCTTTTATTTGCAAAACAACAAACGGAGGTGTTAACTGGGCGGAGATTTCACCGACTGTTGCTGGGGCGCAAGAGCTCAACGACCAATATTGGTTCAACGCATCTACAGGCTGGCTCTGCGGTTACGATGTACTGCTTTACACAACAAACGGCGGGACTAACTTTTCAAATCTCTACTCCAACGTTCCGCCAAGCGGAAACGGTCATATTGCAATTCTCGCAATCCAGTTTATCAATAACCAGACGGGCTGGCTGGGAGCCGCAAATCTTGAACGCAACAATGTTTACAAGACAACAAACGGAGGGGCCAACTGGTTCTTCCAGAATAACCCGATTTCACAAGGCGGGATGAACCAGATAAATGATGTAAAGTTTTTATCAAATGGAATCGGCTGGGCTGTGCACGGAACACCCGGAAGCGGTGCAATAATGTATACAAGCGACGGAGGAAACAACTGGACTATAGACGAGCAAAGCGTTAACTGGTTCGATTGCCTGCATATTTATTCGAATAAAAAAGCATGGTGCGGTGCAAGCGGGGGAAGAATTTGGTATACAATTCCCCAGCCGCCGCTGGGAATATCAAACGGGGGCGAAATCCCAATTGAATTTAAGCTTGAGCAAAATTATCCAAACCCATTTAATCCGATTACAAAAATAAGATTTCAAATTCCTGTAGAGACACATAGCAATGTGTCTCTACGTATTTACAATATTACAGGCAGGGAAATTGAAACGCTTGTTAATGAACAGTTAAATCCAGGCACATATGAAGTTGGGTGGAATGCGGCAAATTATCCAAGCGGAGTTTATTATTATCAATTAATAGTTAATAGTGGGCAGTTAACATTTTATACCAATACAAAGAAAATGGTGTTGATAAAGTGAAGGAATTACTTTAGAAACCCGCCTTTGGAGGGTTAATTAAATAATTACTGCATCTAAGCTAAAAGGTGGAATTATTATAACCTCGATTTAGTTTTAAATTTTAGAATAAATTCGTTATATTTGTGTTCAGGGGTGCTTCCTTGTAGGGGAGGCTGAGAATTATACCCTTGTCCGCCGGCTGGCGGACGGAAACCTGATCCGGGTAATGCCGGCGTAGGAAAACAGAATAAAGCCGTTTATCCTGTATTATCATCCTACGTGGAGGGTAAAAAGGGTAAGCGGCTTTTTCTTTTACCCCTGAATGAATTAATTATTACAATAAAAATCAATTAATAATATATCATGAAAAACGGAAACGGTAAAATTCAAACGAGCGGTAACGGACTTACAAAAGAGGAAGAATTTTTTCCCAAAAGCAAAAAGGTTTATGTGCCAGGGAAAATTTTTAAGGATATTAAAGTCCCATTTAGGGAAATTGAGCTGACACCAACAAACCTGCCTGACGGCAAAATCGAAATTAACGAGCCAATCAGAGTTTACGATTCAAGCGGGTTATGGGGCGATGAAACCAAACACTGCGAAGTCAAGGAGGGAATCCCGCCTACACGTTTAGAGTGGATTAAAGACAGGGGCGATGTGGAAGAATACGAGGGAAGAACCGTTAAGCCGATGGATAACGGTTACCTTACCGAGGAATCTATGGGTATTGCCCGAAATAATAAAAAGTGGAAGCTCGAATACTTCCCCGGGTTAAGGAGAAAACCGCTCAAAGCCAAAAACGGAGTCGTTACCCAGATGCATTATGCTAAAAAAGGAATTATCACTCCCGAGATGGAATACATTGCAATCCGCGAAAATCTCGGAAGGGAAAAGGCAATTGATTACAGCTTGAATAATGATTTGAACAGAAGCGAGCTAAACTGGCAGCATAAGGGCGAGTCATACGGAGCAAATTTACCTTCTTATATTACCCCCGAGTTTGTGCGTGATGAAGTTGCAAAGGGACGGGCGATTATCCCCGCAAACATAAATCACCCTGAAGCAGAGCCGATGATTATAGGCCGCAACTTCCTTGTTAAGATAAACGCAAACATCGGCAACTCGGTTATAAGCTCATCAATCGAAGAGGAAGTTGAAAAAATGCGCTGGGCTACAAAGTGGGGCGCTGATACAGTAATGGATTTATCGACAGGAAAAAATATTCATGAAACACGGGAGTGGATTATCCGTAACTCCCCCGTTCCAATCGGCACCGTGCCGATTTACCAGGCATTGGAGAAAACGGGCGGCAAAGCCGAAGAGCTCACGTGGGAGCTGTACCGCGATACATTAATAGAGCAGGCGGAGCAGGGGGTTGATTATTTTACAATCCATGCCGGTGTTCTGCTAAGGTATATTCCCTATACCGCAAACCGTTCGTGCGGAATAGTTTCACGCGGCGGAAGTATTATGGCAAAGTGGTGCCTTGCTCATCACGAAGAAAGTTTCCTGTACACCCACTTCAGGGATATTTGCGAAATAATGAGGGCATATGACGTATCATTTTCACTCGGTGACGGGCTTAGACCCGGCGCGATTGCGGATGCAAATGATAAGGCGCAAATGGCTGAGCTGGATACACTCGGCGAGCTTACAAAAATTGCATGGGATTCCGATTGCCAGGTTATGATTGAAGGACCGGGGCATATTCCGATGCAGCTGATTAAAGAAAATATGGATAAGCAATTGGAGATTTGCAGTGAAGCACCGTTTTACACTCTTGGTCCTCTGACTACTGACATAGCGCCGGGTTATGACCATATAACAAGTGCAATCGGTGCTGCAATGATTGGCTGGTTCGGAACTGCAATGCTCTGCTATGTTACTCCGAAAGAGCATTTAGGACTGCCGAACAAAAAAGATGTTAAAGACGGAGTTATTACTTATAAAATAGCTGCTCACGCTGCTGATTTGGCGAAAGGCCACCCCGGCGCACAGGTTCGCGATAATGTTCTTTCCAAGGCAAGGTTTGAGTTCCGCTGGGAAGACCAGTTTAACCTTGCACTTGACCCCGAAACGGCGCGCGAGTTCCACGATGAAACACTGCCGGCAGAGGGCGCGAAGCTTGCGCATTTCTGCTCAATGTGCGGGCCGCATTTCTGCTCAATGAAAATTACCGAGGACGTGAGAAAATATGCGAAGGAAGTCGGCGTAAGCGAAGAAGAAGCTATAAAAAAGGGTATGGAGGAAAAAAGTAAGGAGTTTGTTGAATTAGGAGCTGAGATTTACAAATAAAATGGCAGATAAAACCATAATCATAGGCGGCGGGATAATCGGGCTATCACTCGGCTGGCAGCTTGTGAGGCGCGGCGCTGATGTTGAAATACTGGAACGCTCCAAAGCCGGCAAAAGCTCAAGCTGGGCTGCTGCGGGAATGCTTGCACCGCAGGCGGAAATGGGATTCGAAGACATTGAGCTGTTTTATCTTTGCCGCAAGAGTCTTGAAATGTATCCGAGATTTCTTGAAGAGCTTTATAATGATTCATGCATTAAAGCAGAGTATGATAAATGCGGAGCGATAATGCCCGCATTCGACAGGGACGATTCCGAAAGAATAAGAAGATTGTTTGACTTCAGGGAAAAAATTGGCCTGCCTGTTCAGTGGCTCACAGGCAGCGAGGCGCGTGAAATCGAGCCGTATCTTTCACCAAAATGCACATTTGCGGTGTGGATGCCCGAAGACGGGCAGATTGACAACAGGAAACTACTCGAAACTTTAAGGACAGCGTTTATCAATGCAGGCGGGAAGCTATATGAAGACCATTTGGTTGAGCGCATTAACATCAAAAACGGCAAAGCAATCGGAGTGCATATACACGGAATAGATATTGAAGCAGATAAGATTATCGTTTGCGCTGGAAGCTGGTCCAAGATGATTGAAGGGATACCCGAAGAAGCACAGCCGCCTGTTCGTCCCGTTAAGGGGCAGGCTATATCTTTAATTATGGATGATACGTGCAAAGTCACGCATGCTGTCCGAGCGCCAGATGCATACCTTGTTCCCAAAAAAGACGGGCGGTTAATCGTCGGTGCAAGCGTTGAGGAGATGGGATTTGATGAGAAGCCGACTGCCGGTGAAATATTCCGTATTCTCGAAAGGGCATGGGAAGCGGTGCCATCGATTTATGATTTGAAGATACAGTCAATTGACGTGGGGCTAAGGCCCGGAAGCCGTGACCACGAGCCGATAATCGGCGATTCCGATATCGAAGGACTTTATTTTGCAACAGGTCATTACAGAAACGGGATTTTGCTTACTCCAGTTACGGCTTATGAGCTTGCTGAGTGGATTATAAGCGGTAATAAATCCGAAACACTTGCAAGATTTAACATTTCAAGATTTCATAAGGAGACAGTGTCATGAAAATATATTTAAACGGCGAAGAAAAAGCATTATATAAGAAAATAAATTTAAGCGATATAATCGTTCAATATTTAAACGGCAAGGAACCCAAGGGTATTGCTGTTGCTTTGAATGAAACAATCGTGCCGAAACAGAAATGGGAAGAAACCGCAATCAATGAATCGGACAGCGTTGAAATTGTGCATGCCGTTCAAGGAGGGTAACTTGATTTCAGGTTGCAGTTTTAAAAGCTTTGTGTTAGCCACGACATTCAGGCCGTGGAAAAAAATTAAAAAATATTAAGGGCTTTAGCCCTGATTGCAAACCCAAGAAGAATATGAATAAACTAACAATAGCAAATAAGGAATTCAGTTCGAGATTAATAGTTGGAACGTCACGCTATCCCAACCCTCAAACTATGCTCGAAGCGATTGAAGCAAGCGAGGCGGAAATGATTACCCTATCAATCAGGCGGCTGAATCTGAACTCAGACAACGGGCAGGAAAGCATTTTAAATCTCATCAACAGGAACAAATACTGGCTGCTTCCAAACACAGCAGGATGTTTTACTGCAAGGGATGCGGTATTAACAGCGCAGCTTGCGCGCGAAGCTTTAAACACTAACTGGGTTAAAGTCGAAGTCATCGGTGATGATGAAACATTGTTCCCGGACGTTCCCGAGCTTTTGAAGGCATCGGAACAGTTATTGAAGGACGGGTTTATAGTGCTTCCCTACTGCAACGACGACCCCATTACCTGTAAAAAACTTGCCGATATGGGCTGTGCCGCAGTAATGCCTCTCGGCGCTCCGATTGGCTCAGGCATGGGAATCAGGAATCCCTACAACATTCAAATCATCCGCGATATGGTTGATATTCCCTTAATCGTCGATGCAGGCGTCGGCACGGCATCGGACGCGGCTTTTGCTATGGAGCTTGGCGTTGACGGAGTTTTGATGAACTCAGCAATAGCGGGCGCTGAACATCCTGTTCAAATGGCAAAGGCGATGAAGCTTGCCGTTGAGGCAGGCAGGCTTGCGTATGAGTCAGGAAGGATTCCCAAAAGACTATATGCAAAGGCATCGAGTCCCGTTGAAGGACTAATCGGCACTCATGAAAAATAACCTCCCTTTCCGTTTAATGTTAATTACGGACAGGAAACTATGCATAGGCAAAAGCTTAATTAATGTAATCAAAAAATCAGCCCGAAGCGGTGTAAAAGCAGTTCAGCTTAGAGAGAAAGATTTAACTTCAAAAGAACTCCTTGCCTTAGCACGAAAAATTAAAAAAATTAGAGGAATAAAATTAATTATTAATAACAGACTTGATATTGCACTATTATCCGGTGCTTATGGTGTACACTCGCCCGAAAAAGGAATTCATGCAAAGCACGCTAAAAAGCTTGTCCCCACGAAAGTGGGGAACTATTATAATTTAATCGTTGGTAAAAGTATTCATTCACTTAATCAGGCAATTAGGGTTGAAAAAGACGGTTATGATTACTTAATATTCGGTCCTGTATTTAAAACTCCCTCAAAAATCAAATATGGTCCGCTCCAGGGCTTGGAAAAATTAAAAAATGTCTGTCAGTCAGTGTCCATTCCCGTTTACGCTGTGGGAGGAATAAATCCCCAGAGAGCGAAAAAATGTATACAAGCGGGTGCTTACGGTGTCGCTGTAATCAGAGCAATATTGAAATCAAAAAATATAGCTGGGACGATTAAAGAGTTCAAAACAGCAATTGGAAGCTTATAATGAAAAAAATCGGAAGACTTTGTGTGATTACTGATACTTCAGTTCAGAAAAAATACTCTCATTACGAAATTACAAAAATGGCAATTAAAGGCGGGGCTGATGTAATTCAGCTGAGGGATAAATCGCTTCCGACAGGTGAGCTGATTGAAACAGCCATAAAAATTAAAAAGCTTTGCAGCAAACACAAGGTGTTATTTATCATTAATGACAGAGTAGACATAGCATTAATTTCAAAAGCTGACGGAGTTCATCTGGGAAAGCAAGACATTTCAATTAAGGACACAAGAAAGTTACTTGGTAAAAATAAAATTATCGGGGGAACGGCACACTCATTGAAAGAAGCGATTAAACGAGAAAAAGAAGGCGCTGATTATATTGGGTTCGGGCATATTTATCCGACTGAATCCAAGCTTAAAAAAGCAAAGCCAAAAGGCATAAATTATCTTAAGCGGGTTGTGAAGAAAGTTAAGATTCCCGTTCTTGCCATAGGGGGAATAAATCAAGTAAATATAAAAGATGTTATCTGCACGGGAGTGCATGGCGCAGCGGTTATCGGTGCGGTAGTTAAGTCAACTAGCCCGGTTAAAGCTGTTAAGAAATTGAGGAATGCAATCTATGAGTAGAAGAATTTGTGTTCTTACCATTGCAGGTTCTGATTCAGGCGCAGGGGCGGGGATTCAATCCGATTTAAAGACATTTAAAAATCACGGAGTTTACGGATTATCGGTCATTACTGCAATTACAGCTCAAAACACAAGGGGTGTTCAAAAATCATATGAATTACCTCATAATATAATTGATGCACAGCTAAAAAGCGTGTTCGATGATTTTGAAATTAAAGCTGTTAAAACCGGAATGTTATCGTCCGATAAAGTGATTAATACGGTTGTTAAGCATTTTAATAGTAAAAAAAATATTAAACTGGTTGTTGACCCAGTAATTGTTTCGAAAAACGGTTTTCCGCTGTTAGATAAAGCCGGAATAAAATCACTTAAAAGTAAGCTTCTTCCAATTGTCTATTTTGTAACACCCAATATTAATGAGGCGGAAGTCCTTACAGGCATAAAAATAAATTCCATTGATGATTTGGAAACTGCAGCGATAGTAATAGGTGAGCTTGGCGCGCAGAATGTTTTAATCAAAGGCGGGCATCTGAAAAAATCCATTGGCCTGCCGCTTGGAACCGATGTGCTTTTTGACGGGAAGAAATTTCATTTGTTTTATGCTAATTTTGTAAAGACAAAAAACACTCACGGTATCGGGTGCACGCTTTCAGCAGCAATTGCATCAAATTTAGCATCGGGCAAATCACTTGATAAATCAATAGCTGAAGCAAAAAATTACGTTTTAAAATCACTAAAAAACTCGGTTAAAATCGGGAAAGGATATTCACCGGTAGAACAATGAGCAATGGAGAGCAATGAGCAATATAGACTTAAATAAAATATTAAAGGAAGTGACTTATAACTTTTCCAGAAGCGGAGGCAAAGGGGGACAGAACGTTAATAAGGTTGAAACAAAAGTGGAACTTGTTTTTAATATAGACCGCTCTATGACGCTTGATAGCTCAATGAAAGGGCTGTTTAAGAAGAAGCTCCATAATAAAATTGATAAAGAGGGAAATATCAGGGTAAGGTCGCAGACAGAACGCACACAGCTTGGCAATAAGAAAAAAGTGAATGAAAAATTTGTAAAAATGATAAACAATGCTTTAAAGAGGGATAAAGTGAGAATTCGGACGGTTAAAAGCATGTCTACAAAGGAGGAGATTTTGCGTGAGAAGAAAAAAAAGTCTGAAAAGAAAAGAGAGAGAGCCAGAAAAGATTTCTTTGATGAATGAGAGTAATACCATACAAAACTGTTTAAACTGCGTGGCGGTGCTTTATGAAAATTACTGCCCAAGCTGCGGGCAGAAAAAAATTGATACTTCAGACCGCTCGTTAAAAGCTTTTTTTACTCATTTCTTCAATGAATTTTTTAACTGGGATTCAAAGTTTTTCAGCTCGGTTAAGTATGTTCTCACAAGACCCGGCTATTTAACAAGAGAATACATTAACGGCAGGATGGCGAGCTATATTAGTCCGATAAAGCTTTACTTATGCATGAGTCTTGTAACTTTTTTGATTTCCACGCAGGTAGTATCTGACCAGTACTCGGAAATGGAGCTTGATAAATCAGGTACAGATAATGTATTTGCTGACTGGGTTTCGGAAATCAGGGTAAGCAAAGACATTCAGGAGGAAACATTTAAGGCAAGCTTTAATTCAGAGCTGAACGACAAGCTTCCGATTTATGTGATAATAATGGTTTTTCTGTTTTCGCTGCCGCTAAAGATTGTTGAGCACAAAAGATTTTACGTAGAACATCTTGTTTTCTCGCTGCACTTTTTCACTTTCGTTTTGTTTTGCATAACAATTGACACTTTCCTGAGCTTAATAGATGATGACATTACGTTTATATCCGTTTTCTTGATTCCCTTCATATATTTACTGATTGCATTTAAAAGAGTATACAAACAAAACTGGATAATTACAATTTTTGAAACGGGAATATTTTCCGTTTATTATACGATTTTAATGGCTATGCTTGTCATAGCGGCGGTTTTAGTTTCGGCAGTGATTGCATAATACTTACTTTACCAACCCTCCATAGGGCAGGTTTCCTGCCTGCAGCAGGCAGGCAAAAGTAACTTATGTTACTTTATCAAAACCATCTTCTTCGTTTCCGAATAAACTTGTCCGTCCACTGACGGATCCCCTGCTGACATTCTGTAATAATATACCCGCTCGGATAATTCGCCGCATCCCATTGGATTTCGTATACCCCCGGATTTAGTTCTTCATTAACCAATGTTTCAATCTCCCTGCCTGTAACATCAAACACTATAAGGGCGACTCGGCGAGTCGCCTCTACAGGCAACTCAAAACGAATCTTTGCCACGGGATTAAACGGATTTGGATAATTTTGATACAGCTTGTACTCCGATGGCACTTCGGTTGAAGTCGGTTCGATTCCAATAGGCGGAGAGGTGTAGCATGTATTATAATAATTTTTTACAACCCCGCAGAGCTGCTTTAATAAATAAATCGTCGAAAATACGTTATGCCCTCTGTTTACAACCTGAGCTATTACAACTATCTGTGTATCCCCGGCGCTATATCAACGGGACCTGTTGAAAGAATAAATCTTTGGTCACCCTGATCAGTCTGAATCCACCCCGTATTTGTTAAAGGATCACCAGAAAACATGTATTTGGTTACATAACCTGAGGGATGAATTATCGGTTGACCGTTTCTCCGGACCTGACATGTATCTGTAAGATTCTCTGAAACTGGCAGGATTTCCGTTTATGGGGTGATTACTGTTGGCAATCCAGTTAAAGACGCTCATTAATAAATCCTCATATCCAACTAAAGGTACTCGTGTTTTATTTCTGCAAATAAAAACGGTGTCACTGTTATTTCCGGTGAATCTTAATGCACCCCTAAGCATCAGAAAACCAACTGCCGGCGGAACTCCATATGTGGTATCGTTATTAATGGTATTATAAGTATATCCTAAGTTAAGTGAAGTATCACAGCCAACTTTATCAGCACTTGAGAAGCCAATGTCATCGTCCGTCCAGAATGTAATGAAGGCTTTATTCCACGTACTAGAACTTTTGTTTATAATTGTAAATTGAGAAATTATTGCAAGATCGAGACCGCCCTGAATATTAATTGAAAAATCCGTTTGCATTACGTCTGCTTTTAGCGGAGGTGTAGACCCATTATTAAGAGTGTGTGACTGCGGGTAAGAGTCAGTATATCTATGAAATAAAGTCTGATGACCAAAGTCAAGCGGTTTCCAACTATTGGAAGAGTTATCGAAATAAACAGGAGCACCCTGATTGGAATTTCCAAGCAGTATATTAGGCCAGTGCGCTCTGCCGCTGTCGTTTACTCCCAAATTAAGCTTGTAAATCCTGTAAAAAGGCTCATTCTCACCATGAGGAATACCATTGCCGTCAGTATAGCCTGGTAAAAACTCAGAGCCATAATCAGCAATTGATACTAAAGTATCACTGCCAACTCTTGCTGCAATCCAGATTCCTGATCCATGGCGTACATACTTTCCTGAGCCTTTTGGCCATTCAAATCCGGGACTCGTGTTAAACATTCCGTTATTTCTAAACCACGTGCTGATTGTATTTGCATCTAATTTTTGGGCGTGCAGTATTAAATCAGTGTTTGATTCATTTGGTTTATTCCCGTAAAAATTGAATGCAGTAAATAAAATGAGTATAAGTAGAATGATGGATTGAAGGATTCTATTGTTTTTCATAATAGACCTCCTTTTCAATGTAAAAATAAGGGAATGTATCTTATGATTCAAAGATTTTTTTTGTTGTTTGTTAAGTCTGTTTGAAGGACTTTGCTGTATTCGAAACCATACTTTTTAAAGAATAATGTAAAATTTCCAAAAATTCTATCGGACATTAATCTCAAAATGTTAAATCAGGAAGATTTTTTTTCACAATTCCCCGCATTTTGACTTACCCAAAAATAGCCAAAAACACTAAGCATTAGCTATGATAAACATCAACTTAAATTATGATTTGTAACTGCTGTGGGGGAAATTAATTCAGTGTATAGTAATCTTCATTTTCCAGGTTGTGAAGACGGATTAAATCAGCTCTGACAAGGTTTACAAGTATACGGCTTGCCCTGCGGTTGGAAATATTAAGAAGCTCTTTAAACTCTTTATGCGTGATTTCATGTTTGTTAAGGTAATCAAGGAGAGCTTTTTCTTTTTCACCGAGGTTTATAATCTGGGGCGGCGAATCGGGGTTTAGTTTCCTCAGCACCCTTATGGTTTCCTTCGATGCTAAAACGGATTTATCTTTAACTCTGATATAAACTTTATTTAAATCGTCATCTTCTTTTCCGTTTTCAATTAGCCGATGCGGCTTCCTCCTGCTTTCGGGAATATCGGCAATGACAACATCTTTTCTGTAAATATGCAAAATATCGACTGAATATTTCAGCTCGGGCTCGCAGTAGAACTTTGCGTCAAGGTCAATATACTCAATCTCACCTTTTTCGCTTTCAACTCCAACAACTTTCTTATCATCATCGATACCAAAAAGTATTTTCCCGCCCTTAGTGTTGGCAAAAGCAATCATTTCCTTTGCAATTTTCTCGGGTTCGGTAAACTTTCGCTTGAACTCAACCAGCTGGGTTTCGCCGTTTTCTATGACTTCGCTTAATTCAAATAAGGTCATATGTGTCTGAAGATTTTTAAGCATCCTGTAACTTATAAATATAACAATTATTTCCTTTTACTGTCAAGATAACTTTGTAAAAGTATTGCCGCCGAAATTATGTCAATGTTTGATTTATCCCGCCTCTTTTTCTTTTTCATTCCTGATTCAATCATCGAGTCCGCCGCCATCTTGGACGTAAAGCGTTCATCCCAGCGCGTTATAATAACGTGCTTAAAATCATCTGAAGAAAAACCGGATTTAAGCTTTTCCTCAAAAGATTCAACCTCTAAGGTTTGATGAGTTTTTTCGCCTTTAAGATTTAAAGGGTATCCGAGAATTATTTGTGATATTCCCTCGCCGGAAACCAGTTTTTTAATTTTACCGATTGCCTTATTATCATTGGAAAGGGCTTGTTTTCCGAAAGCAATCGAACCGCTCCCGCCGCTTACTGCAATTCCAATCCTAACAGACCCGTAGTCAATCGCAAGAATTTTACCCATCGTTGTTTATCCGTAATATTTAGGACAAGAAGAAAGCAGCAATAATACCTATTTTATAATTGCTTTTTCTTAAAAAAACCTTTGTATTAAGATATAAATTTAATCTAAAGGTTTTTTTAAAAATTCCTTGAGCAGCTTGCCCGGCTTAAAGTGCATTTTCTTTCTTGCGGGAACGAATACGAATTCACCGGTTTTGAGATTTCTTGCCTTCGGTTTCGGCTTTGTTGTTTTTACCTCAAAAACACCGAAATCCCTGATTTCAATCCTTAAATCCGGGTTTGCGGTCATTAAGAGCTCACGAATGCCGTCAAACAAAGCATCCACTGCGCCTTTTTCGGTGATTTTCTTTCCGTCGAACTTCTTGGCAAGCTTTAGCTCAATGTCTTTTTTAGTTAATGTTCTTACTCTGAGTTTTTTTTCAGCCATTGTCTCCATTTACCCTCCAAAAAGTAAATTTTATTAATTTATTTAATATTTTGCAGGAATCGTCTTAAATATGAAGTTAAAGATAATATTATCATAACTATAGATAAAAATAGCATTACCTGTATTAAAAGTTCCGTAAATTCACTATGATAGAGAAAAAAGTTTCCGATTTGATTTTTTGACGCCGCAACGCCAAAAATATAAAAAAATAAGGTGAGCCCTATTACGAAGACTGCTATTTTCCCTACTAAGTTAGATTGTAACACTATGTTCTTCTTGCTACTTAAATATAACCCCCCTGTGAGGATAATCGCATCACGCAAAACGGTGATAATTACAAACCATAACGGAACCAATTCCTGGACCAAAAGAACTATTACAATTGTTATCACCGATGCTTTGTCGGCAATCGGGTCAATTTTTTTTCCAAGCTCACTTATTTCATTTCTGGCTCTTGCAAAATAGCCGTCAAGCAAATCTGAAACCCAAATCAGTATTATAAAAACCCCCCCCATTAAATAATTATAAGCCAGCAGAAAGTAAACAGTCACTCCGAGAAGTAAAAATCTGGATAGACTAATAAGATTTGAAATGTAGAGAAGTTCCTGTCTCATTTACATCAACAAATATTATTATAAATTATTAATTTATCTATGCTTATATTTATACCATTAGGAGCTAAATCTAACTTTTTTATTAGAAACCGCTTTGTTATCTTGCTTGTTTTATAATCATATGCCGCGCCTAAAATATCTAATAACAATAACGATAATTTTAATGTTTATCTCAGCTAAAAGCTTTGAGGCCCAGTCAAAAGTTGAATTTGAAGAATTTGACCTCGATAACGGGCTTCACGTAATACTTCATAAAGATGGTACAAACCCAATCGTCAGTGTTAATCTATGGTATCATGTTGGAGCAAAAGACGAAGATTCAAACCGAACCGGATTTGCACATTTATTTGAACACATGATGTTTCAGGGCTCGGAAAATGTTGGCAAAGCACAGCATTTTGAATACATCCAAAAAGCCGGGGGAACTTTAAACGGCACTACAAATCAGGACAGAACAAATTATTTTGAAACCGCCCCTTCGAACCAGCTTGAGCTTCTTTTGTGGCTTGAATCCGACAGGATGTCGACTCTAAAAGTCAATAAGGAAAATTTCGATAACCAGAGGGAAGTTGTAAAAGAGGAAAAACGCCAGAGATACGATAACGCTCCCTACGGTTCACGCTGGGGCGAGCTGATGAAGAGAGCCTTTAAAAACCAGACATATGAATGGATACCCATAGGCAGTATGGAAGATTTAAACGGTGCGGATTTATCCTATGCTCAGGAGTTTTACAAAAAATACTATTCTCCCGATAATGCGGTTCTTGTTGTTTCCGGTGATATAAATTATGATGAAGCCAAAGAGCTGGTAATAAAATATTTCGGAGGTTTAAAATCCTCAAACGCAAAGAAAAAAACATATAAAGAAATTATATTTAATCAGGGCGAAATAAAAGATGTAATCTATGATAATGTACAGCTTCCCGCAGTATATTTTGGGTATAAAATACCCGGTGCTGCAAACAAGGATATCTACGCGCTTGAAGTTATTTCGATGATTTTAACAGACGGCAAAAGCTCAAGACTTTATAAGGGCATTGTTTACGAAAAGAAAATAGCTAAACAGATAAATTCATTTGTTTGGGATAACGAGCTCGGAGGGATGTTGATAATTTCTGCCACAGGATTTAAAAACTCGAACCCTGATGAAATTGATAAGGAAATTACTTTGCAAGTAAATAAATTAATGAGCGAGGAGGTACTTGATAAAGAGCTTGAGAAAGTTAAGAATTCTATTGAGAATGATTTTTTAACTAACCTTCAGACTACGATGAGAAAAGCCGATTTGCTTGCTCACTTCTGGACTTATTTTAAAAAAACTGAGCTTATTAATACGGCAATTGATTATTATTTGAATGTTACCGGGGAAGATATAATCAATACCGCGAAGAAATACCTCAATCCAGACAACAGGGTTATACTTTACTACCTGCCCAAAAAAGAAAATAAGGTTAATTGATTTAATGCACAATATTTCTTCCGCAAGTCTTACAAAAAACAGCAAGATTAAATTTAAAGAGTACGAGCTAAGCAACGGCTTGAAAGTCATTTTATCAAAAGACAGCTCAGTGCCATCGGTTGCAGTTAACCTTTGCTACCATGTGGGCTCAAAAGATGAGGACCCGGATAAGAGAGGTTATGCTCATTTATTCGAGCATTTAATGTTCGGCGGTTCGAAAAATATTCAACCTGGCGATTACGACCGCCTGGCGCAGTCGCATGGATGCGAAAATAACGCCTACACTACCGAGGATAAGACCTGCTACTATCTTTTGGCTCCTTCGCATCAGCTTGAGTTTGCCCTGTGGCTTGAATCAGACAGGATGCTTGGTTTCGGCATACCGGAGGAAAGTCTGCTTAAACAAAAGGAAGTTGTAATTGAGGAAAAAAAGCAGAACTTTGATAATCGACCCTACGGCACAGTTAGCATTGAAATGGCTTCCCGGCTGTTTAAAAAAAGCGGCTACAGGTGGGATACAATCGGCGATATAAAAGACATTGAAAAAGCTAGCCTAGCTGATATTAAAGCTTTCTATGAGCAGCATTATGTCCCAAATAATGCAGTTTTAACAATTGTTGGAGATATAGAATTTGACAGTACTTTTAAACTTACCGAAAAATATTTCGGCTCTATACCCCAGAGCTTAAACGGGCAAAGAAAAAAATTCCAAGAGGTTGTTTTAACGGCAGAAGTTACAGAAAATATTTTAGATAATATTCAGCTGCCGGGAATTTTTATTGCATACAGGGTTCCAGAGGAAAACAGCAGGGAGTTTTACGAGTTTGACATATTAAGCGATATACTGTCGACTGGTGAAAGCTCACGCTTTTATAATGAAATCGTTTACAAAAAACAGCTTGCCGCAGAAATTGGATGCTGGGTCGACGCAAAGGAATTTGCAGGGGTATTTTATATTTACGCTATTTTAATGCCGGGCGTAAAAATTCAAACCGTTCAAAAGGAAATAGACAGAATTATTGACGAAGTGAAAGCCGGAAAACTTACCGAAAAAGAGCTTGAAAAAATAAAAAACAAAGTTGAAACAAGAAATACATACAGATTGCAGACTAATTTATCGAAAGCCGACATTCTTTCGCATTATAAAACGTTTTATAATAACCCTGAACTTATCAACACAAATATTGAAAATTACCATTATGTAACATTAAACGGTATCCAGGAATCAGCCATCAAATTCTTAAACAACTCAAACAGGGTAGTACTTAACTATCTGCCTGCCGAAGGCAAATCTGCAAATACAAGCAAATGAATTTCATAAAACAAATAATATGCTTAGTTTTAATAATAATTATGGCAAATACTTTAGTTGCACAGGATGAAAAGCTTGACAGGACCAAACCCCCTAAACCGGGTCCCCCGAAAGACGTTCTATTTCCCGATTACTTCGACACGACTCTTCCAAACGGAATAAACGTTCTTGTAATAGAGAACAGTAAAATCCCGGCGGTTTCTGTTAGACTCGTATTTAAGGATGCGGGTTCGTATTACGATGGTGGCAAATTCGGGCTGGCATCGCTCACAGCTGAGCTGCTTACAAAAGGAACAAAAAATAGAAGTGCAACACAAATTGCCGAAGAAATCGATTTTCTCGGCGGCTCAATCAACAGCGGAAGCGACTGGGACGGAAGTTATGTATCGCTTTCGTTATTAAAAAAACACCTTGATAAGGGAATCGGCATTTTGGCAGACGTTGTGCTCAATCCTACCTTTGTAGAAGATGAAATTGCAAGGGTAAAGGAGCAGAGGATTTCCTCAATACTTCAGTCAAAAGACGACGCCGGCAATTTAAGCGAAAAAAAATTCTATAAGGTTCTTTTCGACCAGCACCCATATGCTTACCCTTCGGAAGGCACCGAAGAAAGCGTTAAGATTTTATCCAAAGCTGATTTTGAAAGCTTTTACAATAATCATTACGGGCCTGAAAACCTCATACTCGCTTTCGTAGGTGATATAACAAAGGAAGAAGCGATTAACTTTGTTAACACTCAATTCTCAAATTGGAATAAAAGCTCATCAGAAAATCGCGATATAAAACTATACCTGATAGACGACACTAAGCCAAGCTCTGTTTACATTGTCAATAAACCGGGAGCGGTGCAGTCAAGCCTGAGGATTGGGCATATCGGCATTTCACGGAACAATCCCGACTTTATTGCAGTAACAGTAATGAATACCCTTCTTGGGGGGTATTTCGGCTCAAGAATTAACTATAATTTGAGGGAAAAGCACGGATTCACATACGGAGCAAGAAGCAATTTTAACCCGAGGATATACCCCGGTGATTTTTCCGTGGATGCTGATGTAAGAAATGAGGTTACGGACACTTCAATCACGCTGATTATAGGGGAATTGAAGAAAATTATATCGGAAGAGGTTTCAGATGATGAGCTTGAGACTGTGAAAAACTATTTGACCGGAGTATTTCCTTTGCAGCTTGAAACTGCAAATGCGGTTGCTTCAAGAGTGATTAACCTGAAACTATATAATCTGCCGAAGGATTATTATAGCAAATACATCAGCACAATTAACAGCCTGACAAAGCAGGACATATTGAAAGCAGCAAAGAAATATATTCGCCCGGATAACTTATTTATCGTTGCGTCAGGAGATGCAGATGCAATTAAGGATAAGCTGAAGAAATTCGGCGACGTGGAGGTTTTTGATGCAGATGATAAAGTTTTAGACCCCCCTTTAGAAAAGGGGGAATAATTAATTAATGGAAAAAACAAAAACTCAAAGTAAAGTCCCAGTGAACGGTGAACCCCCCTTTTCCAAGGGGGAATCACAAAATGACGTTGAGCTTGTAAAATACCTTAACCAAAAGTTTAATGAACTTAAAAAGGAAGTCGCAAAAGTAATTGTCGGGCAGGAAGCAATCATTGACCAGATTATTATTGCAATTCTTTCTCGCGGACACTGTCTGCTTGTAGGGGTGCCGGGACTGGCAAAAACGCTGCTTGTGAAGACTCTGGCGGACGTGCTTGAGCTAAAGTTCAGCCGAATACAATTTACTCCCGATTTAATGCCATCGGACATAATCGGCACTGAAATAATTGAAGAAGATTTATCGACCGGCTCAAAAGCATTCAAGTTTGTAAGGGGACCGGTTTTTGCAAATATGATTCTTGCCGATGAAGTCAACCGAACACCTCCTAAAACACAGTCAGCCCTGCTTGAAGCAATGCAGGAGCATAAAGTCACCGCCGCAGGCACAACATATACACTTGATGAGCCGTTTTTTGTCCTTGCAACACAGAATCCCATTGAGCATGAGGGAACCTATCCCTTACCGGAGGCACAGCTCGACAGGTTTATGTTTAACGTTTGGCTCGATTACCCCAGCGCAAGCGAGGAAATGGACATCATTAAATATACGACAAGCATGTATACCCCTCAGCTGAATATTACGCTAAAAAAAGAGGAAATCATTTTATTGCAGGATTTAGTAAGGCGCGTGCCCGTTGCAGATAATGTTATCGATTATACTGTATCCACAGTAAATAAAACCCGCCCGGCTAATCCAAATGCGCCCAAGTATATTAAGGACTGGCTGAGCTGGGGTGCTGGACCAAGGGCTTCGCAGTATCTGATTTTAGGGGCAAAAACAAATGCAATATTGAGCGGAAGATACTCACCGGAAATTGACGATATAAAGAAAGTCTCAAAACCTGTGCTGAGGCACCGGCTGTTAACCAATTTCAACGCCGAAGCAGACGGTATTAAAACTATCGATATAATTGAGAAACTAATTAATGAATAGTCGTCATTCCGCAAAGGCGGGAATCCAGACTGATTTGCGAAGAGAATTATTTAATTACCGCAGGAGCCAAAATTTTCAAGAATCAAACCCCCTCTAAAGATGGGGCTATTATAAAAGAGCTAATATTTTGAAAACACATTTAAAAATTATCCTTTTATTTTTATCATCAAGTTTTGTAATTTCATTTATTTCCTGCTCTGGGACAAAAATTTCCACAAACACCAAGGATTTAAAAAAATCCAAATACTTCCGTATTCTTGCCGACGCCTATGATGACGATATCTTCGTAAAGCTTCAGGACGATTTGGGAATCGACCCGAAAATGGAACGCTACACAGTAACTATTGATATCCGCTCAAACGAACCTTTTCAGCAAATCGTTTTATTCGGTGATGAGTACAATCCAATACGTTTTAACTGGTCCCAGCTTTCGGAACAGGTTCGCAAAGGGCTGGTTAACTGGACCGGAACCAATAAAGAAAATCTGGAATAAAAAAGCGTTTTATCGCAAAGTCGCAAAGCCGCAGAGTTTTATCCCCCATTTCACCATTTCACTAACTTTCTATTTCACCCCTACCAAATAATAGGTAGTGGGTTGTTTTGAAATTGAGGATTTAGCGATTTTTCGTTTAAATCCTCTTGACTTTTACATCCTGATTTTTTATTACAATGTGAATAAATTTTTACCCTTGACTCTAAAGTATACTACAGATATTATATTTGTATTATGACAATAGGGCAGCTGGCAAAATTAACAAATTTAAACACAGAAACAATAAGATACTACGAATCCTTAAAGCTTATTCCCAAGCCCAAAACTAAGGAATCCGGATACAGAAACTATACAAGAGATGACGTTGATACAATCAATTACATAAAAAAAGCAAAGCAGCTTGGCTTTACATTAAAAGAAATCAAAAGCATTTTGAATTTTGAAAGCTGCGAAGATTTATACGAATTAACATCCGCTAAGCTAAATGAAGTTCAGCAAAAATTAGAATTTTATAAAGAGCTGGCATTGAAATTGAATACTTTGATTAAGAGCTGCCCGAAGTCTGGGGAAATACAAAATTGTTCGATAATTAAATCAATAAGAAATAATAAAGTAGTAATTTATGAAAAGAAAAATTGAAATATTTACAGCCGGGTGCCCCGTTTGTGATGAACAGGTTCAGAAAATAAAAGAGCTTGCGTGCTCATGCTGTGACATTGAAGTGCTGAACGTTAACCAGAGCCCCAATGCACTGAACAGAAGTAAATCATTTGGTATTAAAAGACTGCCAAGCGTGGTAATAGACGGTGTTCTGGCTGAGTGCTGTTCAGGCAACATCGATTTTGAGCAATTAAAATCAATGGGTTTGGGTAAACAAATGTGAAAATACCGCCCTAGAGAGATGTTTTTCATTGTGACAACACCAACAATGGGGGTTAAGTAACTATTTCAGCGTCTCATTATTTCACCATCTCACTTCGAGCCAGTCCTCGTAAATCTCTTTCTGCAATGCATTCGGATTTTCTGTTTTCCAAAGGTAATAATTCGCGAGCTTTTTTTCCTCAAGAATTAATGTAAATTCCTTAAGGTTATCGGCTCTGAATATCGTTAATTTGACTTTATCACCTGCTTTAAGCACTTTTATTCGTTTTTCCATATCTTCATAGCTTAAACGCGAGCCGTCATAAGCAATTATTTCATCGCCTGACATAAGTCCCGCATTTTCAGCCGAGGAGCTTGTAATAATTTCATCAATAATGATTTTGCCGCCTTGTCTTGAAGCTTTTATGCCCACGACAGGAACAACGGTGCTGTCATCGGATTTAAGCTTAAGCCCTGCATAGCTTAAATACTTTTCCCACTCAATTGGCTTAGTGCCATATACATAGTCATCAAAAAACTGCTGCAAGCTCACGCCTGCAAACTCCTCACTGGTTTTTTGAAAATCCTCATTTGTATATCCCTTAACGTCCAAGGGGAACCGCTCATACATAGCTTTGAAAACATCATCAAGCGAATGCCTGTTTTTTGAGGCATTGCGTATTTCCAAATCAAGCACAAGGCATACGTATGAGCCCTTGCCATAGTAGTCGGATTCTGAGTTATATGCATTGGGTGTGCGTTTCCAAAACTTAACCCATGCGTCAAAGCTTGATTCAGCTACGGACTGTATGCGATTGCCCGGACGCCGGCGTTCGTCTTCAACCCCGCGGGCTACTTCTTTATAAAAATCCTCCGCCTTCATCTGTCCAGTCCTAACGAGCATTAAACCGTCATAATAAGAGGTACCCCCTTCGGCTATCCAAAGCTCCGATGTGTAGTTTTCTTTTGAATAGTCGTATGGTGTCAGTCCTTTTGGCTTGAGCTGTTTAACATTCCACGTATGGAAAAACTCATGCGAGACTAAACGAAGAATGCCAGCATATCCGGCCTCTGTTTCGAAAGACTGTGGCCTTATTGCGAGCACAGTCGAATTAATATGCTCCGTACCCCCGCCTGTATGCGGATTTATGTGAATAATAAATACATATTTTTCGTAAGGCACATTTCCCCAGAAATCGTAATTTTTTTTAATAATTTTTGTAAAATCATCAATTAACCTTTGCCTGTCATATTTAGCTTCACCATAAATACTTATGATATGCTTCCTGCCCTCAACATCAAAATCAAAGTCAGTTTGAGTGCCGATTTCTAAAGGGCAATCCGCAAGATAGTCATAATCAGGCGCGGTAAATTCATTAAGGTTATCTTCAGTATTATCAAGTCCTGTTGTAACATGCCAGCCATTATACGGCATTACCTTCAAAGTTAAAGGATTTTTCCTGTATTTTTCTGAATACATAAACACAGATGTTCCGTTTACAAATCCATGGTTATCGTCAAGTCCCCTTGTGCGCAGGGAAAACTCATTTGCAAAAACTTTATATTTAACAGAAATTTTGGTGCTTGAATTTGTTTCAACCCTCCAGGTCGATTTATCGGTTTTAAACCATTTCAATGGATTGGATGAACCGCTATATACTTCAAAATCCTGAACACCGGAGGCAAAATCAAAAATCAAATACCTGCCCGGGCGCCAGACAGGGAGAGTTAAATCAATGGATTTATCTTCTTTGGCAAATCCATCAAAAAATATTTCAACTTCAAAATAATGGGTGGAAGGTTTGGGCATTGCCAGTGAATAATTAACCGAAACATTTTGGGCATTTGTCATATTAAAAATTAATCCCGCCGATAAAGTTATTAATAAATTTATTAAAAACAATTTCATACACAAAGTTGTTAAAAATTTACCAAATTATTAGTATTATTCTTTTTACATATTAAATTGAATCAATATTTGCCATATTATCCAAAGTATAAAAATTAAGCAACGGAATATCAAATAGGATGGCTGAAAGACTTGTAAAGTGTATAAAGCTCGGGGCTGAGCTGCCAGGGCTTGACGCTCCCCCGATGCCAAATGAGCTTGGAAAAAAAATTTACGAAAACGTCTCTAAGCAGGCATGGCTGGAATTTCTGGAATACTTTAAAATGGTCGTAAACGAATATCGCCTTGACCTTACAAGTCCAATGGCAGACCAGGTGTTTGAACAAAAGGCGGAGGAGTATTTTTTTACAGATAATTACAGAATGCCAGACGGCTATGTTCCTGAAAAATAATGATTAAAAATCACGTTTTTGGGTGATGAATAAATAACGAAATATATTTGACTTTATGTGATTATTAATTATATTTAAACTAAGTGGGGAATAAACTTAAAGGAAATCAGCATGAAAAAAATACTACAGTTTTGTTTTCTTTTGTTGTTTATTTCATCCGGGGCATTTTCTCTGGACTCTCCAATCCTTGTAGAGCCGCCTAAAGGAACTTCCGTTGTTATTGAACCCGTTATACTCGACTGGCTGGACGTTGCCGGTATTGATTGCTACATTATAGAAATAACAACCGACACTGCAGGTAATAACAAGCAGATTGATACCTGTGATTCGTTTACATCGACTTACACTATTCCTGCCGAACAAACTCAGCCGGATACAAGATATTTTTGGAGAGTATTTTCTCATATTTACTACGGGTCAAGTGTCCCTTCCCAATACTTCAGTTTCAAAACAGCTGCCCCAACAGCTGCCGAAAGCATTGAAAACATTCAGGACGGCGTTATAGACCTTATTGCCGATTTAAGTTTAAGCTCGAGCCAAGGAAATATTCTTAATAGCAGGTTGGAATTTGCCCGAAGCCAGCTGGAACAGGACCGCAGACTCTTAGCGATTTTGGGGATGTATTTATTCAAGCTAAGGGTAACCATACTGGAAATTTCCAATATGTTAAGCGAGGAAGACGCAGATGCACTTAATTACAGTGCAGACGGAGTAATTGATTTAATTGCAGATTTGAGTCCGATAGGATTTAACGAAAAAGAGCTTGGGGCACCGAAAACTTATGTACTCGGACAAAACTATCCCAATCCGTTTAACCCGGTTACAACTATTGAGTATACCATACTCGAAAATACTCAGGTAACATTGAAAGTTTACGATATGACAGGCCGGGAAGTTGATGAAATTGTAAATAAATCTCAAAATACGGGGACATATATTGTAAACTGGGATGCTTCAGGATTTAGCAGCGGTGTTTACTTCTACATGTTAAGTGCCGGCAGCTTCGTTGAAACAAAAAAAATGATACTGACAAAATAAACGCAAGGCAGTAAAAAATTGAGAGAGAGTGTTATTTAATTGGGACACTCTCTTTTTTTGTCCCAATATTAGAAAGTAAATTTGGACATAATTAAAGAAAATTACAAAACAGCTTTATACTCAGATCCTTGCGAAGATAATTTTTTCAGCCGCTCTCATACTGCTTTAAGTGAGTTGAAAACTCTGGATAAAAACAACCTGAATGAGTTTCTAAGAACCGTTATTCGGCAGGCAGCCCATACACTTGATTCAGAAAGAGTCTCAATCTGGTTTTATACGGAAGATAGACAATATGTTTACTGCGATTATTCATACATTAAAAAGCTGGATGAATATACGAGTGAAATAACTATCAGTGTTAAGGATTACCCTAATTATTTTAAATCAATAGAAAATCAGTTGTGCATAGCTGCAGATGATGCACAAAATGACCCGCAAACTGCGGAATTTGCTAAAAATTACCTTTTGCCAAGAGGTATTTATTCCATGATGGATGTACCAATACATTACAGGGGCAAAACCATCGGAATAATATGCCACGAGACCTCACCCAGAAAATGGAGACGAGAAGAAATAGATTTCGCAACAACTGTTTCTGCACTGGTTTCGTCTGCTGTTGAAACTGATATCAGGAAAAAACAGGAGCGTGATTTTACTGAAAGCCAGCGCTTTTTATCTACATTAATCAGCAACCTGCCGGGATATGTTTACCGTGTTATTAAAAAATCCGACAGCTGGTCGATTCAGTACATAAGCGAAGGAGTGTTTGACCTGACCGGTTACAGCACTAAGGAATTACTTCAAAACGGAAGGCTTTATTACGGTTTGATTGTATACGAGGAGGATAAGGAGTCCGCCAGAAAAACCGTAACCGAATCGCTAAAGGAAAAAAAGCCATACCAGATAACATACAGAATCAAATGCGCAGACGGAGATATCAAGTGGGTTTGGGAGCAGGGACGCGGCGTTTATTCAGATGACGGCCAGCTCATTGCGACCGAAGGCTTTGTTACCGATATAACCGAGAAAAAACTCGCCGAAGACGAGCTGATTAAAAGAAACAACGAGCTTTCTGCCCTGAACCGCATCGGGCAGTCCTTAAGCAAACTGGCTGAGCCTAACAAAACTATAAACGATATAAGCGATATGCTAGGCAGGCTGTTTAATATTGATAACCTTTACATTGCCCTTTACAACGATGAGAAAGATTATATCACTTTTCCCTACTATTCAATTGAAGGTGAAATGGAAAATAACGAGGGGAGAAAATTTTCAAACGGCTTAACTGAATATGTAATTAATTCCAAAAGACCGCTGCTTTTGAATTCCGCCATTAACGAGTTTTTTGAATCATTGGGGATAGCAAGACACAACAGGAAAGCAAAATCTATTCTTTCATCTCCCATAATGACGGGGGATAAGGTCATAGGAGTTATCACGCTTCAGGATTACCAAAAAGAGAATGCATTCACTATGACGCAGCTTGAGATACTCTCGACCGTTTCGTCACAAATAGCAATTGCAATTGAAAATGCAATTTTATACGGAACGATTACCAAATCTCTTAGGGAAAAGGACGTTTTGCTTCAGGAAGTTCATCACAGGGTTAAAAATAACCTTCAGATAATGTCGTCTTTGGTGAAGCTCCAGTCGCACTATATTAACGACCCCAAAATGCTTGAGATTCTGAAGGAAACCGAAAGCAGAATTCATTCGATGGCTATTGTCCACAGCAAGCTGCATACGACAAAGGATTACGAGAAAATTAACTTTTATGATTACGTAAAAAATCTAACCGATAACTTCTGGAATTCCTACGGCTTCAGGCTTAAAAACGTAGAGATAAAAATAAACATATCAGATTTATCCCTGAATATCGATACCGCTATTCCTTGCGGACTTATAATTAACGAACTAGTCTTAAATTCAATTAAATATGCCTTTCCAAACGACAGGAAAGGAGTTATTGATATTTCATTATTAAATCAGGGAAACAACAGGTTTGTTTTGAGAGTCAAAGATGACGGAATCGGACTGCCTAAGGGAATCAATATTACTGAATCAGATACCCTCGGCATCCAGCTTGTTACACTGCTTTCAAAGCAAATGAACGGCACTGTTGAAATTAAAAGCTCGCCTGATAAAGGAGTGGAATTTACAATTTCCTTCGAAGAAGCGGTATATAAAGCAAGAAGATAAGCTACTCCCCTATTATTTTAACCAAAACCCTTTTTTTTCTTTTTCCGTCAAATTCACCGTAAAATATCTCCTCCCATGGACCGAAATCCAGCCTTCCTTTTGTTATTGCTACTACTGCTTCTCTGCCCATAACAGTTCTTTTCAGATGTGCATCGGCGTTATCCTCTCCCGTATCATTATGCCTGTACTCGTCATACGGCTTTTCGGGAGCAAGCCCTTCGAGCCATTTCTCGAAGTCGCTATGGAGTCCCCCTTCATCATCGTTAATAAATACGCTTGCGGTTATATGCATAGCGTTGCATAAAACAATGCCCTCCTGAACACCGCTTTCCCTGACACATTCTTCTACAAGATGCGTTATATTTATATACTCCCTTCTTCTGCTTGTGTTAAACCACAGCTCTTTGCGGTATGATTTCATTTTTTTAATGCAATATATCAGAATAAATTAATCTATTAAATATAAAATTTACAATAGTTAACTTTGAGTAAATGAAGAAAAAGCTCGTTGTCCTCGGCAGCGGTTTTGGTGCATTCAGCTGTTTGAAGGAGATTAATTACAATCTATTCGATGTTAAAATCGTAAGTCCCAGAAACCATTTCCTTTTCACCTGCCTTTTGCCAAGCACAACCGTTGGCACAATTGAATTCAGAAGCATTATCGAGCCCATCAGAAACATTAAAAAAGCTCACTATATTCAGGCGTATTGCAACAGAATCGTATCTTCAATAAACGAAATCCACTGCGAAGACTCAGATACGAAGAAAACTTTCGAGCTTGAGTATGATACGCTTGTTATCTCAGTTGGTGAGGTTACAAATACATTTAATATCGAAGGCGTTAAAGAATATGCATACTTTTTACGCGAAGCGGCTGATGCGAGAAAAATCAGGATTAAGGTTATCGATTGCTTTGAAAATGCCTCGCTGCCTAACATAAGTGAAGAAGAGCGGAGAAGTTTTTTACGGTTCGTTGTCTGCGGAGGGGGACCCACAGGGGTTGAATTTGCCGCCGAGCTGCACGATTTCATCGAAGAAGATGTAAGGAAAAATTATAAGGGACTTGATAACTATATCGAAGTAATATTAATTGAAGCGGGTGATAAGCTGCTTAACACTTTCGATGAAAAACTGAGCCAGTACACGATGAAAATTTTCAAAAGGCAGAGGATTAACGTTAAGACCAACTCATACATAACACGAATAACCAAAAATGAGATTTACGTTAACGACGGCTCGCATTTTAAATACGGACTGCTCGTATGGGCAACGGGCAACACTGCAACAGATTTAATCAAGAACTGTGATTTGCCAAAAAACGAACACAACAAAATAATTGTTGACCGGTATCTAAAAGTAAAAGACACGAGTAATATTTATGGATTGGGTGACTGCTCTGAAATACCCGAGGAGCCGTATCCTGCGACAGCGCAGACTGCGCAAAGACAGGGAAAGTATCTCGGTAAATCACTGAATAAGATTATCAAAGGGAAAAATGTAAAGCCATTCAGGTATAAGGATTTAGGTATGCTTGCCTATATCGGCAGCCATAAAGCCCTCGCAAACATAAGGCAGTATAAAGGCAGCGGTTTTGCAGCATGGCTGTTTTGGAGAAGCGTTTACATCACCAAGCTTGTGAGCTTAAAAAACAAAGTGCTCGTTCTGTTCGACTGGTTCAAAACCTTCGTCTTCGGAAGGGATATTAGTAATTTTTAGCTGTTCTGAATCAATTTTAACTGCTCGTCATCATCATCTGATGCTTTTTCAACTATGCGCTGGTCAATTGATTTGGATGACTTTGCTCCCATTTGCCTGAGGTTCTCCGCCCTGCTAATTATATTTCCTCTGCCTTCGGTAAGCTTATTCATAGCTTCTTCATAAGTTTTCTTCGCATCATCCATTCTCTGCCCTATTTTAATTAAATCATCAACAAATGCCGAGAGCTTATCATAAAGCTCGCCGCTTTTCCTTGCGATATCAATAGCGTTTCTGTTTTGGTTCTCCTGCTTCCAGATGCTCGCAATGGTTCTGAGAGTTGCAAGCAAAGTTGAGGGACTTACAATAACAATATTTTTTTCGAACGCGTCATAAAACAGTGACTGGTCGTTTTGTACCGCAAGCGCAAATGCGGGCTCAACAGGGATAAACATTAAAACAAAATCCAAACTCTGAAGGCTGTAGAGATTATGGTAATCTTTAAGGTCTAGCCCTTTCAAATGCCGTCTCACTGAAGCAACATGGTCGCTAAGGCACTTTCTTCTCTCATCCTCATTATCCGACGAGATATAAGATTCGTATGATTTCAGCGATACTTTGGAGTCAATAATAATGTTTTTGCCTTCGGGGAGATTTACAATTACATCAGGTCTGCGGTTAGAACCCTCTTCATTTTTAAATGTTTCCTGAAACAGGTATTCTCTTCCCTTTCCAAGACCGGATTTCTCAAGAATACTCTCCAGAATAAACTCACCCCACGCCCCCTGGGTTTTTGTATCCCCCTTTAATGCTCTGGTAAGATTATTTGCTTCTTCAGTCATCTGCTTATTCAGCTCGTGAAGACTCCTCAGCTGTTCGGCAAGAGCTGCACGCTCCTTTGTTTCGCTCACATATACATCGCTCACCTTTTTTTCAAATTCCGAAATTTTTTCTTTTAGGGGATTTAAAATCGTATCAAGATTCTCCCTATTCTGCTCGGTAAACTTCCTGCTTTTTTCGTCAAGAATCTTATTTGCAAGATTTTCAAACTCAATCGAAAATTTCTCCTGCAATCTCTCGGTTTCCAGCTTCTGTCCTTCTACCCTCTCTTCAAGGATAAGGTTTCTTTCCTCAAGCTTGGAATTGATATGTTTATACTTGCTTATCCCAATAAAAAAGCCCAGAAAAACTCCTACCGCTATGCCTATTATTAAAAAAATTAGTTCCATTACTTTCCTTCCTTCCTCTGTTTTGCTTCTTCCAGATACTTGCTGATTAACGGCTCCATCGACGGCTGCAGTTTTATACCCGTTTCCATATCATTTATTGCTTTAGAATAGTCATTTTTGTACAGATAAGCAACACCCCTGCGGCAATACGCCTCCGCATTGTTCGGGTCAAGCTCAAGCGATTTGTTAAAATCAGCAATCGCTTCATCATACCTCTCCATTTCGCGGTAAATTGCCCCGCGTGTATTGTAAATGTCCGCACGGTTCGGAGCAAGCTCTACCGCTTTATTTAAGTCCTCAAGCGCCTTTAATGAATCCCCCGTTAATAAGTAGACCGACCCCCGGTTTTTATAACTATCGGCGTAATCCGGCTTAATTTCTATGGCTTTGTTCAGGTAATTCATTGCCTCACTCGTTTTCCCTCCGGCATGGTATATCACCGAAAGCGAGTTCAGTGTAACGACATCATTTGGATTGAGTTCAAGTGCTTTTGTGTAACTTTTCAGAGCTTCGGAATCATTTTGCATATAAACATATGCCGTTCCAAGCCCCGAATAAGCTTTGTAATTATTTGGTTCAAGCTCAATCGCTTTTTTAAAATCCGTTTCAGCGTCCTTAATTTTATTTAAAAATATCGCAGTGTTTCCTCTTGAAATATACCCCTTTACGCTGTCGGGATTGTACTGGATATATTTGGTAAAATTAAAATAGGCGTCAGTAAATTTACCCTCAGTGAAAAGCTTCTCTCCCTGTGTAAATAATATTTCCGATTCCTGAACGTCTTGAGCGAGTAGAAAATTGAAAATGCTTATGTGTAGGAATAAAAATATTGAAGCTTTTTTCATCCTGTTTTAGCTTTAATAATTTCGCTGACTGTTTTGCCGTCATAGCGACCGGAGTAATTCTCCTTAAAAAAGGGCATTATATCTTTAATTGTTTTTCCTTCTGAAACCTGCTCTGAAACAATTTTTTCAATCTCATCTTTGGATAACTGCTGCGGCAGATAAGCTACGAGAAGCTTTTTTTCATCAGTTAATTTGTTTCTGGTGTCTTCATTTATATCCAGCGCCACTGTTTCGTCTATATTTTTAATGAACTTCCTTATAATCTTAAGCTCATCTTCTTCAGTCATTTCCTTTCCGCTTTTCGACTGGGTGAATATCTCAGCATAAAGAGTCGAAAGCAGGTTCACTTTCAGAGTTTCCCTCGATTTTTTTGCGTCCCGCATATCTTTTCGTATTGTCTCAATCAGCATTGGGATTTCCTTTCTTAAATAGCAAAGATAACCACAATCACCTGAAGATAAAATGTAAAAGCGCCTTCGCAATTGAATCTGATTATCTGAAAGTTTATCCGGACTGTTTTTTACTGAGCTCCTCCCACGCTTTTGGTGAAAAGAAATTATAAGAGTCCCTGCGGAAACCGCCATAATAAGCATAGCCCCATAAGGGAGTCGATGTGCAATAATAAACGTAGCCCGTATTTAAAACGACAACCGAAGGAAACTCTGCAGCACCAAAATGTTTGGGGCAATAGGATGATTTAATAAAATTAGCAGGCTCCGCTGTAATATTTTCGGTAATAATAAGCGGAAAGACCTGAAGCATAGCCCCGAATCCGAGCGGGGGACCTATCCGGTGCCTCATTGCAAGGGAGTGCATTTTTGAGCTGTACTCCCGCACACGCTCGCTTGAAGCATTTGGAATATGCTTTACCGCAATATAAAAATCAACCTTGCCGAACTTGGCTGCCTCAACTCTGCTTCGCTTGTAAACTTTATCTGCACCGGCTTCTGGATTTACGGTCAGCTCCTCAAATCCGTAATACTTAAGCCATTGGTCCAAAAGCTGAGTGTACTTAATGAGTTTTTCGGTCAATATTGATTAAACAAAATAATTATCCTAAAGGAGGATTTGCCTGTTTCCTTATATCCTTTTCGACCTTTAGCCGCTCTTCATGCAATGAATCCGGCATATACTTAGCTGAGAAATATACAGAACCTGGACAGTGTTTAAGCCATTCATTACGTCTTTCATGATTGCATACTTTTTCACGGATATTATCGGCTTCACCAAGATCAAGCACGGTCCATTCACCGGTGTAATTACACCAAATTAAATAAACTCCTGAAAGCTCTTCAAGCAGGTTGCAGTCCGTGTAAGCGCCTTCGAAAGAATATCCCCATTTTTCGAACCCCATTTTCTGCCTCCCAAATGTAGTTGAAAGTTAAAAGTTAACTCGTTTTTGTGTTAACTTTTAACTCACAGCCGCTATTATACAACCTCAACACCGAAGTCGTTAATCATTTTTGCAATCATATCATTCGCGTGGGAAGCAAGTATTCTCTGATTTGCAATTGCTGTTTGGTCAGTTTCTTCTGTATCCCCGATTACAATTATATTTTCGTCATTAAGTGCATTTGCAGGGTCGGTATAATTAAAACTGCCCGCAATAATTGTATTTTTATCTATTACCATAAGCTTATGATGAAGCTTCCTTAGCTTCGGGTCTTTTTCCGCAAGATAGACTTTGATTTTATTGGACTGAAGTATTCTGGTGCTTGCCCACTGCTGGTTGCCCTGCCCTTTATCAAATATCCCCCGGATTTTAATTCCGCTTTTCTGCAATGTCACCATTGTATCGTCAATTCCTGATGACTGAGAAAAAGTGAAAATCGCAAAATCAATTTGTGATTTTGCCTTAAGCATCTGTTTCATTATTTCCATCTCGGGCGAATGGTCAGGAGCAAAAAGTATCCTAATCCGTATGCCTGAGACCGACATTTCCTTCGGGGCGGGATAAAATCTTGAGCGGAACTGCCCGAAGTTGCCGGTTTCAAGTTCGGTAAACTCAACCTCGTAAACTTCAGCAGCTTTTTTGCCGTGTATGATAACTACATGGTTCAGGTTTTTATGCGTATCGGTAACCGTAAAGTTTGCTGAACCCGTCAGTAAAGCAGCTTTCGGACCTCCGGGGTCACGAACAATAAATTTCTGATGAAAAATCTTTGGATTGATATCGGTCCGCACGTCTACCCCGGCCCGAAGCATAGCATTGTAAATCCGCCTGTTCGGCTCGTTTCCGGAATCCCCGCTGAACGGCTGCCATGGGTCTGAAGGCGGTTCGTCCGCCGTAAGGTAATCAAACTCCATAACGAGAACAACCGTGACACCTCTTTGACGCGTATTAATAACTGCGCGTGCAATGTTCTCGTTATCAAGCTCCTGAACCGCAATGTGCAGAATGTCGTTTGCCCCGTTTATAAAATCGATAATAACTGCTTCAAGGTCATCCGGCTGGCTAAGCTCGGTTGGACCAAAATAAAGCTCAATACTTCCAGCTTTAACGGGCATACATTTTTATATTACATTTTTGAAATACTTCTTGAATCTAAGCCCCCGCTAAAGAAATAAATCTAAAAAAATGAAGGTGAGAATTTTAAATTATTATATAATCCTAACTTATATCAATTGCTTTTAAAAGTCAAGCATAATAAAATTTCTTTTTTGCTCCTAAAACAAAAGGCTGACATTCCTCGGAGGCGGAGAATGCCAGCCTTGCGGCAGCCATTAGCAATTTACGGCAACTGGCCGCCAATTTTATACTTTTAATTCTAAGGAATTATTAAGGCAGGTTTTAATACCTGCCTTTTTAATAAGTAACTCTAACCAAAGGGGGAAGGATGGTGTAGCAGTTACTTATCTTTTTCTTTCAAAATCCTTTGGTTTAACAATTATACTTACAACTTTTGAAGCGTCACCGAAGAAGCCTCCTTCGCTTGAATACATTCTCCATTGAAACTTATAGCTCCCTTCTTTTTCCTGCGCCTTAACATCAAAGTTAAACACCTTTGTAGCTCCCGGAGCAATATTTTCAGTAATCTCAACCGTTGAAACTCCCCACAAATTGTTTGAAAAAGCATTACCGGAAGGGTCAAGATAAACCAGTTTATGTTTTCCGGGAGTCCATGTTGTTTTACCGGAATTCGTCATTGTAATCATTACTTTGTATTCAAAGCCGCTAATCATTATCCGAGGCACTGTTTGCTCAACAAACGCTGCGCTGTTAACTGCATCGGTTAATCCGGTTACCGGGTTCACTATCACTTCTGTCTTTTTATTTGTCTGCCCGAATAAATAATTGCCGTGCATCATTTGGCAGCGGAATGCATAAGTACCCTCTGCGAGCGGGGCAGTTATTTTAAGTTCAAAGGAGACCGTATTTCCTGCTTCAACAACCTGAGCCAAGTTCACCTCTGGATGACCCCACGTATTCATCGACCCGGCTTCAATTTCTCCCATAATTTTAAGCATATATTCATCCGGTTTCCAGTTTGTTGTCCCTGTATTTTCGAAAGTAACAATAATTTTATATGTTTCGCCCGCTGTCATGTTATCCGGTATAGATTGGCTGACAAACTTCGAATTATCAACTATTCCGTCCTGCGATTTAACAGAAAAGGTGAGAATTAATAAAGTAAATATCACACTTAGATTCAGAATCGAAATTTTTTCCATTTTTTTCATAAACCACTCCTTTTTAATACAGATTTTATAAACAATGAGCTCAAATTTTGTGCCAAAATATTATTTGAATAATTGGAAATAAGTTTAGATTAGCTTTTGAAAAGTATGACACAAATGTCACAAGGAAGAAAAAACAAAAGGCTATCATCCAACGGAGGTAAAGTGGATGCTAGCCTTTCCAAAAGGAGGAGAAAAAAAGTTTATACGTTTACGTCATCATTTAACAAGTATCATCTTTTTTGTATCGGTAAAAAGCTTTCCTTGGCTTAAAGAAAAATCTTCGGCAATGACTCTGTAAAAATAAATTCCGCTTGAATATTTGGAGGCATCCCAGCTGAATTTATAGCTGCCAGAGCTTAGCTGCTGGTTAAGAAGAATTTCAATTTGACGCCCAAGCATATCATAGACAATAAGCTTAACCAGAGCCGAAACGGGAATATCAATTATAATGTTAGTAACCGGGTTGAAAGGGTTGGGATAATTCTGTTCCAGTTTATACGAAGAAGGAATTTTCGTTCCAACAGGCTCGATTCCGATTACATTGATATTAGTCAAATAAAAATTAATTGAATCAAGATTAGTAAAACCGAGAATTTCATATCTTTCTGCGCTTCTGTATCCCATTCTATCGCAAATAAGCCGGTAACTGCCCTGAGGCAGATTATTAACGTCATACGGCCCCCCTGTGCCTGAGGCACCGAATCCCTTAAAGTCATTTCCAATCATTGCGTAAACAAAAGCGTCTTTTAAGCCCGAGATACCGGGGGGAGCCGAGTATACACCTCCGCTTATTTCGCCTGTTCCAGCAGGCCCGAATACAGAAAACACCCTCACATCTATGTTAAAAATATTATTGTTAACGTACAATGTTCTCGATTGTGTCCAGTAGATAGTGCCTGAATTACCGGCTGCGTGGTATGTCGGAACAAAAACTGGAACAAGATTATCTTCATCGTCCGGGAAAGCCATTATATCCACGCTGTCCTGTGGGATGCGCGGCAGGAGATAGTCACCGTTGGGCTGTATGGCTGCTGAATCAAGAACTTCAACTTTATCAAGCGCACTGTTATACTTCAAAGCTTTTACGTATCCTGATGAAACCGGTGTCCCGCTTTGGTATAAAATTTTTCCTGCAACAGCAAAAGGAGGACCGCTTACGCCCCCGTTAATTGTTTTTTGAACAGTCCCTGATGCACCTGCTATATACCCTAAGTTCTCGCCGACGAAATGCACCGAATTTATATCAAGCGTTGTATTGGACATCTGCGTGTTCCAAACGACACTGCCATCAATAGTCTTTAAAATCATACCACCTTCACCGACACTGTATCCAATCAGCGGAGTAGCAAAATTAACAGCATTTAAATCTCTGTAAACAGTGCCTTGCTGAACCCAAGTTTCACCCACATTGATAGTTTTATAAATAACCCCCGAAGACGCATACATATCGCCCCCAACAGCAAAACCCACTGAAGGAGTTGGAAAATCTATACTTCTGAATTCAATGTTTGTAGCTTCGGAATTTATCAGAATCCATGTCGAACCTTCATTAGTAGTCTTATATATTACACCGAAATAAGGCTCGAACATTCTGCCGCCACCAACAAAACCAGTCTGGGAATTAATAAACTTAACCGAATTAAAATTACTGTTAAACAAAGATACAAAAAGCGGCTCCCATAAACCGCCTCCGTTATATGTTCTCAGAATCTGGCTGTTTCTTCCAACAGCAAAACCCGTGTTTTCATTTATAAAGTAAAGAGATTTTAAACCTGTTAAATTGAAATTCACCCAGCTGACTCCGCGGTCGGTTGTTTTATAAACAGTTCCGTCGCACACATACCCTGTATTTTCATTTATAAACTGAATCGAAGTTCCGCCGAATTGGTCATTAATTACAAGCCAGTTTATTCCCCCGTTTGTGGTTTTAAGAATTATTCCGCTTCCGGCCATAAAGCCGGTGTTATCGTTAAGAAAGTACACAGAATTAAGCACAGTCGAAGTGCCTGATTGAAGGGGATACCAGCCCGATTGAGCGATGAGGTTCGCATGAACTACAAATAATACCGCAGTCATTATGATGCGTGTAAATTTTGTATAAAATTTTTCATTCATAATTAACCTCAATGAATTAGTTTGCCGGATGCTTTTCTAAACTACAACGCACCCAATATCCTAATTTAATATGATTTTATAAAATTAACAGTATAAATAAAATTAACACAATAATAATTAGCTGAAAGCTCACAACCTTTTTTAGGTTCATAACTAACGTGATTTGGTTATATTGATTATAAACTTATTAGATAATTAGCAATAAAAGCAAAAAAATGAAAAATAAGCTTACAATCCCTGTTATTGAAAATTTTATTTTATACTCCATATTTTTATCAGCCTTTTTTCCTGTATTCTTCAATAGTTAATGACTGCACCCAATAGTGCATAAACAAATCCCTTATATGCAAAGCAAATTCGCTGTTTTTAATGATTAAATCCGCTTGTTTATGCTTAGGAACGGTCTTATCATCGGAAAGATTAAAAAAAACGGTTTCTTTATCAAAAACGAACGTATTGGTAAGCTTAAACTCTGAAAGCCTGACCTCCTCGCCGCCTTTTACAAATATTTCACAAGCCTTAAGAAGCTCTGAATTAACTGCTTTATCATCGCTCAGCTGGTAAATTGACTTTATTGTTCCTCCGCTTTTCAAAAATTTTTTTGCATCCTGGCTAAGCTCTTCCACTATAACTCTTCGGGGACTGTACATTCCTAGTATTTCGGATTTCGAATTATTAACAAGTTCAATCAGTTTGGCAACTCTATGCTTGTTAAAACCCCTGATTAAATGTATATTTTTATCAGGTGCCTCGACTTTTGAGGATTCTTTTTTATAAATTTCCTGAAGTTCACCGAAGGTCTCGTTAAGGTTTTCGAGCCTCTTATTAAAGGATTCCCTGTAATCCCTTGAAATTTTATCCAAAATTACGGAAGGGTCTATTATTTGGTAATTTAATATGGTGTTTGTCTCAATTTCATTGCAATATCCCTTTTCAACAAAGGATTTAAGAATGTCATAAATTGAATTTCTGATAATATTTGCCTCTTTTGCAATTTCTGAAGCGCTCATAGGGGTGCCTGTTAATAATACAAGAAGAACCTTGGATTCATATTCTTTAAAACCAAGGGATTTTAACCTCTCTATTAAAATATCACCGTTCAATATTGCAGTAGTTTAAAGCTACTGCAATATAATATATTGATTTTACTATGTCAAGCTACTATAATAGCTGAAAATGTCATTTTTTAAAATATTGACTTATAAATAAAAAAGGGATAGTTTTGATAAACTATCCCTATGAAACAGGAGAAAAAATATGTATCTTCTAAGTATAAGGCTTTAAAATCGAAGTGCAGCAACTCTAACTGCGTGATTATAACTACGTCTCTCGCCCTTCGAAAGAGAAATAGTTTATCAAAACAGAAGTTGCTGCACTCTTTTTACCTCCGATAACAATTTTTGCCGCTATTTAGTTATCCCCCGCTTGCTTACATTCTGATTCAATGTAAAGATAACATACGTTATAAAGATAGGCAAAGATTTTTTTATAGATTTGTTAAATGTGTTTTTAAATATTTATATGAAAATAAATAAAAAAAATTGCAGTTTTTTAATAAATTTTAAGAATTATGTTATGACAGAAAAGCACGTTTGTTAAATTAAAACTGATAAATTTTCCCTTCAAATAATGAGAGAATCTAAGCTTACCGAGATGTTGAAGGGTATTACACCCTTGGAATTTAAGAGATTTGGCGAGTTATTGGGCTCCCCTTTCCATAATAAAAGCAGAAAAATTCTTCAGCTGTATGACCTGATAAGTGCTCATTATTCAGAGTTCGATGCTAACGTTATACCAAACGAAAAAATTGCAGAGGAAATTTTCCCTGGAGAGAAGACCAAAGACCAGAACGTCAGGACTTTAATCAGCAATTTCACGGCATTACTGGAAGAATTTTTAATTTTAATTAAAACGGATAAAAGCTCCACGCGTGAAAAAATAATACTGCTTGAGTCATTGAGGGAAAGAAATATCCTAAAATCATTTGAAATGGCGTCAAAGGAAATATCGGATTTAAGCAAACGCGACTTCAATAAGAACACCGAATACTACTTTAACGATTTAACACACAAGGAGATTCTGCTCAATTATCACGGAGAAGACCTTGACCTTGACCTCGATAAGAGCTATTTGGAAATGTCCGAAAGCGCGGATTATTTATTTATAGTTACAAAACTAAAGGTATTAAATGCACTCCTCAGCAGAAAAATATTATCCGGAGTGAGCATATATAAAAGCTACTGGGGAATTGACCACATAATTAATTACATTGAAAACAACATACAAAAAATCGAGAAATTTCATCCGATTATTTATTCCGAATACAAGATACTTATGATGATTTTAAAGCCCGATAAAGTAAGGCATTTCCATGATTTGGAGAAGCATGTATTTCAAAACTTGCAAAAATTAAGCGAAGATGAGATTGAGCAGGTATATTACTCACTTGCTAACTACTGCATTAACAAAATGGCTCTGGGTGATGAAAGATTCCTGAATGACCTCTACAAAATACACACTAATTTCGAGAAGATCGGATTTTACGAGAAGAATAAAAACATTCAGTATACTGATTTTCTGAGTGTGATTATCTGCGGGCTGAATATGAAACAAATCCGGTGGGTAAATTACTTTTTTGATAAGTATAAGAGCAATATTGCAAGCGAAGTCAAGAGGGACACAATAAATCTGGCTTCTGCTTCGATGGCATTTGCAGCCAAAAAGTACAAGGAAGCAATCGGCAGAATAAACAATGTCGGCTATAAATACACATACTTTTATTTAAAGTCCAGGGAAACGCTGATTAAAGTTTACTATGAGCTGGGCGAATTCGAGTCCTTAGAAGCAGCTATTGATGCGGCAAAACACTATCTGGTAAGGCATAAGGATGTGCTTTCGATTCACTACGATAGATTTATGCTTTTTTTGAATTACGTTAAAAAGCTTACGCGTCTTGACAAAAAGCAAAAACAGGAAATAAAAATGCTGATGAAAAAGCTTGACGAAAACCGGCACACTATTTCAAGGGAGTGGCTTATTGAAAAGATTATTGAAATGAAGTGAAACTACTTTACCAGCACCATTTTTTTAGTTTCTCTGTAATCACCTGCCTGTAACTTATAAAAATATACCCCGCTTGGATAATTCGATGCATCCCAGTCAGCTTTATAACTGCCCGCACTCAATTGTTCATTTACCAAAACAGATACTTCCCTTCCGATAACATCGTAAATAACTAACTTAATAAATGCGGATTTAGGAATATCAAACTTGATATTTGCTGCAGGATTAAAAGGGTTTGGATAATTTTGTGAAAGATTGAACTTAACAGGGACATTTGATGAAATAGGACGAATACCAATCGGCATATTGTAAGTAACCACCATCTTACTCACTTCGCTGCCATTCGTTATAAATAAATTAGCCCTGTCATAATAAAATATCGATTCCGCCCAGACATTTGGCGTTCCTACAAAGTTTACACCTCCGTTTGTTGACAGGTATACGGGTGATAAGCTTACATTTCCGTATGCAAAAATATTAGGGTCATCTTTGGCTATATCAACAGACCAGCTAAACCCGGCAAATTGATTAAAAAGCCATGTGCTGCCCTGAGAATACGACCTTTAAAGTCCTGTCTGTAAAGCACCCCCGCCAAGTTGAGCATGAAAAACTATATTAGGATTTAAATTACTTACCGCTATTGCCGGCATTTCCGAGAAATTGGTGTACGCAACAAAATCAATCATAAACCAATTGTAACCTCCGTTTGTTGATTTGTGCATCCTAGCCGGAAAGCCGTTTGTTGAAACATATAGAACTTCTGAATTTGAAGTATGCACTGCTATGTCGCAGAAATCATTGAATGGGTAGTTAGCTATCTTTATCCAGGTCAACCCGAAATCCGTTGACTTCATAACAGAATCATTAGCACCTAAATAAACCGTCTCAGGATGCTGCTGGTCCTGTGTAATCAAATTCCCTATATAGTCCCAACTGCCTTGGTAAACCTTACTCCAATTTAAACCATAGTTAGATGTCCTGTAAACAATTCCTGTATCTATGGATTGTTTATTTAAAACTACAATCATTTTAGCTGAATCTTTCATGGAAACCAATAGCTGCTGGCACGCATAATTAAAAGGCAAGGTCGATATCTGGCTCCAGTTCAAACCGGTATTCAGACTTCTGTAAAGTTTATTCCGCTGGCATGCATATACAACACTTCTTTTTTGATAATTGATATCGAAAATCTTGTTAAAGCTTGCACCCTGAAAAGGCAAAACATCCTGAAAGTTAATTGAATATGTTGCATTCGGATGCAGCTGCCAATTTACACCATTATCAAGCGACCTGATGACTATAATATGTTTTTTACTAACTGCATACGCACTTGATGAATTTATCGATACTGAGTTTAATTCATCCAGAAACGGTGAGCGAGAGTAATTGAAAGAGCTCCCTCTGTTTGTGCTATACCAAATCGAGCCGCTTTCGAAAGTAACCAGAAATGAATTCTGAGCGGTTATGTTTATACAATTGACTTTAGGACGAGAATATATCTTAAAATCTCTCAAAGCCCAGCTCTGCCCAGCATTAGTTGAGGTAATTATGGTCGAATTATCAGTCCCTGCAATAATCCATTCATTAAGCACATCAAATGAATTTATATTTGTGCTGACAGGTATTGCAATCTGAATCCATGAGGCTCCCCCATCTGTAGTTTTAAGCATAGTTCCGTTTGCACCGCATACAAAGCCTATGCTTGAATTAATGAATTTGACTTTGTACAGCTCACTGCTGGTTCCAGACGTTAAATTTAGCCAGTTATTGCCCCCGTTGGTGCTTTTTAGTATTACTCCGTTTTTACCTGCTATAAACCCTGTTAGTGAGTCGACAAAAAAAACTGATTTTAAGTCTGAGCTTGTTATATTACTGCTACTCCAAATAGAACCGTAATCGGCACTAAAATTGAATACACCATTATCTCCCACACTCCAAACCTTGTTATTTACACCGTGGACAGAATATAAGTTTGTATTACCCACTGTTTGGCGCGTGTATGTATTTCCAGCGTTTGATGATTTTAGAATAATTCCTCCCGTACCAACAGCAAATACAAATCCTCCTGATGAGTACACATCATTTAAACCTTGAGATAATACATTTAAATTTGATAAAGCAAGAAGGGCAAAAAGAAGAGAGCTTTTTTTCATAACATCTAATTATGAGTTAATCTCAATATAATGCAAAAAAATAAAAAATCAAATCATAATTTTAGCTTTTATTAATTATCGAAAAAGCCCTTGCTCCCACGTAAAAATTCTGCTGCTGACATCCTTTTTTTGCCCTCGAGCTGAAGCTCCAAAACCTCAATCATTGCATCAGAGCATGAAACAAATATTTTGTCATCAATAACATTCAATGCGCCGTGCTTGCCCCCTGAAACTTCGTTTATTTTCTTAGACTTGTAAATTTTAATCATTTTATCCTTATAAACCACATATGCCCCCGGATTCGGCGAAAGTCCCCTGATAAAATTGTAAACTTTCTCAGCCGGCTTGTTCCAGTTAATCTTGCAGTCGTTCTTAAATATTTTCGGGGCGGGAGTTGCCTGAGTATCATCCTGATTTTGAACGGGAGGATTGCCCCCTGACTGCTCGATTAAATTCACCGTTGAATAAACCGTCAGCGCGCCTAATTCCATTAACTTATCATGCAGAGAGCCTGCATCGTCCTCTTCGGAGATTTCACAGTAATTCTGCATAATTATATTGCCTGTATCGACTTTATCCCTAAGAAAGAATGTCGTTACGCCGGTTTCCTTTTCACCGTTGATAATTGCCCGGTTAATCGGTGCCGCTCCCCTGTATTTCGGCAAAAGAGACGCGTGCAGATTTATCGAACCGTAAGACGGAATTGTGTAGACTTCCTTCGGCAGGATTCTAAATGCAACTACAACAATTAAATCGGGATTCAATGATTTAATCTCTCCAGCAAACTTTTCATCTTTAAGTTTTTCCGGCTGGAGAATCGCAAGGTTATTTTCAAGCGAAAATTTCTTAACCGGGCTCGGGGCTACTTTCAAACCCCTGCCCTTTGGTTTATCGGGAACAGTAACTACTGCTGAAATTTTATGTTTTGACTTAAACAGTATCCTGAGCGACGCAACGGCAAACTCAGGAGTACCCATAAAAACTATGTTCAATGTCTGGACTTTTTTGATGAGACTTTTTGCTTCTGCTTCGGAATTTCCGCAAGCAGGTAATCTGTTGTTATATCGCCTTTTTTGATTTTATTCAGCTCCGCCTTAAGCTTTTTCTTCTGGTCTTTATCCAGATGGTCGATAAAAAGAATTCCGTTCAGGTGATCCACTTCATGCTGCACAACTCGCGCCAACAGCCCGTTTATCTCTACATACTGCTTATTAAGGTCTAAATCCTGATACTCAAGATATACTGTTTCAGGGCGAGTTACTTCAGCCCTTACCAGCGGAATGCTTAAACATCCTTCTTCCATGACCGCCTCACCGTGATAATCTTTAATTACAGGGTTAATCAGCGTTAACGGCTCAAATTTGATTTTCTTGTCTTCATCAGCACGCGATAAGTCAATTACCGTGAGCGCAATGTCTTTACCCACCTGCGGCGAAGCAAGACCGATACCATGAGCCTTGTGCATTGTATTAAACATGCTCCCGATGAGCTCAATTAAATGGTCATCAACTTTTGTGATACGCTTTGTTTTTTTGCGTAAAACATCGAATCCATACGTATAAATTGGCAGAGTTTTCAAGTTAGTCAAAAATCTTTAATTGGCTGATATTGGACCTGCCTGCTGCAGGCAGGCAAAAATATTTTTAATTCATTGTAAAATCAATTTTATAATTCAGGCACATTATTTTTGGCATTATCTAATGACAAGAATGACAAGGGGTTGCAACCCCTTGCTCAAAATACCCGCTATCACCATTTTAGAAAATCAAAAAATAAGCAAAAATACTCAATCCATATCGGATTTAAGAGTATTGAATAAGCCAAAAAAATAGATTAAAATTGTGCAGATGGGCTTAAAACGTGAAATATCACCCCTTTTTATAAAACTGGTTATTTTATCAGTACTTGCTCTCACTTTTAATATTAATTCCCAAACTTCACCGGGGGATTCATCCCTAATTTCAATCACAAATGATACACTGAGCTCAGCATCAAAGCTAAAGCTAAAGCCAAAAACTACAAGCGGTCTGCCGAAGGCTCAATACAAAATTAATTACATTAAATTCGGCGCAATCACTGGGGCTACAGCGGGAGCGTTTGTATGGCTGCACAACTACCAAAAAAATGCTTGGTGGAGCGGTCAGAGAGGGAAATTCCATTTTCAAAATGACTGGAATTACGCAATGTCTGCCGATAAAATCGGTCATTTTTTCGACGGTGCTTTTATTCAGGCGTTATACAGAGGAGCGTTTGAATGGGCTGGATTCAGTCCAACCGCTTCGGTGTGGATTGGCGCAGCGTTCAGTATTGCTTACATGACCGATATTGAAATCGAGGACGGCTTTGCAACCGATTGGGGGTTCAGCCCGGGAGACCAGCTTTTCAATGTCCTCGGCGCATTATACCCTGTCGGGCAATATTACTGGAAGCCGCTTGGAAGCTTTAACGTTAAATGGAGCTATTGCCCTTCCGAAGACCTTAGAAGCGGCGGTAAAAACGGGGCTTTCCTTGACGATTATAACGGGCAGACAAACTGGCTTTCAATAAGTGTTCACGACATAATGCCTAAATCAGCTAAAAAAATCTGGCCCGAGTATTTGAACATTGCCCTTGGCTACGGAGTTAATGATTACACAAAACTTGATACCAGATATGCCGATTATTACATCGGGCTCGATTTGGACTGGAGAAAAATAATTCCCGGAAACTCAAAATTTATGAATTGGTTTAAAGACGTTATTAACCATTTCAGGTTCCTCCCTCTTCCAACACTAAAAATTAATAAAGATGGTGTTCACTATTCAGTTAACTTTTAAATGAAAATTAAATCTCTGCTAATAATATTTGTTTTTGTTCTATTGGTTTTAAACTCCTCGTCCTTTGCAGAAAATAAAAACTTTCTTTCCGTATATCCTAAACTTAAGCTTAAAGAGAAAAGTAATTTTTCAATCCTGGAAACAACAAAAAGCTCAAAATATAATTTAAAATTTTTTCCGTCCGATTCATCAGTTTCAAAAGAACGAAAGAAAGAAACAATAAAAAAGTATAAAGTCGACCCTTTAAGAATGACAATTCTTGGCGTTGCTGGCGCAGGAATTTTAACCTCAATGCATATCTATTACTCCAATACCTGGTGGAAGGACCAGCGTGACTACTTCAAGTTTGCGCAGGACGGGTATTATGCGAGGAATATGGACAAGATTTCGCATATTTACACCGCAAATTTCTTCACAGAAGCAAGTGCAATTGCTTATGAGTGGGCGGGTGTTAATCCCAAAAAAGCTCTGCTTTACGGCGCAATCACATCCATTGTCTATGAAACTTATATTGAAATCAATGACGGTTTTGCGCCAAATTGGGGGTTTGACTGGGGAGATATGGGCACAAACATCTTCGGAGCGGTTTATCCATTTATTCAAAGAGAGGCCCCGTTTTTGGAAAATGTAAACTTCAAGTGGAGCTTTAAGCCCGAGTGGATAAAGAAGAAAGCTGAAAATGCCGATGATTTGCTGGATGATTACACAAATATGACGTTCTGGCTAAGCGTAAATCCCGAAATCGTTCTTCCTAAATCCGTTACAAAAGCAAAGCTATACCCGAACTTTTTAGCCCTTGCACTCGGTATGAGCGTTAAGAACGCAAGTCACAGAACCGGAAGCACGTATGCTTATACCGAATGGTTTTTGTCATTTGACTGGGATATCAGAAAGCTTCCGGGAGATTCCGATTTTTTGAAGAAACTTAAGAAAATCCTGAACTTCTATCACTTCCCCGCTCCTGCCGTAAGGGTCTCTCCTTCAGGTATCTGGTACGGACTTTATTTTTAAGTAATTTTCACCTATTTTTGCTTCAATCAGGTTAAAAAATGTCAAAACAGCAAACATTTGCAGATAAGGCTGCCAAATTAGCCAAAAAGAACGCAGCGGATTTTATGTGTCCCAAGTGCAATAAACCGGGAAAATTACTTCACGCAAAGGTAGTTAACTCCGTTAAGACGCAAAAAAATACGTTTAAATTCTTGGAAAGAAACGCTAATCTTTGCAGTAACTGTTTGGCTGAAGTATAATCTATTTAAAGTTATTATTTAGAGAGAAAGACAATGTCCAGAGTCTGCCAGCTTACAGGAAAGAAACCGCTCACAGGAAACAACGTTTCGCACGCGCATAACAGAACCAAAACAAAGCAGCTCCCTAACCTGAGGAAAAAGAGAATTTGGATTGAGGAGCAGAATAAATTTGTTACTTTAAGGATTTCCACAAGAGCGCTAAGAACGTTAAAGAAAAAAGGCTACGCAAAAATGGCAGCCGAGCTCAATAAAGCAGGCTGATTTTATCTGTAGGATGAATTTTTAAGGAGTGTAAAAATCGTTTTTTTGCACTCCTCTTATTTTTTATAAGCATATATTAATTTATTGTTAAGCAGTGGGTGAAAATACTCTCATAAGCGTAATAATACCAACCTTAAATGAGGAAAAGCTGATTAAGCAGACTCTAAGCCAGTTCACACCCGAAATAAAGAAAAAATTTAAGCTCGAAGTCATTATTTCCGACGGCGGAAGCAGTGACTCAACACTCCGATTGCTCGATACAACCGTTGATAAGCTGGTTGAGGCAAATCCAAACGAACCGCAAAACATACCCAGGGGCAGAAATGCCGGAGCCAAATCTGCAAACGGAACGTTTTATTATTTTTTTAATGCAGATACTCTTATAAAGGAAATTGAAAAATTTTTTGAAACGACCCTAACCGAATTTGAAAACACTCAAAACCTTGCACTTGCCTGCAGAATCCACGTCTTCCCCGACGAAGTGAGGTTCTCGGATAAAATTTTCCACGGGTTTTATAATAATTATGTCAGGATTCTGAATTTTCTTAGAATGGGTATGGGCAGGGGCGAGTGTCATATGGTAAGAATGGAAATATTTTGGAAAGTTAACGGATACAATGAATCGCTTGCTGCAGGCGAAGATTACGATTTATACCGGAGAATCGGAAAGCTCGGAAGGATAAAGTTTTTAGGCGGTTTAACCGTTTATGAATCACCCCGAAGATACAGGAAATTCGGCTACCGCAGGGTCTTTGGGGACTGGACTAGAAACTCGCTCTCTGTTTTGTTTAAGAATAAGTCCGTTTCAAAAGTATGGGAAGCAGTAAGATGAAACATAATTTCAAATGTCAAAGCTCAAATGACAAAAAAACTATTACTCCTTACTGTTGTTGTAAATTTTAGAAAAGATAAGGACTAATTCGTGAGTTTCTTTCCAAAGTTTTCTGCATTCTTCTACCTTTTCGGGGTTTGCTTTGGACATCATTCTAAGCCAATGCTTTGTTTCTTTTGCCTCCTTTTTGCAAATTCCTATTTTATTTCTGAAATCCTTTTTTGAAACACCACCATCAGCTTCGACATAATTTGCTCCAATACTTGTAGCGGAACGCACACTCTGGCTTATCAAGGGCCTATTGACTTCATTAACTTTAATTGACTTAACGAAAACAATTACATCTTCTCCAAATTTAGCCGTTCTTTCTTCCAAGTCGTATTTTTTATTATCAATTGGCATTAGACTTTAATAATTTCCTTCTGACATTTGGGCTTTGGCATTTGACATTAATTAGGCATTTGAGCTTTGACATTTGTCATTAAACCGTAAGGTATTTGTCCTTCATCAAATAATTCTGCACATAATCTTTAACGGAATCCTTTAAGTTCATACACGACTTGCTGTACCCTGCCTCACGCAATTTGGAAATATTTGCTTTGCTGTAATACTGGTATTGGTTTTTAATATTTTCAGGCATATCGATAAATTCTATCATTGGCACTTTATCAAGCGCGGTGAATATTGCGCCTGCAAGCTCAAGCCAGGTCGATGCCGTTCCAGAGCCGATATTGTAAATTCCTGTCAGGTCTTTGCCTGCTGCGGTCAGCGGGTCAAAGTACAAAGTCATATCAACGGCATCTTTAACGTAAATAAAATCCCGTTTCTGCTCACCATCCTTATAATCACGTTTTAGTGACTTAAACAGCTTAAGCTTTCCGTTCTGCATAATTTGTCCGTATGCTTTATTAACCATACTTCGCATATCGCCTTTGTGGTTTTCGTTGGGACCAAAGACGTTAAAATATTTTAAGCCGACGAATTTTTCATGCAGGTTATTTTCAACCACCCACAGGTCAAACATATGTTTTGATAATCCGTATTTATTGAGCGGCTTAAGCCTTGGGAACAGCTCAACATCGTCGTCGAATGCTTGTTCGCCCGCCCCGTAAGTTGCCCCGCTTGAGGCGTAAATGTATTTCACATCGTTCTTTAAGCACCAGCCCGCGAGGTGTTTGGAGTATTCAACATTATTCTCCTTCAAGAACTCCATATCATCCTCGGTAGTTGAGCTGCATGCGCCCATGTGATAAATACTATCGACCTTGTAATTAATAGCTCCCTTAATGATTTGTTTCAAAAACGTATCTTTATCAATGAAGTCCGCATATTCAAGCGAATCAACGTTTTGCTTCTTAGTTCCCTCCATATCCGTGTCTACAATCAATATATCATTAATGCCAAGTGTGTTCAGCCGCCAGCAAATCGCGCTTCCTATAAATCCCGCCCCGCCTGTGATAATTTTCATTGAAGTAAATTAATTAGAATAGATTACAAATTTATGATTTATATAGCTCTAATTCAATTTAATAATATCAAAATAAGATTAATCTTATTATAAGAATGGCTAAATAATTTTTATATTAAACCCACACTATAGTATGATAAACCCAAGCTATTAAAAAAATATATTTGTAATATGAAAGATAAAGATAAAAACCTTGTAGAATCAATCGGCGGTAAAATTAAAAAACTGCGATTAAAATGCAACCTAACACAAGAACAGTTAGCAGAAAGTCTTCGAGTGCATAGCAACTATATTTACTTAATTGAAAAAGGAAAAAGAAATATTACGTTAATCAAATTCATTAAATTGCTTAAAATACTTAATGTAAAACCGAACATATTTCTAGAGGAATTTTTTTTATAAGACTTATGTGAATTTATGTTTTACAAAGATATTTTAGTACTTAACCATTCTCCCCCGATAACCTATTTCTCTATGAGACAATAGCCCTAAACTAATACAAACAGGAGTATAAAATGAAAACAATAAAAACTTTAATAATTACTGTATTAATTACATTAATTACAATTTCATCATTTTCACAAACAACCATAATGAACGGCACTGAGCCAATCATAACAAGCAGGGGTAATTATATGCTATTATTTTCTAATAATGAAAACATATTGAGTAATCAATTAAGAGTTAGATATTCAACCAATCAAGGGACAAACTGGATAAATCCTAATATTACACTTGGCACGTCAGAACGTTATGTTGACCCTGCGGTTGCAATTGATAAATTCAACAACTTTGTTTTAATCTTTATTAAATTTGATGGTTCTGGAAACAGATATATCAGTTGCAAACGTTCTTCAAATTTCGGTCAAACATGGTCAAACGTAATTGATATTACCAATCCATCAATGCAGGGGCAGAATTTTGTAGATAAGGTTGGTGCTGCAACTGATAATAATGGAAACATATACTGTGCATGGGTGAATTTTATAACACTGTCAGAGCCTTATAGCACTGCTATTTACTCATCTAAAAGCACGGATGGGGGTAACTCCTGGAGTACACCAATAACAATTCCATTCTTACGTGGTGATGGATTTTGCATGTCTCCGGATATAGCCGCATCCTCTAATGGCTCTATTCACATAGTTTGTTCATACAAGAATAGTTATGATCCTTACGAAACTACACAACTGCAATATGCAACATCATTCGATGCCGGTTCATCTTGGAGTTTATCATCCGTTAAAATAATAGCCAATGTATTTGGAATAGAAGATTCGATACTTCCCCAAAATTTTAAAGTTAACAGTCACCCAAGAATAGCAATTAACAATAATTTGCCCTCTGGAGAAGGCGGGGAAATTTCTTTCCCTATATATGTTACCTATAGCGAAAAACAGTCCGCAAGCAGCACACTTTGAGATGTAAAACTAATTTACTCAACCAACAATGGTGCCAACTGGTCAAGTGAAATAAAAGTAAATACAGAATTTGATAATCAATTTTATTTCCCTGTAATTACCGTGGATCCCTGCAATTGGTTAAATATCGTGGTTTATGAAAAATCTGGAAATTTTGTAGACGTTAGAAGTTTCTTCTCATCCAATGCTGGTTTAAACTGGATCAACGGTGTGTCTGCAGGGGCCTTTACTTTGAATAGTTTGATTGAGTTTAATGATTATATGGGACTTACAACAATTGGTTCTAACAATTTTTCAGCATGGTGTTCAGCTGTAAGCAACCCTATAATTTATGTAACAAAAAATGCTAACGGATGTGAGTTCGATATTCCAAACCATGATTCCAAATTCAACCTCTCAAATAGCCCAAATCCTTTTAATCCTTCTACTCAAATCACATTCTCTATTTCAAAGAGTAACTTTGTAACAATTAAGGTTTATAATATGCTTGGTCAAGAAATTGCAACCTTAATCGACAATGAATTTAAAGATAAGGGAATTCATACTGTAGAATTCAATGCTCAAAACTTACCTAGCGGTGTATATTTCTATAAGTTAAGTTCTGGAGATTATTTTAAAGTTGAACGTATGTTACTTATTAAATAGGGAATTAATTATTTAACTGAAAAGCTATCACTTAACTGTGATAGCTTTTTTTATTTAAAGAAAATTGTTATATTTATTAAATTAACTTAACGGAGGGTATATGAAAAAAATATTTTTTACGGTTTTATTTACCTTAATTTTAATCCCTTTAACATCTTATTCCCAGCGAATAATTTTCGAATCAGACTTTGAGAATTTCGTGCCGCCAAATAATGACAGCATACCTCAAAACTGGTTGAAGATTGATGTCGATGGCAATAATCCACTTATTAAATGGGCTGTACGAGACACATCTGTTGATTTTGGCGGTAATACCAGAGTACGGGCAATAGGAACTAAATCACTTGAAATACCATGGTATGCGGGAAATGGAGGAAATTTTATAAATGATGATTGGGTGTTCACACAAACCTTTACCGCAGCTGTAGGAGACAGCGTAATATGGTGGATGCTGATAGGAAGCGATTCGTTATTTTCACCTTATCTTGACAGCATGCAAGTATATGTTTGTTTTGACCAGGACCCCGGAGCGGTTATAACAAAACTTGCAACCATAAAAAGCAATGACTCCGCGGGGGTGCCTCTTAATAATAATGTATGGACTCAGCATAAATTTGTTTTAAGTACCTATTCGGGGCAAACAATTTGTATTGGATTTAGATACAATATGAATGTGTCTGTAGACGGTTTGTGGTGTAATATTGATAATTTATTCATAGGCAACCACAGCGCTATCGGCATCGAGCCAATCAGCAGTGAAATTCCGAGCAGGTTTGCACTGAAGCAAAACTATCCTAACCCGTTTAACCCGGTAACCAATATTGAATTTGATATTGCAAAAACTTCAAGCGTAACGCTTGTGCTTTATAACTCAATTGGACAGGAAGTCAGAACACTGATTAACGAACAATTAAGGCCCGGCAAATACAAATATGATTTCAATGCGGGCGACCTGCCGAGCGGCGCGTATTTCTACCGCTTAATTGCCGGTGATTTCGTGCAGACAAATAAAATGATATTGATAAAGTAACGAAGTTACTTTGCCTGCCCGGAACAGGCGGGATACCCGCCTCTGGAGGACTGGTTAAATAAAAGCACCTTCCTAATAACATTTAATATCATGTAGGGGACGCATATATGCGTCCCTACTCTTTATGGTAGTGCTCGGTTTTCAAAAGGGTGAACTATTTGAGAAAAAATAATCACGATAATTGAGAATAAAAAAATTAATGAAGTCAAAATCTTTGCTTAATTCAG
>JAKEEM010000069.1 GCA_022616535.1 Chlorobiota bacterium | reverse complement strand
CGTTAGCTTAGCGTGAGTGAAGCATCCGCCCATAAAAATGGGCTCGGGCAGTCTTATACTTTAGAGTCGTCGCTCAGGAAGCCCTGCTTTCGTCACGGCCGCCTGCCTGCCGTAGCAACGGCGCAGGCAGGGAATACCCCATGCATCGTGAAAGGGTACTCCCTGAACCAAGCCTGGCCAGTTGTACAAATCCCGCCCTTTAGAGGCGGCGGAACGGCTCATCGCCCGTCCGAACCCGTTTTAGCGGGTATCGGACTGGTAACCTGCAGCAGCCCTCCAGCCGCTGTTGAACCAAGCGTGGCAAAATTACTATACTAAAATCGTGAAAGCAAGAGCATTCACCTCATTAGGCATATATGAGGAGAAAGTTGGTAAGTTCATTAAGTTCATTGAGTTACCGAGTAAAAAGCAAAAAAATGAAAAGTCAGGAAATAAAAGAAAAACATCAAAAAAATAAAAAATATTTTGATTACGGAAAGATTTTACAGAAAATCTGTTAAGACCACTTTGAGGATGCAAAAGAAGAAAAACCTTTGTAACTTGCAGGAAATAAATAAGTTAAGCGAAGACAATTTTTGATTTTTTAGCCGCCCCGCAGAGATTGACAATTAGTTCATTAGTTCGTATATTTGTAAACAAGTAAACTATTAAAATACTAATGAAAGACAAATCTCTGTTTAAAATGCATGCTGATGTTTGTAAAGCTCTTGCGCACTCAATTCGCATAGAAATAATAGATATTCTGAAGGATAAGGAAAAATCTTTTGGAGAGCTATTAAAAATAACAGGAGTTCCAAAGTCAAATCTTTCCCAGCACCTATCGGTTATGAATCAAAAGGGAATACTGATTCACAGAAAAGAAGGGCTGCGAGTTTACCATAAGCTGTCAAGTCCGAAAGTTTACAATGCGTTTTACATGATGCGCGAGGTGCTTAAGGAACGCATATTGAAACAAAAAGAACTAATTAAAAATATCAAATAAATAATTACTCAAAAACCTTTAATACATTTTATAATGACGGAATTAATTATTATACATGACGCGCCATACGGAAATGAAAAAGCCTACAACGCTTTAAGGCATGCAATGAAAGTACAGGCGGAACACAAAGATGTTAAAGTCACTGTGTTCCTTATGGCCGATGCAGTCGGATGCGTGATAAAAGCCCAAAAAACTCCGCAGGGATATTACAATATCGAAAGAATGATACAATATGTAATAAGAAACGGAGGGGAAGTCAAACTGTGCGGGACTTGCCTTGATGCAAGAGGCATTAGCGAGAGTCTGATTTTCGAAGGTGCTTCAAGAAGCACAATGTCGGAATTTACAAATCTAACACTTTCATCGGACAAAGTAATCTCGTTTTAGTATCATAAACAAAGAGATTTACAAAAAATTAATTTAATCCGAAGGAGAATAAAAAATGAAAAAGGTTCTATTTGCGATTTTTTTCACAGCATTTACTTTGCTTTTGTATAAAGACGCCTTCAACTACCCGCCGGCTGTCGGTATTCTGGGGAAATCAAAAAACTGTGTAAACTGCCACATCAACAATGGTCCGTGGAGCGATGAAGAAAAAACTATTATAGAAATTTTGGATAAAGAAACAGGAACATCATTGCGCCAGGCAGACGGAAGTTTCCTCGTAGAAGTTAAACGCGGAACACAAAAAACGCTGCTTACTGTTATAGGAAGGCAGAAGGATAGTGCTTCTCCTGTTCCATACCGTAACGCGTGGCTGTATATTGACCCTTCACAAATTGAAAGTACCTCATTATCAAAATTTGCGCCTGGCTGGGATGTAAATCTTCCAATGTCCTGTCGGCTGGTAGGAGATAATTTACCGGGTTATGAAAATGCAAATATTACTGTTCTGGCAATGACAATTCAGCCGCTTGACGATGCAAAAGATGCGGAGCTTCAGCTTCAGGTAATGCTGACCAAAGGAGAATCCATCAAAGGAAACCCCAAAACAGGCATGGAAGGAAATTATTACGAGCGGAAAGTGAAGCTTGCAGTGATTGAATAGAATATAAAAGGACTTATTTAAAAAGTTGTGTTAGGTCTTTTGACCTGACACAACTCAAATTCCAAGTTGTTGGTGTTGTCACCAACAAACATTTTAAATCGGGCGAGTTGGCGACTCGCCACTACATTTACTGCCTAAGCCGAGCACCGATATTAGCGGGGCCAAAGAGTCAATTTTGCCCTTTTGCTTTCTGACTTTTTATTATTTACTATTTACTATTTATTCTTTACTATTTGCAATGGCTTAATTCATTGAGAGTTAAATCGCTTATCGGTATATTTGTAATTCTACAAGAAATTTCAAATGTCAAAGCCTAAATGTCAAATCTTTTCCCTTTTTTCGGCAAAAATTACGGAAATAAAGATTTGTCATATTATAACAGCTCTTATTCTTTTAACGTCTTCAAATATTTCAACTGCCCAGCAAAGCTATGATTTTTCCTCGGTTGATAGGCTCATTGAGGATGCAGTCCGCTCGCAGGCTTTCCCATCAGCCGTGCTTATTGTTGGCAATTTAAAACAGGTAATTTATGAAAACTCATACGGCCGATTAACTTATGACGAAAATTCCGAGATAACTACTCTAAGAACAATATATGATTTGGCATCGGTAACAAAAGTCATAGCTACAACTGCGGCAATAATGAAGCTCTATAAGGAAAATAAAATTGACCTAAACGCTCCAGTTGCCGGCTATATACCCGAGTTCAACAATAACGGCAAAAGCGATATAACCGTAATGAACCTGCTTGTCCACAATTCCGGCTTAACTGCGTGGACGCCGTTTTATCAGGATACGAATATGAGTGAGCCGCAGAAGGTAAAGGAGGCGGTCTACAGCTGCACTAAGGAATATTCAACGGGCACACAGACAATCTACAGCGACTACAACGCTTTTCTGCTCGGCGAGCTTGTTGAGCGCATCAGCGGAAAGAAACTTGACAAATTCTGCAAGGAAAATATTTTCAGGCCGCTTAGTATGACTGAGACGTTTTTTTTAGCACCCGTGTCCGAGGATTACAGAATCGCCCCAACTGAATACGACTCATACTGGCGCAACCAGCTTTTAATCGGCTATGTGCACGACGAAATGGCAGCACTTCTTGAAGGCGTATCGGGCAACGCGGGACTTTTTTCCACAGCGCCGGACTTATATAAATTTATGAAAATGATGCTGAACAAAGGGATATATAAAGAGCCCGGAAGCACACATTACGACACGCTGTTTAATTCCGAAACAGTTGAATTGTTTACCTCAAAAGTAACGGGACTCGGATACAACAACACAAGGGCACTCGGCTGGGAGACAAAACCCGAGCCGACTAAATACCCTCCCCAATGCGGATATAAATTTTCTAACAATTGCTTCGGACACACCGGCTATACTGGAACATCCGTTTGGGCTGATAAAGACAAAGATTTAATTATAATATTTTTAACTAACAGGGTTTACCCAAAGCGCGGCAATGAGGAAATCAGGGTAATCAGACCGAAGATTCACGATGAAGTATGCAGGATAATGGGATACTAACTCCTGAACGAAGTGAAGGAACTCATTTTCTAAAATTTTAAAATTATATTAATAGATTCCCGCTTTCGCGGGAATGACTAAGGACCAAAAATGAAGCCATTTAAAAACGAACCGTTAACAGATTTCACGAAGAAGAAAAACTTTGCAAAATTTAAGGAAGCATTGGAGAAAGTTCACGCCGAACTTGATAAAGAATACCCTTTAATTATCGGCGGTGAAAAAATTTTTACCGAGGATAAAATTGCATCGGTTAATCCTTCCAATATTTCGGAAATAGTTGGCAGAGTATCAAAGGCAAATCCCGAACTTGCAAACAGGGCTGTTGAAACAGCTTATACAAAATTTTCCGAATGGAAACAAACGCCAGCAAAAAAGCGCTCAAAATACCTGCTTGAAACTGCCAGGCTTATGCGCAAAAGAAAATTCGAGCTTGCAGCCTGGATGGTTTACGAAACCGGAAAAAACTGGGCTGAAGCCGACGGTGACGTCGCTGAGGCAATTGATTTTTTGGAATTCTATGCGCGGGAGGTTTTAAGATACGATAAAGGCGTCAAGCTTGTCAAAATCAAAGGTGAATCGAATTACCAGGAGTACATACCTCTCGGCGCAGGCGTTGTAATTCCCCCGTGGAACTTTCCGCTTGCGATACTAACAGGTATGACAAGCGCGGCAGTTGTTACGGGCAACACAGTTGTTTTAAAGCCATCGAGCGATTCGCCTGTAATCGCCTCGAAATTAATGGAGTTGCTTGAAGAAGCGGGCCTGCCTGCAGGAGTTGTAAATTTCCTTCCCGGCTCAGGGGGATTAATCGGCGATATGCTTGTTTCGCACCCGCTGACAAGATTTGTGTCTTTCACCGGCTCAAGGGAAGTCGGTTTGCATATAAACGAGCTTGCAGCTAAAACCCAGCAGGGGCAAAAATGGATTAAGCGTGTAGCGGCTGAAATGGGCGGAAAGGATGCAATTGTAATAGATGATGAACTTAAATCACTTGAAGAAGCGGCGGCGGGAGTAATTACCTCGGCGTTCGGCTACCAGGGTCAGAAATGCTCCGCCTGCTCGAGAGTAATTGTATCGGAAAAAATCTTCGACCAATTTTTGGATTTGCTGGTCGATAAAGCGTCGGCGCTGAAAGTCGGCCCTGCTGATGAAAACCCGAACGTTGCTTCAGTAATTAACAAACGTTCAGAGGACAGCATACTGAATTACATTCAAAAAGGCGTCTCCGAAGGCGGAAGGATTGCATTCGGCGGCGGTAAAGCCCAAGGCAACGGGTATTTTATTCAGCCCACAATAATTGCTGACGTGAAGCCAACTGGTACAATTGCACAGGAAGAAATTTTCGGACCAGTGCTTGCCGTTATCAAGGCAAAGGATTTTGACGAAGGATTGCAAATAGCAAACAATACAGCATACGGCTTAACGGGTGCTGCGTATTCAAAAAGCAAGAAAAAGCTTAAGAAAGCCGCAAGGGAGTTCTTTGTCGGAAACCTATATTTAAACAGGAAATGCACCGGCGCGATGGTTGGCGTTCACCCCTTTGGCGGCTTTAATATGAGCGGAACTTGTTCAAAGGCGGGGGGATTCGATTACCTGCTGCTGTTTATGCAGACAAAGGTGGTAGCAGAAAAGAAATTTAAGAAATAAAAAACATAAAAATAGGAAAAGAGTAAAAAATTAAGTTTGCCTGATTACGATGTAATAATAGCCGGGGCGGGAATAATTGGTCTGGCGACCGGGCTGAAGGTTTTAGAGCGAAATCCAAAGGCAATGCTGCTGATAATTGAAAAAGAATCGGGTCCTGCCCGCCATCAATCGGGACACAACAGCGGAGTGATTCACTCAGGTGTTTACTATAAACCGGGAAGCTTAAAAGCAGAAAATTGCATTCGCGGCTACGAACAGCTTACCCGTTTCTGCAAACGCGAGAACGTAAAATATGAAATCAGCGGAAAAGTTATTGTCGCATCAAATGAGTCTGAACTAGATAGACTTGATAAAATTTATGAACGCGGAAAAGCCAACGGGTTAAATAAGATTAGGAAAATCAGAAGTGATGAGTTAAAGGAAATTGAACCGCATGCAGGAGGCATTGAAGCGATTCACGTTCCGTATACAGGAATAGTTGATTTTAAAGCGGTTACTGTCAAATTTGCAGAACTAATTCAGAACAACGGAGGTGAGATTAAATATAACGAAAAAATTACAAATGTTTTAAGGAGGAATGCTTCTATCGAAGCAGTAACACAAAACCGTTCTTTCACATCTAAGGTATTTATAAACTGCTGCGGGCTTTATTCCGATGAGGTCGCTTTACTCACAGAAAAAAATCTTGATACGCGGATAATTCCGTTCAGGGGGGAATATTACAAATTAAAGCCTGAAAAACGCCATCTGGTTAAGAATTTAATTTATCCTGTTCCTGACCCGGCTTTCCCGTTTCTAGGGGTGCATTTTACACGGCAGATAAACGGAGAAGTCGAAGCCGGACCTAATGCAGTGCTTTCATTCAAAAAGGAAGGATATACAAAAACGAGCTTTAGCTTAAGCGATACGTTTAATACAATAACATGGGGCGGGTTCTATAAGATTGCCTCAAAATATTACAAAACGGGGGTTGGCGAGTTTTACCGTTCATTCAGCAAAACGGCGTTTGTTAAAGCTTTGCAGAATCTTGTACCTGAGATACAATACGACGATTTAACCGAAGGCGGAGCGGGGGTCCGTGCTCAGGCAATAGATAAAAGAGGAAACCCCGTGGATGATTTTATAATACACGATAATGGTGCAATTGTTAACGTGCTTAATGCGCCCTCACCTGCTGCAACATCAAGCTTAGCAATCGGAGAAACAATTTCAAATTTAATAATTAATAAATTAAACTGATTATGAAAACTTTAAAAGTTTTAACGGCATTTGCAGTTTTAATAGCAGTTTTGAATTGCAGCAAAATAACAGAAAAAGTCGGAGAGAAAGTCGAAGAGAAAGTAAACGAAGAGGTGAAGAAAAACACTGAGGAAATGAATAAACAGCTAAAGCAGGCTGATTCATTAATGGATGTTGCCAATGAAGAAATAGACAAAGAGAAAAAAATTACCGAAGCGCTTGAAGAGGAGAAAATATTAAAAGATCCCAACGGACAGTGGGCTGTTGACGCTGAGGCAAGCTCAAGCTACGGTGATGCAGCTGGCGACCAGTCATGGTCACCGAAGCAATTGACAGGAGCGCCCAACTGTGAAAGATACGGCGATAACCGCAACGGCTGGGCTTCAAAAGATGCAGATAAAGGAATAGAATGGGTAAAGCTGACGTTTAAAAATCCGGTGTTTGCAACTGAGCTTAGAATTCGCCAAAATTATAACCCGGGTGCAATTATTAAAGTTGAGTTAATCGATACCGACGGAAAAAGCCATACTATTTGGAGCGGAGCTGACAAAACGAAATATGAACAAGATGCAATCCAGTACTTTGTTTCGAAGTTTGACAAATCAACATACAAAACTAAAGAAGTTAAAATCACTTTAGCAACCAATACAGTAGACGGCTGGAACGAAATAGATGCCGTTCAGTTAATAGGCACTGACAAATGATTTATGAGATTTAACATTTTATTAGTGATTATATTATTTGTACTTTCCGGCTGTTCACTATTTAAAAAGAAGAGCTTTGAGGACAGCGACCAGTATAAAGAGCTGATGAAATATCAGGAGAATCTCGATAAAAAACTTGATTCTATAAGACAGGAAAATTTTAAACTTCTTAATGACTCAACCATGCATGAGCTAAGGAGGAAAAACGATTCATTGAAACATAGAATCGATTCACTCGGTAAAGAAATAGAAAAGAGCTTTCAGGAGTTTAAGAAATCAACCAAATAATTTAATAAAAGGATGAAAATACACGAGTACCAGGCAAAGGATATTTTAAAAAGATACGGCGTTCCCGTACAGGACGGAGTTTCAATCAAAAGCATGACGGAATTTGACAACGCAATCTCACAGCTTAAATCAAGAGGCACTAACCAGTTTGTAGTAAAGTCACAAATTCACGCAGGCGGAAGGGGTAAAGGAAAGGTTTATAATCCAAACAACAGGGATGTACTGATACTTGACGGAGGCGTTAAATTTGTAACGGATGTTGAGAAGGCGCGTGAATATGCCAATAAAATACTCAGGAATCTGCTGGTAACTCACCAAACCGGACCCGATGGTAAAATCGTTCAGACTTTATTTATAACTGAAGGTCTGGATTATCTTAAGGAATTTTATGTCGGAATATTATTGGACAGAAGCGCCGGCAAAAACGTCATAATGGCATCGACAGAAGGCGGTGTGGAAATTGAGAAAGTCGCTGCCGAGACCCCCGAAAAAATTATTAAGGAATGGGTAGACCCTAAAGTCGGATTTCAGATGTTTCAGGCAAGGCGGCTTGCTTTCGGACTTGGACTAAGCGGTGAAGTGTTTAAAAACTTTGTCGGATTTATCAAAATTTTGTACAAAGCATACGAGGAAAGTGATGCGTCGCTTATTGAAATAAATCCACTTGCAATATTGAACGATAACAGGGTCGTAGCACTTGATGCAAAAATCACACTTGACGATAACGCAATGTTCCGCCATAAAGAATACCCCGCTTTAAGGGATACCAATGAAGAAGACCCGCTTGAGGTGGAGGCATCCAAACACAGCTTAAACTATGTGAAGCTTGACGGCAACGTCGGCTGCATGGTGAACGGCGCGGGGTTAGCTATGGCAACGATGGATATTATCAAGCTCGCAGGAGGAGAGCCGGCAAACTTTCTGGATGTGGGCGGCGGCGCATCGGCTGAAACAGTTGAAAACGGGTTTAAAATAATTCTTTCAGACCCGAATGTTAAGGCAATACTTGTAAATATTTTCGGCGGAATTGTAAGGTGCGACAGAGTCGCCGGCGGTATAATCGAAGCGGCAAAGAATATAAATATACACGTCCCGCTAGTGGTAAGGCTTGAAGGCACAAATGCCGATATAGCCCAAAAAATGCTTGATGAATCCGGATTGAACATTATAAGCGCAAAAGGATTCAAAGATGCTGCAGAGAAAATTACAAAAGTTTTGAGCAATTAACAATTAATAATTAATAATTAATAATTAGTAATAAGAGTCCCGCAAGGACGTAATATTATAGAATAAATTTCAAATGAAACAAGAATCCCATAGGGACGAGATATTAAAAAGTGATGGATAACGGTAAATACGAACCGGTAATAGGGCTTGAGGTGCATGCCCAGATGAAAACGAAGAGCAAAGCGTTTTGCAAATGCTCAACGGAGTATAACGCCCCGCCGAATACAAATGTCTGCCCCGTTTGCCTCGGCCATCCGGGCACATTGCCTGTGCTGAATAAAAACCTTGTTGAGTTTATCCTGCGTTTGGGATTGGCTACAAACTGCACGATAAGAGACCGTTCGATATTTGCTCGAAAGAATTACTTTTATCCCGATTTACCGAAGGGTTACCAAATTTCGCAGTATGACCAGCCGGTTTGCTACGACGGCTATCTTGAAATCGAAGGAAGCAAAATAGGCATAACAAGAATACATATGGAGGAAGATTCGGGAAAATCCATTCATGATTTTTCCACCGATGACTCCCTTGTTGATTTAAACCGCTGCGGTGTGCCGTTAATTGAAATTGTAAGCGAGCCGGATATAAAATCGCCCAAACAGGCGACTGAGTATTTAAGCAAATTAAAGCAGCTTGTTGTATATCTTGATATATGCGACGGTAATATGGAAGAAGGAAGTCTGAGATGTGACGTAAATATTTCCGTTAAAGCAAAAGATAGTAAAAAATTCGGCACAAAATGCGAAATAAAGAACCTCAATTCATTTAAAAATGTAACCGATGCGCTTGAATACGAAATCAAAAGGCAAACAGAAGTGCTTGAAAAAGGCGGGGGTGTAATTCACCAGACAATGACATACGATGCAAAATCAAAAACAACTTCACCGATGCGTTCCAAAGAAGAGGCGCATGATTACAGGTATTTCCCAGAGCCGGATTTGGTAAGAGTATTCGTTGACCAAGAGTGGAAAAACAAAATTAAATCCGAACTTCCTGAACTCCCGGAGCAAAAAGCAGAACGATTTGTTAAGCAGTATAAAATTCCAAGTTATGATGCTGAAGTTTTAACTCAAGACAGAGCAATTGCAGATTATTTTGAAAACGTCTGTAAAGGAGTGGGTGAAAAAAGCTTTAAAGCCGCAAGCAACTGGGTCATGACAGAAGTTATGCGCGTTTTAAACGAAGAAAAGCTTGAAATTGCAGATTTCCGGATAAACGGTAAAAATTTATCCATATTGATTAATTTGATTGCAGAAGGTAAAATTTCTAACAATATTGCAAAAGAAGTCTACGCAGAAATGCTGAAAATTACGGATTTGAGCGACGAAAAGCAAAATCCTGAGTTTATTGTCAAAGAAAAAAACCTGCTTCAGCTTACCGATTCAGCAGAAATTGAAAGCGCTATAAAGAAGATAATAAATGAAAACCCGAATGAAGTGAAAAGATATAAAAACGGCGAAACAAAGCTTTTAGGTTTTCTTGTAGGCAAGGTAATGAAGGAAACCTCAGGGAAAGCAAATCCCAAAACCGTAAATGACTTATTAAAGCAAATATTGTTAATTTCTAACTTAAGATAAAACGACACAATGAATAAAAAATTGTTCATTGCAAACTGGAAAATGAACAAAGGGCTTGTGCAGTCACAGCAGTTTGCAGAAGAATTAAAGGCGCATTTTGAAAAACATAAAGGCACAACCGACGAAATAGTATTATGCCCCCCCTTTACTTCGCTTGAAGCTGTTCACCGCAAGCTTAACGGAACGGGCGTGAAGCTCGGCGCACAGAACGTATACTATGAATCAAGCGGTGCATATACGGGTGAAATTTCATGCGGAATGCTTAAATCCTGCGGATGCGAGTATGTAATTACCGGACACTCGGAAAGAAGAAGATACTTCAATGAAACCAATGCAATTGTAAACAAGAAAGTTTTAATCGCACTTGATGAAGGGCTGAAGCCTATTTTATGCATCGGCGAAACCTTGCAGGAGCATGATGACAAAATAACCGAGGCGGTTATAGACGAGCAGCTTACATCCTGCCTTTTACACGTAAACATTGAGGATATTCCGAACGTTGTAATAGCTTACGAGCCGGTGTGGGCAATAGGCACGGGCAAGAATGCTACCGCTCACCAGGCAGAGAGTGTTCACAATTTTACAAGGAAGAAGCTAAAGAAACTCTATTCGGAAGAAATTTCCCTGAATACAAGAATAATTTACGGCGGAAGCATTACACCTGAAAATGCGAAAGAGTTATTTGCCCCGCAGACAATAAACGGAGGTTTGGTAGGCGGTGCATCGCTTGAAGTTGAAAGTTTCATTGAAATCATTAATTCAGCACACTAACACATAATTTAAAAAAATGGATGAAGTAGTAATTATATCAGGAGCACGTACTCCAGTGGGTTCATTTAACGGAGGCTTATCACACTTCACAGCTCCGCAGCTTGGGGCAATTGCAATTAAAGAGGCTGTAAAAAGAGCAAAAGTAAAGCCGGAGGATATAGATGAAGTCCTTATGGGAAACGTTTTGCAGGGCGGGCAGGGGCAGGCGCCGGCAAGACAGGCTTCAATCGGGGCGGGAATTCCCGATACGGTTTCGGCAACAACTGTAAATAAAGTATGCGGCTCGGGATTAAAATCCGTTATGATGGGAACGCAGGCAATTAAGGCCGGTGACGCAAATGTAATTGCTGCAGGCGGAATGGAATCAATGACTAACGCGCCGTATATTCTGAAAAAAGCAAGAAACGGCTACAGAATGGGCAACGGCGAGATTTTTGATTTAATGATTCACGACGGTCTGTGGGACCCCTACGGCAATAAGCACATGGGTAATCTGGGCGAACAGTGCGCACGGGAATATAAGGTTACACGGCTCGAGCAGGATGAATATGCTAAGTCATCCTATGAGAAAGCTCTGGATGCGATTAAAAACGGATATTTTAAAGATGCAATCATACCGGTGGAAATAAAAGATAGAAAGGGCAATTTAACGTTATTCGATACTGACGAAGACCCGGGCAAGGTAAATTTTGAAAAAGCGTTCTCGCTAAAGCCGGTATTTGAAAAAGACGGAACAATCACGGCTTTTAATGCTTCCAATATTAACGACGGAGCGGGAGCGGTTGTAATAATGTCAAAGCAAAAAGCCGATGAAGTCGGTGTAAAACCGATGGCACGGATACTCGCGCAGGCAACACACTCGCATGCGCCCGAATGGTTTACAACGGCGCCGGGCTATGTTATAGATAAAGTCTGTAAAAAAGCCGGCTTAACAAAAAATGACATCGATTTATTTGAAATTAACGAAGCATTTGCCGTTGTAAGCTGTGCTGTTAACCAAATAGCGGGGCTTGATGAATCAAAAGTCAATGTAACAGGGGGAGCAGTAGCTTTGGGGCACCCAATCGGTGCATCGGGAGCAAGGCTGCTTATTACGTTAATGTATAATCTGCACAGACTGAGTAAGAAATACGGTCTGGTAACACTTTGCAACGGCGGAGGAGAAGCAACAGCAATGATTATTGAAAGAATTTAACTAAGGAGATTCATTAATGGATATTAAAAATATAGCAGTTGTCGGCTCAGGCACAATGGGGAACGGCATTGCACACGTGTTTGGATTATACGGATACAAAGTCATATTGATTGACATAAAAGAAGAGCTTCTTCAAAAAGGACTTACAACGATAAAAGCAAATCTGGAAAGACAGCTTAAAAAAGAAACGATAACTCAAGCCCAGCTAGAAACAACTCTTTCCAATATTAAAACAACAACAAGCTTAACTGACGCGAAAGATTCAGATTTGGTCATAGAGGCAGCAACAGAAAACTTTGAAATAAAAAAGAATATTTTTAAAACTTTGAATGATGCCTGTAAAGCGGAAACTATTCTTGCTTCAAACACATCATCAATTTCGATTACGGAAATTGCTGCTGTTACAAATCGCGCAGATAAGGTGATTGGGATGCACTTCATGAATCCTGTTCCGCTAATGAAGCTCATAGAAGTTATTCGCGGACTTGCTACAAGCAATGAAACATATAATACAATTAAAGAACTTACGGAAAAAGTTGAAAAGGTGCCGGTTGAAGTTCAGGATTATCCCGGATTTATATCAAACAGGATTCTGCTGCCGATGCTGAACGAGGCAATGTACTGCGTTATGGAGGGGGTAGCCACTCCCGAATCAATAGACACAGTTATGAAGCTTGGAATGAACCATCCGATGGGTCCGTTAACTCTTGCAGACTTTATAGGGCTTGACGTTTGCCTTTCTATAATGGAGGTTCTGCACAACGGGCTGGGTGATTCAAAATACCGCGCGTGTCCCCTGCTAAAGAAAATGGTAGCAGCGGGATATCTTGGAAGAAAGTCAGGGAAAGGGTTTTACGATTACAGCAAGAAATAATTAATATGAATGAATACTTGAATAAATTAGTATAACATGTCTTACATGAAAAATAATCTAATTTTATTTGCGGAAATATTTACACTTATTTCTACTTTATTCTTGCTGTTCTATTTCGATAACACCATTATTCAGATAATAATGGTTATGTGTTCATTATTTATTATTTTAAAATGGGTTATTGCCTTCAGACTTATTTACAATAAAATTAATAAAAAAAGTCAATCATATATTAGTCAAAATAAATGGCATAAAATTACAAGTGTAACTAAATTTTACGATAATGAAATTTTAAGATTAGTTAAAAGAGACCAAGAATATTTTTATAAGTATGTAGGGGGGGCAACATCACCAGGATATATTCAATTATTAGAAATAGATGAACTATACGAAAATGGAAGTTATTTTATTAAAGGTACACCATGTATTTTTGATATAAAAAAAAGCTCATTACTAAAAGATGGTTTCGAGATTTTAAAAGACGATTTAAGGGATACTAATACCTGGCCAAGAACACTAGATGATGCTGTTAAAATTCTTGAAGCTGAGTTTGGTGAAAAAGAGATTGAAAAAATTAAAAATTTGAATTACGAAGAATTTGAATTTCAATATTTAGATTTAGGGCAATATATTAGGAACCGATTTGGTCTATGGGCAGGTAATAAAGATTTGATTACAAATATCGGCTGTAAATCAAAATCACCTGATGATATTTCAGAAATCATTATTAAAGAATTTTACAATTATATAATTAATAAATAATTGAAACATTTAAAGCAATCATATAGATTATTGATTATATTAATTTTAATTTTACAATTTGACTATACATTTACTCAAAATAACGATAAAGATTATTTTAAATGGAAGTATTTTGAAATATTTTGTGATGCTAGAAATGATACTATGCTCTTAAATATTCAGAATATTTTAGATTTTGGTATAAATTATGAATTCTACAGTTTAATAATCGACATTAGAAGTTCAGATTTAAATAATAAATGTATTTATTTAACAGGGGAATATTTTTTTGAACCAGCTAGTAGAAAATGGAGTTGGTTTGATTTACCAATTGATTATCGTAATTATTTAATAGCATACAAACCAGATATTTTAATAAAGAAAAAGTTACCCGATTAAAAAAATAAATAACCAAAAATAGAGATGGATTTTAACTTTACCGAAGAACAGATAGCAATTAGAGATACCGCAAGAGACTTTGCGCAAAATGAAATAGCTCCCTCATCGATTGAGCGTGATATAAAGGCGGAGTTCCCCCATGAGATTGTTAAAAAACTGGGTGGGTTCGGATTTATGGGAATGATGGTTCCGCCCGAGTGGGGCGGCGCCGGATTCGATACCGTGAGCTACGTGCTGGCAATCGAAGAAATATCCAAAGTTGATGCCTCTGTCGGCGTAATTATGTCGGTTAACAACTCTCTTGTGTGCTACGGGATTAATCTATGGGGTACTGATGAGCAGAAAGAAAGATTTTTGCGACCCCTTGCAGCTGGTCAAAAACTCGGATGCTTTTGTCTTTCAGAGCCGGAAGCCGGAAGCGATGCCACGCAGCAGAAAACCGAAGCTGTTAAAGACGGTGATTACTATATTCTAAACGGTATAAAGAACTGGATTACAAACGGCAAAAATGCGGATGTTTATTTTGTCCACGCAATGACCGATAAATCAAAAGAGCATAAGGGTATATCTACCTTTCTGATTGAAAAAGGCACGCCGGGACTTGAAACAGGGGTTAAAGAAGACAAGCTTGGTATCAGAAGCTCTGATACCTGCACGGTCAGCTTTAATAACTGCAAAATTCATAAAAACCAGCTTTTGGGCGAGGAGGGAATGGGCTTTAAGATTGCAATGGAAACATTAAACGGGGGGAGAATCGGTATTGGCGCGCAGGCGCTCGGCATAGCACAGGCATCGCTTGAGGCGGCGGTGAAATATTCCAAAACCAGAAAAGCATTCGGCTCGCCCATTGCAAATTTACAGGCAATACAGTTCAAGCTTTCCGATATGGCAACAAACGTTGACGCTGCAAGGATGCTTGTACTGCTTGCGGCGTGGAAGAAAGACCAGGAGCTTCCTTACGCTATGGAAGCCGCAATGGGAAAGCTTTTAGCCAGCAGAACTGCGGTAAACAATGCCCTTGAGGCGATCCAGATACATGGAGGTTACGGCTATGTCCGCGAGTATTTGGTAGAGCGTTACCTTCGTGATGCAAAAATCACCGAAATTTACGAAGGCACGTCGGAAATCCAGCGGGTGGTTATTTCAAGAGAAGTTTTGAGAGACTAGTCTGAACAAGGGCAAAGCCCTTGTTCAGTAACCGAAATCCTTATAAACTGAAATAAAACCTGAGGTTAATATCTACACTGTTGAAATTGGAGGCAACCCTGGTTCTAAAGGGTGAGCCCTTTTCTTCCTTAAGCGGAATTATGTTGTATCTGACTTCTCCACCAAAGCCGAACTGTCCCCCTGTACCTGTAAAGCCGGTAATAAGTCTGAACACGGGCGCCCACTGGCTTGTTGATTCAGACCTGCCTCCAATTGTATAGTATCCGCCGATAAACAAGTTAGGGTTATCGTCATAATGATTATCATAGTCCTCATTAATCCAGGCAATTCCTCCGCCTGCGCCGACAAAGAATAATCTTCCAAAATTTTTTAACTTATAAAATGGGAAGAATCTAACATTGACAGTCAAAGGAATTGCGAATAACCCTAAATTTGAAGAATATGCCATAGTATCATTAGGCTCTGTTCCATGAGTTACTCCTGTATTTGTTACCAAGCTTTTCGAGCTGCTAGCAAATAGTATCCCTGGCTCAAACTCAAGGGCTACCGCTGAAGCAATGGCAAAGCCGAAAAATAAGCTGATGTTGGTTAAGAAAGTTCCGTTTCTGGTATCAAGCAAAGGGTAAATGGAATTAATCTCGCTGTTTGTAAATATAATAAAAGAATAACCCGCCCCGAAATATGAATTAACTGTTTTCCTCTTTTTAAGCTGGAAGGGCTGAGCATTTAAAGAAGTTTTTTCAGTAATATTGCTTGTGAAGTTGATAATGCTTGAACTGCTCTTATTATCATTCAGCTTTAAATCAGGCAAGCTTTGAGCAACGGCCGTTTCGCCCGCAAAAACAAATAAAATAACTAAATAAAAAAGTTTTCTCATTTTTGAAATTATTCTCCTTTATCCCGCACATAGATTATGTGCAGGGTTAATGCCTGGTTTATAAAATATATCTGCTTAAATCCCTGTTCTTTACAATATCCTTCAGCTTATCCTGTACAATCTTTTGATTAATGACCAGCTTCTTTTCCTTAATATTATCGGGGGTATTAAACAAAATTTCCTCAAGTAATGTTGAAAGTATTGTATGAAGCCTCCTTGCGCCGATGTTTTCCACCTGCTCGTTCACTTCAGCTGCAATTTTTGCAACCTCCTTGATTCCGTCTTCCTCAAACTCCAAATCAAAACCCTCTGCTTTAAGCAGTGCTATATACTGCTTCAGTAATGCATTTTGAGGCTGGGTTAGAATCTTTACAAAATCTTCCTCAGTCAGGCTGTTTAATTCTACTCTGATTGGAAACCTTCCCTGAAGCTCGGGAATCAAATCGCTTGGCTTTGAAGTATGAAATGCTCCTGAGGCTATAAATAATACATGCTCAGTTCTAACCATACCGTATTTTGTGGTAACGTTTGAGCCTTCTACAATCGGAAGCAGGTCTCTCTGCACCCCTTCACGCGATACGTCAGGACCCTGCGATTTGGAGTTTTGCCCTGCAATTTTATCGATTTCATCTATAAAAACTATTCCAAACTCCTGAACCCGGTTAATGGCTTCTTTGATAACCGAATCGATATCAATAAGCTTATTTGCTTCTTCCTGAGTTAATACAACTCTTGCTTCCTTAACGGTCATTTTTCTTTTCTTCATCTTCTTCGGCATAACGCTGCTGAATAAATCCTGCAGGTTAACCCCGAAGTCATCCAGTCCTATAGGGCCCATTACCTGCATAATCGGAGTGCTGTCAGCAGTAACGTCTACTTCAATAACTCTTTCATCAAGCTGTCCCGCACGCAGCATATCACGGAATTTCTCCCGAGTTTTAAAATTCTCCTCTTTATCAGCTTCCGGCTGTGCTGCCGAAAATCCGAGCGTTGCCTGGTTAGCCGCTTCCTCCGGTTTTTTCTTAACAGGCGGAATTATATTATCCAGTATTCTTTCTTCTGTAAGGTATTCGGCTTTTTTCTGCACCTCCGCTGATTTCTCGCTCTTAACCATCGTGACGCCGAGGTCCGTTAATTCGCGTATAATAGATTCAACATCACGCCCAACATAGCCGACCTCAGTAAATTTTGATGCTTCTACTTTAATAAAAGGTGCGTTGGAGAGCCTGGCGAGACGCCTTGCAATTTCGGTTTTCCCCACGCCGGTGGGTCCGATTAAAATGATATTGTTAGGCATAATTTCCTCGCGGATGCTGCCTACAATCTGCTTGCGTCTCCACCGGTTTCTTAAAGCAATTGCAACGGATTTTTTTGCATTATCCTGCCCGATAATATACTTATCAAGCTCTGAAACAATTTGCGAAGGGGTAAGCTCTTTGATTTCGGTTTTATTTTCTTTTTTTGTTTTAATTTTCTTAGTTGAGTTTTTCCCGTTTTCCGAAGATTTTGTTACCGAGCCTTCTTTTACTTCCAAAGTTTTGTCTTCCATTTTAGTTTATAATTCCTCGATTGTTATGTTATGATTCGTGTAAATACAAATATCTGCAGCTACATACAATGATTCTTTTACAATATCTGAGGCAGAAAGTTTCGAATATTTAACAAGCATTCTCGCAGCAGCAGTAGCATAGCTTCCGCCGGAGCCGATTGCTGCAATGCCGTCATCGGGTTCAATGACATCGCCATTGCCTGAGATTATAAAAGCATTTTTGCCGTCCATAACGGCAAGCAGCGCCTCGAGCCGTCTTAAATACCTGTCAGTCCGCCAGTCCTTGGCAAGCTCAACAGCGGCTCGCGGGAGATTGCCCTTATACTGTTCAAGTTTTGACTCAAATTTCTCAAAAAGCGTTAAAGCATCGGCTGTTGAGCCGGCAAAGCCCGCCAGCACCTTATTATTATACAATTTACGAACTTTTTTTGTATTATGCTTTAACACAGTATTGCTCACCGTAACCTGCCCGTCACTGCCCATTGCAACTTTCCCGTCTTTAATCAGTCCTATTACAGTTGTGCTTAAAATTTGGTTTTTCAAATTACTCTCTTTCTTTAATTAAAGTTACAAAGCTATTTTTCTTCTCATAGTTGCTTTGGGTATTTTCATCGATTCGCGGTATTTGGCTACCGTTCTCCTTGCCAGGGGAAAACCCGACTTATTCATCATTTCTGCAATCACTTCATCGCTTAAGGGCTTTGACTTGTCCTCTGAATCAATCATTTCTCTGATTTTTTCCTTAACCATTTTGTTTGAAACATCCTCGCCGCTTCCGGTGTGCATAGCGGAGGAGAAAAAGTATTTCAATTCATAAATGCCAAAATCAGTCTGAACATATTTGCCTCTAACCACCCTGCTTACGGTTGAGACATCCATATTGATTTCATCGGCAATGTCTTTTTCGAACATTGGCTTTAAATTCTCGCCGCTTGATTCAAAAAACTCCTTTTGCCTTTTTACGATTGCATTCATAACCTTAAGCATTGTGTTTTTTCTTGACTGAATTGCGTTTAAAAACCATTTGGCTGAATCGAGCTTATTTTTCAAAAACTCCCTTGTTTCCTTCTCTGTATCCTTTGCCTTCAGCAAATCCAGATACCTTTTGCTGATTCTAACCCTTGGATTAGAATCCTCGTTAAGCTCAATCTGGAGTTTTCCGTCGGTTTTTCTTACTATAAAATCCGGATACACATAATCGGCAGCAATATTCTGCTTTCCGGGGACCGGGTTAAGCCTGTGTATTATTTCAAAGAGCCCGCTTACTTTCTCGAGCGGAACATTCAAAAGCTTTGAAAGCTTTTCAAAATGCTTATGGCTGAACTCATCGAAGCATACATTAATCATTTTTATCGCAAGCTGCTTATCACCGGAATCAATTTCAAGCTCTTCAAGCTGAACCGTTAGACATTCCTGAAGGTTTCTCGATGCTATTCCAATCGGGTCAAGCTTTTGAATTATTTTAAGGACGTTTTCAATCTCATTTATTGAAACATTAATGTCGTACTTCTTTTTAATATCTTCAGAAATTCCTTCAAGTGATTCCCTTAAATATCCGTCATCATCAAGGCTGCCAAGGATTTCCTCGCCGATAATTATCTGCTCGTTATCAAGTCCCAGCCGGTAAAGCTGTTCAAGCGGAGTTTCCTTGAGCTTCGCCTGCTTGTTAATTAAATATTCAGTCCTGTCTTCATTTTCTGTTCTTGCAAACTCACGGGGTTCGCTGTATTTATTCCATTCATCAATCCCGTATTCATCTTCTTTTTCGCTGCTCAACTCTGCTTCATCATTACTTCCGGTGTCAACGTCGGCAGAGTCTTCAAGCATTGGGTTATCTTCAAGCTGTTTCTTTATCTCCTGCTCAAGGGCTAATGTTGGAATAGCAAGCAGAAGCTGAGCCTGTATAGCCTGAGGTGATAATTTCTGCTGTAAGTATTGTCCCTGAATATTCTTTAGCATTTTATCTTGCCTTAAACCTTTTTCCGGGAAGCTGCTCAACGCATCCTTTAAACTCCAAACTTAGCAAAGTAACCAGTGAATCGGATATATTCAATCCCGACGCCTCTGAAATTGAATCGATATGGAGCGGCTCGGTTTTATTTAAAATAACATCATAAATCAGCTTTTCGTTGCCTTTTAAATCTAAATTAACAGAATTCTTAGCTTTTCCGTTATTTTTGTAATTTAAAGCCAAATTTAGCATTTTATTTTGAACTTCTTCCAGTATATCATCAAGATTTTCCACAAGCTTTGCCTGAGAATTTTTTATGAGGCTGTTTGTCCCGCTGCTTGTTTTTGAGCCTATGCTTCCGGGAACTGCAAATACCTCTCTTGACTGGTCCAATGCACACCTAGCGGTAATCATAGCGCCGCCGTCAACTCCGCTTTCAATGATTAAAACCCCGTGCGAAATCCCGCTTATGACTCTGTTTCTTTTCGGGAAATTTACCGCATCGGGAATTGAAGAAGGTTCGTATTCGGAAATTATTACGCCTTCGGAGACCATTCTTTCATAATTTTCGGGTGGATAAATTACATCAACTCCGCACCCGAAGACTGCGGCTGTTACAGCAGTTGAGTTTTTATTATCCAAAACGGACTTGTGCGCAATTGTATCCACTCCCCTTGCAAAACCGCTTACAACCGCTATGCCAATATTTGAAAGCTCCAGGGCGAACATTTCCGAAACGTTTCTGCCGTAATCAGTGGGTTTACGAGTTCCAACAATACCGATGCAGTTTGCTAAACTTTCCTTGTTGTAGCTTCCCTTGTAGAACAAAATGAGCGGCGGGTCGTAAATTTTTTTCAGCAGTTCGGGATAATCGTTATTGATATAGGAAATTACACCGATTTTCATTTTATCTAGTTTATTAAGCAAGGCAGAATATTCTTTTTCAGTTTCAGGAAAACTTTTTTTAAAGCTCAGTATTTCCCCTGCTGTCTTTATACTGATATTTTCCACTTCGGCAAGTTCAGCAGCTGCTGAGTTAAAGACTTCTTCGGGAGAGTTAAATTTCTCGAGCAGACGTTTAATCCTTACAGAACCTAATCCATCTACTTTTGTAAGATAATATAAATATTTAAAATCATTCATTATTTTATCTTCTCATTTTAGGGTCAAATGCATCGCGGAGGCCGTCGCCAATCAGATTTACAGCAAAAACCGTTAACATAATTGCAACCGAAGGGTATATAGCGAGCCCGTAATTTGTTCCTGCAACAATATACTTGTAGCCATCGAACACCATTTGCCCCCAGCTTGCTGTGGGCGGCTGAACGCCGAGCCCTAAAAAGCTCAAGCTCGCTTCAAAAATTATTGCGTGGGCAAGCCCTGCTGTTCCGGTTACAATAATAGGTCCTATAGTATTTGGTAGCATATGTTTAAATATAATTCTAATCGGCTTATACCCCAATGCCCGCGTTGCTTCGACATATTCGGTTTCTCTCAATGAAAAAAACTGACCTCTAACAATTCTTGCAATTTCCACCCAGCCGGTGAGTCCAATAGCAACAAATGATTGCCAAAAGCCCTTGCCCAGCACTACGGAAAGAGCAATAATAAAAAGTATTGAAGGAAATGCCCACACAACATTTATAAGCCACATTATAAATGCATCTGCTTTACCCCTGAAATACCCGGCCAGCGCGCCCAGAACGACGCCAATAAAAATTGCTATGCTTTCAGAAATCACACCGACCGATAAACTTATCCTGCTTCCGTAAATTAGCCGGCTTAAGATATCTCTGCCGTATCTGTCAGTACCTAAAAAATACGTTGGTTCCTGATGCCATTCAGATTGGTTTTGACCAACAAGCTCCCAAACAGGTATTGAGGCATTTGAGCCGGTAAAATCCCTATAAAAAACGGAATCTGCAGTAACCCGGTTTATTTTCTGTATCGGAATAAAATCGGTTCCGTCCAAAGCTTTTTTAACGAGCACATTTCCTTTAAAACCGGAAGGTCTGGTAGCATATTCAAGAGTCTGGTCAATCGGGTCAAAAGGCGCAATAAAACCCGCAAAAATCGCAATTAAAATAAGCAAAACAAGCGTAAATAAGCCCGCCATTGCAAGGCGATTACGCTTAAATCTTATCCACGAATAATACCAGAGACTTCTCGCCGCCCTGTGTTTTTCCGACTCAGTAAACTTATCCTTATCAACAAAAAACTCGTTTTCATGCATAAATTTAATAAATATACCGAAATTTGATAAGATTTTCAAAACATTTAAACAAGAGGACATATACAATAAAAGAAAGGGTATGCAATTTTTTTAATTCAAATAGTGTTACTATTATTGGCAGGCAATGGGAAAAACAAAGAGCCGGGCTCTACCTCTGCCTCCTGAGCCCGGCAAGTGGAAAATCAAAACGACTCGCTGATTTCCTCCTGTATTGTTTTCTCCTTTAGAAACCCAAAGCCTGCCTTTTTTATATCCTGGTCGCACGTATGCGACCCTTCATTTCATTAATTTGCATACTTAACTATAGATACTTAACTATAGATACTTAACTATAGATACTTCTCAGCCCAAATTCCGATTAAATTACCAACATAAAAAGCATCTTCTTTTTTCAGCATCAAATGGTCCATTCCATCAAGCGAAATAAAGCTTTTGGGATGTTTTGCGTTTTTAAATAATTCTGCCGCGTTTGAAATATCATTATAAGTATCTGTTGGTGAATGCATTATAAGAAACGGTCTTTTCAACTTTTTAAGTTCTTCCTTTAAGCTGTAGCTTTCAATGTCATAAAAAAACTGCGGCTTAAATTTGAATTTTACGCCTCCGATTTCTGTGATTGAAAAGCCGTTTTGAATTGCTCTGTTTTTGGTATTTTTTAATTTTCGGGAAAGACTGGAAGGCTCAGAAGGAGTGCTTATAACAGAAATCGCCTTAACATACGGTAATTTTAGTGATGCATAAATTGCAACGCAACCCCCGAGTGAATGACCGATTAATAATTTAGCCGCTTTGTAATTTTTGCTTAAAAAATCAGCCGCTGAATGGAAATCTTCAATTTGGGTTGAAAAATTTGTCTCCGAAAAATCGCCTTCACTTTCACCAATTCCGGTCATATCGAATCTGAGCGAGGCAATTCCCATTTTAGTCAGCGAACGATTAATATTTATAATTGCCTTTAAGTCTTTAGAGCATGTAAAGCAATGAGCATAAATAGCATAGGTCTTAACATTCCCATCTGGTAAATCTAAATTTGCAGCTAATTTTAAATCTTTTTTATTGTGAATGGATAGCTTGACAGTTTTCATAGTTTCCGGTATAAAGACAGGCGCAAAATAAACCAAAATTTTTATAATTAAACTGATGTTTTTAACCCTTGCCGATGGTATATTCTATTTATTTAATTACATTGTAATAAAAAAATTGTAAAATTATCTTTGCCTGCCTGTCAACTGCCAGGTAGACCTGCAGCAGGCAGGAGTTTACTTTTATTGGAGAAAATTCTAAAATAACATAAATGAAGGGAATAATATTGGCCGGCGGTGCAGGCTCAAGGATGTACCCTGTTTCACAGATTTACAGCAAACAATTAACTTTAATTTACGATAAACCACTAATTTATTACCCCTTATCGGTTTTGATGCTTGGCGGAATCAAAGATATTCTCATAATTTCAAATAATGAAACACTCCCACAATATGAGAAATTATTCGGCAATGGCTTTCAGCTGGGACTTAAAATCCAATATGCGGAGCAAAAAGAGCCAAACGGTATAGCAGAGTCATTTATTATCGGAGAAAAATTCATCGGCAAAGACAGCGTAAGCTTAATTTTAGGCGATAACATTTTCTACGGAAATATCGATTTCTTTAAACGAGCGCTTGAAAGAAAATCGGGTGCTACGATTTTCGGCTACAGGGTAACCGACCCGGAAAGATACGGTATAGTAGAATTTGACTCAGGCGGAAATGCAACATCAATCGAAGAAAAACCTTCCAGTCCAAAATCCGATTTCGCAGTGCCCGGTTTATACGTATATGATAATCAGGTAGTTGAAATCGCTCATAATCTGAAGCCCTCGGCACGGAACGAGCTTGAAATAACAGACGTAAATAAAGAGTATTTAAAACGGGGACAGCTTAGCGTGGAAAAAATCAGCCGCGGTATAGCGTGGCTTGATACAGGAACCCCCGAAGCGCTTCTGCAGGCGTCAAATTTTTTCGGTGCAATTGAAGCAAGACAGGGTTTGAAAGTCGCCTGCTTAGAAGAAATTTCCCTCCATATGAATTTTATAGATGCTGCAAAATTCAGAGTGCTGATAGAAAATATGCCAAGCTGTTCATACAGGGACTATTTGCAGAAAATTTACAAGGACAGGGCAAAATAAATAAAATGACCATTGTAGAAACTTCTATCAGGGAAGTCCTTATAATAAAACCCGATATATTTTCCGATGACCGCGGATATTTTTTCGAATCATTCAGGAAAAAGGTGCTGGATGAATACGGAATAAAGTTCGATTTTGTTCAGGATAATATTTCCAAATCAAAAATGGGAACAATCAGGGGGCTTCATTACCAGGCCGGCGATTTTAAACAGGGCAAATTATGCCAGGTGATTTACGGCAGTGTTTTGGATGCAGCGGTTGATATCCGTTTCGGTTCACCTACGTTCAGCAAATATGTATCAACAATACTTTCGGAAGAAAATCACAGTTTAATTTGGATTCCCCCCGGCTTTGCGCATGGATTTTCGGTTCTATCGGATGAGGCAATTTTCCATTATAAATGCACCGAATATTACGATAAAGAAAGCGAAAGAGCTATCTTATACAATGACCCTGATTTAAATATAGACTGGAAGGTTAAAAGTCCCATTGTTTCGCCTAAAGACCTTAAAGCCGCCAGATTTAAAGATATTGCAAAAGACTTCATTTATCCTTGATATTATTTTCCGGAGAAAGATAGATATTTATGTCAAAAAGCAGTAAATCGATTTTCTTTACAGACGGAGCAAAGGTTAAGCAAAGCTCTCTGATTACACAGTTTGCCGAGCATTTGGAGTTCGATTTAGTAAAAGACAGAAGCACGGTAACCGACTATGATATTCTTGAGGCAATTTCACTAGCCGTAAGGGACCGGCTGACAAGAAACTGGCTCAGAACGCAGAACCATTACAATGAAAAAAATGTAAAAAAGGTCCATTATCTATCTCTTGAGTTCTTAATGGGAAGCCTGCTCGGCAACACGTTAATTAATACCGGACTTTATGAAGAATGCAGGAAGCTGCTTGAAAACTTTGGATACGATTTAAATAAAATAATGAGGGAAGAGCCCGATATGGGGCTCGGCAACGGAGGACTAGGAAGACTTGCCGCCTGCTTTATGGATTCGATGTCAACCCTTGAGCTTCCGGCTTACGGCTACGGGATTTTGTATGAATTCGGTATATTTGAGCAGGAGATTGAAAGCGGAGCGCAGATTGAGAAACCTGACCACTGGCTTAGATACGGCAGTCCGTGGAAAGTTGTAAGACCTGAGCTTACATATAGAGTTCATTTTAACGGCGCAGTTAACTCATATACCGATGAAAACGGAAGAACAAGATATAATTGGGTTAATACAGACGATGTTCTTGCAATTGCGCACGACGTTCCCGTGCCAGGCTACCAAAATAATACTGTTAATACGCTAAGACTATGGCAGGCAAAATCAACCGATGAATTTAATCTAAGCTACTTCAACCAGGGCAATTATTTATCAGCTGTTGAAAACAAAAACCTATCCGAAGCCATATCAAAAGTTCTGTACCCGAATGATTCAATTCCGCAAGGGAAAATCTTAAGGCTTCGCCAGCAGTATTTCTTTGTTTCGGCAACATTGCAGGATATTATTTATAACTTTAAACTAAACAATAAGGATTTCAGGGATTTCCCCGATAAAGCCGCAATACAGCTGAACGACACACACCCGGCTATTGCAATTGCCGACTTAATGAGAATATTAATGGATAACGAAGGGCTTGAATGGGGAGACGCCTGGGAGATTACTCATAAAACATTTGCCTATACAAATCACACAATTGTTCCCGAAGCGCTTGAGGAGTGGCCCGAGGGCTTAATGAACACGCTTCTGCCGAGACATGTGCAGATAATTTATGAAATAAACAGCAGGTTTATTGCAGAGGTTAAAGCAAAATATACGACGGATGAAAGTATTATTTCCAAAATGTCAATCATCAGGACTAACGGAGAGGAAAAAAGTTTTAAGATGGCTAATCTTGCAATTATCGGAAGCCACTCGACTAACGGTGTTGCAGAGCTGCATTCAGAAATACTTAAAAAATATATATTCAACGATTTATATAATTTTCAGCCTAAGAAATTTAATAATAAAACCAATGGTATTTCCGTAAGAAGGTTTCTGCTCTTGGCAAATCCCGAACTTGCGGAACTGATAAGCGATAAAATAGGCGATAAATGGATTAAAGATTTGAGGGAACTGAGGAAAATAGAAAAATATACTGATGACGAGAAATTTAAAACGAGCTGGCATGAAATTAAAACAAGAAATAAGGCAAAACTAATCGATTATCTTGGCAGGGACATAAAAACCAACATTAATATTAACTCGCTATTCGATACCCAGGTAAAAAGATTTCATGAATACAAAAGGCAGCTATTGAATATATTGCAAGTGATTTCGTTGTATATCAGGATTAAAGAAAATCCGAACAATGTAATAGTTCCTAGAACAGTGATATTCGGCGGCAAGGCGGCTCCCTCATACCTGACGGCGAAGCTTATCATAAAGCTTATAAATTCGGTAGCAGATGCAGTGAATAATGATAAAGAAATTAGCGATAAGCTTAAGATTTTATTTATAAAAAACTACGGCGTAACTCTTGCGGAAAAAATAATTCCCGCTTCGGATTTATCCGAGCAGATTTCAACTTCAGGATTTGAAGCCTCGGGAACAGGAAATATGAAGTTCACCATAAACGGGGCATTGACAATCGGAACACTGGACGGGGCAAACATTGAAATCAGAAAAGAAGTGGGCGATGAAAATATATTTATCTTCGGGCTGACTTCCGAAGAGATACTGCAAAAAAGAAAAGAAGGTTACAAACCATACAATTATTATGAAAAGAGTCCGGAGGTGAAGCCTGTAATCGATATGCTTAAGTCAGATTATTTCAACAAAACTGAGCCGGGGATATTTGACCCGATTGTAAATGAGGTACTTTACAACGATTACTATTTTGTAATGGCTGATTTTAATTCATACTACGAGACACACAAAAAAGCAGAAATTGAATACTTAAACAGGGATAGCTGGCTCAGAAAATCGATATTAAACGTAGCAAGAATGGAAAAATTTTCAAGCGACAGGGCGATTAAAGAATATTCAAGCGAAATTTGGGATGTTGAGCCTATAAGAGAATAGAAAAACATGCACCCCCGTCAGGATTCGAACCCGAAACAAGTGATCCGTAGTCACTCGTGATATCCAGTTTCACCACGGGGGCATAAGCAATTAATCTATTTCCCGTCGTTCTTTTTCCAAATTTCAAGCAGACTCACATTCTTCGGGTCAGGCTGGTAAACCGTTGTCTTAAACTCAAACTCTTTTCCTTTTCCGCTCCAGAATACAACGGGCATATTCTCTCCCCCGTAAGTTCCGTTTGAAGAGAAAAACGATTCACTCCCTCCGAAAATTCCAAAGCCGCTTGCCGGAATATGATAGCACCAAACATCATCTTTGTATTTGTAGAATTTAAGCGTGGTTATATCGTCAAATTCAAAGGTTATCTCGCCGCATAAATGGTTGTCTTCTTCAAAGAGGCGTTTCTTAACGTTTTTGACGCCGAGTATTTCGTCTTCCGGCTTATTGCCCTTAAGGTATGAGTTAATCAGCTCATCATAGTCATTTTCAATTGTAGTTGCTGAATCCTCAGAACGCATTATGTTTATATATTTTATCCTGCCCTCTCCGGAATTTCCTTTCTTCAGCTTAAAAGAGTATTCCTTAGTCTCGACCGTCAGGCAGCCCATAAGTCCAGTTGTAAGTAAAGCCAGTATTAAAAGAAAAGATAATTTTTTCATAATTTTATTATCGACTAATTAACTAATCAACTGCTTAACTGATACTGATTAACTGATACTGATTAACTGTTCAACAATTTTAACCGATTAACCGAACATTAAAGTTCAACAATATTTTCGCCGCCATCGGCATAAATCATATTGCCGTTCATCCAGTTTCCCTTTTGCTTGGTTATTGAAACGATAATTTCGGCAACGTCTTCGGGAGTGGTGAGCCGGTCGAACGGATTTCTTCTTAAGGCGTCTTCTACAATTAAATCTGACCTTGGAATTTTTCTCATCGCGGGAGTATTGGTAACGCCTGCCTGAACTGGTGAAACGGATATCCCAAATTTAGGAAGCTCCATTGCAAGTTGCCTGCAGTGCGATTCAAGCACCGCCTTGGCAGCCGAAACCGCACCGTAGCCGTAAATTACTCTGTGACCGCCGGAGGAAGTCATTCCGAATATCTTTCCTCCGCGAGCCATTAAGTTTCTTCTTACAACGTCTCTTGTCCAGTAAACAATGCTGTTGCCCATCACATCAATGGTCATTTCAAGCTGTTTTTGAGTTAAATCGTCGTCGGACTTATCCCCTAGATACGGCTTCAGAGTTCCAAAAGCAAGCGAATGCATCAGGCATCTTACAGTATCGGAGCCTTTTTTGAATATTTTATTTTCTATTTCATCAAGAACGAACATTCTTTTTTCGGCGTCGGCGGCGTTAACATTAAAAAAATGAACACCTCGTGCTTTTGATTTCAATTCTTCGATAAGAGTCTTAACATCGCCAATAGTCGAAGCCCTGTCCAGATGAACCCCGATTATTCCGTATCCTTCCTCGGCAAAAGCTCTTGCTGTTGCAGCTCCAAAACCGCTCGAAACACCCAAAATTAAAGCCCAGTTTATCATAAAAACAAGAATTTTTAATTGAATAATTAAGAAATATAGCTCATTAAGATAAGTTATTCAATCCAAAGAACTTATGCTAAAGACCAGGTAGTGGTACAGTTTGAATATCCTATAAATATAAACAATAATTAAAGTTTTTTCCCGTCATTTTGCCCTCTCTGAATTTGCTTTTCATTTCTTTTTACTGTATAAAAAGTAATATTGAAAGTAAAAAAAATTAACCGTATATTTGTAGATAATCCTAATGCATACTACTCCAAGACCACCAATAATAAAACCATTATTTCAGTTTGCTTGGTTTCCAGACTTTGACAAAGCCCTAAATGAATTAAAGGCTTTGGCTGTGCCAGAAAACTGGGATTTTAGCCCAAATCCTGCTATTCCCAATAAAATCTTATATAATTATGTTCATCACACTTATAGAAAAATCGAGAACGAGGGTAAAAGCCTGATAGTGTTAAATCACGTACTCCATATGAAATAAGAAGTCTGTTAACAGGTGCGATAGATTTGACCCGTAGAAAAATTAAGATGAATTACAAAACCGCAATTCCACAGTATTTTGAGGGTAGAATACAATTATTATTGCCTTTGTGTTTTTCAGCCCCTCAAACTGCTGATTTAGCGGTAGTTGCGAATAAAGCTGGGAACTTTTACACTGCCCGAACTTGTTTAACCTTAGAGATGGCTTATAATAATGCAAGATTAATTGCGAAGCCAGACCAAGAATGGCTAAAAATATAACCGAAATGCGTTATTTTTTTGATTTGACATTGGATACTTATTATTATATATTTGGAACATAAATTTGATTTGACTATATTTTTGTAACGAAAAGATAACTTACACCTTAAACTAAACTTTTTTTGATGAAAACCCCCATTTACTTGGGGGTTTCTTTTTTATTAAAAAAATATCAACAAATGATACTCTTGTAGTTAATTCAGTAAGTATATTTGTTATAGTTAATAAATAAAATCGGGCTAATTAGATACGCTAATACCTAAAAAGCCCTAAACCCAATTGCCTGCGTACACAGACAAATGAATCTTCCGAAAGATAATTCATTGCAGGCTTAGAAAAAAGGAACTTGCAATGAATAGACTACCCATCCAAAAACAAATCCAAATTTTATCTGCATTAGTTGAGGGAAATTCTTTACGTTCTATTTCAAGAATGTTAAATATCCATAGAACAACTATTATGAAAGTACTTGAAACAGCAGGTAAACAAGCACAGAATATTTTAGATAGTGAATTAGTAAACATTAAATCAAATTACATTCAAGTTGATGAAATTTGGGCTTATGTTGGTAAAAAACAGAAACAACTTGATTTAGAACAAAGATATTATTCAGATAAAAACGAGCAAGGCGACCAATATACATTTGTAAGTTTAGACGCTGAAACAAAACTTGTTATTAATTATTTAGTAGGTAAAAGAAGTGCAGAAAATACTAATACATTTATGCAGGATTTAAACGCAAGGGTTTCAACTGAATTTCAACTATCAAGTGATAGTTTTTCACCTTACAAATACGCAGTTAAAAGGGTTTTTGGAAGTGAAATAGCTTATGCACAAATACATAAAATGTACGGGGAAGAAGTGCGGGAAGAAAAAAAATACAGTCCTGCAAGAATTACAGGTGTAAATATAATTCCTATCTTCGGTGAACCCGAATTAAAACATATTTCTACAAGTTATGTAGAACGTCAAAATTTAACTATGAGAATGCAAATGCGTAGATTTACTCGTTTGACAAATGCTTTCAGTAAAAAATTAGACAACTTAAAATATGCAGTAGCATTGCATTTTTTCTATTATAATTTTATGAGAAATCATAAAACTATACGCTGTACCCCTGCAATGAAAGCAGGAATTTCCAAATCATTTTGGAATTGGGAAATGTTCTTAAATTATGGAAAGGATTATCGGAAAGTAGCTTAAAAATTTCATTTAAATTCTTTTATTTTACGTCTTGAATACAAATAATAAGCGAAAGGGCGTTGCTTTGTTTCAATTATACTCATCATTTCTTCCCAATTTTTAATTAATAATCTAACAATATCCCAATGTTTTAAATGTTTTTCTTCAGGTTTAAAGAAAAACATACCTAAATTATGTTGTTTACATAATTCATATTGAAATGAGATTTTAAGTCTATAGTCCTTAGTGATTAAGATACCGTTTTCCTTGCCAATCACAGGTATAATATCTTCGTCTTCAGCGTCTTCACCAAACATATCTATCGTAGAGTAAACTCTGAATTTATCAAAATCTTTTCTATTGAGTAGATTTAATGCTTCGGCAACATAGGGGGAAAGATTTGCGGCTAAATAAATATTTGTCACGCAGCTTTAGAATATTCGTGAAAACGAATAACATCTTTTATTTGTTGTTCCGATATATTATATAAAACCGATAATGCTTTTTTCTCTTCCCCAGCTTTATGCATTAAATATATTGTTTCTGTAGGGATATTAGTTTTATTGATAACGGGCTGCCCAAATTGATGACGAGGGTCAACTAAAATATTCTCGCTATTAGCTAACGGGAAAAATTGATATGCTAAATTTTCTTTAAATTTAACTTTTTTGCCAAACTTTTCAATCATATTTACGAAACTCGTTTGTTGTTTTTTATCAGCAGTAATTAAAAGATTACCTGCATAGTAACTAATCGTATTTCTTTCGACAAGATAATCTCTATATGCAAAAGGGTAGGGAGTTTTAAATTCTATCGCCATTTCTTTTCGTGTCTTTGCAATAGCTTTAGTTTTAGCACCTTTTTCTAACATTTCAAAAAAAGTATATAGCTCAATTAATACTAAAAAAGGAACAACTTTTCTTTTTCCGTCTATCCAACTATATGTATCTTTATATAAAAACATACCTAAATTATCCCAATATTTACGTATATATCTGCGAATTTTATATAAAGGATAACCCAATATTAAATGGATATCGGGTATTGTATAGATTCCTGTGCCTAATTTTTTTGAACCTATCATTTTTTTAGTTTTTTTGTGTTTTTTAGGTAAATTTCTCATAATAATAAGTAATTATTTGTGGAAATCCTATTCACATAAATTGACAAGTTGTCAACAAAAGTGAGGGAAATCCAAACTGTACCACTACCAAAGACCAAAGAACTTATGCTAAAGAATTTGAGCCAAATAACTTAATCTCAATAAAAAAGCCTCCCGTTTTCACGAGAGGCTTTGGGGTAAAAAATTAATCCAGCGTGTCTACTTGATTAGCATCATCTTCTTAGCATCCTTGAAATCACCTGCCGTTATTGTGTAGAAATATACGCCGCTTGACAGGCTTGAAGCATCAAAATCAACCGTGTAGCTTCCCGCATTGAGGCTCTGGTTAAGAACAATTGCTGCTTCCCTTCCCATTATGTCATAAACAACAATCTTTACTAACCCGCCGGTTGGAATTGCAAACTTAATGTTAGTCACCGGGTTAAACGGATTGGGATAGTTCTGGCTTAATGAATATACATTCGGAACTTCGTTATTATTGCTGTTTATGCCAACTGTGCTAACAATAGCATAGGAACAGTAAGCGTTGGCTCCGTTTCCTGATGACCATACAGCAATGCTTGAATCAGTGTAACCGCGTCTGTAACCTGATCTGCAACCGCCAAACGTAGTATCCGCGGACAGATTATTAACTACTAATGGGGAAGTTGTGTAGGAGGCACCTGTCGGACTGTTTGTCTGTCTCCAGTAAACGTTCATGTTATTAGTAGTAGTATTGGTAAACACGTACCGCCCAGTTGAGCCTTTTATTGCGTGTAAGTCAACATGTTTGCTTTCGTTTGTAGTGAAGTCAGGATAATTTGCTGTAAATGAGCCAGTTGTTGTCCCCCCAGTAGTAGTAAACTGGCCCCTGAAATCCCAGTCATTACCTGAAATGCTGAAGAGCCTTCTGTAGCCAATGCACAGATTTTGCTGGTTTGAACCTTCGGTTGAAGCTATTCTTGCACGGTCGATTCTAACAGTTTCTACTATGGTTACACTGCCGGCATTGGATGTCCCGTAGTTATTGCTCCATGCATTATACAAAGTATTTATGTGAGAGAAGTCAGATACAGTGTAAATCCTGTCACTACCCGAAGGATTATAAAAGCCAACATCCTGCCACAAGTAAGATGATGACGGTGCTGAAGAGCTGTACCACCAGAATCCTCCCCCTGCAGTGTTTGCAACGCGGTAAGATAAAGTATTACCTGTAAAAGGAGTAAGGTTCACAGCAAACCTTTGAGTAACTTTTTTATTTCCTCCGGAAAGCGCGGAGTCATTAGAAACTGTAATGTATACATATGCGCCGCTGCCGTAAACCAAGTTATCGCTTGTAACCCTTGGATTATAATTGTTAACCGATGTTGATGTATATCCGCCGAAGCTCCACACTCCGAATTGAGCTGTTCCCGCATCTACATCAACTCTAACGACAAGTGTGAGTGCGTGATTGTTGAAATTATACCCAAAAACAACATAGCACACTGTATCACCAGCTGCTCCAACCATTGGTTCAATATCCAGTTCTTGCGTCCTGCAATCTACAGTAGATGCAAAGCTGTTAAATGTATACTTAAGCACCCACGTCTGCCCGCCGTTGTATGAACAATAGAGCCTCATACGGTCACCGGCGGATGAAAAATACTCCGTTACTGCTGCAAATATTGCAGTTGAACGGGTTGTTGTTTGCGTTGCTATAGCCCATAGCCCTCCTCCGGAAATAGTTGAGCGCAGATAATCGGGGTCATCGGTAAACGGAGTAGGATAGCTTCTGTTGTCTGAGCTTGAAATAATACCCGTTTCCAGACTGGTGCTCAAAGGCAGACTCGAAAAACCGTCCTGCAAATCAATTTCCTTCTGCAGCTCATATGCTGCAATGAAATTGCCGTTTTGTCTTGCCTTCCGAATCTGATTGAGTAATGCCTCCCTTTCCGGGCTCTGCTGTTTGGGGGCCGGCTGAACTAAGGTAAACAATGGGTTCGTTGCGTTGCCATTGTTATTTGAATAGTAATAGCCGCACTGGTCGTTGGTAGGAACTTTATCCTGTGCCGAAAGCGAACACAAAAATAAAGCAAAAACAAGAAACCCGAAAAACAGTTTGAAGTTTTTCATGTTGTTCTCCTTCTTAATTGTTGAAAAAATTTTTTGGAAATCTTGAGGCAATATAAGAATTAATGTAGGAAAAAACAACTATGAGTATAGGATAATTCAATATTAAATGTAGGAATATTCTTATAAATAACTAACTGTTTTTTCAGAGATTTCCCATTTTTTTCAATAAAAAAACCCGCTTATTTCTAAGCGGGTCTTTAAAATTAACTAAAAAAAGCTTATTTGATAAGAACCATTTTCTTTGTATCAGTAAAGTTACCGGCTGAAATGCTGTAGAAGTAAACACCGCTTGAGAGACTTGAAGCATCAAAGTCCACAGTGTAGCTTCCGGCATTTAAGCTTTGATTAACAAGAGCAGCAACTTCCCTTCCTGTTATATCGTAAACAGCAATCTTTACTAACCCTCCGTTTGGAATAGCAAATTTAATGTTTGTCACCGGGTTAAACGGATTGGGATAGTTTTGGCTTAACGAATAAACCGTGGGAATTCCATTATTGTTGCCGTTTATTCCCACTGTTGTTGCGCAAGAGTGAGCAGCCCTCATATCATTTCCATTACCAGAAGCCCAAACAGCAAAGCAATCATCGCCGCCGCCGTTGCGGTAGCCGGCTCTGATTTTGCCGAATGATGTATCCGGGGTTACAGGCCCATTCATTCTGTATGAACCGCCGTATGTAGTACCGGTCCATGTCCTATAAAGAATGTTTCTTCCTCCGGGAGCACTTGTTGAATCCTGTGCATAAGCAGACCTGAATCCATTGCTTACGCCAACCATACCAATTACGTCAACATATCTTGACCTTGCAGTTGAAGCATCAACATAATTTCCAGTCCAATTGGCTACGAGTAGCCCGCCGTTTGTTGTCTTTCGGTAATACGGGTCCCAGTCAGTACCGCCAAACAAACGAGTATAATTAATCATAACATTGCCGTTGCCGTTAATACAGTTGGATGCAATTCTGGCCCCAAAAGTAATATTTGCTACTGCTTCAGTAATTGTTAAACTTCCTGAATTGGAGGTACCGTAGTTCGTGCTCCAAGCCAGATACATGCTTGGAAATGCAACCGTAGTCGGGAAGTTAGTAACTGTCATTACATAATCCGTCGAACTGACGTTAAAGAACACAATATCTCCCCAATGATAGGAACCAGTAGGAACGGCAGTATGCCACCACCATCCCCCTGCGTTAGGATACCTGTAAGTCACCGTGATGGCTGCGGCAAATGGAGTCAATAGCAGGGCATATTTCTGCCTGACACGTCTCCCTGAGCCCTCGGCGGTATCGAAAGAAGTCGCAAAGTATACATAGGTAGCTGATGTGTATATAAAAGAGTCGCTTGTCAGCCTGCAATTATAATAATTGTTATTGGCTGTTACACCGGGGAATGTTAAATTAAAAAATGTGACTGCATTTGTAGTTAAGTTATAACGTGCACACTGTATAAAATGAGTCCCAGTGGTAGCATTGTTTACTCTGCATATTAAGAAAAGATAAGATGTAGTTCCGCTATAGCATATCTCCATATCCAAATCGTTTCCAACAAAGTTAAAGTTATTGGTTCCACCAAACAAAAATCCGGCATACGAAGCCCACGAAACACCGCCGTTGGTTGACCTGTAAACTCTCATAGTATCGGTTCCAGCCGCGCTGTAATTACCGCTAGCCGCATAAATTGTTCCTGCGCCTGGCCAGCCAACTGGGACGGTTGCAGTTGCTATACACCAGTTTGGAACACTGTGAATAGATGGAGTAACTACAAGGTCCTGATTAAATGGCGGTGACTGATTGTTATCGGTTTCAATAACTATCGGCTCAGGGATTCTTGAATCCTGGCCCGTGGTTGTTGAACTTCCACTAATTCTGTCTAATTCCTGCTCATAGAGTTTCTGAGCACTGGAATTTTTGAGTAACCTGGCTTCTCTTAGCTTTGAAGCCACCTCGTCTAAAATTGCCGGGCTTTGGTTTTGAGGCTGCTCAGCTGATAAAATCGCTGTAGTTGGATCCGAACCAATTGTGTAATAATTCGGAAGGTTCGGGACTTCCTTATTAATGTCCTGCGCAAAGGACGAGGACAAAAACAAAACAAAAGCAAAAAGCGGGAAAAACAGTTTAATGTTTTTCATGTTGTTCTCCTTAATTGATTAATTAATTTACCCCCTAATTACATAAAGTTAATCAGAATTAATGAGATTGTCAAGAATTTAATTGAAGTTTACATGAATGTAAGGAGATTTTAATATCTTTTAAACCATTAAAACCTGTATTTAGTTCGTTTTTCCCAAATCTCTCCAATAACAATTTCCAATATCGTAAACAACTATATTTTCGGTGCTTACATTCAATTCCATATAAAATGAGATTATATCAAAATTCTCAAAAGCAGGAAAAAAATTGAAAATCCTTGAGGATAAAATATGTATCCCTGAAAATGCAATTTTACTCAAAGGGAATGGGGTTTTTCCATAAATTAAGTCTTCATCATAAATTGTTCTGCCAATAAGATTATTCCTTGAGTCAATAATCAAGGGTCGTGAAGTTTCTCTTTTTTGCACTGCAAGTGTAGCAATTGCGCTATTTTTCTCATGAAATTTATACATTTCGGTTAAATCTAAATCCGTATCAACATCAACATTATGAACCAAAAAGTCTCCCGAATCCTCCAAGTTCTTTCTTGCATTTTTAATACCGCCTCCGGTGCCGAGAATTCTTTGCTCATGAATTAAAGTTACGGAAGCATCGAACTTTCTGGATGAAAAATAATCTGCAATCTTTTCTGAAAGGTGATGGGTGTTTACAACAATATCGGTAATGCCGAAATTAATCAGCTTTAAAATGACATTCTCAATCATTGGTCTGCCGTTGAACATAATCAGAGCTTTGGGGATGTTATCCGTCAGGGGGCGGAGCCTGGTGCCGAACCCGGCAGAAAGAATCATAGCCTTGGTTAATTTGCCTTTAGACATAGTTTTGCGCTCAGCAAATAATTATATAGTAAGAAATCTCAAATCATTTTTTTCTAAACTCCTCTTTCAGCCTGAACACAATATCATAACATTTATATTCATCCTCAGGAGCATTAAACTTCTGGTATCTTGGCGGCATATCTTTATCTGTAAAACCTGCATATCCTATAATAAATTCAGGGTTCTTAGAAAGGACATATTCAAAATCAAATTTTTTATGCCCTGCCTGAAGCCTTTTTGAATCTGTCCTTCCGATGTAGTCGTTGTTTAAACCCCACATATCGATTGTATACAGCTCGGAATAGTAGGGAATTTTGCCAGCCGGTCCGACGGCAATTACAGTCTCAGGCGGAACATTGATTTTAAGCCATTTGCCAAACATAGACCATTGCCATTCATATCTTGCGTTATCTTCTTCAATGATTAACTTCATATATTCAAGGTTGAAAAAAGTTACTGTAAAAAGCACAGCTGATAAAATTGCAGTAAAAACAATCGCAGCTTTTCTAAGCCTTAGCTCATTTAGCTTCTTAACAGCAATCAAATAATCTTTAATTCGCATTAGTAAAGATAGTATGCCCATTGCCGAAAGAATATAAAGAACCGGAATAACAGGGACAAAAAACCTGTTTGCATACATCCAGTCGCCTCCTACTGCAATTAACGACAAAATATATACCACCGAAAAGAGTAATAGGTATGAGAGTTTAAACTTTTTAAGAGCCGTTTTAAACGGGATAAACAAAATGAACAGCAGCAAGTAAATTCTCATACCAACGCAAAATACAACATATTTTGCACCGAGTATAAAATTCATCGAAATATCTGTTACGCCTTTAGCATAGAATGTATTGGGAAGAACATGTCCGTAGTAAATATACTTAAATCCGTAATATATCAAACAAAAGATGAAATAAGAGGCAATCGAAATCAGGAACACTTTTTTGAAATCATTTATCCTTTTTCTGAAAATTAACATATGAAAAAGGGTTATTATGAAAATCATATTGCCTTCGGGTCTTGTAAGAGTACACATTATAAAAAAGAACACTAAATATGTGAGGTTCTTCGGAGCATTATTTATTTTAAAATAGTTGTAAACTATTCCAAGAATAAATAAAACAAACAAAGGGAATTCCATACCGCCGATAGCCCAAAACGCAATCGTATCGTCTAAGGCAAAAAATAAGGGAGGGAGAAGAACGAAGTATTTCGAGAAGTCCTGAAACCTGTCGTTGAAGAGCCTTGTTATTTTTGTAAGCAAAATAATGTTTACAACCGAAAACAGCAGCCCTAAGGTTAATGAAAAATACGAAACATCCACGGATTCAAACTTTGTAAAGGGTGCAGTAACAATTGTCCATAAAAAATTAGTGTAGCCCTCAACATATTCACCCTTATTATAGACTAATCCTTCGCCGTTCATTAAATTCTTCCCGTATCTGTAGGATATATAAGCATCGTCTACATTCTGAAAAAGAAAGCTCCAGCTTAGGAACAAACAATAGATAACAAAGAAAAAAATTATTGCTATAAGCGGTTTACGAAGCGATTTTTCTTTTAATATCAATATAATCCCGAATTACCAAATTTTCCAAAATTGCCATAATTGCCATTATAATGAAATGCAGAAATAATTATGCAGTAAAAAATACTTTGAAAATAAGCACACTTTTTAAAATTTTGCACACTAATGGAAATAACTTATTTAGGACATGCGGGCTTCTTCGTCGAAACTTCCGAAATGGTACTTGTTATGGACTCATGGCTTTCAAAGCACGGCGCATTCGATTCATCATGGTTCCAGTTCCCCTGCAACCACCACCTTGCCGCACTTGTGAAGGAAAAACTAAGCGAGAACGGAAAAGACAAATTTATATATATTAGCCACGAACATAAAGACCATTTTGATATTGAGTTTCTTAATTCCATAACAAATAAAGACTTTACTTTTATTATTGGGGACTTCAGGCGCGAAGTTTTGAAAAACCGTTTAAGCACAATCGGAGCAAAAAATTTAATCGCATGCAAAGACAGGGAAATTATCAAAATACCCGGTGGATTCGCACAGCTCTTTCTTGATGACTCGGAATTAAACCGTGATTCGGCAATTTATCTGTCACTGGGAAATAAAAATTTCCTGAATTTTAACGACTGCCGAAAACTGGACGAAGTTCATTATATCAAGAGCCAATATAATAAAATTGATGTCTTCACATGCCAGTTTTCGGGAGCGACCTGGCATCCTACCTGCTATGAATATTCAAAGGAAGAATATGACAGAATCTCACGAAGAAAAATGATTGGAAAATTTGAAACCGTAGCCAAAGCAATCGAAACACTTTCTCCGAAATTATATCTTCCTTCGGCAGGTCCTCCAAGATTCCTTGACCCGGTGATTGAGCATTTGAACTTTGAAGAAAATAACATCTTTCCTCTTTCATATAAGTTTTTAAGCTATCTTGATAAAAGAATAAAGAGTGACAATATAAACTTTTTCGATATTATGCCGGGAGACACACTGGACAGCCGAACAATGAAATTTATAAATTTAAGCAACGATAGGATAAATAAAAAAAACTATGAAGAACATATTTCAGCCTACATTAATAAATATAGGAATTTTTTCTCTGAACGCCGGCATAATGCAGATAATGTGGAAGCAATTCTTGGTAAACTTAGATGTGAATTACAGTCAAAACTTGATAAATTGAGTCTCTCAAACAGAATTTCAGCACCGCTTTATTTCATACTCTTCGATAAGCCGGATAAATTCATTAAGGTAAACTTTTGGGGAGGAAGTGTAACATACGCTTCTCAAATACATGAACAGAATCATTATATCATAAAAGCTCCCTCGTGGGAAATCGAAAGGGTCTTAAACAGACTTATCACATGGGACGACTTTTCGCTTACTTTCAGGATGAGGCTCACCCGTAAGCCCGATATTTACCAGAAAATCATTGAGGCATTCCTTGTTTTGGAAGCCGAGGATTTAAACGAATTCTGCAAAAAACTGCTTGAAATAGAATCCAAACAGCAAAGAATTACAATTGATGCGGGCGGATGCAAATATTCAATTAATAAGTTTTGTCCTCACGAAGGCGGTGACTTAACTTACGCGTGGATTGAAGACGGGAGATTCGTAGTTTGTCCCCGCCACAGCTGGAAATTTGACCTTTACAATGACGGAAAATGCACATTAAACGATGAATCGATTCACGCAATCGCCCTTGAAAACGAGTAACTAATCATAACCATTTATTAAAAGAAAATTTTTGAGTATTTTTGCCTGCCTGCAGAAGGCAGGTCTTGAGGTTTTGAATATTTGCTAGGCTGGCGGAAAAATTTATACATAATATGGTTTGCTCAGTTAATTGCAATGATTGGTATGAGCATGGTAATCCCCTTTTTGCCCTTATTTGTTAAAGAATTAGGCGTAACGGAAACCGCAGAGGTAAAACGCTGGAGCGGTTTGGTAGTCTCAGGCGTTTTTATCACAGCATTTATTGCAATCCCTTTCTGGGGATGGCTGGGTGACAGAGTCGGCAAGAAAAAAATGGTTTTAAGAGCTATTTTGGGACTTGCTGTGTCTCAGTTTTTAATCGGACTCTCGCAAGATGTTGTTCAGCTGTTCATTTTCAGAATGCTTCAGGGAGCCCTGAGCGGTTTTATAGCCGCCGCACTTGCTTTGGTATCCTCCAATACCCCTAAAGAAAAATCGGGTTTTGCAATAGGGTTTTTAGCAAGCTCCACAGCTGCGGGGAATTTACTCGGTCCGTTTATAGGAGGAATGCTTGCCGACGCTTTTGGTTACAGATATGTATTTTTTATAACATCGGCATTATGTTTAATTAGCGGAATTCTTGTGTTATTTTTCGTTAAGGAAATTAATAAATCAAGAAGCACTGAGGGAAATGTTCTGGATAATTATAAATTTATATACAAAAACCCGAGATTAAAATATGCAATGCTTCTGCTGATAATTTCTGCCGCGGGCATATCGATGATACAGCCTATATTTGCACTGTTTATAGAAAGAAAAATCGGTGAGTCCGCATACTTGGCTACAATAACAGGTTCAATTTTCGGTGTAGTGGGAATGTTCCAGGTGATATCATCATCTATATGGGGTAAATTAAACGACAGGAAAGAAATCAGGAAAAATCTGACATTTGCGTTAATTGGAGCCGGTGCCGGGTATGCAATGCATATTTTATCCACGGGAGTTTGGGAGCTTATTCCAATCAGGGCGCTGCTTGGATTTTGCATAGGAGGTGTTTTACCGTCATTATATTCCTTTATCAGCAAGTGTATACCTGATTCCAGAAAGGGAGGCGTAATGGGTATAGCGTCCAGCTCAACTTTATTCGGCAATCTCATAGGACCGCTATCCAGCGGGTTTATCGCATCTATCACAAGCATTGAGTTCATATTTATCTTAAGCGGAACAATTTTAGCTTTAAGCTCAATAATTGCTTACCATCATTTGAGGGAAAGTAAGCAAGAACCGCAGAAGATATCGCCACTTGAAAAATCAAAAATAACAGAGGAAATTGCAGCGGGAACTTATGATTAAAAAAATTTTATTATCTTTGATTCTGATTATTTTCTTCGAAAGTGCTGTCAGCTCGCAAGGGACAAGTGTTTTTCAGCGCTGGCACAAAACCGATGAGCTAATACGAGACAGAAAAATTGATGAAGACTTTGCAATCGATTCAATTAAAATTTATGTTAAGCTTGCAGTTAAGGAATTCAAAACTACGGGAACCCTAACTACGAAACGCAGCGGCTGGCTTTTCCCGATGAGCGGGTGGACTTCAGTAACATACAGAGCTGGCGGCAAAGACTACAGAGATGACGGATTTGATTATTTTCAGGGGGGTGAGTTTAAGGGACATCCTGCACACGATATTTTTATACTTGATAAGGACAGTAACGGAGTTGAAGATTCAACCGGGAAAAAGGTTTACGCGGTTTCTATGGTTAACGGAATAGTTATTTCAAAATATTCAAAATGGTTTAAAGGTGATTACCTGAGAAGCGGAAATTACGTGAAGCTTTTTGACCCCGAAACCGAGGCGATATTTTATTACTCTCATCTCGATTCAGTCTTTGTTGAAGTCGGCCAGTTTGTTGTCTCCGGCGAACCTATAGGATACGTTGGAAGGACGGGCAGAAAAGCAATAAGAGGAAGGACGCACGTTCATATAGCATATTATAAGATTGAGGACGGTGAACCAATTCCTGAAGACATAATTAATGATTTATACCGGGCAGAAAAGAGAGGGAGATAGCTAAAACCTTACTGTAATTTTTGTTCCTTTTTGCCTATCGACTTCAAGCGTGCCGTGAAGATCTTTTACAAACATACCTACCAGCACCATACTGTAAGAGCTTAATTTGCTCTTTTTGGAAACGAGATTAATGCCGTTATCTCTTACTGAGAGGAAGCATTTGGTCGGTGACTCCTGATACATTTCAACGGTAATGTTTCCTTTTTTCTTCTCAGGGAATGAGTGAATAAGCGAGTTAGTAATCAGCTCGCTGATTAAAAGCGCGCAGGTTATTGCGTTATCGATTGGCAGATTAACATCCCTGATGTTCACGTAGGTCGAAATCCTGTTGGGGTTGATTTCATAATGGGTATACAAATAAGATATCAGCGAATACAAAAAGCTTTCAAAATCAACGCGCGACAAATTGTCCTGGTTATAGAGCTTTTCTTCAATTAAAGTTAGGGTGTGGACTCTTGACTGCGATATTTTAAAATACTCAAGATAAACCGGGTCTTTTACATAATCAGCCTGAAACTGGAGAAGCGAGGAGAAAAACTTAAGGTTAGATTTAACCCTGTTTAAAACTTCGCTGTGAAGCAAATTCCTTTCCTCAACCACCTTACCGAGCTGCTCTTCCATTGCGTTTTTCTCATTAAGCTCATTTTTTACTTCGTCATATAAAATCGCATTCTTGTTTGAAATTGATGCCTGATTCACAACCGTTTCTATCCAATGCAGGTTCTCATCGTTAAACTCATTTTTGTTTTTGCTCATAATGGTTATGAAGCCCAAAATCCTGCCGTTAAGCTTTATAGGTACAATCATCGCCGATTCAATATGGTAAGGCTTTTCAATTTCACTTTCGGAAAGCGAGCCCTGATTTGTAACGTAGAATTTTTTGGCGTTTCTTAAGCGTCTCTGGTAATCCTGAATCACAACAGTGTCGTTTTTCCTTATTGCTTCGCTTAAAATACCTTTTCCTTCCGGTGCAAGGGGAATCTCGGGAATAACGGAAACGTCAATTCTGCCATCCTCTAAAACAGACCTTAAATATATGTATTTAATCTTTCTGTCTTTCTCATTGAACCTTGCAACAAACATGTCCTGAAAATCGACAATATTAAGCAGAACCTCAAACAGCTTATCATATAATTCATTTATATCAATTGTTGAAGAAAAGAACCTTGAAGTTTCATACAAAAGCTGAAGTTCTTTATTCTTTAGGTTTAATACTTCAACAACGGATTTAAGTGACTCTTTTTCTTTAAGGTTTTGCATTATTTACTATTAATCATAACAAAGATACACTTAATTTTTTGAATTAAAATAACGTCAAAAGGTTAAAAAATTAAGTTTTTTTAACTAATCAGGTCACGTTTTATTCATCGGAAATTGCGCACATAAGCTCGGCTTCGGCAGCAAGCTCGCCATCCAGACTGTTTTTGAATGCCTTGCCTTTAAGCTTGAAAATATTGCGTTTTCTGTCCAAAACTTCAACGCTGAAAAACAACTGGTCGCCCGGCATTACCTGCTTGCGGAATTTAGCTTTATCAATAGAAGTAAAATAAGCGAGCTTGCCTTCATAATCGTCAAAATAACTTAAAAGGAGCAGTCCCCCAGTCTGAGCCATGGCTTCGATTATTAAAACCCCTGGCATAACAGGTTTTTGAGGGAAGTGCCCCTGGAAAAAGGGCTCATTTATCGTAACGTTTTTAACGCCGACTATTCTTTTGCCGACTTCCATATCTACAACTTTATCAACAAGCAAAAAGGGATACCTGTGTGGAAGCATCTTTTTTATGGCATTTATATCAAGTATAACATCCGATGATTTTTTTACCTGGTATTTCATCTTTAGCTTATTTTGTTTATGAAGATTTCGAAGCATTTTTACAAACTCAATATTATGCTTATGTCCGGGGCGGGCAGCCATAATATGGCCTTTTATTGGAGCACCTATTAATGCCATATCACCTACAAGGTCAAGTACTTTATGGCGCGCGGGTTCGTTTTTGAACCTGAGCTGTGTATTATTAAGTATCCCGTTTTCACCCAGAACAACGCTTTCGTTTATGCCAAGCTTGTTCATTAATGCACTGAGCTCATCACTTGAAAGCTTCCTGTCAACAATCACCACTGCATTATCGAATTTACCGCCCCTTATTAAACCCTGTTCATATAAATCTTCAACTTCATGAAGGAAACAAAAAGTACGCGCCGGGGCGAATTCAGACGGAAACTCATTCATATTAAACATCGAAGTGTATTGCGAGCCAAGAGCAGGGTTTTTATAATCAATCATAACCGTTACACGAAACTCATCCATCGGGAACGCTACTATATCGACTTCATTATTCGAAGCGCGGTAATGGAGAGTATTTTCGATAACAAGATAATCCTTAGGCAAGCTTTGTTCAACAAAGCCGGCCCTGAATAGCAAATCGATGAAGGGCTTAGCGCTGCCGTCAATCACAGGGGGTTCATTAGTATCAAGCTCAACAATAAGATTATCAATTTCGCTGCCCATAATCGAGGCAAGGACATGCTCCACAGTTTTTACTTCCGCACTGTCAACTGCGATGGTTGTTCCTCTTGATATATCTACCACATGGTCAATATCTGCGGGAATTTCCGGCGCGGATGGCAAGTCAACTCTCTTAAACCTTATACCATAATCATCCGGAGCGGGTCTGAAAGTCATGTTTGACTTATTTCCTGTATGGAGACCAATACCAGAAATGGAAACTGCCTCAGCTATAGTTCTTTGTTTTGCCAGCATATTGCACAAAAATACAACTATTTAAGAAAATATTAACGTTATTTTTAAGGTTTTAAATATTATTAAAAATAAAAGCCATCCCGTAAGATGGCTTTATTTAAACAATTCCGTTTTATTAAAACTATCCGCCTATGGCTTCAAGGACTTTTAAGTCAGGCTCTTCCATTTTGGAAAAGCTGTAGCGTTTTTCGATTGCTGCTTTATTAATTTCATCCAGCACGCTTATCATAAGATCATATTTTGCTTTGCGGTGGAATTTTAAAATCATTATCATATCCTTGTTCTGTGTTCCCCAACCTTCGATATACTGCTTCATCTGCTCAAGGTTAACTTTAATGGGCTGTTCTTCGGTTCCGTCGGATTTACCTTTTGATAAGCCGATATTTCCCTTTTCAGATACCCTGATAAATACAACATTGCCCATATCAACTTTAACTACCTCAGTAACATCACCTTTGGGGAGATTAATCTGCATAACCTGGGGCTGGTTCAGGGTTGTTGTCATAATAAAAAATGTGAGCAAAAGCATAATAACATCAACATACGGCGTCATATCGATAAAAAAGCCAATACGCTTCTTTGCGAGCCATTTTTTCCTTTTATGTCCTCGGCGTTCACCTCCGCCCTCAGCAGTTTCTATACTTGCCATTTTCTTATATCTCCGGTAAAAATTTTATTTATTTTCTTTTTCGTCCTGCTCTAAATCGGTAACAAAAGCAAAGCGTGTATTTTTAGTTTCCTTTAAAATTTCCATTAAATCCTGGACCGTGCCTATATCAGCATCTTTATCTCCCTTAACCACAATACGCAAGTCTTTTCCAACATTGCTTTTAGAGGACAACCTGAAATCGATTAAAAGTTTTTTAAACTTTTCCCTGTCGTTAAATTCAACAAGGGGTCGATTCAATTCTCCTTTTTCATTCAGATTAGCGGGATTTTTATAACCTGGCTGAGTAGTGCTATCGGGATGGTAAACAGCCAAAGCTACCGGGTCACCCAGAACATCTTCTCTTACTTTCACGTTATCAACGTCCGCAAATATATCCCCGAAGCGGTTTATAACCAAAGTCATCACATTTCTCTCAGGCAGCTTTGTAGTATCATTGCCTGAGTTTGGAAGATTGACCTGAATATCTTCTGAAAGCTCCGCTTTAAACTGAGCCGTTAGAATAAAGAATGTTAATATCAGCATTATAACGTCAACGTAGGGCGTCATATCTATTCTTTGGGCAGGTCTTACACGTTTTTTGACTGCTGGCATCTTTTTATTTCTCCAAACTTAAAATTTTTTTTATTAGTTTCTTTAGAGCGTCTGCCTGTCTACCTCTCCAGAAGCAGGTCAGCAATGAAGCTCTATTTATTTGGATTTAACAGTCAATATCTGCATTATATTATAAGTTGCCTCATCAATCATATATGTAAAGTTGCTGACTCTTGTTGAAAAGAAGTTATACCCAATTATAGCAACAATAGCACCAAAAATACCAAATGCCGTGTTGATAAGAGCCTCTGAAATACCCGTTGAAAGCTCGGTCGCATTAGGCGAGCCCGAAGTTGCAAGCGCCTGAAATGCACGAATCATTCCGAGTACTGTCCCGAACAAGCCTACTAATACTGAAATTGAAGCAATTGTTGAAAGTGCAACCAGATTCCTTTCCAAAAGCGGAACTTCAAGCATCATAGCTTCTTCAATGGCTCTTTGGACTTCCGCCATTTTCTTTTCCCCGTCGATTGGGTCGTCTTTTACAATGTTATATCTCTCCAGAGCAAGCCTGAGGACATTTGCCATAGAACCCTTTTGCTTGTTGCACTCGGCAATAGCCCCGTCAATATCGTTATCCTGCACCAAGGTTTGAACTTTCTTAACAAAAGGCTCGATGGCCCCGCGACCTTTTGCCTTGCGGAGAGAAAGCTGCCTTTCTATAACAAAAGTGATTACCATAATGCTTATTGTCATAAGCGCTGTGACAACGGGACCCCCCTTGTAAATCTGTCCGAAAACATTAACCGGAGTCCCTGCTACGGTATCCCCGCCTTTAAAATTATTAGGGCTTCCAAATACGAATAAGAAAATGACAAGCGAGACGATAAACGCAACTACCAGGACTATTGTTATAAAAACAGATTGTTTCATAATTAAGTTATACCTCCGATAATTTAATAAGTTTCTTTTGTGATAATTAAGTTATTCCGAAAAACCTGCCACAGCTTCCATTTCAGACGGGTAAGTATCGAAAATGAGACTGAGCTTTGTAATTACAAATAAATTTTCCAAATTTTTGTTCAGCTGGCAAAGCTTTATTTTACCGCCTCTTTTAGTGTAATTAGCATGAGCCGAAATCAAAACACCAAGAGCAGAGCTGTTTAAATAAGAAACTTCACCTAAATCAATAACCAGCTTCAGGTTCCCGCTATCACTAAGCTTTTTAACGGTATTCTGCAGTTCATCTGTTTCATCTCCGCCGACAAAATTACCCTTAAGATGCAGAACAACAATTTTCCCGTCCTGTAAAGAAGTCTCTTTAATGTGTGAACTCATATAATTGTTATGTAATAATAGATGTTTTGAATTGGCTAGTCCACAAAAATAGTTTTAAATTTATACATTTGCAAACTTAAACTTTTTCCCTAAATGCTTTTAATATAAAGTAATAATGAGGTTTTTTAATTGGATTTATCAGTTAAAATTTTATAAATTTTAGTGTTGATTTCATCAATGTTCCCAATTCCATAAACATCAAAAACAACGGATTTTTTATCATAATGCTCTTTAACTGGAGCAGTTTGCTCTTTATACACTTTAAGCCTTTGTTTAACAGTTTCTTTAGAATCGTCCTTTCTGCCGCGTCCCGTCATTCTTTTGATAAGCTCTTTGTCATCTATTGTTATGTTTAATACCCTTATATCCTTATAGCCCAGTTCATCTAAAATTCTGTCAAGTTCAGCAGCTTGAACTAAAGTCCTTGGAAAACCGTCTAAAATAAAGCCCTTTTTCATCTCTTTAGTTGCCAATGCTTCTTTAATAATACCAATCATAATCTCGTCTGAAACAAGATTGCCCGCCTCCATGATTTCTTTAGCCTTAAGTCCAAGCTCTGTGCCGTTTTTTACTGCATTTCGCAATATCTCCCCCGTTGAAAGGTGATTTATATTCAGTTTACTTGCAATTAAAGCAGCCTGAGTGCCCTTGCCGGCACCGGGCGGACCGAGAATAATCAAATACATTATGATAAAACTGTAAGTTAGTGAAACTTTGTTAATACTATGAATAAATTTAATTAAAAAAAAATTAAAAGAAACTGTTTAAAAAATTAGTGTATTGTAATATTATATTGAATATTAGCCATTCAATTGGTAAATTAACAAACTTTTTAACCTAAAATTTCGGATAATACCAATGAAAATTAAAATCTTAATTTTTCTCATAGCTCTCGCTTTAGTTTATGCTTCCTGCGGTAAGAAGGATGAACAGCCCCAGACGGAACAAAACCAGCAGCAGACAACCCAGCAGCAGACACAACAGACAGAACAAAAAGAAAACCCTTCTGCTGAGGAAAAGAAGAAGGAAGAAGAAAAGAAGAAGGAAGAAGAAAAGAAAAAGGAAGAAGAAAAGAAAAAAGAGGAGATGAAGAAGAAAGAGGAGGAGAAAAAGAAAAAGGAAGAAGAAAAGAAAAAGGAGGAGACTGAGAAAAAAGCCGATGTAACAGGAGAGGTTGACAGCAAGACACAGGAAATAGATTTTTCAAAAATCTGGCCCAAAAGATGCGCTAAATGCCATGGAAAAGACGGAAAAGGAAAACTGGAAGGAGTGCCTAATTTAACCCGTCCTGAAACAAAAAGCAAAAGCTTAAAAGAGTTAATATCAACTATAACAACCGGCAGGCAAGCCGAAACCGAAGACGGAGAGGATATGCCATCATTTAAAAATAAACTTACACCGGAGGAGATAGAGGCTGCAGCAAAATATGTAAAAAGCCTGCAATAACAAATTCGTAAACACGGTTTATAAAAATAACAATATAAGAATTAAGAAGGAGAAAATATTAATGCTTACCAAAGAAGAATTTATAAATGAACTGGAAAAAATTCTTGAAGAAAAAAGTATTTTAAAACACCCGTTCTACCAGAAATGGAATGAGGGAAAGCTGACAATTAAGGAATTGCAGGAATATTCCAAGCAGTATTACCATTTTGTAAAGCATTTCCCCATGTTTGTAAGCTCGGTTCACTCAAACTGCACGGATGCTGAAACTAGGCGGATGCTGGTTGAAAATATTGCAGATGAGGACGGCTACAAGACAGGTACGACTGACCATCCTTCCCTTTGGCTGAATTTCGCAAAAGCACTCGGTATAAGCAGCGAGCAGGCAGAAAATGCCGAAGTAGTTAACGAAGTAAAAAAATCAATAAACGGATTTTATGAGCTGTGCCGCTCTAATAATTACAAAACCGGTCTAGCTGCTTTATACGGTTATGAGAGTCAGATTCCAGAAGTTTCTCGTGTTAAAATCCAGGGACTGAAAAAGTTTTACGGCATTGAATCACCCGATGCAATTGAGTTCTTCGCAGTTCACCGCGAAGCTGACATACGCCACAGCAAAACAGAACTAGATGCTATTCTGAAAAACTGCAAAACCGAAGACGAGCAGAAGAACACATTAAATTCAGTTAAAAAATCGGCTGAATTGTACTGGCAAATGCTTGACGGAGTCTACGTTAATTAATGCAGGGAGAAACCTACGAACTCTCCTGCATTTGTAGGGAAAAATGACCCAAAAGAGCTATAATTTAATTTTAGCTTTTGCTGTACCAGTTATAGCTTTTAGCGTTTACCTTATGACGCTTGCCCCGACTGTTTGGTTCATTGATAGCGGGGAGCTTTCTGCAGTGGCTTCAAGCTTAGGAATTGCTCACCCGACGGGTTATCCTCTTTTTACTATAATCGGGCATTTATTTACATTGCTTCCATTCTCATCAAGCGAAGTATACAAACTGAATCTAATGAGCGCATTTTTTTGTACTCTGGGGGTGTTTGTTTTTTCCTTCCTAATGAGATATTTAATATCAAAAATGCAATTAATTTACAAGAAGGAATCACCAAAAGCGGGTTCAGGTTCAAAAAAGGAAAAAATATCCGAAATACCTGAAACAGTTAAATGGGGCATAGTTATTTTTTCCTGTTTGATTTTAGCTTTTTCCAAAACATACTGGGCGGCGGCTAATTCCGTTGAGGTTTACCCGATGCATATTTTTTTTGTTATTACTTTAATGCTGGTTTTCCTCAAGGCAATTTACAATACAAGAAAAGAGGAGAATAAAGGTTCTTTTATTAATGAAAACAGATATTACCTGATATTTGCATTTTTGCTTGGATTTTCTTTTACAAACCACCTCACGACAATTCTGCTTGCGCCTGCTTGCTTAACTTTATTTTTTTATAAAAATCTTTATAACAGAAGCAGGCTATACAGACTTCTTGGGTTTATGGCTTTATGCTTTCTAGTTGGATTTTCTGTTTATCTTTATCTTCCCGTCAGGGCATCGATGAATCCCCCGTTTTTATGGGGCAACCCCTATAACTTCGAAAGGTTTTACTGGCATATTACAGGCAAACAGTTTTCGGTGTGGATATTCAGCGCAAAGGGTTCTATTCCTGCCTTTTTATTGCTTATGGGCTCAACTGTTGCATTATCTGTTTACGGACTGGTGAAACAAAAATCGTTAAATCAAAACCTGCATTTTATTTTCTTTATTATAATCTGCACAATAGGATACGTTGTAATTTCCTCATCCAATCCCATTGTTCTTCAGCAATTCCAGAAATTTTCCGGCTCTCTGTGGAATGAGTTTGGAACAGCACTTGTTTTATTTTCGATTTTGGGTATTTACTTTCTTTCAAAATTTAACTTAACTGTTTACTATTTTACGATTTTAGCATTTTTTGGCTGCCTGTTTTACTCAATTAATTACGATATAAATGACATCTATTCTTATTTTCTGCTGGCATATATAGCGATTGCAGTTTGGATTGGGTTCGGAGCATTATTTCTGTGCGAATTAACGGTCAATTCGTTAAAATCACACGCACAAAAGCTTGTTTTTGCCATTATTTTGGTTCTGCTCGGTTTAATTACTTTAAACACAAACTACTCGGCTAATGATGAAAGTAAAAATTACTATGTTGAAGAGCTTACAATGAACATGTTTAAAAACGCAGCACCTAACAGCATAATTATTTCATCTCAATGGGATTTCTGGGTATCGGCAAGCTGGTATTTTAATTTTATTAAAAATATCAGGCGTGATATAATTGTTGTAGATAAAGAGCTTTTGAGAAGAAGCTGGTATTATAAATATTTAGAGCAGCATTATCCGGAATTTTACCAAAACTCAAAACATGAAATAGACAGATTTTTAGCTGAGCTTTACAAATTTGAGCATAATATACCCTATGACCAAACAATAGTAAAAGCGTTTGAAGATATGATAACGAGCTTTGTAACAAACAACCCAATGCGAAGAGTCTATACAACATGGGAAATAGAGCAGAACCGAAATGAGCCGTTTGCTAAAGACTATGCAAGGGTACCTGACGGTTTAATGTTCCGCCTTGTACATAATGACTCAATAAAAAACAACATTGTTTCTGATTATGAAATATACGATTTTAAGTTTACGCCTACGGCTAGAAACGATTATTATCATGAAACACTTATGTTCTCCTATTCAGTGATGCTTACAACATCAGCAAATTACTTATTGAATATTAACAGAATTCAGGACGCAAAAAAATATCTTGAGCTTGCCATTTTAGCAAAGCCAAATTACCCTCAGGCAATAGAACTTAAAAGAAAATACAGCCTGTAGTTTTATTCAATTTGAAAAAATTATTGACAATATTATTTTTTTCCGTAACACTCCCCGCACTTGCGCAGGATGACTCACTTGTAAGGCAGTTTGAGGAAAATGCCCTGAAGATTGACTCTTTAAATCTCAAAGTTAAAAACATTTTAATCACCGGAAACAAGGTAACCAAGGATGAAATTATTTCAAGAGAAATGTCTTTAAAAGAAGGCGGCAAATTCACATTAAAAAAATATTCCGATGACCTTCTCAGCATTTATAACCTTGCATTATTTACAAGGGTTGAGATAATTCCCATACCTGTTGCTGAAAAAGATATCACGCTTAACGTCGATGTTCAGGAAAGATGGTATATACTGCCCCTCCCGCAGGGAGGAATAGAAGACGGCGAATGGAGGAAAATCTGGGCGGGCTTGAACTTAAGGTGGGATAATTTCAGGGGCAGAAATGAAAGGGTTAATCTTGGATTTAGGGTATTCTATAACCCCTCTTTTAGCCTAAGCTATAATGTTCCCTGGATTGGCGAAAAGCTTCGTCTTTTTCTCGGCATCGGCGGGAGCTGGTCAAGAACAAGAAACCAAAGCTTAACGGCTGTGGGCAAACAAAACGGTTCAAACACACTTTCCTTCGAGGACGAAAACTATGAAAACACTCAATACAAAGCTGAAGTAACCATAGGCAGGCAATTCGGAAAGAATTTGGGGCTCTTCACCGATTACAGGTTTTATCACTTAAGAGTCACTAAATACGCCCCGGGCAGAACTCTTTCTAGCGACGGCGTTGACAGATATCTTTCAATCGGTGGGGGTGTTTTTTACGATTCAAGAGACATTTATGAATATGCCACAAAAGGAGATTATTTTAAAACCACCTACTACAGGTTCGGATTTATTGATAAAGAAATAAATTTCGGCAGATATACGCTTGAAAACCAGAGCTTCATTCCCGTTAATTTTACAAAAAATTATTACATTACACTGGCATCGAGACTTCACACAAGCATTGCAATCGGAGCAATAATTCCGTTTTACAACCACGAGTATCTTGGCTACAGCGACGACTACGTAAGAGGATGGAAAGGGCAGGCTTTTGAAGGGGAAAATGTGTTTACATTATATAATGAAGTCCGGATTCCCATTTTAAAGCCGCGCTATGTTAGAGCCAAGGAAATGATGATTGTAAAGGACCTGCCAATTATTAAAAATCTCGACCTGAGACACGGCCTGTATGCAACGGTAATTTATGATATCGGAACTGTTTGGTATAAGCATGAGAATATTTTTAACAAACGCTTTATTTCAGGTGCGGGGATAGGATTAAACTTCATCGCTCCCTTTGGCTATGTTTTAAGGGCAGACTGGGTATTCAGATTGGGCAAGCCCATTGTCGGTCAAATCGGATTCAGTATAAATGCAAAATTTTAAACTATAAATTTTTTAAATTAAAAAATTGGAATACTACTACACACCAAAGGAATATATTTCTTCCTCGTCTTTAACGATAGTCGATGATGAGGTAAAACACCTAAAAAGAGTTTTAAGGAAAAATACTGGTGATGAAATCTTCGTTACGGACGGGCTTGGCAATTTATATAAAACTAAAATTTCGAGTGTAAATAAAGAAATCATTGAATGCGACATCCTTGAAAGCAGCTCTAATGTAAATGAACCGAAAATAAAGCTCACGCTTTACCAGAGTCTGTTAAAAAGTCCCGACAGGTTTGAATTTGTAATCGAAAAGGCAACCGAGCTAGGTGCTTATATGATTCAGCCAGTAATTTCTGAAAACGTTATCAATAAATCAGCCAACAAACTTGAAAGATGGAAAGCGATTGCTCTTTCTGCCATGAAGCAGTCTCAAAGGTGTTTCCTGCCTGCAGTGAAGGAACCCGTAATTTTTACAGATTCAGTTCAGTCTTCTTTATCAGAGCTAAAACTGATTGCAGATGAAAGAAATTACGGAAGCCCAATTGATTTAAAATCATTATCCCAAAAACCCGAATCAATATCTCTGTTTATCGGTCCTGAAGGAGGCTTTTCAAAACAGGAAATCGAAATTGCAGAGCAAAATGGCTGCAAAATCCTTAATCTCGGAATAAGAAAATACAGAAGCGAAACCGCCGCAATAGTTTCTACGGGTCTCTTACTTATTAATAATTGAGAGTTTAGACAATTCTGCATATATTCGTAAAAATTTTTTGTGTTTTAATAATCTAAATTAAGGCTAATGGTTGAATTTTGCAGGAAAATAACAGAAGCTAAAGCTTTTCAAAACTTTATAATCTTTGTTATAATTGCTGCGGGGGTAATTGTGGGGATGGAAACGTATCCAGCAATTATGGAAAGCTCAGGAGAAATTCTGCATATTCTCGACCGAATTGTTCTTTACATTTTTGTCGCAGAAATTCTGCTCAAGATGGGAGCAAGAATCCCTAAGCCGTGGAAATATTTCAGTGACGGGTGGAATGTGTTTGATTTCTTGATTGTTGCCGTTTGTTTTCTCCCCTTTGCGGGAGCTTATGTTGCAGTTTTGCGTCTTGCTAGAATCCTAAGGGTATTCAGACTTGTTACAACACTGCCCAAGCTCCAATTGCTCGTTGGGGCACTTTTAAAAAGCATTCCATCTATGAGCTATGTCGGGCTTTTGCTTTTTATTTTATTTTACATCTATGCGGTTCTGGGAACATTTTTATTCGGTAAAAACGACCCTATTCACTTCGGAAGCCTGCAGGTTTCTATGTTAACTCTGTTTAAAGTAATAACTCTTGAGGCGTGGATTGAAATTATGAATATCCAGATTTTCGGGTCAAATGCATTTGGCTATGAGGAATTTGCAAACATTGCCCGAGAGCCTTCAACCCACCCTTTTGCTGCACCGGCTTATTTTATTTCGTTTATACTTCTTGGCACAATGATTGTTCTGAATCTTTTCATCGGTGTTATAATAAACGGTATGGAGGAAACACGCAGGGAGGAAGAAATAAGAGAGCTTGCCAAAATCCGGCATGAGTTCCATAAAATAACGATAGAAGACGAAATCAACATAATCTCGGAAGATATAAATAAGATAAACGAAAACCTCAAGCTTTTGAAAAAAAGGCTGGCCGATGCTTCAAAACCTGCTTAAAAGGCTTTTTTTTACTACCCTACCGTTATTTGGGTAATACATTTTATTAAATTTTTTATTAATTTTAATAGATGTATAATCAAATTATAAATTTAAAATTACCTTATGATATATAAAAAAATTCTAATTTTGTTGTTTTGCCTGCTCTTTATAAAGGGAAATACTCTATATCCGAATGATAAATATTCCAAGTGGCAAACACCAAGCTATTTCAGAGGGTATAATGTTTTATATGAAGCTCCCAAAACACTGCAGGATTTTATTGATTTCAAAAATTATGGGGGTAATTTCTTTCAAATTCAAATCGATGGATTTATGGACGAAGACCCGCCGTATGCAATCAGCCAGTCAGATATCGACGGAACGGATTTGCTGGTCGGCTTTTGCGGCCAGGCGGGATACATTACGTAATCGGAGTCCGTTCGGGTCCCGGGGCATATGACACATTTGACGAATCACAGGGTAACACTCCCGAATCACGTATATGGAATACCGGAAATACAGCTGAACAGGGGTTATATGCCGATATGCTGGCGATGATAATTCAGCGTTACACCCCCGATACTTTATTTGCAGGCATAAATCTGGTAATAGAACCGAGACCTAAGGTAAGGTCAATCCCTGCTAACAGGTCAGACCTGTATAAGTTTTTCCTTGAAAATATATTCAATATCCATATGGACGAGGTTTATGATTTTTGGATTTCAAAAATCAGAATGGTGGATGCCGAGCTTCCAATTATCATAGAAAATTTCGCTTATTCGACTCCGGAGCTTTTTCCAGCATATGAGTTCAGCGACCCGTATATTATATATTCCACACATGACTATCAGCCCAACGAGTTTACAAAAGCCGAGGCACCGTTTACGATGATTTATCCGGGGATATACTGGAATATAACATTTTTATCCCAACAGCTGTATAACGCCCAGTTCATAAACGAAACCATATTCGGCAAGGTAAGGCAGTTCCAGCTATCAACAGGCAGACCCGTTCTGCTTGGAGAGTTCGGGATGCTTCTGCCTCAAAACGGGGGTCCGGAATTCATTAACGATGTACTTAACGTATGCCTGAATGACGGCTGGCACTTTGCAATCTGGGACTGGCGAAGAAGGTCGGGGCAGAACTGGAACTTCGAATCATTCCAGGACCCCGATAATTTGCACTGGAAAACAACCCTCTCGAAATTCCACGCTCCGCCTGTTCCAAATCTGATTAGTCCAATAAACGGTGGCTTTGCATGGGTTAACCCAACATTCGTTTGGGACTCGCTGACAAGCTTTACCAAATACGACTTGGTTATAAATAACCCGTTAACATTGGACCCTATACTTGTAGAAGATATTGAGAATTCACATTTCACTTTCACGGAATTTGAATTAACAGAGGGTTTAACTTATACTTGGTCGGCAAGGTCAAAAAACCCAGGTGGGCAGGAGCAAAACTGGTCAGATTGGGCACCGCTTCAGTCTTTTTATATACCCGTTCCGGATAATCCGGAAACTGAATCTGGCAGCAGGTATTCACTGAAGCAGAATTCCCCCAATCCGTTTAATCCATCGACAATAATTCATTATTACCTGCCAAAACAGAGCGCAGTAAAACTGGTTGTATATGATATCCTAGGAAGGGAAATTGCTATACTTGTCAATCAGCCCCAACAGCAGGGAAGCTATAGTGTAACATTTAACGCCTCACACCTGCCGAGCGGTGTTTACATTTACAGGCTTGAGGTGGGTAAGTATTCTGAGACAAAAAAACTAGTTATTACAAAATAAGAGCATTGAAGCCTTACTCGTAATTCACGAGATTTATCCACTCACCTGAATTAATTTCTCTCAGCAGTGAAAACAGCAAGCTTCAGCACTTTCGAACCTATTTGCTGAGCTTCAACAAGTGCTATATACATCCCGCTCGCTACAAGGTTATTATCCTCATTTCTCAGATTCCATTTCTCAAGTGAAGTCCTGGGATCAAACGCGTCCCTTCTTATTTTTTTAATTAAATGCCCGCTTAAGGTATAAATATAAATTGTACAAGTTTTCGGAAGGTTCGAGAAATAAATGAATCTCTCCTCAGAACTTGTTTCAAGACGTGACGCACCATAATACGGATTAGGAAAAACATTCACTTTTTCAATCTCGTTGTTATCTCTGGCTATGGAATTACTGCCTGTAATTGTTCCCTTCACCGTCCAGGAATAGCTGACTGGATACCCTGGGACGAAATCAGCCCTTGTGATTACATAAGGATATATTTCAAGATAATCACTGCTCGTGTAAGTTAAAGAAATTCCATTTCTCGTCATTACTCTCGGAAGCCAGACATACATTATATCCAACGATGGGAATCCGTTCAGTGGACTGCCAAAACCCGGATTCTTCGAAGTGTAGATTGGACTCTCTGCGGGACTGTAATTTGATGCGAGGACATACACTATCTGGAATTTCCCCATTTTAGTTGTATCCGGGTCCCATATACCGTTGCCGTCGGCATCAATAAAGGCGCAGTTCAATTGCCTTGGATTTCCCTGAGTGCTGTCCAAATCGTCAATAGCAAAAACACTGAAAGGTATATTTACATAATCCCTGTATGGCAGGTTTGAGAAAAAAGTATCACTGCTAATTGTATTAAGGGGAGAATACCTGTAAGATTTCTGTCCGCTTCCGAAGACTATCCTGACTTTACGAAGCGGTCCCCCAGAGTGAGTAGAATTACCTGAGCCTGGAAAAAACTGCATGGAGTTTGCATATATTCTTGTTCGAAGTGACCTGTAAGTATTCAGATTCGGGAAGCTTAATCCCATTGACCTGCTCTCAAACTGCCTCCCCTTAAACAAGGCGGTTCCTGGGATATTATTTATAGCTGCCGTATCCGGTCCTCTTACCCATTGATTCTGGGGGGGAAAATATGACCAGCCTCTCTGATTTGTTTTAATATTGTATGTTAACCTTCTAGGGTCATCAAAATCCTTAACGACTCCCGAGTCGGTTACAGTCTGGTGTACTAATAAAAATCCGTCAATCAATTTTGCCGTATCCTGAGCCCCCGAAAAGTCATTTTGGTTTTTAAATAACGTATCTTTAACGTTTGATACAGTTCTTATCAGACTCCATCTCAGCCCGTTTACATTGCTGAAAACTGACTTATATGAAGCATCTATTAATGAAAGGGGCTCAGTAACAACTGGCATAACACCCAGGTCTTTCTTGTTTGTTGCAATTGTATCACCAAAATTATAATGAACAATAGAGCCCTGATAAAGGGGCTGGGGTATTACCAATATCACACTTGAGTTAATCGGTGATTCAATAACCTTAGCGCTTGCAGAATATGTTCCTGCGGTCGGATCATAATTATAGGCTGTCACTGCAAAATAGTACGGCGTTCCGTTAATGAGGTTCTGACCAAGTATGTGGTCTCTCTCAATAGAAATAAACCTTGAAATGCCGCTGTCGGAGCCGGTCTGAACCCTCGCGTAGACCCAGTTATTATACTCAGCACTGAATAAGCTGTCATATATATCCTTAACTCCGTCTATGATATCAAAAGTCTTCAGTAGCACGCGGTCATTAGGATTGCTTCCGTTGGTGCCCGCCCTTATCTGGTAAATGTTATACCCTGAAATCTGTACGGATTGGTGGTCAATGTATTATGAATAACTGTCCTCTCAGGCGTATCATCCCAAAAAAGGTAAATCTTTCCGTTGCCCGGGGCATAGTATGATAGTCGCGGAGAAGGAGGGTTTGGCGCCGCCTTAAAGCAGTTGCTGTAATATTTTTTTGCCAACAAAGAAGCTTGTCTCAGTTCAGTTATACTGTTCAGGTTGCTCGTACCCCTCGCTATTACCTGGGCAACAACAATTCTTTGAGTATCGCCGGGGTTTAAATTTTGCGGCCCGTTTGAAATTAAAAAACCTGTTTCCCCGCCACCTCCTCCAGTCGAGATCCAACCCTGGTTGGTAACCGGGTCACCTGAAAAATAAAATCTGGTAACCTGATTTGTAACCGGATTTATTATAGGCTGGCCGGTTTGCGGCATAAGTCCAGAGATTGCCCGGTAAGTTTCCCGATAGTTTCTGGGGATATTGAATACATCAGCATAATAGTTTATAGCATATATACCGTTCTGTCTGTATCCTGTTTTAATTATTTTCTTTACCCCCTCACAGTAAATTGAAGTGTCGTTTGGGTTGCCGGTATATGTTTCCAAGCCGTATAAAAGCACAGTTCCTACAGCTGGTGGTGCAGGTCCGTATTCGGGGTCTTCGTTTAAAAAATTGTAAACAAAGCCGAGCTGAAAATTCGTATCACAACCCATTGCATCATCAACAGCACTGCCTAGGTCATCATCAGTCCACCATACGATAAATGCGTTCTCCCATATTTTATTGCTCCTGTTGATTACAATAAACTCTGAATAAGCAATATTTCCAAGGGGTCCGCCTGCCCTAATTGAGAAATTTATCTGCTTAACATCAGCTTTAAGTGGTCTTGTGCTACCTGCATTGTTGCCGTGCGACTCTGGGTAGCTATCGGTATAAGCATAAAACATTGTTTGCGAGCCGAAATCAAGCGCTTTCCATGAATGAGTTTGTTCATCATAATATACAGGCGCCCCCTGGTCGGAATTCCCGAGCAATACGTTCGGCCACTGAAGCCTGTCAATATTATTGACATTTTTTTGTATTTTATAAACCCGGTAAAGCGGGTCATCTTTGCCCTGGGGGGTTCCGTTATTATCCGTGTAACCGGGTAAAAATTCATAATCATATTCCACGATTGCAACCAAAGTGTCATACCGGTTTAAAGAATCATTGAAAACACGGGCTCCTACCCATATCCCTGACGCATATCTTGCATACTTATGAGAACCTTTTGGCCATTCAAATCCAGAATTACCTGTTTCGGGATTTCTGTTAAAAGAACCGTTATTTCTGAACCATGTATTAATCTGGTTGGCGTTTATTGATGGGGTCACCTGAATACACATACCTTGTCGGCTGATTTGTAACAGGGTTAATCCAATTAGTACGATTGTAAGCATCGAGTCCAAGCATTGTTAAATAAGACTCGATGTAATTTCTGGGCCCGTCATCCCTCCACCTGTTAAAGGAATACAGGATTGTGTTTTTATAGCCGGTCTTTAATCTTCTATTTTTCCCATAACAATAAAATGAAGTATCATTACTGTTACCGGTGTAATAAGATGGTCCCTTCAAGAGAATTAATCCTACAGAAGGCGGTGCATCACCGTATATTGGGTCATAATTTGAACTGTTGTATGTGTATCCAAGACTTAGGTTTGTATCACATCCGATTTTGTCATCAGTAGATACTCCCCAAATCATCATCAAGCCATAACATAAAATAAGTATTTATCCACGGCAAAGCACTTCTGTTGATTATAACATACTGTGTATAAATGATATTTCCCAAAGTGGCGGGTTCATCAAATGACCAGTTGAGCTGCTTAATATCGGCCATAAGAGGCAATGTGCTCCCGGATTGGTTTTGATGGGATTGGGGGTAGCTGTCGGTAAAAATATAATACATGGTCTGGTCACCAAAATCCAGCGGTTTCCATGCATTTGCCTGGCTGTCAAAAAACACAGGCGCTTGCTGGTCGGAATTACCAAGTAATAAATTCGGCCACCGCTGCCGGTCAAAATCGTTTATCCCATGGCTTAATTTATATATCGTATAATTAGAATCGTTCTTACCCTGCGGGTCTCCGTTATTATCGGTATACCCCGGTAGAAACTCACTTGTGTATTCAGCTGCAGTAACCTGAGTATCACTGCCTACCACTGCCCCAATCCATAAACCGCTGCGGTATCTTGCATACTTGTTAGAACCCTTTGGCCACTCAAACCCTGAATTGCCAGTTTGAGGGTTCCCGTTAAAAGAACAGTTATTTCTATACCATGTGCTGATTGTGTTAGCGTTTAACTGTTTTGCTGAAATCCGCCATCCCTCGGACGAATCCTTAAGAATAAGACCTTGTCACCGGCTGCCCAGCCGTAAATCTCACTGCTGTATAATATATTTCGAAAATGAATTGAATTTAGATTAATGGATGTTCCGCTGTTCTGTCTTGTCCATGTACTATTTTGAATGTGGGGTAGATATCTTAAAATAGTACCGTTATCCCCAACAGCATAAATCCATCGACTGGCTGAGGTAACACAGTTAAGATTATTTGTTGTATAACTGTTCTGCTGTATCCAGTTCCCGGAATAACTTCTATATAAAATCACACCGGAACTCCCAACAATCCATCCTCCGTAAATGGAATTTAAATCTGCCTGGGTTCCGCTGTTATGCGGAATCCAGCTCTCGCCGTAATTCGATGAAAACAATATAGTCCCGTTATCACCGCACATCAAAGCTGTGTTACTGACTACTACCGAATTCAGGTTATTAATGGTTCCGGTATATTTTTGCACCCAGGTATTCCCCTCATTTGTTGTTTTCAAAAACACTCCGTTATCTCCAGCTACATAACCTGCTTGATCCGTAAAAAAAATGCTGTTAAGTCTTACCGATGTGCCACTGTTTAAAAGAGTCCAGAATACACCATAATTAGTGCTTTTTATTATTACTCCATTTTCCCCAACAGCATAGATAAAAGAGCTATTCTCAGGTGAAGCGGCTGCGAATAAATTATTATTTGTAACGGGAGGTGAAGCATTCCAATTCATACCACCGTCTCCGGTATATATAATTATTCCCCCGTCACCTAAAGCCCACCCTGTATTCTGGTCTTTAAATGATATCGATTGCAGGTTATTTGATACCCCGCTTGGTTGAACAAACCAATTTGATTGTGAATTCAGCAAAGAAGGGCAGCAAGCTATAAAGGATATTATAAAAAATAGTCTCGGCATTTTCGGAAAAGTTAATTCATTGATATTATCTTGTCAAGGTATTTTTCAACTTTTATTAATTTCGAAAATTATCGTTTTCCCAAAATGGGCGTAACAAAATTTGAGGCACTTTTGCCGAAATGGCAGGATGGATGTTGTGAATTAATGCGCCATTTTTCATAAGGGTAAATTACGGCTTAGTTAAAAGTTAATATTTGTACTAACTCATTTAATCAAAACCATCTTCTTTATATCGCTGAAGTATATTGAGCTTTTATCGGGTGAAAATGCTTCAAGCTTATAGAAATATACCCCGCTGCTGAGTCCGTTATAAAAGTTAGCGTCGAATTCGATTCTGTGAATGCCGGCATCCCTTACATTATTCAGAAGTACTGCAACTTCCCTGCCGATTGCATCATATACCCTCACTCTAACAAGGGACGCCTTCGCAAGCGAATAAGCTATAATAGTTGTTGGATTAAACGGATTGGGGTAATTCTGCTTGAGCGAAAAGACAACCGGCTGCTCATTTGAGCTGATACCTGTCGGAACATTTCCGAACGGGAAATTCGTAGTCTGTGCATTGGTTGTATAATAACATATCAAATGAGTGTTTTCAGGCATACCGACTTCAACTATGTTTGTAGCCATAGCACCCGGCTTTGTTTTAATTGCAAGCAAAACATGCCTCAGGCTATCTGTTACCTTAAACTTCAGGCTGTCAAAAATTGCCTGTGCAAAATCAAGCGTTCCTGTAAACGGAACTTCCTTCAGCAGGATATCGCCTGCATCGACAACATTATTTTTATTTACATCAAAAAATAAGCGGTATTTTTCAACGTCATTTGTTGTCGCTGTACCCTGAACATTATAAACCATCCTTCTCACCGAACCTATCCACGGAGAAGTCGTATTTTTCAGCTTTAAGCCAACGAGCTCTCTTGCGGTATCGTTTGGAATTGTTGTATTTCCGATAAACCAATCGCTTCCGCCGTTAATGCCTTCAGCCAATACAGGAGGAGAAGTTGTTGCAATGAGTGCGTCGATTCTTCCCGCTCCGTAACGCTGGTCTTTTCCCGGGTCGCCCTTTTCGATTGCGGTCAATTCAATAACACGGTCGATATCTGCGGGCAGCATTTCGGGATTTATTGAAAGCATCAAAGCAACACACCCTGCAGTATGCGGTGTTGCCGAAGAAGTACCGCCGAATGACTGGTATCCGGTTCCGGAGCCGGCAGTTGATGTTGAGCCCTGCCCGGGAGCCGATACATCGGGTTTCAGCAAACCCATTGAATCGGGAATTTCAACCGGCGGCACTCTGCTGTAAGGATAGTCCATATGCTCGGGCAAAATTGTGTATGTGTATGTTCCCCATAAAGACCAGTTTCCCCACGTTGTAGGACCCCAGGGTGAACTAGAAACGATTATATCAGTGTTAACGTCAACGTTTCCGCAGCCGATAACTCCGCTGTAATTTCCAACCTTCAGCTGGTCAGGGTGCCTCCACGGGGCGGGATTGCAGCCGGCACTCGAAATATTAAGCGGTATTCCCACGGAATTGCCGTCATTGCTTGTTGAATTTGTGTGAATCATTCCTGCAGCAAGCGACATATCGGTAGTCTGCCTTATGAGACTGTAATCAGGTTTTGGGTTAAAATACCATTTCCAGCTGAGTGAGCTTGTAACAACATCGGCTCCCATCAATAAGGCATACTGAAAAGCCGCTATCTGCTGCGTATACCCGCTTGCGTTTCTCATAAGAATGCATTTGGCTTCGGGAGATACGCCTGTTTGTGTTCCGCCAGTTCCGTCACCCACAACGTGTCCAAGAGTTGCAGAGCCGTGCGACGCTACGGTTATATTATAATTATTGGTCGTAAAATCCCAGCCGATTAAATCATCAATTTTACCGTTATTATCATCGTCGATTCCGTTTAAATCGCCCGGGTCAAAAAACGAACCTGTGCCTGTTACTATCTCAACAGTCTTTCCGTTGTTATTGAAATCCTCTCCTAAATTCTGCCAGATATTTCTCACAACATCCGGGTGTTTCCACCAAAAACCGTCATCGGAATTTGCAGCAAGAACTCCGCTGCCTTTATTGCCGAGTGACCAGCAGTCATCGGCATTCATTAGGATGCATCCTTGTTCAGGGGGCGGGCTTATCCAGAAAACAGAAGAAACGCTGTAAATATCTATAACCTGCTCAATCGGATACGTAGGGTCATAATTAATCTGTTTAATTTCACTGAAACCGTTTGCAATCTCAGTAATAACCGAAGGAACTGCCTTTAACACAACGGCGTTTACAATCCACAATTGCTCTGATAACTGTGCCCTACCGGAAGATTGCGCCTGAATATAATTTAGCACTCTGTTTTGAGTTAAATTCGCATGGTTAATCAGCCTGTTAATCACGATTTGCCTTCTTTGCTTCTTTGGAGTATCATACAGTATGTCATTAAAATCATGAAGCTTCAGGCACTGATTGAATGTAATGTAAATTGGAATTAGGCTATTATCAGTTGAACCTTGCATAATTTCAAGAAGGTAAGGGTTAATTTTATCTGTTCGGATGGAAGAACTAATTGCAATATTACATCCATATAAAAGAAAAATTATTAACGATATTTTTAAAATATGTTTAGGCATGGCTTTTTAAGATAAATTTTTTTTATTTATATACAAATATAAAGACAATGTAAAGCGATTTCAATTTAAAAACAAAAAAGCCCCGATTTTCGGGGCTTTTAAGCTAGCAATAATAAAATCGTGTTATTTTACAAGTATCATTTTCTTAATATCAGTAAAACCTGGAGTTTCAAGTCTGTAAAAATAAATACCGCTTGCAATGTTCGTGCCGTCGTAATCAAACATATACTTACCCGGTGCAAAATCCTCATTTATCAGCTCGGCAACCTGTCTGCCGGTTATATCGTATACAATCAGCTTAACCAAACCTGACTTAGCAATGTCAAATCTAATGTTAGTTTTAGGATTAAACGGATTTGGAAAATTCTGATACAGGTAAAACCTGTTTGGTATTTCATTGCTTAAGTTAATTATGCCGATGGGGTTAATAACTCTAAGCTGGACATCTCTTTGATGCACGGGCGTTCCGTTTGGACCTGTACCCTTGATTTGGATTACATACAGACCGGTAGTTACGCCTCCAGAAGCAATCACCCTAAGTCTGAGTGAATCGGGATAGCTTGTAAGCGAATCCTGAACGGTATTTGAAGTTTTATTCAAAAATGTAAATGTAACCGTTCCGCCTCCGGGAGGGGTTTGGAATGCCGCCGTAAACTTGGCATAGCTGGTATACAATTTCACCGAAGGAATACTTACCCAATAATATGTAGTGTCGGCAAAGTTTGTTAAGGTATCAAGCGCCGGCCGTGTCTTCATCGCAAAATCGGGCATGTAGCCGGCAAAGCTGCCAAAACCACCCTGCCTGAAATCAGTCCAGCTGTGCATAGCAGTAATGGAATTTGAAGCTACTGAATTGTAATCGCCCTGGTAACGCGGCGTCCCGCCTCCGGGGCAGGTCAAACAATCAATCTTCATTTTCGCATTGGAAAGCTTTTGGTTCGGCATAAAAGAAGCGCCGCCATTGGTGGAGAAAGTAGCGTAAATCTCAGCACTATCGGTTGTTGGAGTATTTCTGGTGTCCATCCAGCTTACATGGAGCTTTCCGGTTGTTTTATCGCACCACATTGCAGGGTGCCATTGATAATTGTTTTGAGTATTGGCATCATCGTTTACTGTAACTTCCGATGACCAGCTTACTCCAAAATCAGTAGAGTAGCGGCAGAAAATATCGGATTTATTTCCGCAGCCGGCCGGGTTATTAGAAGCGTATATCAAATACAGTCTTCCCCTGTAAGAACCGTAGCTGTTATCAGCAGCAATAAACGGATAGGGCCTGGTTCTCATATTATGCACCGAATGTCTTCCTCCAACATTATCGCCAACACAGTTTGCAAAAGCCTGGGTTGACTGCGTAGTAAATGTCTGCCCGCCGTCTGTTGAGCGGAAGAAACCGTAAATCGGCGAAAACGCACCTCCCGCATTAGTAACAACATAAACACTGCCGCCCTGAATACTTCCGTTCGGACCAACGCAAGGCATTGCTCCCGGTAAGTTATGAGGCGTTAGTGCGGTTGTAATATTAAACGTTGCCCCGTTATCGGTGCTTCTTGCAAAATTACATGATGAAAAATTAGTCATAGTGCTGTAGATGTAATTCGCGTATGGTCCCCCCGTTTGGTCTGCGCAAAGCCAGTTCTTATCATTGCCCGAGTTTCCCTGCACTACAGAAGCCCAGCTGTATCCGCTTGAGGTTGATTTCGCTATTCTCGTTCCCGTTATTGTGGTTCCGGTACCCGTCATATTTTCATGGTATAAATTCCCCAGGCTGTCATAAGCGCCGGCAGGGTCGCCGAACATTGTAGCGCCCCATGAAGGATTTACGTATCCCCAAGTAAGACCGCCGTTTGAAGTTACAAACGGAACAGTGCCAATTCCGCCTGTTGAGTTAAAAGCAGCAAACAAGTATAGGGGGTTGTTTGGGTTCATGCTCATATGCACCTCGCCAAACGCTGTAAATCCCATATTATAATTGTCATAGCCATCTGCGGAAGTAACCGGAGGCAAATCCGTTTCCGTGCCAGATGGGACAAATGAATGGCCATAAACGAGATTCAGCGGTATTCTATCCAGTATAGGGCTGTCCCAATCAGGGTTGGTTTGAGTAGCATCCTGACCCTGAAATAAAAGAACACCGCAAACAATTCCTGTAATTAATAAAAATAATTTAGTAAAATTTTTCATATTATAATATATTGATTTATTAAAAAATTAATTGATTATTAACATTAAATATAGCAATAATTGAAAAATAAAAAAAGCCGATTGACCGCCGAGTATTCGGGCCAACCGGCTTTTTACGGAAAAACTAAATTTTTATTTAATCAGTATCATCTTTCTTATGCTTGTAAAATCAGGTGTTTCGAGCTTGTAAAAATATACCCCGCTTGACAAATTGGAAGCATCGAAATCATAATTATAGCTTCCCGCATTCAAATTGCTGTTAACAAGCGTAGATATTTCTTTACCAGTGATGTCATATACTCTCAGCTTAACCAAACCCTGCTTCGGCATATCGAACTTAATGTTTGTAACAGGGTTAAAGGGATTGGGATAGTTCTGATACAGGTAAAACTTCTCGGGAACCTCGCTGTTGTTATTATGCAAGCCAACAAATCCAACGTTCAATACAAATTGTCTTACGTGAACGGGTGTTCCGTTGGGACCGTTGCCCTGAACCCTGATGTTATACAGCCCGTTTGGAACTCCGCCCGCCGTTCTCATTCTAAGTCTCAGCGAATCGGGGAATGTAGTTAAAATATTTTGAGTTGCAGGCGTTGTCTTGTTAAGAAAAGTCAAAGTTATTGTTCCCGTTCCGGGCGGATTTAAAACCGTAGCCGAAAACACTGCGGTATCGCTGTAAAGCTTAACTGCGGGAACGCTTACACGCACAAATGCGCTGTCATTTGTCCCTAAAGCCCCAACGCTTGCAGGCAGCACTCTCATAGCAAAATCGGGGAAGTAAGAACCAAATGTATTATAGTTACAGCTCCTCGGGTCATACCAAACCGCAAAACCGACTTTGGGATTTGCTGTCATACCGTCATAGTCGCCTCTGTAACAATTCTGGTTTGCACCGCAAGCAGGACATGGGTATGTCCATGATGCATTTGAAATTCTCTGATTAGTAGCAAAAGATACACCGCCATTTGTGGAATAAGTACCCCACACGCCTGTTGTATAAGATGCAGGATTTTCTCTGGTATCATACCATTTTATATAAAGCTTGCCTGTCGTTCTTTCGCACCATATTGCAGGGAACCACTGGTCGCTTAATGTCGGATTTGCATTATCGTTTACCCTTACCCAAGCTGACCACGTTGCGCCCTGGTCTGAAGACCATTGAAGTTTTATATCAGGCTTGTTACCATTTCCCGGCGGGTCGTTTGAAGCATATACCAAATATAACCTTCCTCTGAAAGGACCGTTACTGTTATCCATTGCTATCATCGGATAAGGACGGGTTCTTGCGTTATTGATAACTAATCTGTTAACAGAATTAAGCGTGCCTACGTATCCTGCAACATTTAATGCAGACATAACCTGAAATGAACCCGACGCACCGCCATTTGTTGAGCGGTGAAATGTGTAATTTACACTTGCAGTGGAACCGGTATTTGTAACATAAATTACGCAGCCGCCGTTTGTTGAACCGTTTGGTCCAACTGCAATCATAACGCCTGGGATATTATTAGAAGAAGAATATGTAGTTGTCCATGTTGCCGCTATGTCAGTGCTTCTTGCAAATGGTCCCGAACCGCCCGAGCCAGTAATTGCCGCGTAAACATAGTTAGCAAATGGTCCCGTTCCTGTTTCATCACCGGCTAAGGTATTTCTATCAACACCGCTAACAGAAAGAACTGGTGATGTCCAGGTATTACCGTTATTTGTTGAGCGGTAAACATACTGTCCGGAAACTCCTGAACCGTAAACCAGTGTGCCGTTGCCGAGATAAGCAGACCACGGGTCGCAGCACGTACCTCCCGGGTAGCTGGGCTGAACCAATTGCCAGTTTAATCCCGCGTTAGTTGAATTCCATGCATTTTGAGGCGAGCCGTTGACTCCAAAAAAGAGCCACAACGGGTTATTTGGATTTGAAGTCAAATGCTGTTCTGCGAAATCAATGCTTATATCATAGTTATCAAATCCCAGCGCATCGGTAATTACATCCTGATTCCCATCGTCCTGCATTGCATGGTAGTGCAAGAATGCTTCTCTTGTAGGCTTGTCTCTCAGCGGGTTGTTATCATCTTCAAAATTATACCCGTTATAGTCCTGCGCCTGGAAGAGCATTATTCCTGCCGCTGCAAAAAACGAGAGGAACAAAATTTTTAAAAAGTTTTTCATTTGAAATTTTTATTAATTTATTGAAAATGAATTTAACGATTGAAGTTAACGTTAAATATAAAAGCAAATGTCTTTATATGCAAGGATTTTAGACTAGTAAAAAATCTAACGAAATCGGTTATAGCAGATTGCAAATAGTTAAATTTCATATCATTTAACCAGAAGCATTTTCTTTGTATAGAGCCGCTCGCCGTTTGCAAACAGCGAATAGAAATATACCCCGCTCGAAAGCCCCGAAGCATTGAAATCAGAGCTGTACTTTCCCTGCTTCAGCTTTTCATTCACAATTACGGCAGCTTCATTGCCAAGAATATCATAAACTCTAATTGTTACATCCGATAGTTTGCCAACCGTAAAGTTAATTTGAGTTTCGGGATTGAACGGATTGGGATAATTCTGAGACAGAGAGAAGCCGTTTGCAACAGAGCTTAGATTAATTATTCCGATGGGGTTATATACTCTGACCAGGCGGTTTAAGCTGAAATTATATTTATCACTGTCTGATGTATTATCATTGTTTGTACTGTTTCCTGTGGCAAATAAGGTATCCATTTGGGGCGTATTCGGCGCTTTATAAGTAAACGACCAGATGACTGTATCATTAACAAAAGCTTTAGGAACTGAGTGGGTCAGCTCACCGCTTGGTGAGTCCTTTCTTGTGCCCATACCCTGGATAGTATCAAGGGTTCCGATATGCGAAGCAACATTAAAACCGCCTGTGACAGCGGGTCCGTGCGCAACTTTGATTGTAAAAGTAGCAGTTTGCCCCGCAGCAACACTGTCAGGACCTGTAAAAAAAACCGAAATCTCCGGCGAGGGAACATGCTCCCCATGGCACACACAACCCAGGTCTCCCCCGTTTTTTTTAGTAGTTCCTACATATCCGTATGGGAATGAAAAAACCGAAATTGCAAACAGTGAAACAGCAAAGATAACAAATGCAGAAAGAAATATTTTAGTAACGTTGAGTTTCATAAGATTAATAATTTTTTTGCATTAACCACGACCTTTAAGCCGTGGGGATTATCTCAAACAAAAAATGGCTTTAGCCAATAACATCTGGGCTAAAGCCCGATTTCGCTCCACCATAACCCCGACTTAAAAGTCGGGGTTATGTTAAATAAAGTCTTTGAATTAATTGGATACTAAAAATTCTGTTTTTATTTTGCCAACCATCATGATGTGGGCTTTCTGCATGCTGCAGGCAAAAATGATTCTCGTCATTTTACCAAAACCATTTTCCGGGTAACGACTTTTGCTCCGTCAACGATTAGAGAGTAGAAATAAACGCCGGTAGCTAAATTTGAAGCGTTGAAGTCAGCAGAATATTTTCCGGGTGCAAGATTTTCGTTTACAATGGTTGCTACTTCATTTCCCAATACACCGTAAACCTGTATCGATATATCGGAAGTTTTGGCAACATCGTATTTAATCAAAGTTACCGGATTAAACGGGTTCGGATAATTCTGCCCCAAAGCAAATGACTTTGGAATCTCGCTTGAAATCTGCTGGTTGCCGGTAACAGGAGTTACAGTATATGTTATATTTAATTTATAAACACCTCCGCCCTGCTGAAATAATAATGTCGCCTTATCGTAAAATAATGCTCCGGCAGCAGGTGAACTTCCGATATTTGACTGTGTAAATGAAACCCCCGCATTTGTTGAATGATAGCTAGAACTGCCTGAGTATGGGTTGTATGCAACAGTATTGGGGTCATCCTTTGCAATATCAGTAGCCCAAAGGCTTCCGCTTTGACTCAAGTTACTGAATCCGACACCCATATCAGTGCTTTTCCAAAAGCTTCCCGAGCTCCATGTTGAATGATAAAATAAATTCAGGTCAAGCGAAGTATTTGCTATCATTGGAATTTCCGAACCGGAAACTGTGTTTATCAAAGTCCAGTTTAATCCTCCGTTTGATGAGCGCCAAACCTTGCCGCTTCCGGAGCCGGTTGTTCCGTCCCCAACGATAATTAAGTTTGGATTTTCAAACTGAATAACAACATCGCAGGGACTTCTGAATATTCCTCCGGGTTCACCGCCGCTTAAAATTGTCCAGTTAGCACCCCAGTTGGTTGATACTCTTAGCGGGGCATTATCAGGAGCTAAATAAACCGTGTTTGGATTATTGGGGTCAACTTCCAAAGGCATTCCGTAAGACGTGAGATTAATCGGATTAAGTATATCATACCAGGTCTGTCCATAGTTTGTGCTGCCTATAACTCTGCCTCCGCCTGAACCCTTTGCAGCTATCATTAAGTTCGTATCTAAAGCATTAACAAAGAATGAATGGCATATGCTTCCCGGTATACCGCTGGATAAAGTTGTCCATGTTTCGCCCCTGTCCAAACTTCTGTATAAGGTACTGCCGGCAAGAATAAACATGCCGTTTTTATTTTTAGGATGGAGGCAGAAGGGATTGCCTATATTTCCTGAAGCCGATTGTTTCTGGCTCCAGCTGTAGCTTACCGTAACTTGGGTTTGGAGCTGCCATGATGAACCGCCGTTGTTTGTTCTTATTATAGCCTTGTTATTGGAAGCAACAGCCCAGCCGTTATTAGCATCGTGGAAATAAATTGCTTTCAGATACCCCATCATCGGGTTAATCTGGTAAGTTCTTGTTACTCCGCCGTCGACAGTCTTATTAACAAATCCTCCGCCGCCGCAGGTATAAAAAGTATTTGCGTCTATCATGCTTACGCCGCGGACTTCGGATTTCGTTGTTATCTTGTAATCGATTAATGACCATATTGAACCGTTATACTTTATTATAAACCCATCCTCGCCGGCGGCTATTATTGTATTTACCTTCTGGTCAATTGAAAGCAGATTTTTGGTAGTAGGAGTCGAATACTGCTGCCACGTCGAGCCGCCGTTTACAGTGTAGAGAACTTTCCCGCCGTCGCCCGAGGCAACTCCGTTAGATGATGAAGTGAATTTTACCGCTCTTAAGTTATTTGCAACACCCGAGGACTGTGCTGTCCAGTTAACGCCTCCGTTAACGGTTTTGTAAATAACTCCCCCGTTGCCCACAACCCAGCCGTTATTCACATCAATAAAATAAATGCCGTTTAGATTGTTTGAGCCAGCGCTTGAAGTATTCCAGTTTACGCCGTTATCGGTTGAATAGGAAACAGAGCCGTTATTTGATGCTATGAATACTTTGTTTGATATTGCATAAACAGAATTGTGGGTCAGCGAGCCAACAGGGTATGAACCGAAGTTTACACCCCCGTCAAAGGACATAAAGCAGGACCCTGTTTCACCTACGGCAATTATGTGGATTCCATCTTTGGTGTGAACTGCATTAAAGCCCTGAGGAAAAACTGGTAAAGCAAACAATAAAAAAGCAAAAAGAACAATTAAGAAATTTTTCTTCATCATGTAGTTAATTAAAAATTTATTTAAAAACCTGCTAAAATATCAATAAATGTTTAATTTTGCAATAGGCAATGTTTATAAAAGACTAACGTGATACCATTAGTCTTAACAGGAATTGGCAAATTTAGCTAAAATCACAATGACATGGTTGATTTTATTACTCATATAATTTATATAAACAAAGAGTTAAATTTGCAGGCATTCAAATTGCTCCCGTGGTGTAACGGATAGCACGTCAGGTTCCGGTCCTGATGGTGAGGGTTCGAATCCTTCCGGGAGTACTAAATCAGTTATCAATTAAAAATTATCAATTATCAATTAGTACCCCCTGCAATTTGGAAAAAGAATATTCATATGAAAAAGCATCTAAGACCAATTCGGAAAATGATTTTCTAAATCTCCAGTCATTCCTTTTTGTAACCTCAACGCAAATTACTAAAATTCTTTTTCGCACTTCAATAACCCCGCACCAGGTAATTTTTATCTCTATGATTTTCGGCATAACGGCTTCCTATTTGATTATACAGGAAAATAAAATAATCGTAATAATCGGAGCAGTTCTTTTATTTTACAAAAATGTCTTGGATAAAGTCGACGGCTCGCTTGCAAGGGTAAAGGGACTTGATTCAAGACGCGGAAGATTTTACGATTCACTTGCGGACTTTGTTGTTACTCTAACAATATATTCCGCAATCACTTACAAACTTACATTAGAATACAAAAATGATTTTGTATTTGTCATCGGATTTCTAGCAATGGTGTTTTCGATGCTTCAGTGTTCATTTTTTATCTACTATCAGGTTTCGTTTATCAAGCATTCGGGAAAACAAACCGTTAACAGAGTTATTGAATCAATAACTAAAGAAGATTTGAAAACTCAGGACAAATGGACTTTATTTTTGCAAAGAGTTTTTATGATAATATACGGATGGCAGGATATTTTGGTCAAGAAATTGGATGGAGCATTATACAGCAAGTTGAATTCAAAATTCAAAATTCAAAATTCAAAATTAGATAAATGCTGGTATCAGAATAAACCTTTCTTAACATTGGCGAGTTCACTTTCAATCGGCACACATATTTTTTTAATCTGTATCACCGCAATTATAGATAAGTTTGAGTATTATCTTTTTATGAATTTGATTTTTATGAACTTATTGCTAATTTTTGCTGTTATATAT
>JAKEEM010000068.1 GCA_022616535.1 Chlorobiota bacterium | reverse complement strand
CGCTTGATGAAAGTACTCGTCACCTAATAAATAAAGCGGGTATATCTCAAATGCATAAAGACGCGGTTTTGATAAACTGCTCACGAGGGGGCACGGTCGACGAGAAAGCTTTGATAACTGCACTTAAGAAGCGAAAAATTCACTACGCAGCGCTTGATGTTTTTGAAAATGAGCCGAATTTTAATAAAAATTTCTCTAATCTTCCTAATGTTATGCTTACTCCACACCTGGCTGGAAAGACTGTTGAGAGCAAAGAGAGGATGTCCATTATAGCGGCTGAAAATATTATAAAATTTTACTCTAAAGCAGCCCGCCTTAGGTGGGTTAAATTAGTTAATTGAATTACTGAATAAAATTAAGTAAATTTGTAAAATTAAGCAAATTTTCAGGAGGTTCAATGAAGTTCACTGTTAACAGCAATGAGATTTTAGGTGCAATTAATAAGGTAATTTCGGTAACACCAACCCGTTCAACTCTTCCTATTTTGAGCAACCTGTATTTAAAATTAGACGGCAAAGAGCTTACAGTTATGGGCTCTGACCTTGAAGTCTACGTTAATATTAAAATAAGTGTTGACGGAAAAAATGACGGTGAAGTTGCTGTTCCGGCAAGAAAGCTTGAAACATTGCTTCAGAATCTCCCAGACAGAGAGCTTAATTTTGATCTGCAGAGCGGATTCAAGCTGCTTATAAAATCCAAAGGCGGTAAATGGACTATTACTGGTGAAGAACCCAACGATTTCCCGATGCCCGCGGAATTGGAGGCTTCGAAAAATGTGGTTCTTCAAAGCGGTCTGTTAACCGGATACCTTTCCAAAGCAGTTCATGCTGCAAGTCTTGACGAACTCAGAAGAAGCATGAACGGCGTGTTTTTTGAAATCAAGAAAGGCGAATTCAGGGTTGTTTCAACCGACGGGCACAGAATGGTAAGAATTATAAAAAGCAATTTCAATTACGATGGCGATAAGCTTGCAATGCTTGTCCCCATTAAAACCTGCAATATGATTACGAAGCTCTTCAGGGACTCGGCAAAATCCTCATCAGGTGAAGAAAACGGGGAGAGTGAGAGCAAACATGATGATAAAAACACGGTTAACATAACTTTCAGCAATGAATTTCTCGAATGCTCTTACGCCAATATTACAATTACCTCACGATTAATTGACGATACTTTCCCCAATTATGAATCTGTAATCCCGACTGATAATGAGAAGATACTAAGCGTAGATAAAAACTCATTAATTGGTTCAATAAAAAGAAGCATCATAATGTCAGACCAGGTGACAAATAGGGCATCACTTGAGATTGGCTCGAAGGAATTAAAGGTTAAAGCGGTCAATAATGAATACGGGACCGACTCAAATGAAACAATCGACTGCAATTTTACAGAAAGCGAGGAGTTTGAAATAGCTTTTAACGGGAGATATCTCCTTGAGGCAATCCAGCATTTTGACTCAAAGGATTTGATATTTGAATTAAGCACGCCGTTAAAAGCTGCTATTATAAGACCCTCGGAACAGGAAAAAGACGAAGAAGTTATGATGCTTGTAATGCCTGTCAGAAATATTTAAACAATGCTTCTTGAAAATCTTCGGCTTCATAATTTTAAAAATTATAAGAGCAGTTCTTTAACATTCAGCCCGAATTTGAACTTTATTTTCGGTGAAAACGGAAACGGTAAAACAAACCTGCTTGAATCGATTTCAATGCTTTGCTATACGAAGAGCTTCCTCCAGAACTCAGAAAATGAGTGTTTAAAATACGGTGAAGAAGGCTTTGAAATTTCCGGACAGTTTAAAAATGCAGCGGACTCCTTAAACAAGATAAAGCTCACTTACAAAAACGATACCAATGAAAAGGAAATTTTCTATGATAACGAAAAAGTTACAGCAAAAAATGAGTTTATAGGCAAGTTTCCGCTTGTTGTTTTATCCCCCAAGGATACTAAGCTTACAACAGGCAGCCCGCAGGAGCGAAGAAGAAACTTCGATTTGCTCATATCTCAGATTAGCAGGGTTTACCTCAGGGACTTAAGGAGCTTAAACAGGGTCTTGAAGCAAAAAAATTCCCTGCTGAAGAGCAATCTTGTAAATAAACGCTACTCAAAGACCGAATTGAGAGATATGATTGCTTTATGGAACGATGAGATTATTGAATATGGTGTTAAGATTTTAATCAGGAGACTTGATTTCATTGAGGGATTCAGAGACTATCTGCTAGAGAGCTTCAATAAAATTGTGGGTTCAAGCTACATTCCGGTTATTAATTACGAAAGTGATTTACTGGAGATGGGCTTGAGTGAAACTCCGGACTTCGATTTAATCCGCAGCAGCTTCAGGGAGCTGCTGGATAGAAAAATGGATTTCGAGATATCAAGAGGTATTTCTATGGTTGGACCGCAGAGAGACAACTATGTTTTCCGGATGAAAAAAGACGGTGAATTGTTTGATGTAAGAATTTTTGCGTCACAGGGCGAGCATAAAACATTTGTTGTTGCTTTGAAGCTATCGGAGTTTGAATATATAAACGATAATTTAGAAAACTCTAATACAGGCAAGCCAATTCTGCTTTTAGACGATGTTTTTTCAGAGCTTGATAAAAAAAGGATTAAAAAAATTTCCGGGATATTGACCGATTACAACCAGATTTTTTTAACAACAACCGATTACGACTACCTGAATATTCTCAGGGATAACTTCAAAAGCAATTTTGGAGCATACCAGATAATTAACGGAGAGCCGCAGTTTGTCAATTAGCCAAAGCAGAAATATTAATTACAAAGAACACCGCAATAAACAATCAACACTTGGGCTTGAGATTGGCTCAATCCTTGACGATATAAAAAAATCACAAAGAGCGAGGTTTTCTTTTTGGGCCGAAGCCCTAGGTGAAAAAATTGCTAAGGCGGCGGTGCCAGTTTTCGTTAAAAAAGGTGTGTTGTTCGTTAAAGTACAGGATTCGGTCTGGCGATTTGAGCTTACTAGAAGGAAAAGTGAAATTCTTGAAAAAGTTAATGAAAAATTAAGCGAAAAAAATAAAAGCGAAAAAAATAAAATTAAGGATATATTATTTAAATAAATGGCTGATAAAAAAAATAAAAAACCTGTAAAGCAGGAAGGTTATGGTGCAGAGAGCATCCAGGTCCTAAAGGGACTTGAGCACGTGAGAAGAAGACCTGCAATGTATATTGGCGATGTTGCAAGCCGAGGGCTGCACCACCTTGCGTACGAGGTTGTTGATAACAGCATTGACGAAGCTCTGGCCGGCTATTGCGATAAAATATCTGTTACGATAAACAAAGACGGCTCCGTTACGGTTGAAGATAACGGGCGCGGAATACCAACAGATATTCATCCAACTGAGAAAAAATCTGCTTTGGAGGTTGTAATGACCGTTTTAAATGCGGGCGGTAAATTTGATAGAAGCACTTACAAAGTCTCAGGCGGTCTGCACGGAGTAGGTGTCTCTGTAGTCAATGCCCTAAGCAAATGGATGAAGGTCGAGGTTTACCGCGAGGGGAAGATTTTCTATCAGGAATATAAAACGGGTATTCCCGCTGCAAATGCTAAGGAAATAGGCAAAGCTGATAAGAAAAAAACCGGCACCAAAAGCACCTTTATGCCCGATGATACGATTTTTAAAAATACTATTTTTAAATATGAGATTTTAGAAGAACGCTTAAGGGAGCTCGCCTATCTAAATAAGGAAGTAACAATTTCCATAAAAGATGAGAGGGAAAAAGGGAGAGAGAGCACTTTCCATTACGAAGGCGGCATAAAGGAATTTGTAAAGTATATCGATGAAAAAAGAAAATCCTTTATGAAGGAGCCCGTTTTTATCAAGGGCGAAAGAGAAAGCACGCAGGTGGAAGTGGCTTTTCAGTATAACGAGTCATTTAATGAAAATATATTTACATATGTAAACGATATAAATACCCACGAAGGCGGCACTCATCTTGTCGGCTTTAAAACAGCTCTAACAAGAACGCTCAATAACTATGGCTATAAGAACAACCTGATTAAAAATGACAAGATTCAGCTTACGGGCGATGATTTCAGAGAGGGCTTAACTGCAGTAATCAGCGTTAAGGTTCCCGAGCCGCAATTTGAAGGGCAGACAAAGACAAAGCTCGGCAACAGCGAGGTTAAAAGTATCGTCGAAACCATTGTTGGCGACCAGCTTCAGGAATACCTTGATTCAAATCCCTCTGCCGCAAAAAAAATTATAGAGAAGTGTTTGAGGGCTGCCGAGGCAAGGGAGGCTGCAAGGAAAGCGAGGGAACTGATAAGAAGAAAAAGCGCACTGGAGTTTTCCGGTCTTCCCGGCAAGCTTGCAGACTGCTCGATCAGTGACCCCGAGCATTGCGAGATTTATCTTGTAGAGGGTGATTCCGCAGGCGGTTCGGCTAAACAAGGGAGAGACAGGCGTTTTCAGGCAATTTTGCCGCTCAAGGGCAAAATCTTGAACGTTGAAAAAGCAAGGATGAATAAAATTCTTGAAAATGACGAAATTAAAGCCATAGTTACCGCACTTGGCTCAGGCTTCGGAAGCTCGGATGAATTCGATGAAAGCAAGCTCCGCTACCATAAAATTATCTTAATGTGCGATGCCGATGTTGATGGAAGCCATATAAGGACGCTTTTGCTTACATTTTTCTACAGGCATATGAAGGATATTATTGAGAAGGAGTTTTTATATATTGCCCAGCCGCCTCTTTATAAAATTAAAAAAGGGAAAGATGAGTTCTATGCTTATGATGAGGACGAAAAAGAGCTGATTTTAAAAAGGTTTAAAGTTAACGGCAAAAAAGACGGGAAAGAAAAAGATGCTGAAGCTCCGGCCGAAGCTGGGGGAGAGATTAGCAGTGACGGTGAAGGTGCAGTAAAGCTAAAAGGAGGAATTACGATATCGCGCTTTAAGGGTTTAGGTGAAATGAACCCCGACCAGCTGTGGACTACCACAATGAACCCCGAAACGAGAACAATTTTAAAAGTTACAATCGAAAATGCAATTGCAGCTGATAAGGTATTTGAAACATTGATGGGTGAGGAGGTCGAACCAAGACGTGATTTCATTGAGAAAAATGCAAAGTATGTAAAAAACCTCGATGTTTAATTGAAGTTGGTTTAGTTGCCACGACCTTAAGGTCGTGGCAACTAATATTCCATTATAAACCGGCTTTAGCCGTAATTATTTTAAGGGCTAAAGCCCTAATATTTGAAGAAAACATCATCCCAACCTAAAGGTCTGGGTATTGCGTTTTCGTTTTTGAAGAACTCGTAATTGGATTTTCATAGTTTCAATAAGTAGGTAAATCGTAATGAGAAAATGTATTTTTATATTATTGATGTTATGTTTATGTTCAGTATCTCTTTTCAATCAAAGTTTGAAAATAGAAAAAAAAATATTTTCATTTTCGGGCGGTATGGGACTTACCTATGGTGCAACGCCGGATTTTACCGATTACCTGAGACAGGAAATACCATACTCCAACAGCGACAGCATAAGCACTTTTAATGCGGGGATTGAATTTTTCGGAGCAGTTGAATACGAATTTACAAAAGACTTTTCCGCTAAAATTGATTACTCATATTTTGTAAGAAGCTTTAGATATGAGTATTTTTATTTTGTTTATGATTATACAATCACATCTCACCAGCCTTTTTTATTTATAAACTATAAACTTTTAAAAAGCCCGAACTATAATTTTAAACTTGGCTTGGGACTTGGCTACCATTTTCAGCAGCTTGATAATAAAGTAAGCGATTCATTAGCTTATACATCAAACGGTCCCGGCATTAGGGCTGAGTTAACCTTCTCGCCCAAGTTTTCAAAACGATTTTGGGGCTGTTTAAGCGGCTTTGCCTACGGGAATTTCTACGGAAAGCTGGAAGATAAGTCTGGAAATATTTTAAAACCCACAAACTCAAATTTTGAAGCTGCTTTAGGAGGATACGGAGTCGGCGTAAGGCTTGGATTTACTGTATATCTTAATTGATTGACTTAATTAATTGACTTAATTAATGGAAGAAGTATTTAAGGCAATACTGCTTGGAACAGTTCAGGGATTAACCGAGTTTTTGCCGATTTCAAGCACCGCTCATTTAAGAATAATCCCATCATTTTTCGGATGGAAGGATATCGGTGCATCATATACTGCTGTTATTCAGGCGGGAACAATGATTGCAATAATTATTTATTTCTGGAGTGATTTAGTGAATATGGCTAAAGCTTTTATAACAAGCTTAAAGTCGAAAGATTTTAAAAGCAGCGATACGCATCTGCTTTTAATGATAATACTCGGAACCGTCCCGATAGTTATCTTTGGATATTTGCTTAAGGATTTTATTAGAAATGAGTTCAGAAATATGTATATCGTATCGGCGAGCCTGATATTTTTTTCGATAGTGCTTTTTATTTCAGAGAGATTTACGAAAAAAACCGTTACTATTGCTCAGCTGGGCTTTGCCGATGCTTTGTTTATCGGTTTTTTTCAGTCGCTGGCTTTAATTCCGGGTGCTTCAAGGTCAGGTTCTGCAATTTCCGGCTCCTTTTTCAGAAATATGTCTCGGGTCGATGCAGCAAGATTTTCATTTTTGCTGAGTATACCTGCAGTGCTATTAAGCGGCGGATATGAGCTCTACAGCCAAAGAGCGTTTTTACTAAGCGGTGAAAGCGCGGTAATCAGTCTTGCAATTGCTACTATTGTTTCCGCAGCCGTTGGTTACTGGTCAATATGGTTTCTGCTTTCATTTATCAAGAAGAATTCGCTATTGGTATTTGTTATTTACAGAATAATTTTCGGTATTTTAATAATAATTCTTTTATCAACTAATATAATATCCAACTAGAAAGGAATTTATAATAATGAAGGTAACTGTCTTTCGATTAACAGTGTTATCGGTCGCATCTTTAGGGATTTTCTTATACGGATGCGGCGATAAGAAAACCGATTCTACGGATACTCAAAAGAAAGATAACGCCACTCAAAACCAGACACAAACCCAGCAGCAAACCACCCAACAGCAGGATAATACAAAGAAAGACACAATGCAGACAAAAACAGATACATCAAAAACAACAGATAAAAAAGACTCAAAGGAGTCCAACACGGTTATTTTAAAAACCAGTGCGGGTGAAATTGAAATCGAATTAAACGAAAAGGACGCCCCGCAGCACGTAGCAAATTTTAAGAAGCTGGTTAATAGCGGGTTTTATAAGGGAACAACTTTTCACAGGGTTATCCCGGGCTTTATGATTCAGGCGGGAGACCCTAACTCAAAAGACTCTGACAGGTCAAATGACGGACAAGGCGGACCTGGCTACACAATACCTGCAGAAATTAAGGGTAAGCATGAAAAGGGCTCTGTTGCAGCAGCTAGAATGGGCGACCAAGTCAACCCCAAAAGGGAGTCAAGCGGCAGCCAGTTTTACATTGTTACAGGAGAAGCCCCCCACTTGGACGGGCAATACACTGTTTTTGGAAAAGTTACTAAAGGAATGGATGTTGCCCTGAAAATTGAAAAAGTCAAGCGGGATGCAAGAGACAACCCCGAAGAGAAAATCGTCATAAAGGAAGTAGTATTTAAAAAATAGGTAACCATACCTGCCGTTGCAAGTCTAATCGGCTATAACAGGCAGCAAGTTTTTAACAAACAAAAATAATATCGAATTTTCATTCACCCTGCCTTTTTTCATCCCTCTCCTTATAGGAGAGGGGAACGAGGGGTGAGGGTAAAAAAAAGTAACTTTTCTATGCTAACATTCCTAGATTTTAAAAAAGAAACTGATTCCGGTAAATTAAGGAATGTTTATTACATTGCTGCATTGGATAATTATTTTGTCTCTAAAGCGGGTGAAATTTTGAGGGAGAAACTCTTCGGTTCAAAAAATATACGCGATAACTTCTTCCTCAAATATGCCGATGAATCCCAGCTGCAGGAAATAATCGACCTAAATTGCAACTTCTCATCTTTATTTTCCGAAAATAAAGTCATTATAGTTAAAAGGTGCGAAAAGTTTTCAAGAAAACTTGATGAACTTTTTGAGCATTTTAAAAATCCATCTGGTGATTCCCATTTAATGTTCGTCTTCGATAAAGACTTCGTTTCGGAAAAGAAGCTTGATGGAAAAAAACTTGATGATGGTAATGAATTTTTCGATTTTTCTGACTTGCCTGATAGAGCTATAAAGGAGCTTGTAAGAGGCGAGTTTGAATCAAGAGGTTTTTCAATAAATGATGATGAGCTGGATTTTTTTATTGAGTCGGTTCCCCAAAATTTTGATTTAATAATTAATGAAATAGAGAAAATCTGCAGTTACGATTTTGAGGATTCGGAAAAAGTAATCAATAAGGAGCTTATTCTTAAACTGATCGGTTATGATGAGAAATATTCACCCGAAGAGCTTGTTCACGCTATCATAACCAAAGACAGCAGGCGTTCATCGCAGATTTTAGACAACCTGCTCAATTCAGCCGGTATGAATGAGATTTATTTACTCTCCATACTCAGTAATTATTATATGGACTTGATAACATTTAAAACAAAGGGAGTAGATAAATTAGACATAAGGGCACTGCAAAATAAATACAAAATGTGGTATAACAGGGCTAAATTTGCTAAAAATTACCATAAAGAAATAAATATTAATGCTTTAGAGACATCGATAAGCAAAATACTTGAAACCGATATGAAGCTTAAGACCAGCATGCTCGATTCAAAGATACTGATGGCTTCCCTTGTAGAAGAGCTTGTAAATTCATAATTTCAAGAGAATTTGGAACAAAAATTGATTTTTTTAGTTAAATAAACAGGAATGTCAGATGGTGCCTTCGAAAGAAGGGGCAGAATTAAATAAACTGACAGACGAAGAATTAATCTTCAGCTTTCAGGATGGAAACGAAAAAGCATATACAGAGATTGTCACACGTTATAAGGACAAGCTGACAAACTTTGTGTACAGATACGTTGGCAGTTACGACGACTCCGATGATATCGTTCAGGATACGTTTGTTAAGGTTTATGTTTCGAAGCATTTGTATAAGGAAGTTGCTAAGTTTTCGACATGGATATATACGATAGCAATAAACCTGGCAAAGACGAAGATAAGCAAAAAGCAAAAATACAAAACGTTCTCAATAAGCGATGCGTATGAGGATGAAGATAAGGATTTCGATATACCGGATGATTCATACACGCCGGATGTAGATGCAAATTCGAAGTTTCTGAGCGTACATATTCAAAAGGCGCTGGACCAGATAAGCGAAAGCTACAGAGAGCTGGTTATACTGAGGGATATTGAAGATTATTCATATGAAGAAATTGCTGAAATGACAGGTCTGCCTATGGGAACAGTGAAATCGAGAATTAACCGGGGAAGGGAAAAGCTGCAGGAATTATTAAAAGATATTTACAAAGAAGAATGATTCAAAAAATAAATTGATACAGGACATAAAGTGATTCAGGACGACGAAAAATATAAATCTTTAAGAAACACACTGAGGCATTTGCCGCGCGTCAAAGCCAAAAAGAGCTTTGAAGCAAGGCTCTGGAACAGAATCCGCGAAGCCGAAAAAGGTGTTATTGAACCTGAGCCGGTAAGGCCAAAGCTAAGTCCCGCTAAAGGATGGCTAGAGAATTTATTCAGACCTTCTTTTGCACCGGCGTTAGCTTTAACGGTAGTTTTACTGATTACCGTTGTGGTTTATTTTGCTTATTTTTCAAAGATTGGTGATGAAAGCACGGAGCAATCAATTACCTCAAGTGATAAGCAGGGCGAGTTTCTTATCTACGTAAAGAAGGAAGCAGGCGACTCGTTCAGCTCAAGTTATCCCAAAGAATACAGCGCGATTACTCAAGAGGAAACCGGTGAAGAGCGCACTATAGCTCCGACCGAGATGCCGAGCGATTTTCTATCAAAGCCGGACCCCACAAGAACGCTTGAGAGCCTCAAACCCGACAGAGTGAGCGAGGAACAGAAAATTGAAATGGAGCGTTCGGTTGACGATAAAAAGGGGGTCGATACAAGGGGTGAACGCGAAGAAGACGGTAAAATTATGAAAAAGGAATCGAAAATCGAAACGAAAAAGGAGGGCAAAGATTCGCCGTATAATATCAGGGACGAAGATAAAAATATAAACGAGGGTGATACCGAAGGCTATATTGAGCACAAACAGGAAGCACCCAAAATCAAGGCAGATGAAAAAAATAAGGAAGTAGACCAAACTCTTGGCAAAGATACAAACCGAATCAGCAGGGCTGTAAAGGATTCATTAAAAACCAAAACACCTAAAACAGAAGCCGAACAGGAAGATTCGACCGACCAGAAATAGTCCGGCACATAATTTATGTGCGGGCAAAGTTTTTAATTACTTCTTCTCAGGGACTCTTTTTTCGAGTATATTGTCCACTAAACCGTAGTCCTTTGCTTCCTGAGCAGACATAAAATAATCTCTGTCGCAGTCTTTTTTAATTGTTTCAAAATCTTTTCCCGTATGCCTCACTAAAATGTTATAAATTGTATCGCGCGTTTTAAGCATTTCCTTCGTGTAAATTTCGATATCGGTTGCCTGTCCCTGTGTTCCCCCAAGCGGCTGGTGAATCATAATTTTTGAATGAGGGAGTGTAGTTCTTTTGCCTTTCTCGCCGCCGGTAACCAGCACTGCAGCCATAGATGCCGCCATTCCTATACAAATTGTTGCGACGTGCGGTTTTATGTACTGCATTGTGTCGTAAATAGCAAGTCCTGCGCTTACGCTTCCGCCGGGTGAGTTGACATACAGCATTACGTCCTTGTCAGCATCCTCGGATTCCAGAAATAAGAGCTGGGCTATGACAAGACTTGCTATATGGTCATCGATAGGGAAGCCGAGAAATACGATTCTTTCCCTCAGTAGGCGGGAGTAAATATCCATTCCCCGCTCGCCGCGTGCAGTTTGTTCCACAACCATGGGAACAAGCTGGCTTACCGTGTTTAAGTTTCTTTCAATATCTTCTTTACTGCCTGAAATTATTTTATGGTAATCCATTAATTTTCCTTTGCTATTTATTTATTGGTGGTTACGTTTCATCCACACATAAACTGTCATTCCTGCGAAAGCAGGAATCTTTTTTTATTTTTTAGTAAGATTCCGCATCAAGTGCGGAATGACAATGTAAGGAAGAAACGAAAACGTAACACCCAATTTATTATTCTTTTTTATTTTAAAATTTCTTCTTTTTTAACTTCTTCTTTTATTTTAGCATTTTTGATTAAAAAATCCATCAGTTTATCGTCTAAAATCTTGTATTTTACATCAGGGTTCTTTTCATAGATTGATTTAAGTTTATAGACGGGAAGATTATATTTCTTCGCATCTGACTCAATAACCGGCAGAAGGTCTTTGTCGGTTACTTCAATTTTCTCACGTTTGATTATCTCATCCCTTATCAGATACCACTTTACCTGTAATATTGCATCGGTTCTTTTGGTCTTGTGGAATTCTTCCGAATCAAAATCCTTCGGGAGCTCCCTTTTGGAATTCTGGTTTTTTAAGTCATCGATGTATGAATGCAGAATATTCTCAACAAGCGCTTCGGGAGCGGGAACATCATTTAACTTAATCATTTCGCTTACAATATTATTCCTTAATTCCTGCTCGGAAATATTCTTGTAAATCGCCTCAAGATTTTCCTTTACCTTCGCACGGAATTCATCAATTGTCTTTATTTCAGCATCTTTATAAATCTTGCTGAAGAACTCTTCATTCAGTTCTGGAAAAACAACCTTGTCAATTTTTTTGCACCTAACTTTATATTTTTCAGTTTTGCCTGCCTGCGCCGAGGCTTCGGCATGCAGGCCTTCCTGTGAGGGCAGCATTAAAATTCTTTCCTCACCCACTGCAATACCTTCTGTCTGCTCTTTGAATTCCTTGCCGAATTGAGGGTCATTTAAATAGAAGCGAACATCGTTATCCTTCTGCCCGATTATTTCTATCCCGGTATCGTCAAGCTTTTGGACATCAAGTGTAACTACGTATTCCAAACTGTCGGCTTTTTCGGCATTTTCATAAGTAACATGCTTTGACTGCATGTATTTAACTTCTTCATCAATCATCTTATCATCTACATTGTAAAGAATTTTTGTAACTTCAATACCTTTGTAGTCGTTTAACGAAATTTCAGGCTTAACCTCATACTTTACCTTAAAAGTTAAAATGCTTTTCGGTTCGTAATTCATATCAATAAGTGAGCCCTCGCTTAGCGGGTGAACATGGTTGTCCTTCAAATAATCCCTGAATACGTCGTTTGCAACGTCCTCAAGCGAGCCCTGTTCGATTAAGTCCCCGTACATACGTTTTAACATCGAAATGGGGGCTTTTCCTTTGCGAAAACCCGGAATTGCCACCTTTTTTTGGTATTTTTTGTATGCTTTTTCAAAGTGTGACGTTAAATCTGAGTAAGGGATTTCAAACTCAACCTCCTGCTTAGTGCTGTCTATTTTATTTACCTTAAATGCCATTTTAAAACTGTATAATCAGCAAATATAATTTTTATAAAAACTCCGTTCAATGACAATTCTTAGTGCGAATAATTGCGAGTCCCGAAGCATCGGGACGAAGCAATCTCGTAAATCTATGGGATTGCTTCATCACTTCGTTCTTCGCAATGATACATAAATGAATAGTTTATCAATTCATCTTTAAATAAATTTACATAATTATGAGCAAAATTCTGCGCAAAATACTGAATAAGAAAACCCGAACAATTATCGGGCTGCTTTCGGGAACATCAGTTGACGGGATTGACGCTGTTTTGATGCGAGTTACAGGAAGCGGCACCGGCACCAAGGTTAAAATATTGGATTTCATTACCCATCCTGTTCCCGCGGGTGTGCGGCTTGCAATATTTAGAAACTCCGATAACGACACAGCTAAGCTCGATGAAATCTGCCGACTGAATGTAGTAATTGGGGCTTTGTTTTCCGATACGGTGCTGAGACTGCTCAGGAAGCACCGCTTAAATGCGGCTAAAGTTGATTTAATCGGCTCGCACGGACAGACAATCCACCACCTGCCTGAAAGAGACGAATACCTCGGCTACAAAGTTAAGTCAACCCTGCAAATCGGTGACCCGGCTATAATCGCAAATCTCACCGGAATTACAACTGTCGGCGATTTTCGTGCTGCAGATTGCGCTGTGGGTGGTGACGGCGCACCGCTTGTTCCGTTTCTGGATTACGTACTGTTCACTCACAAAATAAAAAATAGGGCATTGCTCAACATCGGGGGAATTGCAAACATAACCGTGCTGCCGAAAAATGCCGCCAAAGAAAAAGTTGTTGCCTTTGATACAGGACCGGGCAATATGCTGATTGACGGAATGATGTATCACTTATTCCGCAAACCGATTGATAAAAATGGGAACACGGCTAAAAAAGGAAGCATTGACCGCAAACTTCTTAATTACCTGATTGACGACACAAATTACCGGGCGCATCCGCCTAAATCAACCGGGCGCGAACACTACGGAAAGGATTTTCAAAAGCGTTTATTGATTCAGGCCGAAGGTGTGGATAAAAAGGATGTCATCAGAACCGTTACGGAGTTTACGGCTTACTCGGTTTGGTATAATTATAACCAGTTCATTGAGCCGAGACTTCGCATAAATGAGTTAATCATAAGCGGCGGTGGGGCGGAAAATCCTGTTATTATGAGAGCACTTAAGAGCTACTTTAAAGGTATTAAGGTTCGGAGAATGCAGGATTACGGCATAACTGCAAAAAGTAAAGAAGCAGTTTTGTTCGGAGTGCTGGCTAATGAGTGTGTTGCAGGACACACAGCAAATATGAAATCTGTAACCGGCTCAGCCAGAGACGTTGTGCTCGGAAAAATCTGTCAGGGGAGATTATGAACCTTACAAACTTTACGAACCAGATTGCCATAATTACAGGCGGTACAGGCGCACTTGGCAGAGTAATTGTCAATAAGTTTGCTGAAGCCGGTATGAAGATTTATGTACCCGTGCGGTCGATTAGCGAGTTTAACAAAATATTCGACGACTCGCAGCAGGAGGGGGAGTTTAAGGGTCTGTTAAAACGTTACTGCCTGCCGTGCGATGCAACAAACGAAAACGAGGTAAAGGAGTTCTGCTCAAACGTCGTAAAACAGGAAAAACGAATCGATTACCTTATTAATACAATCGGGGGATATCACCCAAAGCGGATAATTTTGGATACCGATACAGAACTTATCGAAAGCCAGCTTAAGCTGAACTTTTATACTACGTTTTACTTTACCAAACACGCGCTAACTCATATGCAGGCAAATAACTTCGGGCGGGTTGTTTCAATCGGAGCCAAGCCTGCACTTGAAACCACTGCCGGCAAGTTTGCATATTCCTTCAGCAAAGGGGGAGTGGTTAACTTAATGCAGACTCTTGCCGAGGAGTTTAAGGAGCAGGACATTGCTTTTAACGCGATAATACCAAGCATCATCGACACTCCGGCTAACCGCCAGAGTATGCCGAACTCGGATTTTACCAAGTGGGTTAGTCCGGTTGATATAGCCGAAACCTGCTTGTTTTTAATCAGTGACAGGGCAAAATCGGTTAGGGGTAACGTTGTTAAGATGTACGGGAGAGTCTGAATTGCGAGCGAAAGCCTGCCTGCTGAAGGCAGACGAAGCAAACTATAGCTTTTAAAACGCGATGGATTAAAACCTCCAATCAACCCTTAATCCGCGGGTTTTATTATTAATCCACGGTGATACAAAAAGCCGCTTTGTATCACTCGGCTTGAAAATAAATGTGTTAACAATTGAGCTAGCAATAAAAGAGCTCGCAAAAAACGTAACAACACCTGCCTGAATTGAGCCGTCGTCGTTTTTATCTTCATTCAGTACATTGTTTTTCAGCTTAAACAGTTCCTTGCGGAGTGAATAAATCAAAACAGATGAACCCGCACCATAGATAGCTCCGGCGAGTAAATCACTCGGGTAATGCATGCCAAAATACGGTCTCCCGTAAGCTACGATTAATGCATAAGCATACATCGGCGCGTAAACCTGCGGGTATTTGGGGTAACGCAGGGTAAACATTGTTGCGATTGAAAACGTTGTGCTTGCGTGTCCTGAAGGGAAAGAATACACATCCAGTGTCGGCATACCCTTTGTATATACGCTCGGAAGTGTTTCGAGCGGTCTTTTGCGGTTGACTACGAGCTTTGTGCCGAATGTCAAAAGCATATTGGTAAACTCAGCAGCTGTTAGCAGGTAAGCGGAGTTCTCGTCATAAGTTTTTTCCTTCGCTCTGCCGTATATCAGAAGTGATGCGGGCAATATTAACGATACCGGAAGCATTGAGCGGTCAAATACATTGAAGAATTTATCCTTAAAGGGGCTCCGTGAATTATTTATCGTGCGGAAAAGGCGAACATCGAAGTTGTCGGGGTCAGGATTGATTGTGCTTATTATTCCGTTTCCTCGAACAGATTTAACCGAATCGAATAATTTAAAGTTAATGGTGTCCTGGGAGAAGACATCTACGACTAAAAATATCAGGAAGGTTATATTTAAAATATATTTTGTCATTTCACCTCTGGATTCCCGCTGGAGTTTATTCCCGCACTTGATGCGGGGCGGGAATGACAAAGTCACTTCCTTTTTTTCTTCTTTTTTGGTTTTTGGGTGTCTTCAGGTAAGGGATAAATCTTTTTATACTGCTGCCAGTACCACATTATGTTCTCGACGTAATAATACGACTCACGCCAGTTGGCAAAGACCCTGTTTGGCGGCGATGAACCCCACACTTTCCGGTGCAGCGAATCATTTCCCGGCGCAAGGAGCTTCATATACTCCTTCACTATGTCCCAGTCGAAGTAATCATCATTATGGTAGTAAGCCAGACTCATTGCATCTTCAACGTGTCCTGACCCTGCATTATAAGCCGCAAGCGCAAATTTGTATTTGTTTGTATCGCCTGCATCATAATATCTTCCGACGAGCATTGCGTAATAGTAAATACCTGCCTTCAGGTTGTTAACGGGTGAGCGGTGGTCTTCAAGCTGGAGTGTCCGCTCAAGCATCGAACCAGTTCTTGGCATTATCTGCATAAATCCATACGCCCCTGCGTGAGATACTGCATCGGGTGTGAAAGCGGATTCCTGTTTCATCATTGCAAGAATCAGCCGCCAGTCAAGCTTATAGTATTCGCATTCCTCAAGAATGACACTGCCGTACTCTTCAATAATCTGGTCGGAATTTCCCCTGTAAAATTTTCTGTATGGGTTGCGGATGATTCTGGAAAGCTTTTCATATCGTGTAATTGAGTCGCTTGTTTTAAATATTGTATCGTTTAGATTATAAGCAAAAATATCAAACACATTTTGCCAGTTGTAGAATGCATTTTCGATATTAATAGCATTATTGTAGCTAATTATCTTTAAATAATCTTCCTGCTTTTTACCGGGATTTGTTTCCACCGGCGGTATAACTGATTCAGGGTTTGATGATTGTGTGCCTATTGTAGTAGTACCAATCTCTGAAATTCGGGTTATAACGGTAATTATAACTACTATTACAATTAGAACTACTAAAATGACGGGAATTTTGAGTAAATTCTCTATTTTTAAGGACTTTAGATTCACGTTCACACTATTTTAATACAAATATAAGAACAATAGTTTCAATTTTTAGCGTTTATTTATTCCTCAAGAAATGCCATAAATTTATTAATTTTTGCTTATTTTTGAGAGGTTTTGTAAGTAAATCATTTTAAATTAAACCTTTTGTAAGAATTGTTGTCATATCTATGTAAAAGTAGGGAAACTTAAGCGGGCTGATATGAAACGATGAAAAATAAAGCAAATGTTAACAAATATTTATAAAATAGAAGCAGTCAGATAAATCCGGCTCGCATTAATGACGGGGAATATTTCGAATATAAATAATGATTCGGAGTTAATAAGACAATTTAAAAACGGTGATGTAAAAGGCTATAATGAAATCGTCAGAAAATACCAGCAGCAGGTTTACTGGGTCATCAGAAAGATGGTTCAGGACCACGATGAAGCCGATGATATTACACAGGAAGTCTTTATCAAGGTCTATGCAGCGCTTAAAGATTTCCGCGAAGAATCAAACCTGTTTACGTGGCTGTACAGAATTGCAACAAATTATGCCATTAACCACATAAAGAAAGTAAAGGTGCGCTCTACTATCAGCGTCGAACTGGTTGCAGAGCCGATTGAATCAAAAGATAAAAAAGCAGATGAATTAATCGATGAACAAAACAGAAGAAAAATACTTGAACAAGCAATTGAAACACTCTCCGCCCAGCAAAGGACGGTTTTCAATATGAGATATTATGACCAGCTTCAATATGAGGAAATTGCGGATATTCTAGGAAAGTCAGTAGGCGGAATTAAAGCTAATTACTTTCACGCTGTTAAGAAAATCGGAGAGTATGTTAAAGAAAGAATAGAATTGTAAAAACAGTTTTAAGTAAATTAAATGAAAAGCAAAATTAACATAGAACAACACAAACAGCTCATTCCCGATTATATTACAGGGCAAATTGATGAGAAGGATAAGCTAATACTTGAAAGAGCTATGGGAGAATCTCCCGAGCTTAAAGCATTTTATGAAGATATAAAGGCGACTTTGAGCTTCGTAAGCTCCGTAAAGTTAGAAGAACCCTCGCCCGCCTACTGGAATACACTGCTTCCGAGGATTCACGAGCGTATCGAGCGGAGGGAAGCCGAAAAGTTTTCATGGGCTAAGGTTTCAGCAGTGTGGAAAGTTCTTGTTCCAATTGCAGCTGTAATACTAATTGCAATTATTTATTATCTGGCCAAGCCCTCCGATATACAGATGACAAAAGATGAAGAAAAGAAAATTGAGAAAAATGTTGATGAAAATGCTGAGAAAAAGAAAGAGGAAAAACAATTACCTGAAATAAAAGATGAAAAAATTGTAAAAGAAGAAAAGCCCAAAAGCAGTGATGTTAAAAGAAAAAAGAGCGTCAAAACCGATAACATTATTAAAGATGAAATACCTGTAGATGAAAACAAGATCGAGAAATCTGTTACTCCGAAGGATGATTTATTAGCCATAGATATAGATGAAACCTCTGTTTTTGCGGTAGGCGAGGATGCTGGACTGGATGAAGAAACGGAAGCCGAGATTAAAAAACTAAATAATAAGGAACAGAACCAGCTCCTGGAAGAGCTAGAAAACAGTAATTTGTAATTTTATAATGTTTGATATGAAACTTAAATACAAATTTATTCTGCTCTCGCTTTTATTAAGCCTGTGCACCGGCAAGGTTTTGGCTCAGGACGATATAATGGATAAAATTGAGGATATTAAGCTTGATAAGCTTACCAAAAAGCTTGAGCTTGATGAAACTTCAAAATCCGCATTCATTGATAAATATAAGTCATTCAGCAAATCTATGAGGGAGCTTAACAAGAAAAGAGCCAAAACCTATAAGCTTATGACCGAAAATATCGAAAGCGGCAGCGGATTGGATACGCTTGTTGAGCAGGTTCTCGAAAATGAAAAAGAAGTGAACGCAAAGAGAGAAGAGTTTGTAAACGATATGAAATCAATGCTCACAGCCCGGCAGCTTGCAAAAATGATTGTTTTTGAACGCAAGTTTAACAGTGAAATAAAGAAACTCCTGCAGCAGTACCAGAAAAAAAATAAAAAGGAAAGACCTCTTAAAGAGGATTAATTACCTAAAGTATTTCTGCAGTTTTATAGCTTTAATAGCATCTGATACAAGAAAAAATGACCCTATAAATAATATTGTTTCAGCACCTTTAAATTCATTAAGCAATCTTACTGTTTCCTTTAAATCGCTTGTTACAAACAAATTCTTTCCCCCTGCAGATTTTTTTGCTAAGGTTTGTAGAATTTTTGGCTCAAGTGCCCTTTCATAGTTTGGTTTTGTAAAAATTACATTGCCCGAATGTTTCAATACTTCCGGGACGCATTTTTTATAATCCTTATCACTCATAATACCGAATACAATTAAATCTATTTTAATGCCTTTTAGAGCTTTGTAAGTTTGTCCAATGCTTTCAGCATTATGCGAAATATCAAATATATATTTTCTGCCCTTGTGTTTGATTATTTCAATTCGTCCTTTATACCCGGAATTTTGTTTTACATTCTTTATCCCCCTTAAAACACTGGGATAGTATAAAGTATGCCCGTTTTTTTGAGCAAAGCTCGTGCATGCCAGCAGTGCCGCTGCCGCATTTCTTGGCTGATACTCACCTAAAAGGGGAGCGCTGAAATTGTAACTTTCCCCGGTTTGTTTAAAATGAATTGTGAAATTTATACCGCAATCGTATTGATTTAATTCTTTTAGTTTAATTAAGCTGTCAATATAAAGAAAATTCTTATTATCTATTTTGTTTTCAAAAAGTCTTTTTATTTTTTTATTTTTATCGCTTACTATCACATCAACACCGTTTTTAACAATCCCGAGTTTTTCCAATGCAATTTTTTCCAGTGTGTTACCAAGATATCGGGTATGGTCTATGCCGATTTGTGTTATCACGCTCACTTCGGGTCTTAAAACATTAGTTGAATCAAGCCTTCCGCCCATGCCGCATTCAATCACCGCAATATCGACATTTTTCTCAGAAAAGTATTGAAACGCTATTGCCGTATTGACTTCAAAGAATGACGGCTTGATTTTTTCGATTAGCTTAATGTTTCTGTTCAAAAAGTCCTTAATATAGCCGTTATCGATGCATTTCCCATTAATACGGATTCTCTCGTTAAATCGTAATATATGGGGCGAGGTAAATAACCCCACTTTGAAGCTATGTTCCATAAGTATTGAGGCAATAAATGACGCTGTTGCCCCTTTTCCGTTTGTCCCTGCAATGTGGATTGATTTAAACTTATGGTGAGGATTTCCTAATGATTTCAGAATCTGGGTAATATTTCTTAAGTCGTACTTAATGCCGATTCTCTCAAGCCTGTACAGATAATTAAAATATTTGTTAATATTTTTCATTTGGAATAAAAAACCCCGATTGCTCGGGGTTTAACTGATTGTCTTAATTTTTCACGGCATTAAGCTTCTGCTTCGGCTTTTTCTTTTTTCTTTGTTTTCTTTGCTTTTTTTGTTTTAACCGGTGTATCTTCGTCTTTCTTTAATACAAGCAGTTCCTTATATGCTTTTAATCCTGTTCCTGCCGGTATCAGCTGTCCGACAATTACGTTTTCCTTCAGCCCGTTTAAATGGTCTACTTTTCCTTCGATAGCCGCGTCTGTCAGAACCTTTGTCGTTTCCTGGAACGATGCAGCCGAAATAAAGCTGTCTGTTGTCAGTGAAGTCTGCGTGATTCCAAGAAGAATAGGGTTTGCAATTGAAGGATTAGCGTCCCTGAACTCGATTAATGTTTTGCTTTTTTTCTTAAGCTCAGCGTTCAGTTCTTTAATTTTTTTCTTATCTAAAATATCATACATCCTTACTTTGCCTGAATCACCCTTATCAGTGACTACAACTTTATTCCTTAGCGTCTCATTTTCTTCAAGGAATTTATACCTGTGAACGACGTCTCCTTCAAGATATGTCGTATCGCCCGGGTCGACAATTCTTACTTTCTGAAGCATCTGCCTTACGATTACTTCAACGTGCTTGTCATTTATTTTCACGCCCTGCATCCTGTAAACCTCCTGAATTTCGTTTACAAGGTATGCCTGCACGTCACCCACGCCTTTTATTCTGAGTATATCATGCGGGTCAACCGAACCGCTTGAAAGCGCTTCGCCTGCCTTTACATAATCTCCGTCCCTTACAAGAATGTGCTTTCCGACTGGAATGAGATATTTCTTCTCAACTGAACCGTCGGGTGTTTTAACTTTGACTTCCCGCGAGCCCCTCTTAAGCGAACCGATTTCGACTATACCGTCAATTTCAGTTACTATCGAGGGTGAGTTTGGACTCCTTGCTTCAAAAAGCTCGGTAACTCTCGGCAGACCGCCTGTGATATCGCGTGTTTTACCTGTATCTCTGGGTATCTTAACAAGAACCTGCCCTGTATAGATTATGTCGCCGTCATTAATAAGCAGGTGTGCCTGAGCCGGAATAATGTAGCTGCTCAGCAAATCGCCCTTTGTATCTTTTACCTGAATTGTCGGGCTAAGTGTCTTATCCTTTGATTCGATTACGACTTTCTGAATATGCCCGGTTGTTTCATCGGGAGCCTCTACATAGCTTGTGTTTTCCTTCAGGTCAACATATGCTGCGGTTCCGTTATGCTCGGCTACAATAACTGAGTTATACGGGTCCCACTCATAAAGCACCTGGTTTTTCTCAACTGTCTCTCCGTCTTTAACCATCAAATGCGCGCCATAGGGAACGTCATACTTCGATACAAGTCTGTTATTTTCATCCATTATCTGTAAAACGCCGTTGCGGCTCAATGTTACAAAAAATTCACCCTCCGTAGAAGCGGGATTAGTATATTTAATAGATTTTATATTTTCGAATTTTGCCTTCCCGCCGAATTTTGTGGGTATCCTTGACTGAGTTACAATTCTGCTCGCTGTTCCGCCGATATGAAACGTTCTCAGCGTCAGCTGGGTACCCGGCTCACCGATTGACTGAGCAGCAATAACTCCGACTGCCTCGCCAACATCCACTAGCTTTCCGGTTGTCAGGTTTCTGCCGTAGCATTTAGCGCATATACCTTTTCTTGACTCACATGTTAAAACTGAACGTATTTCAACTGATTGAATCGAAGTTTCCGAAATCCTTGCTGCAAGTTCCTCATCAATTATTTCGCCTGCTTTAACGATGGTTTTTCTTGCCAGAGGGTCAACAATGTTCTGCAAGGCGGCACGTCCAAGAATTCTTTCCGAAAGCGGTTCCTTTATATCCTCCCCGTCCTTCAGAGCTTCTACAGTCAAACCTCTCACGGTTCCGCAGTCTATTTCCGATATAATAACGTCCTGCGACACGTCGACAAGCTTTCTTGTCAGGTATCCCGCATCAGCGGTTTTTAAAGCAGTATCGGCAAGACCTTTTCTTGCCCCGTGAGTGCTGATAAAGTATTCAAGAATCGATAATCCTTCTTTAAAGTTTGCAATAATCGGGTTTTCGATAATTTCGCCTGCCTGTCCTGTCATGCTTTTCTGAGGCTTAGCCATAAGTCCTCTCATTCCCGCAAGCTGGCTTACCTGGTCCTGGGAACCCCTTGCACCCGAGTCAATCATCATATGCAGAGAATTAAATCCGTGGCTCGAAGTTTTCAGGGTATTCATCAGGTCGCTTTTTACCTCATTGGTTGCGTGTGTCCATATATCTATAACTTTGTTATATCTCTCTCCTTCAGTAATCAAACCTCTCATTCTCGATTTTTCAACGGCATCAACTCTCTTCTGCGCCGCCTCTATGATTTTGTTCTTGCTTTCCGGAATTACAATATCGTCAAGATTTACCGAAAGCCCGCCCTTCATTGCATAACGGAAACCGATTTCCTTTAGCGCATCAAGAAATTCAACTGTTTTTTGGTTCCCAACGCTCTTGAACACGTGGGCAATATTTTTGATAATTCCCTTTTTTGTGAGCAGTTCGTTTATAAAACCGGAGCCTTTAGGCACTATCTGGTTGAATAAAACCCGCCCTACTGTAGTTTCAATAATCTCGCCGTCTATTCTGACTTTTATTCTTGCATGCAATCCGACTCTGCCTGTGTTATAAGCTATTACAACCTCCTGCGGATTTGAAAACAGCTTGCCTTCCCCGGTGTCTCCCTTTTTAAATTTGGTAAGATAGTAGCAGCCAAGAACAATTTCCTGGTTTGCAATTGTAATCGGGTCTCCGTTCTGCGGCGAAAGCAGGTTGTGGCTTGAGAGCATTAGTACCCTTGCCTCAAGCTGTGCTTCGGGCGAGAGGGGAACATGAACAGCCATTTGGTCACCGTCAAAATCCGCGTTAAATGCCGTGCAGACAAGCGGGTGAAGTCTTATTGCCTTGCCTTCGACAAGCACCGGCTGAAACGCCTGTATGCTTAACCTGTGAAGCGTAGGCGCACGGTTCAGTAGAACCGCGTGTCCGTCAATTACGTTTTCAAGAACTTCCCATACTTCGGGTGTCCTTCTTTCAATCAGCTTCTTTGCGCTTTTAACCGTTTTAACCAGGTCCCTGTCGATTAATCTTCTTATTACAAAGGGCTTAAACAGCTCCAAAGCCATATCTTTGGGAACACCGCACTCATGAAGCTTCAGTTCAGGTCCAACCACAATAACTGCGCGGCCTGAGTAATCGACGCGTTTTCCTAGCAGGTTCTGTCTGAAGCGGCCCTGCTTGCCTTTTAGTATATCGGAAAGCGATTTTAAAGGCCGGTTCTCCGATTTAACCGCAGTTGCCCGCCTTGAGTTGTCAAGCAGTGCATCCACCGCCTCCTGAAGCATTCTTTTTTCGTTGCGCAGAATAACCTCAGGTGCTTTAATATCTATTAATCTCTTTAGACGGTTATTTCTTATTATAACTCGTCTGTATAAATCATTTAAGTCGCTCGTTGCAAAACGTCCGCCTTCAAGAGGTACAAGTGGTCTTAACTCAGGCGGAATTACAGGAACTACATCTAAAACCATCCACTCGGGTTTGTTTTGCCTTCTCCCTTCCTTTTTCTGGAATGACTTTAAAACCCTCAGTCTCTTAATCAAATCCTGCTTCTTCTGAACGGAGGTTTCCTCGTAAAGCTGGATTCTAAGCCTGGATACTTCCTCATCAACTTCGACTCTTCTCAAAAGCTCCTTAACGGCTTCGGCGCCGTTTTTGCAGACGAACTTGTTAGGGTCGAAGTCATCAAGCGATTCCTGCTCTTCGGAAAGATTGTTCAAAGCATTCAAATATTCGTCCTCGGTCAGCAGGTCGTTTTTGCTGTACTGGGTCGGTCCGGGATTTACAATAACATAATTTTCGTAATATATTATTCTTTCGAGCTCCTTGTTCGTAAGCCCCAGCAGGTAGCTGATTTTGCTTGGTGTGGAGCGGAAATACCAAATGTGAACCACAGGAACGCTGAGTGAAATGTGTCCCATTCTCTCACGTCTTAAGCTCTTGAGGTTAACTTCAACACCGCACCTGTCACAGACTATGCCGTGATAGCGTATGCCTTTATATTTGCCGCAATGGCATTCCCAGTCTTTAACGGGACCGAATATTTTTTCACAGAACAAGCCGTCTTTATCGGGCTTAAAGGTCCTGTAGTTGATTGTTTCCGGCTTTAAAACTTCTCCGTGGGAATTTCTAATTATCGAATCGGTCGATGCTAAGTTAATTCCGATTCTGGTGAATGTTTTCTTTACTTTTTTCTGTTCTCTTTTAAAAAACATATGATTTAATAATTTTAATTAATCTTAATTAATTTGTGCTTATTAATCCAAAGATATATCAAGGCACAGGCCCTGAAGCTCTTTAACTAAAACGTTAAATGATTCCGGAATCTGCGGATCAGGAGTATTTTCTCCTTTAATCAGTGTCTCGTAGGTTTTTGAGCGTCCCATTACGTCATCGCTCTTTACTGTCAAGATTTCCTGAAGCGTATAAGCCGCTCCGTAGCCCTCGAGCGCCCATACCTCCATCTCTCCGAATCTCTGTCCGCCGAACTGCGCCTTGCCGCCAAGAGGCTGCTGCGTGATAAGCGAATATGGCCCGATAGAGCGTGCATGAATTTTATCATCCGAAAGATGTGACAGCTTCATCATATAGATGTAGCCTACAGTTACCTGCTGGTCGAACTTTTCCCCCGTTTGCCCGTCATACAAAGTACTTCTGGAATTCTTGGGCAAGCCGGCTTTTTCAAGAATATCGATAATATCTTCAAATGTCGCACCGTCAAATACGGGAGTCGCAAATTTACATCCAAGCATTATTGCTGCCCAGCCGAGTGCTGTTTCGTAAAGCTGTCCAAGGTTCATTCTTGAAGGCACTCCAAGCGGGTTTAAAACTATATCAACGGGTGTTCCGTCAGGCAAAAACGGCATATCCTGCTGAGGAACTATCCTTGCCACTACGCCCTTGTTTCCGTGCCTTCCCGCCATTTTGTCGCCGACGGAAAGCTTTTTCTTCTTTGCGATGTAAACTTTTGCCATCTTAACAACACCGGTCGGAAGCTCATCACCTAAAATTATCTTGTTTCTGTTTCTTTTGGTTCTTTCTTCAATTTCATTCAGCCTTGATTTGAAGTTTCTGAAAAGCACCAGAAGCAATCCTTGCGCCTTTCTGGAAGTCGACCATTCGTTAGTTATATCGAGAGAGTCAATTCTGAAGTTCGGATTTTCAAGATATTTTAAGAAAGTGTCCTTCTTCAGGCTTGTGCCGCCTCTGATTACAATGCTTCCGTCGATATCCCTGATTCCAAGCGAATCCTTGCCGTCAAAGATTAAGCCGAGCTTTTCCGCAAGACTTTCGTTAAGATCTATGATTGAATCGTGCCTTTCCTGCTCAAGCTTTTCAAGTCTTTTTTTCTCTTCCTTTTTAGTCTCGGTATCTCTTTGCTTTCTTGTGAAAAGCTTTTTGCTGATAACTATGCCTTTCATTCCGGGAGGCGCTTTTAATGAAGCGTCCTTCACATCGCCGGCTTTATCGCCGAATATAGCCCTTAGCAGCTTTTCTTCCGGCGTCGGCTCTGTTTCTCCCTTTGGAGTTACCTTGCCGATTAGAATGTCATTTTCTTTTACTTCGGCGCCGATTCTGACAATACCGTCTTCATCCAAATCCTTTGTTGCTTCCTCGCTTACGTTTGGAATGTCGCGCGTCAGCTCTTCCTCGCCGCGCTTCGTATCCCTCACCTGCAGCTCGTACTCCTCTATGTGAACTGAAGTATATATATCCTCGGCAACAATTCTTTCGCTGATTACGATTGCGTCTTCGAAATTATATCCCTTCCACGGCATAAATGCTACAAGCACACTTCTACCGAGCGCAAGCTCGCCTTTATCGGTAGCTGCCCCGTCAGCAAGCACGTCGTATTTCCTGAGCTTTTGCCCGACTGTGACAATCGGCTTTTGGTTAATCGATGTATCCTGGTTCGTTCTTAAAAACTTTGTTAAATTATATTCTTTTACTTCGCCCTCATCGAAGCTTACCAAAGCTTCGTCCGAGCCTTTGTCGATGTCATACTTTACGATAATTTTATCCGATGAAACATATTCAACAACACCGTTGCCTTCGGCTAAAATCAGTGTGCGGGAGTCTCTTGCGACCTTCTTTTCAAATCCCGTTCCTACAAGCGGTGCTTCGGGTTTTAAAAGCGGAACCGCCTGGCGCTGCATATTGGAACCCATAAGCGCCCTGTTTGCATCGTCGTGCTCAAGGAAGGGGATTAAAGCAGCGGCGGCGCTTACAATCTGGTTCGGAGCAATATCCATATAATGAACATCATCAGCCGAAACTATCGGGAAATCACCTTTATATCTTGCTTTTATTTTGGTATCGGTAATTTTGTTTCCGTCAAGCTCAACGTTTGCCTGTGCTATAATAAAGTGGTCTTCCTTTTCCGCCGACAGGTAATCTATATCATTGGAAACTTTTCCGTTTTTTACTTTCCGGTAGGGAGTTTCTATAAAACCGTAGTCGCTGATTCTTGCATGAGTGCAAAGTGACGAAATAAGACCGATGTTCGGACCTTCGGGTGTTTCAATAGGGCAGAGGCGTCCGTAATGCGTGTAGTGAACGTCCCTTACTTCAAATCCTGCCCTTTCCCTTGTTAAGCCGCCCGGACCAAGTGCGCTGACCCTTCTTTTATGAGTCATTTCGCTCAAAGGATTGGTCTGGTCCATATACTGGGAAAGCTGGCTCGTCCCGAAGAAAGACACAAGCGCTGTTGAAATCGTTCTCGCGCTTACTAAATTGCCCGGCGTGATGTTTTCCTCGTCGTGGATGCTCATACGTTCCCTGATGGTTCTCGACATTCTTGCAAGCCCTACGTTGAACTGGGCTGAGAGCTGTTCACCGATTGAGCGAACCCTTCTGTTGCCAAGGTGGTCTATATCGTCAATTTCCTTTTTGCCTGCTTCCAAGTCAATAAGGTAATTTATAATTGAAATAATATCTTCTTTGGTTAAAACCGTCTTGTCCGACTGAATATTGAGACCAAGTTTATAGTTCAGCTTATATCTTCCTACCTCGCCGAGGTCGTATTTCTTTTCATTGAAGAACAGCTTATCCACCAGATTTTTTGCGGATTCATCGTCCTGGTCAGGCCTCAGCTGCTCGGAGATTTGTTCAAGAGCGTCGACTTCCGACTGCGCAATATCCTTGTTTAATGTGTTTGCAATTAGCGATTCTTCAAACGGTCTATCGGATTTAAACAGCTTGACTTTTGTAATCGAAGATTTGCTTATCTTTTCCGCAAGCTCTTCATCGAGAGGGGTTGCTTTTTCAGCTAGCAGCTCGCCTGTTTCCTTATCGATTAAATCATCAGAAAGCTGTTTGCCAATGAAATTCTTTAAATCTCTTCTCTCGGCAACTTCAAGCAGCCCGAACAGATCCAAAATCTCCTCGTTTGTTGAATAACCCAAAGCCCTTAAGATTGTGGTTACCGGGAATTTTTTCCTTCTATCGATGTAAGCAAACAGGCAGTTATTAATATCGGTTGTAAACTCAACCCATGACCCCTTCATAGGTATTATTCTTGACGAGTAGAGCTTTGTGCCGTTTTGATGAATCGATTCGTTGAACACGACGCCCGGCGCCCTGTGAAGCTGAGATACAATTACTCTTTCAGCACCGTTTATAATAAAGCTTCCGTAAGGCGTCATATAGGGAATATTTCCCATATAGACGTCTTGTTCTATAGCATTCGCATACTCTTTTGCTTCCTTATTCGGCTTGGTTGATAGACGCAGCTTTGCTTTTAATGATACGGCATAGGTTAAGCCCTGTTCCTGGCACTCGCGGATTGAGTACTGCGGCGTTTCCAGGTAGTATTCGATAAACTCAAGCAGCGCGGTTTCCCTTGAATCGGTAATCGGGAAATTTCTCTTGAATGTTGCCTGCATTCCATATTCTTTTCTCTCCGACGGAAGCACATCCTCCTGAAGAAACTCCTTATACGATTCCAATTGAACGTTAAGCAAATCGGGCGCTTCGATTTCCTTGCCTGATTTTGATAAAAATATTCTTTCGCTTTTGAAATTAAGTTTAGATAAGTCTATCGCCATTTAGTTACCTCCCAATGGGATTATAAAATAGATAATAGACAAGCCCTTAGGTCAGGACCTGCCTAAAAAAATTTTTAAAAATTGTATTTTCAGTTATTATAGGTTTCAGCCAGGAACCTACGTCAAGAACTACTTTAAGAACAGAATTCTTCCGATTAAAATTAATTTTAAAATTAATTATTTTAATTCCACTTTCGCGCCTGCTGCTTCCAGCTCAGCTTTAAGCTTTTCTGCGTCGGCTTTCGGTAATCCTTCTTTAACAGGTTTCGGAGCGCTTTCAACCAGCGCCTTGGCTTCGGTTAAACCGAGACCGGTAGCCGTTTTAACGGCTTTTATAACGTTAATTTTCTGTGCGCCGGCATCCGTAAGCACAACCGAAAATTCAGTTTTCTCTTCAGTTACTGAAGTCGGGGCTGCTCCGCCTGTTGCTCCCGCAATTACGACCGGTGCAGCAGCAGTAACGCCGAACTTATCCTCTAAAGCTTTTTTCAGTGCCGCGGCATCTGTCAGCGTCAAGCTGCTGATTTGTTCTACTAATTCTTCTACAGACATTTTATTATATCTCCCTTATTATTATAAATTATAATTTTAACTTACTCGTTTCTTTGCAGCTTCTTCAATAACCGAGGCAAGGTCTCTAATAACTGCGTTTATTGAGCCGACAATTCCCGAAATCGGGGCATGCAGGCTGCTTATTATCGAAGAAATAAGCTCCGGCTTCGATGGAAGCGATGCAAGCTCGCTTAACTTCTTGCTTTCATACACCTGGCTTTCGACCAGGGCAAGCTTTAACTTGGGCTTTTCGCCCTTATCAAAAAATTTCTTTATTATCTTTGCAGGCGATACAGGGTCATCGTATGCAAATATTACTCCTGTCGGTCCCTTAAGTTGTTCAAGCAGCTTATCGGTTTGCCCCGAAAACTTATTCTCGCTTTGTTCAATCGCCTTTTTAATTAAAGTATTCTTAAGAACCTTGTAATCAACCTTAGCATTGAAAAATTCATCCCTAAGCTCGTTTGTTTCTGCTACGGTTAAGCCCGTAAAATCCGTAAGATAAATGCTTGTTGCTTTATCCAGTTTTTCCTTTATTTCCAGAACTGATTGTTCTTTATCCTGCTTGTTCATTTCTGTCTAAGATTTATTAATGAGGCATTAATTCATTTCTGCTGATAGCATATCCCGGTCCCATTGTGCTGGATATTGTTAAGCTTTTAACGTAATGCCCTTTGGATGAGGCCGGCTTCAGCTTTAAAACCTGGTTTATAAATGTGTGTATGTTTTCTTCCAGCTGCTTCGGCTCAAATGATGCTTTTCCAAGGCACGCGTGAACGATTCCGGCTTTATCGACTCTGAACTCAATCCTTCCCGCTTTAACTTCCTTCACCGCCTTTGCAAGGTCGTTTGTTACTGTCCCGCTTTTCGGATTGGGCATTAGTCCTTTTGGTCCTAAAATTTTTCCAAGCTTTCCAAGCTCGCTCATCGAGTCCGGTGTTGCAATTATCACATCGCAGTCAGACCACCCCTCCTGAATTTTTTTGAAGTAATCCTCGAACCCGACGTAATCAGCCCCCGCATTTTTTGCTTCTTCCTGCTTCTCCGGTTTGGCTATTACCAGAACTCTAATGCTCTTTCCCGTTCCGTGGGGGAGAGTAACAGTGCCTCTCACAAGCTGGTCAGCCTGCTTGGGGTCAACTCCGAGCCTCATGGCAATATCAATTGACTCGTTGAACTTTGCAGTTGCTGTTTCCTTAAGCTTTGCAACAGCTTCGGAGATTGAATATTCCTTGTTGAGTTCAGCCCTTTTTAAAATATCTTTTCTTCTTTTCGATGTTTTCATTTATGTTAACTTTATCCTTAAAATTTTTTATCCTTCTACGGTTATTCCCATACTTCTTGCAGTTCCGGCAATGACTTTGACTGCAGATTCAAGAGTCCTTGCATTTAAGTCTTTCATCTTAATGTTTGCAATTTCTTCAACCTGATTTCTGGTGACTGAGCCGACTTTGTTCCTGTTTGACTGCGGGCTTCCTTTTTCAATCTTCGCAGCTTTTAAAAGCAGAACTGCTGCCGGAGGAGTTTTAGTTATAAATGTGAAGGATTTATCAGAAAAAATTGTAATTACAACGGGTATAATTAAACCCTGGTCTTTCTGTGTCCTTGCGTTAAACTGCTTGCAGAATTCCATACCGTTTACGCCGCGCTGTCCCAGCGCAGGCCCTACAGGAGGTGCCATCGTTGCCTGTCCGGCAGGTATCTGAAGCTTTACAAATCCAACTACTTTTTTAGCCATTTATATTAAATCAGTTTTTTATTTTTCCATGAGTCCCTTCCTGCCTGCTGCAGGCAGGAGCTCCGCTCAGGTGATTTTCAGCATTGGCTGAAAATCATTTCTCTTTTTCAATTTGTGTAAAATCCAGCTCAATGGGCGTCTTTCTCCCGAATATGCTGACCATTACCTTGACCTTCATTCTTTCGAGGTTTATCTCGTTAATAGTTCCGTTGAAGTTTACAAAGGGACCGCTTACAACCTTAACCAAGTCGCCTTTTTCAAATTGCATATCGATTTTTTCCTTTTCATCGGACTCATTAATCCTGCCTAGTATCCTTTTAACCTCGACTTCCCTGAGAGCTATAGCTTCGTTTTTATCCCCAACCATCTTCAAAACCGAGGGTGCGTGCGAGAGGAAGTTGATTATATCCCTGTCCAATAATGCCTCAACCAAAACATAGCCCGGAAAGAAGTTTTTGTATTTTATCTTTTTCTTGCCGCCCTTTACTTCAAACACTTTTTCTTCAGGTATTAATACCTGCGAAATCTTATTTTCAAGCCCCAGCTCGGTTATCTCATTATCAAGATAATTCTTTACTCGTTTCTCGTGGCCAGTTATGGTTCTGATTGCATACCACTTCTTCTCGGGAATTACTGCAGCCGTATCGGTTTTTGTTTCAGTCATGTTCACTAAAATATTACCTTTAATCCTTCGTTTATTATTTTATCGATTATATAAACAAATGCCGCAAAGATGAGTGAAGTAATAATCACAACCAGGGTTGATTCTTTTAATTCTTCTCTTTTTGGCCAGGTGACTTTCCTCATTTCCTTAACTATGTCACCGAAAAAATTTATTATTTTATCTTTCAATCCAAATCTCCGTTTTTCTTTTGCTCTGTGTTTTTCTTTTGCTCTGTGTTTTTCTTTTTGCTCTGTGTTTTTCTTTTTGCTCTGTGTTTTTCTTTTTGCTCTGTGTTTTTCTTTTTTCTAAGAAGGTTGCACGTCAGGAGGGACTCGAACCCCCAACCTGCGGTTTTGGAGACCGCTGCTCTACCAATTGAGCCACTGACGTATCTCATTTTGTAAAACAGGTTTATTTTGTTTCTTTATGAAGAGTGTGCTTATTGCAGAATCTGCAGAACTTCTTGTATTCTACTCTTCCGGAATGTTTTGTTTTATTTTTTGTAGTACTGTAATTCCTGTTTTTGCAGTCAGTACACTCAAGCGTTATAATTAATCTACCTTCTTTTGCCATTTATAAGTTTATTTTTTTTCTGAAGCGGGAGACGGGACTCGAACCCGCGACCAATCCCGCTCAGCGGGATGACTCTGCCAACTCATTTTTGATTTTTAAGAACTTTTGAATGTCTTTAAATCTTTTTATTTCGTCGTTTCCTTCTTATAGAATCAGTTCTCGATTTATATTCTTCTAGTTGAATAATTTTCCATGGTTGATATTTTTTTGTCCACCCTGCTCTGGAACTATTGTGAATAGCTAATCTCTTCTTAATGTCTTTAGTTTGGCCGATGTAAAACTTATCAAATTTTAAACTTTTTAAAATGTAAACAAAGTACATAATATTCTGAGCGGGAGACGGGACTCGAACCCGCGACCAACAGCTTGGAAGGCTGTGACTCTACCAACTGAGTTACTCCCGCAAAAAATTTCAAGTTGGTAAACTTTTCAATTTCTATCTTTTAAAGAACCCGCGGCCAATCCCGCTCAGCGGGATGACTCTACCAACTGCCTGCCTGCTGCAGGCAGGAGTTACTCCCGCACAAATATTTTTTCCTCAGTTGTTCAGAGCTGATGACCGGGATTGAACCGGTGACCTCTTCCTTACCAAGGAAGTGCTCTACCAACTGAGCTACATCAGCAGAAAAATCTAAAAGAACATTTACTCAGCTTGCCGGATTGAACCGGTTGGCCTCTGCTCTACCAATCCGCCTCAGGCAGACAGAAAAATCTTAAAGAACATTTTCTCAGCTTGCCGGATGCAAAATTTTGAAACAAAAAAGTGGGTAGGGAAGGATTCGAACCTCCGAAGGCATAAGCCGTCAGATTTACAGTCTGATGCGTTTGACCGCTTCGCTACCTACCCTTAGTCCCAATTATTTTCAAACTTTAAAAATACCTAAAAAATATACTAAAATCAAGTGATTTTAACTCATTTAACCCGTTTACCCGGCGAATCCTGTATTTTTATATCGCCGCTGTAATATACTTTTTCCTCGCCCTTCATTAATAATTTTATCCCCCCGTTTTCCAAAAAATCAACAATTTTTGCTTTTTTTGTGATATTTTCGGCGTCAGTAAATTCAACTGATTTGCCCATCGTTCTGGTTGATTTCTTCCATAAATCAAAAATCTTATCATAATTTCCTTCCTCAAGCATATATAGGTTTTGGCTGAAACAATGAACAATATGAATTAAAATCTTAGATAAATTTATTTCAGCTTTTGTTTGTTCAATAAGAGAGCAGGCTTTATAAGCAGGATTAAAATTTTTTTGATTAACATTTAAGCCGATTCCGATTATGCATTCATTCTTATTAGGCAGAGATTCAATCAATATGCCTGAAAGTTTTTTATTATCCCATAAAATATCGTTCGGCCACTTGATTTGAAGCTTTTCGGAATTTACATCCGGAAAGTTTTTATTTAAAAATTCTTTTACTCCTTCAAGGAGAAAATACGTAAAGAAAAAATTCACATAGTTATTTTTACCGTCGTCTAATTTAAAGAGTTTTTTAATTGTAAAAGTCAGGTTTTTTTCTTTCTGCGACTCCCACTTCCTTTCAAATCTTCCCTTGCCGAGAGTTTGACTATCGGTGAGTATCAGAACATTGTCTTCATCCTTCAGTTTTTTTGCAAGGTCATTGGTGGAATCAAGTTCCCTGAAGTAATATATATTGGAAATAAAAGTTTTACCAAGAACCTTGGCTCTGATTAAATCAATGTTAAGCAAAAATCCTGCTTACTTTATAAGTTTAATAAGTTTAAATGGAGTGAAAAAAACTTACTTATCTTCCGGTTTAGGCTTATTAGCCCGCTTAGTGTCATCCGATTCATATTTTCCCTTATCGCCAGGCTCATTGGCTTTTGCTCTTGTGCTGTTTGAGTCTTCTTTTTTTACATCTGTTGGGTTTTCGGTCTTATTATTATTTTTACCTTCCTTCTTTCCGCTTGGAAATTTGCCGTAATTCAGTGCCTGGTATAGATCAACCCGTCCGTATCCGTAGTATTTGTCCCATCCCGGAGTATCTTCTCTCGGGTCGCCGACTTTATCAATTGCGCTTTTGGTTATAATTTCTTTTAAATCCCTGTTTGTTCTTGAAGGGTCTTGCGCAATAAGAATCGATGCAATTGCGCTTACATAAGCGGTGGATTGCGAGGTCCCGCTCCAGTATACGTCATAATTGTAATTATCTTTGTAGTCAAGTCCGTATATTTTGTTTCCCGGGGCTACTACCGATATATGCTTTCCCCAGTTGCTTCCGCCGCCCCATGTAAATTCACGGCAGCGGCTGTCGTCTGTATCCGTTGCACCGATTGCTATTACATTAGGCAGACTTGCGGGGTAATACTGGTCATCGTTGTTTTTATTCATCATGCTTGCAACAATCAAACATCCTGCATCGTAAGCGTAGTTAACTGCATTGGCAAGCGTTTTTGAGTAATCATATCCGCCCTCGCTCATATTTATTACCTTTGCCCCGTTATTAGCTGAATAATAGAGAGAAGCAGACCACCATGAATATTCCCCTAAATTTTCCTCGTCAAGATTCTTGCAAATCATAAGCCTGCATCCCTGGTCAAGCCCTGCAAATCCCATTGAATTGTTTGTGGATGCGCCGACAGTTCCTGAAATATTCGTTCCGTGTCCGCCGTCATCGCGCACGTTGGGATTATCATACGCAAAATTATAGCCGTTGATATCATCAATAAATCCGTTTCCGTCGTCGTCCCTGCCGTTTTTCTCCTCATACTTGTTAACCCATATTCTGTCGGTTAAGTCAGGATGGTCAAGCTTTGCCCCTGAATCCAGGATTGCAACTATTACATCTGCGCTTCCGGTTTCGATTTCCCACCCTTTCAGAACGTTCATATCGGCGTCGATTTTCCCTGTCCGTCCAAGAGTTGTTCTTAATGAGCCATCATTGTGCAAGCCCCACTGTCTGCTGAAATATTCATCATTCGGAATAGGGGAGGAAACTCCCTTTACCCCTGAGGCTTCACCGGTAAAATCGGGTTCTGCAAAATCTACATCCGCAGTTTTCTCAAACTCAATGCAAATTTCTTTTATGTCTGTTTTTTCCTTTAAATAAACGACACAGTAAGTTTCAAGCTCATATTTTTTGTAAAGGTGTAAATTATTCTTTAAATCGATCGGATATAGTTTTTTGATTTTCTTTGTGGTGATGTTAAGCTCATCGCATATTTCCTCAATTTTGCTTTCGTAGTTTTGAGATGCATTATAGGATGCAGCGGGCACATTAAACTCTTTTTTAAGCTTTACAATAAAATGGTCATTGGCAAAACGCGATTTGCTTCTGTTCTCATATGTTCTCAGCTTATCCGAGGGAAGAGAGAGAAACAATAAAAACGATGTGAAAGCAATAAATAATTTTTTCATTCTCTAAAGTGGTAACTAAAAGTTATATTTTAACCCGAGCGACAGCCTGGTTCCGTTAATCAGGAGCCTAGACCTGAACGGGTTTTCGAGCCTGAAGTCATGCCCGTTGATATTAATATAATCCGCGCCGAACATACTTTCGGCTTCAAACGACGCGTCTCTGAATTTAAACTCAAAATCAAGCGATAAGTTCCTCCCGAAATAATACTCAATTCCAGACAAAACATTCAAACTGAAGCCGGGTTTTTTGGAAATTGTGGAAGTTCTTAATTGTCCAATTGACCTTTTCCTGTCTCCGAAATAAACACCGGCTCCCCCGCCAATATATATTTTAAACCTGTCTGAGCCGACCGGAAGACTCCATTTCAGTCCAGCCTCAAATGGTATCATATAAATTTCCTCGATAAATCTAACCGAGGCAGAGGCGGAGTCTTCAATAAATCTTAGTGCAAGCTCGTCATCTGTGATTTTTATGTATTCCGATGACAGGTAAAACCCGATTCCTAAATCATATAAATTCGGATTGTATATAATTTCTCCGCCGTATCCGTAGCCGCCTTTCAGCTCAATCGAAGCATCGCGCAGGAAAGGGTCGGGGTTGTTGATGTTATTCTGCAGCTCGCCTGAGGAAATGTACATTCCGTAGACCGATACTGAAAACTTTTTCGAATTATCGTAATAAGGTGATTTATCAATCATTGTTTGAGCCTTGAGGAAAACAGTGCTTCCAACAGAGGCAAAGCTCAATGCTAAAATTACTATTAATTTTTTGTAACCCAAGTTACAGGCAATTATTTTTACAGCGAATTATTTTTTACAGGCAATGATTTTTTTACAGCAGATGATTTTTTAGAGCTACCGGTAAAATTTATCCCTGTTATCTACGATAACGGCTTTATCCTTTAATTCCGTAATCCAGTCCTGCAGAATTGTCTGTTTTTTCTGAGTCAATATTCCGCTTTTGATGATTTCGTAATCCTGCTGGTATTTATTCTGGTCAAACTGAGTTATCGATTTCATATGAACTATAAAATAACCGCGGTTTGTCCTAATAGGGTCAGAAATCTGCCCGGCCTGAATTTTAAAAACGGTATTGTTAAAATCAAAATCGGTTCCGATTAAAGGATTCGGCTTTGATACCGAAACACTGTCCGTGGATTGAACCTTAATATTAGTATCAAGCGTGTTAATAGAGCTTAAGTTTCCGGTAATTTTCCCTTTTAATTCCTCTGCCCGTTGCTTCAGAAAATCAAGCTTTTTTTCAACCTTTACGCTGAGCAAAAGCTGGGTACCTTTAATTTCTTCAAAAGAAATATAGCCCGCAGGGACTTTATCCGCAATCATGTAAACAGCGTATCCATTCTGAACTTTCATAGGGTCGCTGATTGCCCCTTTTTTCTCATCCATACCAAATTTAGTGACTGATTTATTTTGTCCTGTGCCTGGAATGAATGACCCCTTAGTTATAAAATTAGGAATTTCGGTTATCTGAAGTCCGAGCTTCTTTACCTCTTCGTCAAAATTTCCTTTCCGGGTTACATATGCGAAGTCCTCGGCTTGTTTTCTTGCTGCGTCTCTTGTTTTTGACGATGACTTGACAATCATTTTAATATCGGCAAATTTAAATTCCTTTTTTTGCCTGTCGTTTATTTTAATTAAGTGGTATCCGAACTGCGTTTTAACAGGCCCTTTTACTTCACCGATATTTCCTCCCATTACTGCGTCTTCAAATTCTTTAACCATTGCCCCTTTTGTAAACCAGCCGAGACTGCCGCCTACGAATTTATTTCCGGGGTCATCGGAATTATCTGCAGAAAGTTTGGCAAAATCTTCGCCGTTTTTTAATCTCTGAAGAAGCTGTTCCGCCTTCAGCTTAGCGCCCGCTGTATCGGTTTCGAAATTAATCAAAATATGGGATGCATTTACAAAAACGTCCTCTCCTTCTTTTGTATCCAGCAGCTTTACGATGTGAAAGCCGTCGGAAGCTTTTATAACGTCGGAGATACTGTCTTTTGCCTCCTTAAATAAATAGCCGGCTACTTCTGATGATATTTCGTTCGGTTTGAAAAATTTGTTTTCGTATTTTGAAAGAGAGTAATCATTTACAACACTCCATGTAGTGGAATCAGCGGGATTGAATTTCTTCAGTTCCTTAACAAGCACTCGAAGCTGTTTTTCTGTTAGGATGGTGTCGTCCATCGTAGCCTGATCGGGGAACAATACATATCTCAGCTTTACGGATTCATCCCTTTTGAAATTTTCCTTATTTTTTTCGTAGTACGATTTTAAATCCTCTTCGCTTATTAGAACCTGGTTATCCTGAATGGAATTTACATCCAAAAATATATAGTCAAAGTTGGCAAGTATATTTTCGTCCTTAAACTTTTGAAGCACTTCGCCCTCGGTAACTCTGACTGTTGCAGTGATTACGCTTTGAAGCTTTTGTGACAGCAGGGTTTGCCTCAGGTAATCTTCAACCTGCGCCCAGAATTTTTGCACTTCTGGGGTCTTTGTCGCAAGAGCCTGCTGGTAAACCGCCATATTAAATTGCCCGGTTGAATCAATAAAGTTCCTTTTAATCGGTTCGGGAAGCGTTTGCGGGGAATTGTAAACCCAGTTTAATATTTCCTGGTTTGTTACTTGAATTCCAAGTCTTTTAATTTCCTGCTCAGCCAGAATTTGTGATATCATCTGTTCCCAAACCTGGTCTCTTATAAGCTGGATTACAGTTTCGTCCGGGTCTTCGCCTGTCTGCTGCTTCTGCTGCTCGATTGCAAAGTTAACCTGGTTCTCAAAATCAGCGTATTTTACCTCCTGTCCGTTAACCGATCCAAGTTCTGTTACTACTCCTCCCCTTAAGCCGAGATAATCCATACCCCACTCAAAAACTATCGTAGCCAGAAAAGCAAGTATAAGTATTATCAGTATGATGTGCGTCTTATCGCGCAGCTTATTCATTAAGCCCATATGTTATGCAGTATGACTCCTTTACCCCTGTGTGAACAGGTAAAATTCTCAAAAAAATGCAAACGCAAATATACCTTTATGTTAAAGAATAATCAATGTAAAGCGAAAATCCGCGCAAAAAAAGGTTATTGGTTCATTTTGTTTTAATTCATAAACAGCGGTGGGGCAATAAAAACTCCGCCCTCTTTATTATTAGCGAGCGGATTATTGCCTGCCTTTATACTGTGACAGGATACTGTGACAGGATACTGTGACAGATACTGTGACAGGCCGGGGGTATTAATGATTTTATGCTAAAAACACTCTGCTATTGCTATGTTATCATCGTCTTTAAATATGTCTTCTTTTAAATCGGGTGTCTTTTCTCTGCCTTTGTTTTCATCCTCTTCTTCCTCCTCTGTTTCTTCGTCTTCAAGCTCAACATCGCCTTCCTGGTTTAATATTTTATCCCAGTAGTTGTTTTCGGTGTCATAAATTGCTGCCAGCATTTTAAACCTCCGGAATATTTTGATTAATTGTTTTGTTTTAAAATCCATTACAAAAATATTCCGCGATTGTTGCCGTTTTATTTCGTAAGAATTAGATTTTCATTATTTTTTTAATGCCGCAAATGAAAACTTGATTTTCCAGTTTCATTTAATCAATATCATTTAATCAAAATCATTTAATCAATATCATTTAATCAGTATCATTTTCTTCGTTTCGGAAAAGCCCTCTGCTCTCAATGTATAAAAATAAACGCCGTCCCGCCAGGCGGGATTGACCCAGAGGGTACCCCCGCTTCGCTGCAACTTGCTATTTAACCAATATCATCTTTTTTGTTTCTGCATATTCTTCTGTTGTTAGCTTATAAAAATATATACCGCTTGCTAAGTTAGAGCCGTCATATGTTATCCTGTTATAACCCCCCCTTATATAACCGTTAATTAAGGTTGCAGCTTCTCTTCCCGTGATATCGAAAATTTTTAAAGTAACATTAGAATTTTTCGGAATTGAAAATTCTATATTTGTAAGCGGGTTAAAAGGATTTGGGTAGTTTTGTCTTAATGAATATGCTGCAGCTACATTGCTAATCGGCTCTATTCCAATCGGATTGCCCATTTTGACTATGTAAAAACCTGTTTGCTTATCATTAGCCAGTATCTTGCCTGAGGGCAGCATGTAAATTCCCTTGCAGCCGTTCCAAGTATTGCCGTTGTTTTGCGGATATGTATCATACCAGGCAATCTCAACTGGACTTGCAGGATTTGAAATATTCAAAACTCTTATTCCGGCGGTGTAATGACAAATAACGGCAAGGCTGTCGTAAATTTCAATATTGTGAACATTGGATGAATCGCCTCCTGCCGGAAACCATGTTGCAACATAGACAGGATTAAATATGTCTTCCACGTTCCACACTTTCAGCCTTCCGACGGGGTTCAGTATTTCATCTGTAACAAAAAGGAATCTCCGGTCGTTTGTTAAAGCACAGTTGTGCGGCATTGGACCTGACCCGTTTGTCCAGCTTGTTACCAGTTTCAGGCTGTCTTTATTGGCTGCATTGATTACGCTTATTTTGCCTGTATAAATATTGCACGCCCAAAGTGTGTCGTTTAAGACTCTCTCATCATGAACATACTGCACTTCCCACTGCCCTCTTTTAACCGGCTGGGTCGGATTTGTAATATCCAGAACCACAACTCCGCCCGTGAGATAATTGCCTCCGTTTAAATATAAATACGGACCCGACTGCTGAATAGTGTGTGCTCTTGAGAACCCGGTGAAAGTATAAGTTGAAACAAGATGAACTGAATCCGGAAGATACTGAAGGTCAGCTATCTGCATTCCTCCAGCTACGTCATTTACGATATATATGTAATGCTGGTATATTTTGAAGTCCCTCCAATTTGAGTAAAAACTTGTGAGATAATCTACTTCGTGAATGTTGGCGGAATCTGTTACGTCTATAAATGATGTGCCGTTATTGGCTGCGAAGATTCCGTATTCTCTTCCGTTTTGAACGTATCCCCAGCATCCGATTGAATTTCCCGCTGAATACGGATGGGGGTCTAAACGGCTAAGCAAATACATGTTGAAGCTTGTCTGTGAAAATAAGATAGATGGAATAAAAAGGAAAGCAAAAATTTTTAATGAAGATGGAATTGAAGGTTTCATTTTTTTGCTGATTAAATTTTTAAAACGGCTTAACACAAGCCTTTGGTTTTAATTGCCAGCAAAATACCTGTATTATTAATATAAGGAATTTTTTAAAAGAGAAAAACGTAATTATTATTTTTAGGGGACTACTTTCCTGTGCTTCCCGGCCTGGTAATGGGTACATTTCCCTTGCATAATGGACATTCCTCCGTTTTATAAGCCACTGCATCCATCTTCACGAGCGGCTTAAACGGATAGCCGAACTCCGCCTTGCCATTACTTCTGTCTACAAGTGCACCTATACCAACGATAGTCGGAACCCCGTTGTTGGTGTTTTCACCAACAACCTTGATTGATTCGATAACCTCATTCACGCTTCCGCCGGTTGTTATAATATCTTCCACTATAAGCACTCTGTCAGAAGGAGAGAGCGTAAACCCTCTGCGGAATTTCATTTTTCCTTCGACGCGCTCGGTAAATATCGCCTTTGTCCCGAGCTGTTTGCCCGTTTCGTAAGCAAGAATTATTCCCCCCGTCATCGGACCGGCAACAACGGTGATGTTGTCATCCTTAAATTTTTTTGCGAGCTCCCTGCATAGCATTTCCGTATATTTCGGCTGCTCAAGCACCCTGAATTTTTCAACATAATGCTGACTGTGCAGACCCGATGTCAGCACAAAGTGCCCCTCCAGCAAAGCTCCTGTATCTTTGAATATTTGGATGATTTCGGTTTCAGTCATTATTAAAATTTTTTCTGTAGGGGCGAGGTTTCCTCGCCCAAATAATTTTTTATAATATTATTCCGCAATCACAACTCCGCACTCCGCAATCTTACAGCTTAACCTTATGAACATGTTTCAGTTCTTTCGATAAAAACCTCTGGCTTACGTCCTTAAACTTGTGGGGGAAATCCGAAACATAAAATATTGAGTGATTTTTCTCCGTCTTTTTATGAATGTTCAGCAGGCATTTCTTTTGCAGAATGCGATTGACTTCCTTCGCTGTTTCCCTGCCTGAATCGATAAGCTTAACTTTTTTTCCTGCTGAATTCTGTATTACTTGCTTTAAGATAGGATAATGCGTGCATCCCAAAATTAGCGAATCTATATTTTTGCCTTTGAACGATTTAAGGTATTCATCCGAAATCATTTGCGCAATTTTATTTTTATTCCAGCCGTCCTCTGCCAAATGTACAAATAAAGGACATGCATGCTGGTAAACCTTAACGCTTCTTTTTATTTTCTTTAATGCTTTTTTGTATGAGTTTGATTTAACCGTACCAAGCGTTCCGATTACCCCCACATTATCTGTTCTGCTTGCTGCGATTGCGCTCTTTGCACCCGGTTCGATAACGCCGAGTATCGGAATGTGAAAATGGCGCTTTAGTGTCGGGAGCGATACCGAAGATGCAGTATTGCATGCTATGACAAGCATTTTGATTTTTTTCTTCATCAAAAAATACGCTACCTGCAGCGAGTAATGTATAACTGTTTCCTTCGATTTATTTCCGTACGGCACCCTTGCAGTATCGCCGAAGTAAATAATTTTCTCATTCGGCAAAAGCCGGTTCAGCTCCTTAACAACCGTCAGCCCGCCTATGCCTGAATCGAATACTCCGATTGGCCGTGATGACTCGTCATTTATTTTCATTCTGCTGGTCATTAATCATTGTTAAAAATCCTTATTTAAAAATTGTCTTTGTTTACTAGATGTTTAATTTTTTCAAGTGCCGGCTTATAGACAAAATCCTCAAGCTGAAAGGGACAAACATTTTCCATTACTTTCTGCTCTTTATTTCCTTTGGGTGAATGGCATTTTAAGCACGTTTCTTCGCTCCCAACAATTCCGCCGAACTTTTTGAACTGCTCTTCCTCCTTATGCAGTTCGGCGGGGGAGTACTTCGAGCCCGCTCCGTGGCATGCTTCGCACCCGACCCCTTCATCGGTTTTGTAGCCGGGTTGCTTGTCAAAGTCCTTTAAAAAATGTTCCGTTGTGTGACACTTCAAGCATACTTTGTTATCAGCCGGCAATTCGAGATTATTTTTTGCTGTGAACTCCGATGCTTTTTCGCTTAACAGACTTTTATATGCCTTTGCGTGGGCTGAGTTCTGCCACACTTCAAGCTGGTTGCCGAGCATTTTCAGCTTATGGCACTCTCCGCATTTTTCCACACCTGTTATTAGCAGCGGTTCATCGCTCGGCTTAAGCGCATTTCTTAAAAAAAGCAAAGTTACGACTATAAACGCAGCGAATATGAAATATGATATATATTTCATTTATTCCTTGAGGGCTTATACTTCGAATACTGTTTGACTTCAGTTATTTGCGAGCCAAATAGGCGGTTGATTTTATTTTTAATTTCTGAGCGCCTGTCATTATTAATATACACGCTTCTTGCAAGCTCAATAAAATCCTTTCCGAATTTTTTTTCCGCCTCAAGCTTTCTTATCTTATCTTCGATGTTCCAGAGTTTCAGGTTAACGCTTGCGAGCTTTGCACTTAGGTGAATAAACTCTTTTTTTATTGAGCGGTTTTTCGCCGTAATTTTAGCGAGCTCCTTTTGCAGAAGCTTTAGCTCAAAGTTAATCTTTTTCAGCTTTTCAAATTCGGTGATTTTGTTTTTTTTAATCTCAAGGATTGTAATTTTATCAACCAGTTCACCGACTGAAACAGGAATTTTTACTAATACAGATTTATTCCCCTTCATTTTTAAACAAAAAAACCGTCTTGCTTTACGCGTGACGGTTTATAAATTGAGATAATTTTCCTATTCAATCTTATTCCTTGGTTTCTTCCTGAGGTTCGGAGGGTGATTCAATTTCCGTCTCAACCGGCTTTTCGGGTATAACTATATCCTCCGAAATTCTTTCCCGTATCTTAGTCGCTGACTTTCCTTTCAAGCTTCTCAAATAATAAAGCTTTGCGCGCCTTACCTTGCCGTCTTTAATTTTCTCTATTTTTGCTATGGTGGGGGAGTTCATCGGGAAAATTCTTTCAACTCCCACGCCGTTAGATATCTTTCTTACTCTGAACGTTTTGCTTAAACCCGCGCCTTTGATTCCCATTACAATGCCCTGATACTGCTGTATACGCTCCTTATCGCCTTCTACGACCTTAACGTGGATTTTTACCGTATCGCCCGGGAAGAATTTTGGTATATCCTTTTTCATCTGTGCCGAGCTTACTAAATTAATCTTGTTCATTTTTATTATTCCTTAATATATTTTTATTTTTTTTCTTTTGCCTCTTTACTTTTTTACTTTTCTGTATTTTTTCAGTCCCTGTTTGTGCCGCCACTCCTTAATTTCCTTATGATTGCCTTTAAGCAGAACATCCGGGACTTTCATCCCTTCGAATTCAGCGGGTCTGGTATAAACCGGCGCATCGAACTTCGATTCAGTCTGAAATGAATCACTTAATGCCGATTCGCTGTTGCCCAAAACTCCCGGTACGAGTCTAATCAATGCATCGATTACAACCAAAGCCGCCGTCTCTCCGCCCGTTAAAACATAATCGCCTATTGAAAGCTCCATTGTAACAAACTTGTCTATCACTCTCTGGTCAACGCCTTTATAATGCCCGCAAATCAGAATTATATTTTCCGACAGCGAAAGCTTGTTAGCTTTCCTCTGGTTCAGCTTAACACCCTGGGGCGTTAAGTAAATCACTTCATCGTATTTGCGCTTGCTTAAAAGCTTTTCAATGCATTTGAACATCGGCTCGGGCTTTAAAACCATCCCGCCTCCGCCCCCGAACGGTTTATCGTCTACCTGCCTGTATTTGCCCTCTGCGTATTTCCTTAAATCGTGAACATAAATCCGAACAAGCTTTTTTGCCTGCGCCCTTTTTATTATGCTCTCCCTCAGCGGACTTCGTAAAATTTTCGGTACGGCAGATATTACATCAATTCTCATTTATTTCCCTCTTTCTGCACACCAAAGCTCATTAGAAGTTTCTTTGGGGCAGGGGAGAACACTCACAATTCGTTTCTCTCACTTCGTGTTTTCGGATATCTCCATATAGGCAGATTTGTTGTGCTTTGCCGCCACTGCAGTCAAAAGAGTTCTTATTGACTTTGCTGTTCTGCCTTTTCTTCCTATTACCTTGCCCAAATCGTCCTTTGCCACGTAGAGTCTCAGTACCACTTTCCCTTCCTCGTTTGTTTCATCAACGTTAACGCTGTTTGGCGCATCGACAAGGTTTTTGGCGATGAATTCTATGAACTCCTTCATACATCCCCCTTAGGTTAATTGTTCCCGATTGAATCGGGGCGAATATGTATAGTTTTAAAACTATAACCTCAAGTGCTATAACCTCTCGTGATTGGGGGCTAGCAAAGTCAGTGCAGACTGCCTGTAGAGTAAAACCTTACTCCGCCGGCTTTTCTTCTGCAGGTGACTGTTCTGCCGGCTGCTCAGCGGGTTTTTCTGCCGCCGGCTCAGCAGGCACCTCGGCTGTTTTTTCAGCCGGTTTTTCTGCCTCCTTGTGTTTCTTCTTCAGCTCTTTGCGCTTAACCTTTTTGTCGTGAGCTTTCCTCAGTTTCGCATCCTGTAATGATGCCCACTTGCTCAGCTCTTCGCTGATTTTGTTTTCATCGGCGCCTTTTTTAAGCAGGTGGTGCTTAAGCATCAAGCCCTTGCCTGATAACAAATTCCTCACCGTCTCGGTCGGCTGTGCGCCGCTCTTGAGCCAGTAAAGAACGCGTTCTTCCTTTACCTCAAAAGTTGTGGGATGGCTCGCCGGGTCATACTTGCCGATTGCCTCGATATACTTCCCGTCCCTTTTGGCGCGTGAATCCGCCGCTACGATTTTGTACATGGGCACCTTCTTCCTGCCCATTCTCCTTAATCTGAGTTTAACCAATTAATTTTTGCTCCGTTTATAGTTTGTCAATTCATTTTAAAATTTGCCGGCAGTCCCATGCTTTTGAATAAATTGCCCATCTTGCCCTTTTTGAACTGCTTGAGCATCTTCTGCATGTCGTAGAACTGCTTTATAACCCTGTTTACATCCTGAATCTTTGTTCCGCTGCCGCCGGCTATACGCTTGCGCCGTGAACCGTTCAACAGGTCCGGGTTCTCACGCTCCTTTGTTGTCATTGAGTTAATAACCGCCTCAACCTGCCTTAACGGCTTATCGTCGATTTCCTTGCCTTTGGTCATCCTGTCCATTCCCGGTATCATCCCAACCAGCTGCGAGAGCGAGCCCATTTTTTTGAGCTGCTGAAGCTGTTCCAGAAAATCCGTGAAATCAAACTTATTGCTGTTAAGCTTCTCCTCAAGCTTTTTGATTTTCTTCTCGTCCGTCTCATCGGGGAGCATTGTCGTGGCTTTTTCAACCAGCGACTGTATATCGCCCCTGCCGAGTATACGCGATGCCATTCTGTCGGGATAGAACGGCTCGAGCGCATCGAGTTTTTCGCCGATGCTTACAAACTTCACCGGCTTATCGACCACCGCGCGGATTGAAAGCGCCGCACCGCCGCGTGAATCGCCGTCAAGCTTGGTGAGGATTACGCCGTCATAATCCAAACGGTTGTGAAACTCCTTAGCCGTGTTCACCGCATCCTGCCCCGTCATCGAATCCACAACAAACAAAATCTCCGCAGGGTTTAATTTACTTTTCAGAGTTTCCACTTCGCGCATCATTTCCTCGTCGATTGCCAAACGCCCCGCCGTGTCTACAATCAGCGTGTCCTTGTAATTCGTCCGGCAGAACTCAACTGCGGCTTCGGCAATCTTTAGCGGGTCATTTGTATCATCGGAGTAAACCGCAGTATCAATCTGCTCACCGAGTGTTTTCAATTGTTCAATTGCCGCGGGACGGTAAACGTCGCACGCCGCAAGCGCGGGATTTTTGCCTTTGGTGCGCAGGTACTTTGCAAGCTTTGCCGCAAATGTCGTTTTGCCTGAGCCCTGCAGGCCCACAACCATTATCACCGATGGAATCTCGGCAGAAAACTTTATATCGGTTTTCTTTTCGCCCATCAGGCGCACAAGCTCGCCCGTGATGGTATCAATAACAATCTTTCCCGGGTTGATGCTTTTGATTACGTTTTTCTCAAGCGAGCGCACCTTAACGTCCTCGCAAAATTGTTTTACGACTTTATAGTTAACGTCGGCATCCAGCAGTATACGCCTCACCTCGCGCAAAAACTCGTCAATAGTCTGCTCCGAGACCTTGCCTTTGCCCTTTATGAACTTAAATACTTTATCGAATTTTGAACTTAGGTCTTCAAACATTAATGATATTTTATACTAACCCGTTTGAACCCGCCTGCTGGCGCGGCTCAAACATATTCTCTTCTTTTTCCGGTAGAATAGGCATTCCTGCCTGTCCACAACTTTGCACACTGCGTAAAAATAGCCTACTCCGAAAATACAAAGCAGGCGACATTTAACAAAGGCAGAACTTTCTGTATTTAGTCAGCTTGCCTGCCTTCCGAGGCTTATTTTATAAGCGCAGGAAGGCAAAAATAACGAAAAATTAACAATTAAGCAAGGAAATGGGGGGAAGTTAAACTATTTTAACTTATTTCTAATATAACTAAAGCAAACCTTTTTTGCTTGTTGGCTGAGTTTCTTTATTTCTTCAATAGTTGGTGACTGGTGATATAATTTTGAAGAAAAGTTAGTTGTTTCAAAAAGTAATCTATAATGAAATTTGTCCAATTCTATTATGAAAGTTAACTCATGATGAAAAGGGTCATTAGTGTTTTTTTTAAAAAATTGAAAGGAGTACTTAAATCTAATTTGAGTAATTTTGTTTAAATCACCTATTTGATTTTTTAAAATATCATCTAGATTTTCTAAAGGTAGCATAACTAAAAAAGTCTGTGTTAAGCTTCCGCTAATTACTTCTAGATAAATATGTGAATGCAGGTAAAGTTCTTTAATCGTATCTAAACTTGGTAAAATCTTATTGCCAAATACATCTTTAATTTTTGGAATTAATTTCTGAATTGTTTCGATCGATTTCAATTCTTTAATTTCTTCCCTTTCTTCCAATTCCTTTTTTAACAGAGCGATTTCTTTATCAATATCATCTAACTCTTCAACATCTTCACCTTTTGCTCCACTTATCATTAACTCTAAAGAATGAATTAGCTGTGCACCAATAAAATTATAAGATGGCTCTAAATTACCACTATCAGCTTGTTGTAATACCCTGTAATATTCTTCTTTATCCTTTACCTTAATTATTACCGGCGGTAAACCTTTTTGCATTAGCAGTAAATTCATTAGAAGTCTTACAATTCTTCCATTCCCATCATCAAAAGGATGGATTCCTATAAATTTATGATGGAACTCGACAGCAAACATTAAGGGGTGGTTTTTTTTGTTATTTAAATTATCAGTGTACCACTTAATTAACTTTTCCATTTCCGCAGGTGTGTCTTCTGGCGAAGTAAAGTAGAAAATTTCACCAGTTATTGTTTTAACATGGTTAGGAGTAGTTTTATATTTGCCAATTTCAACTCTTTTTCGTGTTGGTTGACCATCTGCTGTTATGGCATCTATTTCATAAGATTCATGTAAAATTAATTTATGAAGATTCCTAATAAATGCTTCCGTTAATGGTTCCTTAGTTTTGGCAACGTTAACTATACTATCTATTGCTTCATTATGTCCTTCTATCTCTAAGTGGTCATTGAGTGGTTTTCCTTGTGCAGTTATACCAAACAATAACAGGGCTTTCGTTTCACCGTAAGTTAAAGAATTACCCTCAATGTTGTTTGAATTGTAATTCCAATCTAATCGGAACTTTTGCATGACCCTTTGTTCATCTTCAGTTTTTAATGGCCTCAGCTTTTCGAGCTCTTCACTTAACCTATTGATTCTTTCTGTAATTTCTTTTAAATCCATGCACTAAATTTACAAATAATTAGTTTTTGTTGTAATTCAATTAAAATTCATTAAAGGTCATTTTTTCTCACCTGCCGTAATAATTCTTTTGAATTTTTTATCAAGATATTTCTCATACTTGGTTAGTAATTGGTTAAAATGATCGTAAACCAGTTCTAATCCTTTAATGTTATCTCTGATTATTTCATAAAATTGTTTGCGTATTTCTTTTAAATAATTGTACGTTCTGTTAAGATTTTCAGTTGTGGCTCTTAAGAACTTTAAATCATTTTTTTTAAGTATTTCCATAAGAGGGATGAATAATTTTTCGGCGTGTTCATACACATTTGCATGCTTTGTAATAAATTTGTCATCGTTAAACGATTCAATTAACTTATCAATTTCGAGAAGAATCTTTTGAGTTTTTTCATCATAAGTTTCATACTTTTCATATACATTTTGTAGTTCTTTATAGAAAGTAGTTACCAAATTGTTAAATTTCTCTACAGCTTGTTTATTATCATCAAAAAATCTATCATAGTCTAAAGTTCTGTTTTTAATTATCGCTTCGATCCCTAAATAACTTTTTTGAAGAAAGCTTAAATCGAAAACGTCATTGCTTTTTTCCAATAAAATTTTGTATAAATCATCATTTGAAACTGATTTTAATGGATTTAAAGTAAATCCCACAGCCATCTCCGGTCTAGGTATATTATTGTTCCCTGAATTAATTATTTTGGAATATTCTTCATATATATCCATTTGATATTTTACTGAAACGCTCAAATCAAATAAACAATAAAAGAAAAACTTTCTTTTCTTCTTGAATTTTTCATATTCAATAAATTTTCGAGATAAATAAGCGATTAAGCACCAACCAGAATGTAAAAAATTTCCGTCATAAGTTATGTGATAATACAAAAATATAAATTTTCATAAAACATTGAATTTGTAAATTACCTTTACCTTCTTCACTCCCCATTTTTTATTATCTATTTTTTTTCACCCACACAATCCCAGCCGCCGCTTTCCTCCGTGCGGGTTGTTGTTTTCTGCTGCGGGTGCCGTGGCTTTTAGCTCCCCTGCCTGCAGCAGGCAGGCCTCCTGTTTTTAGGAGGGGAATCCGCCAGAGCTGGCGGAGGAGCGGTGCTTTTAAGACCCCCTCTTTAGTTCTCCCCCTTATTAAGGGGGAGACGGTCATACGTCCCCTCCTTAGCAAGGAGGGGGTTGGGGGAGGTCTGCTTTACCAATACTTGTTATAATTTGGATTATACATTATATTATAATAACTTTCCCTACAGAAAAGGAGACAGTTATGAAATCCTCACGGATATTTTCATTCATTCTTCAATTTTCTTCGCTCGTAGTCATTGCATCTCTCATTGTGTCCGGCTGTCAATGTCCACCTGATACCTGTTATGATACTGACGGCGGGCAGTGCTTTAACATCGATTCTTTTGCAATGAACATAAGAAAAAAAATGAGTGACAGTTGCATGGGCTACGGATTTGTACTTTACCGCAGAGATTCACTCCAAAGATTTTATAACTATGGCCTCAAAAGAACACAGGCAAACGACGGTCCGCTTGCATTTGATAATTTTTCCAAGGTTCAGCTCGCAAGTCTTAGCAAAACCATCACTGCAATTGCAACGCTCCAGATTCTTAACAGGAAAAACCTTATCACCTACGAGAAAATAAAAGATTACCTGCCCGCGGACTGGACGCTCGGACCCAATGTTGACAAAATAACTTTCCGCGACCTTCTGCGCCATGAATCAGGAATACGTAATACCGACAGCGGTTATGACGGACATACATACGGAGAGCTAAAGGGCAAAATTCAGGGCGGTGTCATCGATACCAATATGGGGAAACAGAGTTATCACAATCAAAATACCGCGCTGCTTAGAATAATTATTTCAAAACTTCTCGGCTATCCTCATTTAGCAGCCGGTAATGATGTTTATGTTGCAAACAATTATATCAAGTATGTTCAGGATAGTGTGCTCAGTCATTCTGCGATTAGTAAAAGCTATCCCTATCCCGATACGGCAAGCCACCAGTATTATTACCGCTGGCCTTACACAGGGCACAAGGGCGCAAAATTCGGCGACCATACGCTGTACGCGGGCGCAACCGGATGGTTTGTATCGGTAACGGAATACGGAAGCATGATAAACAAGCTGGTTAACTCAGAGGTTTTGCTTAAGGCAAACTGGCGCGATACAATGCTCACACATAATTTAGGCTGCTTCGATTACGGCGGCCCAAGGGGACCTTACAAATGGCATAACGGCTTTACCGGTGACAGCACCGCAGCCGGGTACGGAATTGTTAATACCTGCTGGATGTACTTCCCGAAAAATAAAGTTGTCGCTGTTTGTTTTGCCAATTCTGATATTCCAAACTTCGGCTGGTTTCCCGGCATCCTCGCCGCTGCATATGATAAATCGTGGATAACACCATAAAAATGTTTTTAGGTCCCCTGCCTGCAGCAGGGGCAGGCACCCGCATATGTGCCTAATGCATCGAAAGTTCATAACTTTTGTAATTACATAATTTATCTGTGAATTAAAAATTTTTTCCTTCAAAAGTGGTCTTAACAAACTTTCTTTAAAATTCTTTAGCAATCGAAATATTTTTCTTGCTTTTTTTGTTTTTGATTTGTTTTCTGCTTTTTTATTTTTTTGCTTTTTACTTTATAACCTTATAACTTTATGAACTTTATAAACTTTCACCTCATATATGCCTAATGAGGTGAATTGTGCCACCACTGACTTGACATTTTAAAATTGATATAGTAATTTTGCCACGCTTGGTTCAACAGCGG
>JAKEEM010000067.1 GCA_022616535.1 Chlorobiota bacterium | reverse complement strand
TTGCAATATTAAATTTAAACGATACAACAGAGGATGCCCAGCAAACGATTGTTGCAACCAAAGATGCAGAGCTGTACGGAACCTTTTCGCCTGATGGTTTGAAGATTGCATTTGCTTCATTTGATATTAATTACAGGGGGACTTTAAAGATTTGCGATGATAAAGGCAAAAATGTAAAAGCAATATCTTCCGGCGGAAGCTCATACAATCCTAAGTTTTCTCCCAACGGGAAATACCTCGCGTATGTTTCAAATAAAACAGGTGATTTTGAAATTTACATCTGCAGCTCAGACGGCTTGGAAACCAAACAGCTGACAAGTAAAAACGGCAATACAGTAGAATATGAATGGCTTCCGGACAGCAAAAGAATTGTTTTCGACAGTCAGGGCGATGGTGTCTCAAGCGTATGGATTATTAATGTAGAAAACGGCGACAGTCAGAATTTAACAGGAGACAAGGCAAATAACATAACGCCCACCGTTCAGCAATAAATGAAGGTCATAGAACATTTAGAAAAAGCAAAGGGAAAGCCGCTTATAAGCTTTGAAGTCATTCCGCCAAAGCGTGGAGGAGATATAAACCAGCTTTTTAAGGTAATTGAAGACCTACTGCCTTATAATCCACCTTTCATTGACGTAACATCCAGAGCCGCAGAGATTGAATACCGCGAGACTCCAAACGGGATACAAAAGAAAGTCATACGCAAGCGCCCGGGAACTATAGGGATAAGCGTGGCTATTAAAAATCACTTTAATATCGATACTGTTCCTCATCTGCTTTGTTACGGTTTTACACGAGAAGAGACGGAGGATGCCTTGATTGAGCTGAACTACCTTGGAATTGAAAACGTGCTTGCCATTCGCGGGGACGATTTAGGGTATCACAAGCCGATTCCCGAATATAAATCACAGAACCGTTTTGCTTATGAGCTGGTTGAACAAATTACAAATATGAACAAAGGGAAATATCTTGAGGAAGAACTGCTTGACGCCAAGTCAACTGATTTTTGCATAGGCATAAGCGGCTATCCTGAAAAGCACTTCGAGGCGCCTAATATGAAAGTTGAAATCGAAAGGGTTAAGCAGAAGGTCGAAAAAGGCGGGCATTACGTTGTTACACAAATGTTTTATGATAACAAAGTTTATTTCGATTTCGTAAAAATGTGCAGGGATGCAGGTATTACTGTACCGATTATCCCGGGGCTTAAAGTGCTGACTTTAAAATCCCACCTCTCAAACATTCCTAAGAATTTTTATATAAATATACCGGAGGAACTCTCCTGTGAAGTCCTTGAGGCAAAGGACGAACACGTTTCTGAAATCGGTGCCAAATGGGCGGCTAAACAGTCAGAGGAACTTTTGATTAACGGTTCACCCGGTCTTCACTTCTATATTATGCAAAGCGCTAAACCCATTATAAAAATGTTTAAGCACCTTAATATGTGAAATGGGCTTAAAAGCCGACCTAATATACTATTCCAGACTTTGTTATAACAATAAATTCGTTTCTGCAACTGACGGAAACATCAGCGCTAGGACAAAAAAAAATTTTATTTTATCCACTGCGACTGAAACGTGCAAAGGAAAGTTGAAATCATCTGATTTGGTCAAAATAGATTTAAAAGGAAAAAGGACTGAGGGCATGAAGAAACCTTCTACCGAATTAAAGCTGCACCTTTTTATTTACAGCAAAAGAAATGATGTTAATGCAATAGTACACACTCACCCGAGATTTTCAACTGCATTTGCAGCATCGGGACTCGCACTGGATAAGCCGGTTTTCCCGGAAATTTACCTTAAGCTCGGGAAGATTCCGCTTGCAAGCTATGCGACTCCATCGACCGATGAAGTCCCCGCTTCAATTATTAATTTTGTTATGGATTATAATGCGATACTGCTTGCAAATCACGGGCTTGTAACTTTCGGAAAATCGCTTGATGAAGCATATTTTTTAACCGAGAAGGTTGAACAGTTTGCCGAAATAAGCTTTTATGCAAAAATGCTCGGCGGTGAAAAAGTATTAACAAAGCCACAAATTAAAAAACTGGATTTGCTGAAACAACCTCTAATTAAAAAGTGAATATAAAAGTACTAACAGGCGGCACCTCGGCAGAAAGAAACGTTGCTCTTGCCTCAGGCAGGGCAATTGCAAACGCTTTGAAGCAGTCCGGTCATTTCGTAAAGGTTGTTGACCCTATTTTCGGTGCCAGCCAGCCGGATGAAGAGAAAATCTTTGGAAAAAGTTCTGCAATCGGCGAAGAATTTCCAACTCCCGAGGAGCTTAAATCATACAGCAACAGAAAAGTTATCGATTGCGTTAATTCGGATTTATTCGATAACACGGATATTGTGTTTCTGGGGCTTCACGGCAAATTCGGTGAGGACGGTAAAATCCAGTCATTGCTCGAGATGCGGGGTGTTAAGTACACCGGCTCGGGCGTTACTTCAAGCTCGATGGCTATGGATAAAAATATTTCAAAGGTAATGTTCAGACATTTTAATATCCCGACTCCGAGATGGCTTATGATAAACAAAGATGCTAATGATATTATAAAGATTGATGAAAGTATTAAAATTGAAATGGGCTACCCTGCCGTTATTAAACCCAATGATGAAGGCAGTACCGTAGGGCTTTCAATTGTACAGCCGGATGTGGAAGATATCCAGCTTGATAAAGCTGTTGAAATAGCATTCAGTTATTCCGAAAGGATTATGGCAGAGCAGTTTATTGATGGAAGAGAGCTCACTGTCGCAATTTTAGGCGATGAGACATTGCCGGTTGTGGAGATTAAACCCAAGCACGGTTTTTATGATTATGTCCATAAATATACAAGAGGTTTTACAGATTATTTCTGCCCCGCTGACCTGCCTGAAAAACTTGCAAAGGAAATTCAGGATAAAGCTTTAATCGCCCATAATTCTCTTGGATGCAAAGTGTATTCAAGAGTTGATTTCCGTCTGAATCCCAAAAATGAATACTACTGTCTGGAAGTCAATACGCTTCCTGGTTTGACTGTACTGAGTCTGGTACCCAAAGCCGCAAGCGCGGTTGGATTGTCATTTCCTCAGCTCTTAAACAGAATTATTGAATTAAGTTTAAAGTAATTTTCCCTTATCTTTGTACAATTAAATGCGAGACGACGGATTTTTTAAAAACGTTGTAAAGTATATCTATCACCGCAGAAAGTTCTTCATATATCTTGCGGTGGTGCTTGTAATATTATCTTACGCAGTTTTTGGTAAAAAAGGGATTCTGCAGCGGGTTGAGCTTGAAATGGAAAACATCAAGCTTAAAGAGAAGCTTAAGGCTGAACAGGAAAAAACGTTAATTCTGCAGAGGGAAATTCAGGAGCTTAAATCCTCGGATAAAAAGATAGAGAAAGTCGCCCGCGAAAAGTACGGAATGGTGAAAGAGGGGGAGGAAATATATAAGGTAGTTGTGGATAGTACGAAATAAGAATCAAGCTTACCGTGTCACGATAAGAGCAGGTTTTAAACCTGCCTTTTTTGTTTTCACTATTATAGTTAAAATTGCCTTTCAATAATCAGTTATTTTGGAACTTTTCGATACAAATAATAAAACCAAACCCCGCGTATCATCTAAATTTACGCCGCTTGCGGAGCGAATGCGCCCCAAAACGCTTGATGTTTTTGTCGGGCAGAAGCATTTAACCGCTCAAGGGAAGCCCATAAGGTTAATGATTGAAAACAACGACGTTGTTTCAATGATTTTCTGGGGTCCCCCCGGTGTAGGTAAAACAACCCTTGCCCTCATAATTGCAAACAGCGTAAAAGCGGATTTCATCCAGCTTTCGGCGGTGTCTTCTGGAGTAAAAGATGTCCGCCTCGCAATTGAAAAAGCAGAGTATAACCAAAAACACCTTGGCAAAAGAACAATTGTATTCATTGATGAAATTCACCGCTTCAATAAGGCACAGCAGGATTCGCTTTTACACTCGGTTGAAAGCGGAACAATTATTTTAATCGGCGCGACGACTGAAAATCCATCGTTCGAAGTAATTTCCCCACTGCTTTCGCGCTGCAGGGTCTACGTGCTGGAGGATTTATCTGCAGATGACTTGATATTCCTAACTGCTAATGCATTAAACAATGATGAAGAGCTTAAGAAGCACAAAATTGAAATCGAAAGCAAGGAGCTGCTGCTTCAGTTTTCCGGCGGCGATGCAAGACGGCTTTTAAACGGTCTTGAGCTTGCGTTTAAAACTACCAAGCCTGATTCAAGCGGAGTAATTAAAATCACAAATGAAATTTTAAAGGAAACTTACCAGAAAAATTATATCAGGTATGATAAGGACGCCGAGGAACATTATAACATAATTTCCGCATTTATAAAATGCATCAGGGGAAGCGACCCGGACGCCGCTGTTTACTGGCTCGCGCGAATGCTCAAAGGCGGGGAGGACCCCAAGTTCATAGCCAGAAGAATGATTATCCTTGCTTCAGAAGATATAGGCAATGCTGACCCGTACGCGCTCACGCTTGCTACCTCGGCATTTACTGCTATTGATTACATTGGCATGCCCGAAGCGCAGCTTGTGCTTGCACAGGCGGCGACTTACCTCGCAAGCTGTTCCAAAAGCAATGCCTCGATGCTTGCAATTGTTAACGCAAGCGAAGACGTTAATCAAACCGGTGAGCTTGCCGTTCCCCTGCATTTGAGAAACGCTCCGACAAATCTTATGAAAGACTTGGATTATGGCAAAGAATACAAATATTCGCATGATTATGAAGGACACTTTATAAATCAGCAGTATTTACCCGATGAACTGAAGGATAAAGTCTACTACAATCCGGCTGAAATAGGCGCCGAAGCAAAAATAAAAGAGCGGCTGAAAAACTGGTGGAAGAATAAGAAAAGATGATAACTCTCCAAACAAGCCCTAAGAAAGTTAATTATGCCTTAGGGATTGATTTAGGCGGCACATACATTAAATCAGCAATAATTGATTCAAAGGGGAAAATTATCAAACAATATAAGACCGAATCGTATTCAATTATCAGTCCACAAAAAGTCATAAGGCAGATTGAAAAATGCATCATTGAGCTTAAAAAAGGATTTGATAGAAAAATTCTTGGAATTGGAATAGGCGCGCCGGGTATTGTTACAAAAGGAGTCGTTAAATATCCCCCCAACTTTAAAAGCTGGAAGGAGGTTAATTTTAAAAAGCATTTTGAGAAAAAATTTAAGCTTGAAACAGAAGTTGATAACGATGCAAACTGTGCGGGACTTGCAGAGCTTAAATTCGGCTTCGGCAGAAAGTATAAAAACTTTATTTTCTTAACGCTTGGAACAGGCATCGGCGGGGCAATTGTTACTGACGGAAATCTTTACAGGGGCGAGCAAAACGGTGCCGGGGAGTTTGGTATGATGACAATCAACTTTAACGGTCCGTACTGTCTGGGTGGTAATTACGGTGCTGTTGAAGCATATCTGGGTAGAAATTATTTTCTAGAAAACGAGAAATCACAGGTGAAATTACTCGGTATAAAGATAGATATTGATGATATTCAAAAGCTAGCCGGGAAAAATAATAAAATTGCCCGAGAACTTTTTAAAAAGTATGGGTTTTATCTCGGAGTAGGGCTTGCAAATTATTTTAATCTGATGGATGTAAGAACCGCAATCCTCGGCGGCGGAATTTCCAACGCTTATAAATATTTTATAACCGAATGCATTAAAACCATTAAAGAACGAAGCATTAAAACTATTAGGAACAAATTCAAGGTTTTAAAATCAAACATAAATAATAATGCAGGTGTTTTGGGAGCAGCTGCTTTAGTGCTTTATTAATTTTAAAATTAAAAATTTAAATCGATTATGGGATTAAAGAACATTATATATAAAGTTGAAAACGGTATTGCAGAAATTGTCTTAAACCGGCCGGAGAAAATGAACTCGCTTGATGAGAATTTAATTTCAGAGCTGACCGGCTTGATGAAGGATTTTTCCGTAAATGATGAAGTTAAAGTAATAGTTATTTCAGGCGAAGGGGGTAATTTCTGCTCAGGGCTTTACTTGGATTACCTGCAGAAAATTTCCGGGTATGATATTCTTGAAAACAAAGAGGATTCAAGAAAATTTAAAGAGATGCTGGTTTCCATTTACAACTGCCCTAAGCCCGTGATTGCAAAGGTTTCGGGTTATGCGCTGGCGGGGGGCTGCGGAATTGCAACAGCATGTGATTTTATAATCGCCGATGAAACCGCAAAATTCGGCTATACGGAAGTTAAAATCGGCTTTATTCCCGCTGTTGTTATGCTGTTTTTGATGAAGCGAGTCACGGAAACCCACGCGAAAGACCTTCTCCTTACTGCAAGAAAGATAAGCGCTGAAGAAGCATGGAGAATCGGGCTAATCAATAATGTCGTTTCCTCCGAAACACTTAATGATAAAGTGCTGGAGCTTTGTAAAACGATAATGAAAAACTCCGTAAGCTCAATTAAATTGACCAAAGAAATGTTTACACATATATCCGGAATGGATTTTGACAAAGCTCTTGAGTATGTTTGCGATTTGAACGCAATAACCAGAATGACCACCGACTGCAAAGAAGGAATTGCTAAATTTTTAAGTAAAAATAAATAAACTGTCTCATTTAGCTTTAATTAATCGTTTATAACAGAAAACTATGCTCCATAAATCAACATTAGATTTTCTTAAAAAGCTTAAGAAAAACAACAATCGGGACTGGTTCAATAAAAACAAGAAGCTCTATGAAGAAGCAAGGTATGACTTTGAAATATTTGTATTCGAGCTGATTCAGAAAATATCCGAGTTCGATGAATCAATCTCCGGACTTGAGCCCAAGGACTGCATCTTCAGAATCTACAAGGACGTGCGGTTCTCAAAGGATAAATCACCCTACAAAACAAATTTCGGCGCATCAATTAACAAGGGCGGAAGAAAAGTTCCGACTGCGGGCTACTATGTGCACATCGACCCGAAGGAATGCTTTCTTGCCGGTGGCTTGTATATGCCCGTGCCAGAAAGACTTCTGGCCGTAAGAAAAAATATTTACAATAATTTAAAGGAGTTTGAAAAGATAATTCACAATAAGGAATTTAAAAAATATTTTAAAGAAATCTGGTGCGGGGACAAATTAAAAACCGCACCGAAAGGATTTGATAAAGAGCATCCTTCAACTGAATATCTGAAAAATAAAAGCTATATAGTTTTCAACAATGTGAGTGAGAGCAAAGTACTTTCAAAAAATTATGCTGATTACGCTGTGAAAGTCTTTAAAGCGATGAAACCGTTTAATGATTTTTTGAACAAGCCCTGAAAATGGCTTTACATTTCAACTTTTAATATTACTTGCTGAATAATCGTTCCCTTGTCGTCGAACTCCTTAAGAGAAGTGTATGCTTTGTGATTAACGTGGTCTTTTATATACCCCGTAACAATTATATCTGTGATTGTACCAGTAACTGTCATTTCCTTATCGGGGGAACTTGTCATTAAAAGCTGGTCGCCTTTTTGAATCGCAAGAACAAACACACCAAAATATCCGGTTTTTGCATCGCTCCAGTAAACTTCCTGGGACTTGAGCTTCGAAACATCTTCTTTCCTGTCATAAGAAATTGAATCTGTAGTAGTAATTTTAATAGAATACGACTGCCCTATAAGCTCATTAAGCTTTTTGTATGCAAGCACTTCTTTTTTTGCCTGCACTTCATCTGAGTCGTAAATCTTATACATTGCCTTGCATAATGCTTCAAGGTCAAGGTTCCCTGCAAATGAATTTGGTGAAAAAATAAAAGCAAATATTAGAAATGATAAAATATATTTAATCATAATTTTTTTTAAAATGTTATTTAAAGTTAAAATTTTATTAATTCTGTTAAAATAGAAAAAGAGGGTTATAAAAAGTCCTTATAAGTGAACGGCGTAATCTCTATATTTGCGTTTATGGATAAGGTAAAGGATAAGGTAAAAATTCCCAAGAGATTGCGGAAAAAAATCGGAATTATCGGTTTTCCTATGGATTTAGGGGCTGACAGAAGAGGTGTTGATATGGGCCCCTCCGCCTTACGCTACGCACATCTTGAGCAAAAGCTCGAAGGAATCGGCTATACTGTTAAAGATTTCGGCGATATTCACGTTGAAGGCGCTGAAATGCAAAAAGTCGGTGACCCCCGGCTTAAATACCTGCCTGAGATTGTCCGTTCATCGAAAATTCTTGCTAAAAAAGTTGAGTCGATGCTCAGTGCCAATTACTTTCCGTTAATCCTCGGCGGTGACCACGCCACTGCTATCGGAAGCATTACGGGGATTTCACATTACTGCAAAAAGCGCAGTGAGTCCCTCGGAGTAATATGGATTGACGCACACGCCGATATGAACACACCGAAGACAACGCCTTCGGGTAACATTCACGGAATGCCGCTTGCAGTTTCGCTCGGCATCGGTGATAAAAGATTAACAGGCATCGGCGGGTTTTCCCCGAAGGTTTTGCCTGAAAATGTTGCGTTAATCGGAATCAGAGACGTTGACCCGCTGGAATCCAAAACTGTTAAGGAGTACAGGGATAGAGGCATGCAGGTTTACACTATGACTGAGGTCGATAAGCAGGGTGTAACCAGAATCATTGCCCGCGTGCTGAATGATTTTAAAAACGACGTTGACCACATACATATCAGTTTCGATTTGGACGGGGTTGACCCCGATTATGCCAGCGGCGTTGGTACTCCCGTCGAGGGGGGGCTGACTTACCGCGAAGCATCTGTAATTATGGAAATGGTTGCCGACTGCGGCTGTATGAATTCGCTCGAAATGCTTGAAGTGAACCCCATACTTGATTCAAAAAACGAGACCTCGGAGCTGGCAGTCGACTTAATTGAATCTGCGCTCGGCAAATCAATTTTATATGATTAGCTTCGTCTTCCCCTTGGAAGGTGATTATAATGAATGTAAAAAAACCATTACTTTTCGATTTAACATTTAATGAGCTTACCGAAATAATTACATCGTTTGCCGAACAGAAATTCCGCGCTAAGCAGGTGTGGGACTGGGCTTACAAGAAGCTTGCCTCATCATTTGATGAAATGAGTGATGTTCCTTTGAAACTCCGCGAGAAGCTGAGGAAGAAATAAACTTTACTCATTTAACTCCGCAAATTGATTTGCTTTCATCCGATAAATGGACGCGCAAAATTTTATTTAATCTTCCGGATAATTCGCAGATTGAAACCGTATTAATGGGCTATAACACGCGCAGAACAGCGTGTATATCAACACAGGCGGGGTGCGGGCTCGGTTGTACTTTTTGCGCTACAGGGCAGGGCGGCTTGCAGAGAAACATCACATCCGGCGAAATTGTTGAGCAGGTTTTGTTTTTCGATAGAATTTTGCACAGAAAAAAAGATAAACTAACCAACCTTGTTTTTATGGGAATGGGCGAGCCCTTTGCAAATTACAAACAGGTAATGAAAGCCGTTGATACGCTGACCAGTCCCCTTGGATTCGGTTTTGGAGCACGCAGAATTACAATCAGCACGGTGGGAATTGTGCCGATGATTGAAAAATTCACGGCTGAAAAACGCCAGGTTAATCTCGCAGTTTCGCTTCACGCGGCAACTGATGAGCTTCGCGAAACAATGCTTCCGATTAACAAGAAATACCCGATTGAATTGCTTATAAAGTCTTGTTATGAGTATGTTAAAAGAACAAAACGCCGTTTGAGCTTTGAGTGGGCGCTGATAGATGATGTAAACGACACCCCCGAGCAAGCCCGCGAGCTTGTGAAATTAATCAAAGGGATGCTTTGCCATTTGAATTTTATTCCACTAAACCCCACGCGTGATTACGACGGACACGAGTCCAGACAGAAACGGATTAGGGCGTTCCGTCAAATTCTTGACAAAGCGGGAATACCCAACACGCTGCGCATAAGGCGGGGGATTGATATAAACGCCGGCTGCGGGCAGCTGATGCAGGAAGCAAGTCATATAATTCCCTGAGCAATATTATTGTAATATCCCCCAAAAAATGCTATTTTAGTTTAAACTAACTAACTTCGGGTTATGGAAAAGAACAAAATAACCCTCAATACACGAAACATATTTACCCTGCACAATGAAAATATTAAGCATAATAACAAAAAGCGCAGAAACTAAAAGCGCAATAACCAAAATGGCAAAAGAAAAAAGAACCGAAGCGGTCGAAAAGCTGCACCAGATGCGCGAGAAAGCCAAGCTTGGCGGCGGCGAAAAACGCATTAAAGCCCAGCACGATAAGGGCAAATACCTAGCGCGCGAGCGCATATACCTGCTCGTTGACTCCGGAAGCTTCGAGGAAATAGACGCATTTGTTGAACACCGATGCCATGATTTCGGGATGGAAAGCCAGAAGATTCTGGGCGACGGCGTAATTACAGGTAGCGGCACAATCGACGGGCGGCTTGTGTTTGTCTTCAGCCAGGATTTTACCGTGTTCGGCGGCTCGCTTTCTGAAGCGCACGCGGAGAAAATCTGCAAGATAATGGACTTGGCGTATAAGGTCGGCGCGCCTGTGATTGGATTGAACGACTCCGGCGGCGCTCGCATACAGGAGGGCGTTGTTTCGCTCGGTGCGTATGCGGATATATTCTTACGCAACACGCTTATGTCGGGAGTAATACCGCAGATATCCGCCATAATGGGTCCTTGCGCGGGCGGTGCGGTATACTCGCCAGCCATAACGGATTTTACGCTTATGGTCAAAAAGAAAAGCCACATGTTTGTCACCGGACCAAACGTTGTTAAAACCGTTACGCATGAATCGGTTTCATTCGAAGACCTTGGCGGCGCGGAAACACACGCCGTTAAAACAGGCGTAACGCATTTTGCCTGCGAGGATGAAAAGGAATGCTTAATGTTCATACGCAAGCTCGTTTCCTATATGCCTTCCAGCTGGAAGGAAAAACCGCCTGTGAAAAAACCAACCGATAAACCCGATAGGGCGGAGAAATCGCTGAACACAATTGTGCCTGAAGATACAACCAGACCTTACGACATGAAAAACATCATCCTGCTCGTTGCTGATGTGGAAGACAAGGCATCCAGCTTTTTTGAGGTTCATGAGCATTTTGCGCCGAACATTATCACGGGCTTTGCACGGCTTGACGGTATGCCCGTCGGCATAGTTGCCAACCAGCCCTCGAAAATGGCGGGCGCGCTGGATATCGATTCCTCCGTTAAAGGCGCGCGCTTTGTTAGGTTTTGTGACTGCTTCAACATACCGCTTGTTGTATTTGAGGATGTTCCCGGTTTTATGCCCGGCACTTATCAGGAGTGGCGCGGCATTATCAAGCAGGGGGCAAAGCTGCTTTACGCATTTGCCGAGGCGACCGTTCCTAAGCTCACCGTAATTACGCGCAAGGCATACGGCGGCGCGTACGACGTGATGAACTCCAAACACATACGGGGTGATTTCAACTATGCATGGCCAACTGCTGAGATTGCCGTAATGGGTCCCCACGGCGCGGCGGAAATCATCTTCAAAAAGGAAATCGACGCCTCCAAAGACCCGAAGAAGGCGCTTGAGGAAAAGGTCGATGGTTACCGCAGGAAGTTTGCCAATCCTTACAGCGCGGCGGCAAGGGGATATATCGACGACGTGATTGAACCCTCGGAAACACGCGCGAAGCTGATTAATGCGCTTGGGATACTTAAGACCAAGTGTGACGAAAACCCCAAGAAAAAGCACGGCAATATACCGCTGTAATATGAGGGAATTCAGACTATGCAAATCCCCCTTAGTCCCCCTCCCGCATCCCGTTTGCACTTGTGCGGGACAAGCTTTAAAGGGGACAGATGCGAAGCAGCAGGGGGATTTGTGAATTGACGAGCTTCCGTCTCCCCCTTACTTAGGGGGAGATTAAGAGTGGATCTTTTAGCGCTCTTCAAAATTCCTCCGTTTTGAGTAAAAATAACACGACAAAATGGCAGTTGCAAAATTCGAGCGTATTGAGCAAAAAGGTACACGAGAGAAAAAAAACCGTGTCTCAAATCCGATATTATGTAAAGTTGGCACCCGAGGACTCGGGGGAAGGGTCTCGTTTTTTGAGTGTTTTTAGAGTGTTTCTTGATGTAGTGAAATTTTGTCATTTTTGATTTTTAAAACCCCCGCAATGTTCGGTGCGACCCGCCGGGCCGCCCTTACAACAGACAAGGTAAATTTAACACATTTTAATTTCTTTGTCAAGCTCCTTGTACAACTTTCACCTCATTAGGCACATATAGAGTAAAATCCAGTTATCAGTTAACTCAATCAATTACTAATTAGTAATTATTAATTAATAATTGTATATCATAAATTGCTGAGATTATGTAAATTTGGTATTAATTATAATAAAATACCCCGTAAACCCAAGAAAATCAGGGAAATTACCGCTTTGAGTACACCCAGTTAAATTTAATTATTTTCGGCCAATGAATACATTGAATTTAGAATTTAGTTTCCGCCCAGTTAAATTTGGCTGGGTAATAAAGAAAGATGATTTCGATGCAATGAGGCAAGCAATGATGCTATCACAATCTTTATGGGGTGGAAGATATAATCCTATTATTGTAGCTGATGAGAAAGGGTCTGAATTTATTGTAGAAAACTTTAATGTAGATGCTTTGTATCATTTTGGTGATGATCCCATATTACAAAAATTTAAAGAAAAATTTAAATATCTTATCTGGCCAAATGTTCATGAAAAGTTTTTTTTAACAGTTTCACCCAAAGTTTATTCTAACTTTACTGATCTACTTCACCCTATTAATTTAGTATACAAGGAACATGTTAAAAATATTCACGAGCCTCAATATAAAGTAGCCATTATTGAATGGGATAAAGATGATCCATTGGCGGATATATTTCTAGCTACATTCGGTTATACTGAGGTTAATAAATTAATTCCAAAGGATTATGCTAAAGAAATTATAGCTTTATTGCCCAACGAAACTATTAAAATATCGCAGATAAATCCTATCCCAGCAGAATTGTATAGTTTAAATTCAATAAACCAGCTTTCGTCATACGGTTTATTTTCCAGATGGGGTAATAGTAAAGGTAGCTTTTATTACGGGAATGCTAATTGTTTCATGGATATTGTAAACTATTGGAATTTAAGGGCTTGTCATATGGATATAATGTTTTATGATAAGAACTATAGTTCTAGATTAGACCTTTCTAAAAATAAATATTTTGAACTTAATACTCAGAATGCTGAGAAAAAACCCTTCGATTTCTTAAAATACATTGATGTTTGGACTGATCCAAAAGAAAAGAAGGTTTTTAATGAAATAAAAGACGTATTCAAAGGGAAAATTTCTATTCAGACAATTTGGGAATATACGTGGAATAGTGCAGGGGCACCCCCATTAAGTACTATACCTAAGGCAACATTGGGAACAATAGATGAGATTCAAGATGAAAAAACACTAACATTGCAACTGCCCGATGATGTGTTTAAAAACGAAGAATATATAGCCACTGAATATTTTGCGGTAACCTTAAAAATATTATCAGATATTGATTTTAGACAATTAAATGATACAACATTTTTTATTCCCAACTTGCCGGATTTAAATGAGTTCCTTGCGAGAAAGTTTTACAATAACTATAGTCAATTAAGAATGAGCAATGAAGGTATTAGTATTATTATTAATGCTTCCACTAGAACTTTAGCTTTACGAGCTCTAAAAAAGAATGAACTAATTGCTAAGATTTTTGAAATATATGGTTACAAATCTGAAGTTCCTGTTCCAAGTCTGAAAGCAAACAGAATAATTAAGCAAATGAACGGAATTCAGGGTTGTAGAGTATTTAAAATCAGAGGAGTCAGAGAACTTCTATCTAATATTAAACCTACAGACACTTTCCAAGCTTCACAAGCAATTCGTATTATTGGTGAAATGGATTCTTCAAACCAGATTCACTTTGAGGATTTTGAAGATTTATATATTGAAAGAAGAAATAAAAGAAAGTTAACTCCGAATGATGTATTGAAATATCTTACTGAAAAAGCAATATTCCGAATAGGCTTAAAATTAGAGTGCCCTAATTGTCAATTGGAACCTTGGATTCACCTTGATCAATTGAATACCACTTCAACTTGCGAGTTCTGTGGACACAAATTTAATATTACTCGGCAACTAAAAGATAGAAATTGGTTCTATAGACCGTCAAGTTTATTTTCTTCAAAAGATGCACAGTCTGGAAGTATTCCTGTCGTTTTAACTTTACAACAACTTGATACTACTGAAGCATTTGGACCTAAAATTTTTTCAACAGGTATTATACTTAAATCCAAAATAGATAATAAATTTAAATGTGATTTGGATTTAGTATATTTATCACAAAGGTTGTATAGCAAATTACAAGTAGCAATTGGTGAATGTAAGACCAATAGGAAAATTACAGAGGTTAAAGTTTCAAATCTAGTTAGGGTGGCTGATTCATTACCTGCTAATCGATTTGACACTTATATAATCTTTTCTAAATTAACCTCATTTACACCTGAAGAAATAGAATTATGTAAAAAAGCACAGCCTGAATACAGGTATAGGGTAATTATGTTAACTGATCGTGAACTTGAACCTTATCATGTTTTTGAAAAAACAGGAAATGAGTTTGATATTAAGATTAGCGCGATATCTTTGGAAGACCTTGCAAAAATTACTAACGAAATCTATTTTAATCCAAAGAAGTCTAATGGCACTGAAAACAGTGAAACATTATAGCCCCAATTATTTTAAAACTCACTCAATCCAAAAAAATGGTTTTGATGAAATAAATTTTCCTTTCCACTCGTCATAAAATTTCCTGACTTGTATCTCCATTATTAATTAATTTTCTGTGACATAAATCATTTGTCAAGTTGCGTTTTGTTATTATATTTGTGTGATATTCCATAAAAAAAATTTTGTGCGAATTTTTACCGGTAGGATAGACATTCCTGTCTGTCCCCCAAATTGGTATTTATTAAAAAACCACAGACAAGAATGTCTGTGCTACCTGAAAACTTTAGGAGGAGTTTAATGATTAAGCTCAATCATCTCAATTATTACAGACTGCCGTGGAGTCTAACCGATAACATCATATCATGGCTTGAGCCGACTGCAAAATGCAATCTTTCCTGCCTCGGCTGCTACAGGAAAAACGAAATCAACAGCCATAAACCGCTTGAGGAAGTTAAAGAGGAGCTTCGCATTTTCACAAGTTACCGCAACAGCGACTGCATTTCAATCGCCGGGGGCGACCCGCTGCTTCATCCCGATATTGTTGAAATTGTCAGACTCATTAAACAAATGGGAATTAAACCCATTGTTAATACAAATGGTATTGCGCTCACTCAGCCCTTGTTAAGGGAGCTAAAAAAAGCGGGAGTTTACGGATTTACATTTCACGTCGACAGCAAGCAAAACCGTCCGGGATGGAAAAAAGCAACCGAGATTGAGCTAAATGAGCTGCGTTACCACTACGCCAAAATGCTTGCACTTGAAAAGGACATTGCCTGCTCGTTCAACTCAACCGTTTACGAAGACACAATGAAATATGTCGGGGGTATGATTGAGTGGGCTCAGCAAAACATTGATATCGTAAACGTTATGGTGTTTATTCTTTACAGGGCGGTTGATAATAAAGGGTTTGACTTCTATCTCGGCTCGCAAAAAATCGATATGTCACAGCTTGTCTATAACGAAGACGTGCCCGACAGAACTGATATAAAAGCGGAGGAGATAGTTGAATTGTTTAGAAAAATTTATCCTGATTTCGATGCCTGCGCATATTTAAACGGCTCGGAGAAGCCCGATTCATTTAAGTGGCTTTTAAGCGGGCGGCTTGGCACAAAAGAAAAGATTTACGGCTATATGGGAAGCAAGTCAATGGAAATTGTGCAGACAGTTTATCACCTGCTTTCGGGCAAGTATCTTTCTTACACTAAGCCAAAAGTAAACCGTAAAGGCAAGACGCTGCTTTTGCTTTCAGCGTTTGATAAAAAATTAAGGAAGGCATTTTGGAATTTTTATAAAAATCCGTTCAGGATTTTTAAACGGCTTTACTACCAGTCGGTAATGGTAATACAGCCGGTTGATTTTCTGGATGACGGCAGGCAGAGCATGTGCGACGGCTGTCCCGATATGACTGTTTGGAACGGCAAGCTGGTATGGTCATGCAGGCTTGAGGAGCAGCTTAATTTCGGGCATAATTTAAAAACGTATCCCAAGAACTTCGACGGGGTTCTTTCGAGCGAGATAAAAAATTTGGGTAATTATCTGTCTCCCCTTTGCTAAAGGGGAGTGTCCGCCTCTG
>JAKEEM010000009.1 GCA_022616535.1 Chlorobiota bacterium | reverse complement strand
GATTATTTGATTAAGATTCCACACACTTTTGAAATGCTTTCACCAATTTTAACCACAATACCGCTCCAGCTTTTTGCATACCACCTGGCGGTCCTAAGGGGATGTGATGTTGACCAGCCGAGAAATCTGGCAAAAAGCGTAACGGTAGAGTAATAAATATATAATGTAAATGAAAAAGCCGGGCAAGTTGTCCGGCTTTTTTTGTGAACTTACTTTTTAAATTAACTTTATTTAACCAGAATCATCTTTTTAGTATGCGAATAATCACTTGCCGTTATTCTGTAAAAGTATACTCCGCTTGGATAATTTGCCGCATCCCACCGGACCTCATAAGTCCCCGGTTTTAATTCTTCATTGACAAGTGCAGCGATTTCTCTCCCAAGTGCATCGAAAACTATTAATTTTACAAACCCCTCTTTTGGCATTTGGAATTTGACATTTGTCATTGGATTGAACGGGTTGGGATAATTTTGTGATAACGAAAACTCATTTGGTATCTCCGACGAAACCTGCTTAATGCCGACCAGCTCATCAATTTGCCTTCTGTAAACCCCGTTATTCTGCGTACCGGCAAATATATAATTACCTAATTTTGTAAACGTCGTTACAGTTGGATTAACAGACAAACCTTCATTTCTCTGAACCCAGCTTGAGCCGTTATCATTTGATACATATACTCCGTTCTGATAAGCTCCGGCAAAGATATTGTTCCCGATTATCGACAAATCATCAATGTGAACGCTGCTTAAAGTTTGAGTCCACGTTCCGCCGTTATCAGCTGAGGTATAAACGCCGTTGAGATTGTTATTGCTGTTGAAATCATCCACACCAGCAAAGAGGATATTTCCGTTTATTTCCAGCTCAGATACATTGGCTATGTTAAACGAAGTTTGACTCCAGTTTACACCGTTATCTGTAGAGCGGTATATGCCGCGATTAAATACATCAAATGCTCCTGCCAGTATATCATTTCCCAGAACGAGCAAGGCACGGACGAATACAAGATTATAAGATATTCGGTTCCAGGTTTGTCCATTATCTGTTGACAAGTGCACACCATAAAAGCTGGTTCCGGCTAAAATATTATCGCCGTACTGTGTGAACGTCCATACAGTTATATCGTTAAGTGTGGACTGAACCCAGCTCACACCGTTATCTTTAGATACGTATACTCCGTTAAAAGCCGTCCCTGCTAAAATATAATTTCCGCTGACAAATACATCCCAGACAGTTCTGTTATTTAATGAGGTTTGAGTCCAGCTCTCTCCGTTATTAGTTGTAAAAAAAACACCGTTGTCCTGGGTCCCGGCAAATAAAATATTATCTTTTGCCGATAATGAAATAACAATTGGATTATTACCCAGCCCGTTTGACACGTGCTCCCAGTCTGCAAGAGAATTATTTAAGAAGCCAAATGCCAGAAAAACAAATAAAATTACCGATGTGATTGAACAAGTAAGTGAAAACCCGGAAGCTTTAAAAATTTTTTTCATTTCGATTTCCTCCTTTTAGCGGAAATTTTCTGCCTTACTGCCTGAATTGTTTTTCCGATTATTTAGTGTTTCGATACACAAAATATAACCGACTCCAATCATAAATACAACTGTTTTTTCAGCACTTTTATTCACCATTTTAGTTAATTGATTTACCTTAAGGCAGAGCTTTGGTATTTCTAATCATTATTTTTAAAATTAATTTTGAATGTAGAATCAAACTTTCAACCTAACATTTAAAAACTACTAATATGATGAAAAAAATAAAATATTTACCCGTTATTTTACTTCTTCTTTCTATCAGCATATCTGCGCAAGAGGACCCCGGAAAACACGAGGGCTACAAAGTGGAGCCTAAGGAGCTTGCTGACGGAACACTTTACGGAGGTGACATAGACACCACTCAGCAAGTTTTAAAAATCAGCGATATTTTTGCAAACTTAGAAGCTTATCAGAACAAAAAAGTGGTTGTTGAAGGCACACTTAGCGAAGTCTGCCAGGAAATGGGATGCTGGACAATTTTCACGGACGGGACAAATGAGATACGAGCAATGACTCTGCACAAATATTTTCTGCCGAAAGATTTGCAAAGCGGATTAAAGGTGGTTGTGGAAGGCGAATTTGAAACAAAGGAAATCACCGAAGAGCAGGCAAAGCATTTTGCGGAGGAATCCAAAAATCCGAAAGTAAAGCCGGAAGACATAAAGGGTCCCCAAAAAATGTACAGAATTAAAGCAAGCGGAATAAAGGTTTTAAAATAATTAATTGACTACTTCGCAAACGTAAGCTTAAATTTCATCTCTTCCGTCCCGCGCATAACAACGACTTCGGTTTCCTCACCCGGCTTAAATTTGCTGAGCGCATCGGTATAATCATATATATTTTTTATTTCATACTGCCCGAGCTTAATAATAACATCGCCTCCCAAAAGACCAGCTTTTTCAGCTACACCGCCTGTCTTAACACCAGTAATTTCCAAACCCTCTTTTGTCGATGAATAATCAGGAATAATACCCAGTGTAACACGGAAACCCATGTTGGTTTCCTTCTTTTCCGTCTGCACTTTTACAAAATCCATCTTTGAAGGCATCTTATCAACATAGCTTACAATATCCGCTACCATATTGACAACCTTAGCGGTTCCTTCGGAATTAATAAGCTCCCAGTCATCATCCGGCCTGTGGTATTGCTTATGCAGTCCAGTAAAGAAAAACAAAACAGGCATATCTTTTGCGTAGAAGCTGGCATGGTCGCTCGGGCCATAGCCGTCCTTATTGTAAACGGAGGTAAAGCCGTATGACTTATTAAGCGAATCTAAAAGCGGAACCCAAATCGATGATGTCCCTGTACCGCCGATTGTCAGCTTATTTTCGTTCAGCCGTCCAATCATATCCAGATTTATCATTGATGTGAAATTATATCTTTTAAACATATCGCTTTTTGTAAAGTAAAGCGAGCCGATTGTTCCGGCTTCCTCCCCGCTGAACCACATAAATAAAATGCTTCTTTTTAAATCTTTCTTCTTTGAAGCAAAATACTCTGCTAGCTCAAGCACACCCGCAGTGCCGGAGGCATTATCATCAGCCCCGTTATGTATTTCGGGTGTATGCTTTTCATAAAGCGAGCCGTATTTCATCCCGTCGCCAAGGTGGTCCATATGAGCGCCTAAAATGACAACTTCATTTTTAAGTTTTGGGTCATTGCCTTCGAGAAAACCGATTATGTTAGCAGTGTTCGACTTAACATATATAAGGTCGGCGGTAAAGTCGCAAGAGGCGTTAAATTCAAACGATTTCGTAGTCCTTAAGCTGTCGATTTCTTTCTGCACGGCTTGAATATCCTTTCCTGAAGCATTGAACAAATTTTCGACGAATGTTCTTTTAACGTTAATAACGGGAATACCGATATTTTCACCCTGTCCGAGCACCCTAAGCTTCATTAATTCATCTTCGCCGCTTTCGGGTCCTTTAACTACGATTATGCCAACTGCGCCCTGCTCTTTTGCTACACTGCATTTTGTCCGCAGAATTTCATACTTGCCGAAGGGATTGTCATGGGGATTATTATACCCGGGCGAATGCAGTAACATCAAAGCAATTTTGCCTTTAAGGTCAATGCCGGAATAGTCGTTATAATTAAGCTCGGATGCGTTAATGCCGTAGCCCACAAAAACAATGCTTCCGCCTGCTGAACCGTTGGATGAAAGGTAAACGGGAGTAAAATCCTCACCCGCTTTTGCTGTTGAGCCGCCGAGAACGAGCCTATTATTTTCACCGAGCTTTATTTCGCTTGTAAAGGAAAACGGCTGCTTGTATCCATCTTCTCCTGCAGGTTTTACTTTGTATGATTTGAGCTCTTTTATTATATATGTTTCTGTCAGAGAATCACCTAAAGTTCCTGGAAATCTGCCGGCAAGCTCATCGCTTGAGAGGTACTTTATATGCTCGATTATTTCACCTGCTGTAATCTTGGGATTCTTTTCAGACGGCGAGATAGTGAAATACAAAAACAGCGGCGTTAAAACTAATATTATATAATTTTTAAAATTACTCATTGGTTTTATTGATAATTGTAAATTGACAATTGTAAATTAACTATTCCGCCCAATCGCAGATGAAAACGTTTGTTTCGCCTTGCTTTGCATTGAAACGGTTAGAGCAGAATACGAACTTCTTGCCCCCGTCGTGAAGCGAAAACATCGGGAAGCCGTCGAATGTCTCGTTATAGGTGATTCTTTCGAGTCCGGTGCCCTCGACGTTAATCATATATAAATCAAAATTCCTTCCCTTTGGGTCATCCATATTGGAGGCAAAAATAATTCTTTTGCCGTCCGGAAAGAAGTAAGGACCAAAATTGGCTTTTCCGTTATTTGTCACCCGTCTTATATCAGAGCCGTCAGAGCTCATAACATAAATCTCAAGCTTCGATGGGCGGATTAATCCCTCGGCAAGCAAATCCTGGTAATCCTTCAAGTCCTTTTCATTATCAAATCTCGATGCGCGGAATACAATCATACTGCCGTCATATGAATAATACGCTCCCCCGTCATAACCGGGGATATTAGTAAGGCGATTTACGTCGGTTCCGTCGAGATTCATTGAGTAAAGCTCAATATCTCTGTCACGGGTTGATGTAAAGACGATTCTATCGCCTTTTGGTGAAATTGTCGCCTCTGCGTCGTAACCTTTTATGTTTGTAAGCTGAGTCAGATTCGAGCCGTCAGCATTGGCGGTAAAAATATCGTAAGTGTCATACAAAGCCCATACGTAACCTTTGGAAAAGTCAGGTTTGGTAGGACAGTTATCTCCGCCGGGATGCGTTGAAGCGTATAAAACCTTTTTTCCGCCCGGATAGAAATAAGAGCACGTAGTTCTGCCCTTGCCTGTGCTGATTAAAGTTACATCCGAACCTTCAAGATTCATCGTAAAAATCTGGTCACACTCATAAGGCGGGCGTGTTGACTGGAATATAATCTTCGAGCCATCGAATGAGAAATACGCCTCGGCGTTTTCGCCGCCGTTAGTCAGCATTTTCAGGTTTTTAAAATGCTTTTCACCCGGATAAACCAGTGTATCAGCCGGTGATGTAACATCATCACCAGCTTTTTTTTCTACAATTATTGAGTTATTTAAAGTTAGTGATAAAAAAAATACAAATATTATAATAAGGAATAACTCCGTTTTACTTTTCATTTTTTGCTTTTTATATGGATTATTCTTCAAACCGTTTTACGTCAAACACGCCGTGAATGGTTTTTATTTTTTCTATTAATTCGTTTAAGTGTGTAATGTTTTTTACCATTAATATAACAGTGCCGTCAAACAGCGTGCCTTTGGATGAAATGTTAACACTTTTAATATTTGTATTATTATAAGTTGATATAACATTTGTTATTTCGTTCAGCATACCGGGGCGGTCTTCACCGTTAATTTTTATGCCGACGAAGAACTCGTCCTCCACCTGCTCAGGCCATTGAACGTCGATAAGTCTCTGCGGGTCGGATAGAAACAAATTAGAAAGATTTTTACATGATTTTTTATGAATTTTTATCCCTTCGGTTTTGGAAATATAGCCGATAATATCCTCACCCGGAATTGGATTACAGCAGTTTGCGTAAGAAAACATCAAATCCTTAACATCGCCTTCAGCTATAATTTTATTTTTGGTAGAACGGGCGCTTTTAATATATGTTTCAAAAAGACTCGGCTCAGCCTCCTTGATTTTAGCATAAATATTTCTTTCCACGGGTTTTACCCAGGGTGATTCCAGCTCACCGTTTAAAAGCTTATTTCTATCCTTAACAATTTCATAAAGCTCATCGGTTGTAATTTTTTCTTCCGAAATTGCTGTGTAAATATGCTGAACGCTTTCAAATTTAAGCCTCGGCACAAGCTTAATCAGCTCGTCCTCTGAAAGAGAGAATTTGTTCTTTTTAATTTTCTTTTCCCACATTTCCTTGCCTGCTTCAATCAATTTCCTTCGTTCAAGGTTAAAGAACTTGTGAATATCCGATTTTGCTTTATGGGTGACAACAAAATTTTCCCAGTCCTGGTGCGGTTTTTTAATTTTGGACGTGATGATTTCAACCTGGTCGCCGCTTTTAAGCTTTGAATCAAGCGGAACGATTTTTCCGTTTACCTTTGCACCTATGCACCTGTAACCAACTTCGGTGTGAATATCAAATGCGAAATCCACCGGGGTTGAATTAACCGGCAGGATTTTTAAATCGCCTTTAGGTGTGAATAAATAAATCTCGTCCTGGTAAAGATTAAGCTTAAGCCCTTCGATAATCTGCCCCGGGGTGGATTCCTTCGTTGTGCTGTCGAATAATTCCCTTATCCAGCTAATCCAATCCTCCATCTGCTTATCGTTGGTGTGTATGTTTTCCTTATATTTCCAGTGGGCGGCAACGCCTTTTTCGGCGACTTCATGCATATCCCTTGTTCTAATCTGCACCTCCACCATTTTTCCTTCTGGTCCAATTAAGGTAGTGTGAATTGACTGGTAGCCGTTTTGCTTGGGAAGCGAAATGTAATCCTTAAATCTCTCCGGTACCGGAATATAAATTTCCGAAGCAAGCCCGTAAACCGTAAAGCAGTCGTTTCTGTCGTCAGTATCAAGAATTATTCTGACCGCAAACAAATCGTAAATTTCCTCAAATGATTTGCCGCGCGAAATCATTTTCTTTGCTATGCTGTAAAGGTGCTTTGCTCTGCCGGAAATTTCATACTTAAGCCCCTCATTATCCATCGCTTCCTCAACGGGCTGGATGAATTTATTGACGTATGACTCCCTTTCCTTCTTCTTTGCAATAACTTTTTTGGAAATTTCCTTATAGAATTGTCTGTCGAGATATTTGAATGCAAGGTCTTCATATTCGATTTTCACTCTCGATAATCCGAGCCTGTGCGCAAGCGGCGCATATATTTCCATAGTTTCGCGCGCCATTCTCACCTGCCGCTCGGGATTGAGGTATTCAAGCGTCCGCATATTGTGAAGTCTGTCGGCAAATTTAACCAGAATAACACGGATATCGTTTGACATCGAAAGGAGCATTTTGCGGTAGTTTTCAACCTGCTTGGTTTCGTAGTTTTCAAACATCCCCTCTATTTTTGTTGCGCCGTCGACAATCTCTGCAATAGTTTCGCCGAACTCAGCTTTAACATCTTCATAAGTGAACTTCGTGTCTTCGATTACATCGTGCAGCAGACCGCTTGCAACGGTAACGTCGTCCAAAGGCATTTCGCGGGCAATGATTGCAGCAACCTCAAAGGGGTGGACAATAAACGGCTCTCCAGATGCGCGTTTATCCATACGGTGTGCGTTTAGACTGAACTTAAACGCATCGGAGATAAGCTTTTCGTTGCATTCGGGCAGGTTTTTCCTGCAAACTGCAAGAAGCTCCTCTAATTTCCTTTTATATAAGCTGCTTAACATCATGGGTTTTCACTTAACATCATGGGTTTTCAACAGATGTAACGAGCAAAATTAATTCATAATTCCTTCACCATTCCGCTCAGGGTTGAACAAATCAATTCAACAGTGTTACTGTCAGGTTAGTTGTCACACCCTGAACTGAATTAGCTGACTGGCCCCCGGCCGAGAGCTTTAAATCGAGCCTTAACGTGGTTGTAGTTTCCTTACTTGAAACGCAGCCGCGTGAGAGGTTCACGGAAATTTTTCCGCTCCCCGAAGTCTCCGAATCCTGTATAGATACTTTCATACCGCGTTCTTTGGCTTCCTTGTTTTTAAACTCCACATTCAGAACAGCCTCGATATTTGCAATCTTCTGCCCGTCTTTATCCTCAATACTTTTTAAAGTATATTTGGCATTGTTAAGGACTTCAAAAAATAAAACCGCCGTTGTGTAAGATTTAATCCAGCTTGAATCTACAACAACCGGCTCTGCGGGACAGGTCTGATACTCCTGCTGGAGTATTTCCTTAATCGATTCCTCGCCAAATGACTCTTTAATTGTCTGCTTGTCTTCTTCCTTCAAAGTATCGCCAAGTGATTTAAAAAGATGTTCATAAATCTTCTCAAGCCCGTATACTTCGGAAATTTCCCCGTTTGACTTAACCCTGATGAAAAACGGATTATTAATCACTGCATTATACTGCATAAACGCGGGATTCTGTTTTATGCTGTCATTAACGTTTGAGTTGTACTTAATGCTCTGCTCCACCATTTGTGAGCTTATGGTTATAGAATCAAAATTAACCTTGCAGCTGATTATACCTGAGCCGTCGACATCGGTTACCTCTTTTGTGTAATAATAGTTGATTTCGTTATCCTGTTTAATTTCCTTATCCTCGGTTGCGGGTGATTTTTCCATATTCGATGTTTTGGCCAACATCCTGTAGGCAAACTTATCGCCTTTTTTAACCACATATTTAAGCTGAACCATATCCTTCCCGCTAATGCTGTCTTTTTTAATCAAATCGGAAGTTTTATCATCTTTTCCGTTTGTGCCGTCTTTTTTATCGCCGCAGCTGATTCCAACCATATAAATGAGCATACCCGAAGTTATTAGTTTTAGAGCCAAAGATTTAAGCATTAGAAACCTTTCTTTTTATCCCGTGAGATAATTTACCTGTTATTTTACAATGCAAGTTTAAACCCGTGAGAAATATAAAAATTAAACGAATTTCTTCAAAAATATCTCACGGGATAGACAAATATACCCAAAATTCAAGGCAGTTACAAAGGAAATAACCCATATATGAGACAATTTTTCTAAATAGCAGATTTACCCGCCAGAGGACGGGCAGGCTTTTGGGGTGAGCGGAGCTTACACCGTTTTAAAAAGCAATATAAAGTTAAATTTTATGATATGTAAGAAAAAGAGAATTTAACCTAAATAGCAGATTTAGACAAAAGAAAAGGGGCGTTAGCCCCTTTTGATTGTCTTTAATATGGTTTCTACTTTATTAGCACCATTTTCTTGGTTTCAACAAAGTTACCCGCTTCAAACTTATAGAAATACAATCCCGATGCAAAATTAGAACCATCGAATTTGACTTCATACCTACCCGCTTTCTTGAACTCACTTTCCGTAAAGATTTCCCTGCCAAGTAAATCGTAAATTTTGATTAATACAAAGTTGTCTTTAGGAATATCATATTTTATAGTTGTTACAGGATTAAAAGGATTTGGATAATTCTGATGAAGCTTGAAGCGTTTTGGAACAAAAGCACTAGCATCATTTTCTAATTGCTTGTTATTTAAAAAATTTAATAATTTAATATCAGATATTATTTTGCTTTGAAGCTCAACATTACTTACAGGGTTAAATCTTTCGATTCTGCGGTTTAGCTCTGCTTTTTCTTCTTTTGTGTATTTTGACCTATCTGATTCGTAGTTATTCCTGCTTTCTTTAAATGTTTCTTCAGCTTTTTTATGTACAGGATTCTTATCTAGAAGTCTTTTCATTTTTTTTGCATAGTTTTTTTCAGATAAAACACTTATACCGCCACCCTGTCCCATTAAGAATACAACGGCACCTCTATCCCAATTTGCGTTCAGCCTTACTACAGGGTCAGTATGATTGTTCATAATGTTTTCATATCCTGCAATTGCTTCACTGTAAGTTTCCGTTTTAACTAGACACATTAAAATATATTTGTAAGCTTTTTCAATAAATCTATTGTTGCCTGAGTACTGCTGTACTTTCTGCCCAAGGTACGTTTTCAAAGCATTAAACAAAACATTTGTAATGTTCTGGTTACTTGTTGTATCTGATTCAAGGTAGTTGAGATAAATCTCATCAACTGCTGACATGAAGTACTTACTCGTATCGTGGCTGTTAATCAGCTCTTTGCATTTTAAGATTGCACCGGCGAAATCACCTTGTTTTCGCTTGGTAATTGCTTCATAATATAAAATTCTGTCTGTTGAAGTAGTTTTTTGCATAGTATTTGGGTGGGAACCGCCTTCACCACCTGAAGTAACAAAAATTGTATCATAGATACCATTGCCCAAGTCTTCGATTATGCCGTCCTCTGCAGGATTAACAAAATATGGGCAATTAGAAAGGTATGGCTCATAAACAACTGGCCAGGGGAAACCACTGCACTCAATATCAAATGATGGAGGGTTAGGGCTCCAGTAGTTTTCAACTGCATTATATGCAAAAGGTTGACAGGATTGACCGACTAAGTGATAATTGGGCTGAGCAATGACATTGAAACAGTTATAACCTTTGGGGCTTATTACAGCCACACCGTTTGTAAAATCGATATTGTTTGAGACGTCAGTTGTAAGCTTATTATAGCCACCGTACCATACCCACTGTCCTTGCGGGTTTTGAATGGGCACCATTAGGCCATAAGACGAAGATTGTAGTATAATTGTTTTATACGTGGATTTAAAGACATTATCAAATAAATTTACTGAAGACTGCTGAAGTGTTAATGCCTGATTACTGTTTAAATCATTAAAGAAATTATTTTTGATATTTCCAGTTATTTTATTAGCAAAAATACCATAGGAAGGATATCCGTAAGTTGTATTAAAAATATTCCTTTTAATTAAAAATGGTGTAAGACTTGAAGCAAGGCAGTTTATCATTAAGGGGTTTGCACTGCCGTTAAAAGTGTTACTAAGAATGTTAAGACTGTAAGATGAGCCCGGTCCTGCTCCTCCTCCGCTTTGTCCGGTGTTGTTTTGTATGTATAAACCCAAGTTATATTCATTTGTGCCAAGGTTAAATGTATTCCCGCTAACGGTAAAATTGAATACATTTAAAGCTGATACACCCGTGCAGCCCATGGGGGGACCGTTCTGCATATTAAAGGTATTATAATTTAAAACCTTTAGCCATGATTCATAGCCCTGGGAATTTGAAATAGTAACACCATTTGTAAAATCATTAAAAGTGCAGTTTTGTATTATTGATTGTGTTCCTGCATTTTCCAGTAAAATGCCATTCCATTTATCACCGCTGTTGAGAGAAGTAAAAGTACAGCCATTTGTGTCAATGTATGCACCATTTTTGAATTCGATAGAAGCTCCTTGACCAAGTTTTATCTGACAGTTGCCTGGGAGGACTTTTAAAAAAGAGCCTGCACCATCGAATATTAATTTTCTGTTTGAAGGTATATTTAATACTCCACCTGACTCCATTACAAGAAACGAACTGTTTGAAATAACACGGTCAATAGTGTTACAAGGATTATAAGTACCACGAATTAATATACAAGAACCGGGTTCTAAGATGATTTCTCCGCAAAGGTCATTCCACGTGCAACCCTGCTCTACAATAAGCTCTGTATTTGCTTCAAGATGAAGGGTGCTGCCAGCACTGGTGTTAAATACAGCACCACAAGCGGGATAATTTGGAACGTCACCAACTATGAATTTTGTATTAGGATTACTTTTAAGTTTAAGAGTTATACCATCAGTCACAGTGAACGACTTGCTGCATCTAACATAAGACCAATGACCTGCCTGAATATCTAGGTTTACATTTAGCAGTTCTGGATTAACATGTTTAGGCACAGTATAAGGTGAAGGTACGAAATAGGGGTCTGTTGCATCTAGAGGATATTTTCTGTAGAGGGGGTCGTTATCCGAAAGGGCGACGGGTATTATGGGTGTAAAAAAATTTCCCTCCCAATTTTCTAAAGCAACGTTATACCTATGATATTGTCTGTATACTTTAATCTTACCCATATCGTTAGGATCCAGAAGCGGATGCCATAAGGAGATTTCATCTCCTTGCCCGCCTTCTCCTGCTAGCCACTGAAATGTAATATTAACTGGGTCCCAGGAATAAACTTTGATATTTAAATCTGCATTTCTTATATAAAGATGAGCTCTTATATAATGCTCGTCGAGCCAATCAATAGGAATTACTGCAAATGGCTCATTTAATGGGTTGTTATATAACTCTAAAACATAATGTCCAAGTCCAAAAATTCCGTCAGCGTAATTATTAGGTACTGCATCGGAACCAATGAAAAGATATTCGCCATAAGTCGGAGTATAAGGCAGTCGCCAAAAACCATACGTTTCACTATGAAGTAATGCAACGCCGTCAAGGCCCATAATATATTTTAGGTCATTTTGTATTGGCGGATTCCGTCTATCCCATCCTGAAGGCCATAATATTGTACTCATACTGTAATACACAGGTGAATATACATCTATAGGGCCCTTTAAAAGCGAACGCACAGGATAAAATTTTACCCAAATATCGTTGCCAGGTCCTGCTAAATTTCCTATGAATATCTCTGCATTGTGAGAAAATAAAACCTGTGCGAAAACTGTAAACTTAATTAGGATTACGTAAATAATTTTACGAACCGATAGATTCTTCATTTTAACTTCCTCCTGATTATTTTTTTAACTCATTTGATTATAATCATTTTTTTTGTGTCAATAATTATGCCTTCAACTATCAAACGATAAAGATATAAACCCGTGGATAAATTATTTCCAGTAAAAGTTATTTCATAAATACCCACTTTTTGCTCTCGGTTCATTAATGTTTTTATTTCCTGCCCCAAAACATTATAAACTTTAATTGAAATCTTTGCTTGTCTATTTACTTGATACCTAATTTTTGTTGTGGAGTTAAAAGGATTTGGAAAATTTTGAAAAAGCTTAAATTCGAGAGGGGTTTCATTTGAGATTTCGTGTATACCTATAGGCGGATTGGCATATCCGTTTTTATCTGTTTTTATAAAATACAAATCATCAAATGAAACACCAATATAACCGCTTATTATATAACCTGTATCGGCGGTTTGCTGAACGCAAAAAGAAGCATGGTCATCTATATAACCATATGCTTTTCTCCATTGCTCATTACCCAGTGAATCTGTTTTTATAAGTCTTATATAAGCATCAAATGTTCCGGCTGTATCCCATTCTCCAGTTAATGCATAACCACCGTCGAAGGTTTTTGCAACATAATTACATTTACCAAGTCTGTTGCCGGGATCATAAACCCTTCGCCACAATAAATTGCCACTCACACTAAACTTTGAAAGGAACGCGCTTATTCCAGGCGGCCCAGAACCGCCAATAATATAACCATTATCGTTTGAACTTAGAATAGTCATGGGGGTTCCAATACTATCATAAGGCATAAAAAAAGTCTGATTGCCCGAAAAATCTGTTTTCATTAGAAACATTCTGTTATAAATGGGAATGGTGTCGGCAAAAATACCAATTAACACAAATTCGCTTGGCCCAATTAAAACATCTGTAAATCCCCCATCGTAAAATCCGTTTGTAAAAACCTTACTCCACTGTAAATTGCCAAAAGAATCATATTTTTGAAGTAGGGGTTTGTATGTGTTTATTTCATCTTTAGCACCGCAAATAATAAAGCCGTTATCGCTTGTCTGTTTGATTGAGCTAAATCTGTCCACCCAATTTGGCTGCTTTACCCATAGCGTATCACTATTATTATTAATTTTAATTAAGCTGCCAAAATTGCCGGCAATTATATAGTTACCGTCATTAGTTTTTTCAATATCCGAAGCCCACCCGTGGGGAAATGACCTCATCCAAACACTGTCCCCATACTGGTTGAGTTTCATTATAAATAAATTGCCATTTGAGGTTGTGTATCTGCCTGTAGTTATATATCCGCCGTCAGGGGTTTGCAGTATTGAGTAAGCTATATCTACACTGCCGGAACCATAAAATTTCTGCCAAGTAATGCCTTGCGTTTGCAAATTGCCAATTGCAAATTGAAGATTGATAAATAATAATATGTATATCAGTTTTTTCAATGGAGCGCGTTGTTTTTTGTAAAACATAGCAAAACTTTAAAGGTTAATCAAGTGCCAAATATGCCTAAAAATTATGTGTTTTTTGCGATTTTAATCTATGATAAAAATCATATTCCCAATTGACTAAAGTCATACCCCGTTTCCCTGCAAAAAGGTAATTTTGTTTTGAAAATTATGCAGTTTTCGGAAGTTTACCTAAAGGAAGTGGCAAACTGCTATCACTGCGGCGAAGCATGTGATAGAGTTGATATTACTGCAGAAGGCAGGCATTTTTGCTGTCTTGGCTGTAAAACCGTTTTTGAGATTCTAAACGAAAACAACCTTTGCGCCTATTATGAAATCGACAAATCGCCCGGTATTTCGCAAAAGAAGCTTGATAGTGAAAAACTTGAAAGTGCAGTTAAATCACGCTGCAGCTACCTCGATGATAATCAAATAATAAACAGCCTTGTCAGCTTTTCAGACGGAAACATTTCCGTTGTTAACTTCAACATTCCGCAGATTCACTGCTCTTCATGCATCTGGCTTCTGGAAAACCTTCACAAGCTGAATTGTGGCATAATCCACTCCGAAGTAAATTTCTTGCAGAAATCGCTTACAGTAAAGTTTAATCATAATGAAATTTCGCTTCGCAGGCTAGTTGAGCTTCTTGTATCAGTTGGCTATGAGCCGCAGATTAGCTTAAGCGATATTGAAAATAAAATCAAATACCGCTCAAACAGAAACCTTTACTACAAAATAGGCATAGCGGGATTCTGCTTCGGCAACGTTATGCTGCTCAGCTTCCCTGAATACCTTTCGCTTGAAACGCATCTGGAATCCCTTTATAAACAATTTTTTGGCTTGCTGAATATAGTTTTGGGCATTCCGGTTTTATTTTATTCAGCATCGGATTACTTTAAATCGGCTTATAACGGAGTAAAGCAAAAGACAATTAATATTGATTTTCCCATTTCACTTGGTCTTGCCGTGCTTTTTGTAAGAAGCGTATTTGAAATCCTTACCGGTACGGGGGCGGGATTTATCGACTCAATGACGGGGTTAATATTTTTCCTGCTTTTGGGCAAGCTGTTTCAAAGCAAAACTTATGACGCGCTGAATTTCGAAAGAAATTACAAATCATATTTCCCGATTTCGGTAACAATTGTAAACAAAGGAATTGAGTCAAGCATACCTGTTTCAAAATTAAAGCAGGGAGACAGAGTCATCATCAGAAATAACGAGCTTGTGCCTGCAGATGCGATTCTATTTTCATCGAGCGCAAATATTGATTACAGCTTCGTAACGGGTGAATCAATCCCCGTGCAGAAGGTGGCAGGCGAAATAATTTACGCCGGAGGAAAACAAATCGGCGGAGCGGTTGAAATGGAAGTTATAAGAACCGTTTCGCAAAGCTACCTGACTCAGCTTTGGAATAAAGATACATTTATAAAAAAAGATGAAAACCGCTTTAACTCGCTTGTTAACGTTGTTGGGAAATATTTTACCGTTATAATTCTTTTAATTGCCGCATCTGCGTTTGTTTACTGGTACCCCGTAAGTCTAAGAACTGCAATTAACGCGTTTACAGCGGTACTGATTATTGCCTGTCCCTGCGGAATTGCTTTAACAAATCCTTTTGCGCTGGGAAATGCCATAAGAATACTTGGCAAAAACAAATTATACCTTAAAAACGCTTCGGTTGTTGAGCGGATGTCAAAAATCGATACAATTGTGTTCGATAAAACGGGTACTATTACCCAAACAGGTGATGCAAACATAACGTTTAACGGCTCGGTACTAAATTCATACGAGCAAAAGCTCGTAAAGTCCCTTGTGAGAAACTCAACCCACCCCCTGAGCGGAAGGATTTACGACGCGCTTGAATCAAATGAAATACTTGAAATAAAAGACTTTACTGAGCACGCAGGCAGGGGAATCGAAGGCTCGGCTGATAAGGTTAAAATCCGTCTCGGCTCGGCTTTATTCTGCGCAGATAACAACAAAATATTGAACTATCCCGATAAGGCAGGTGAAAAGCCGGATACAAGAATATTTTTAACAATAGCGGGTTCAATAAAAGGATATTTCAGCATAAACAACATTTACCGCTCAGGGCTTGAGGAAATAACTTCAGCATTAAACGAAAATTACAGCTTAGCCGTTTTATCGGGCGATAGCAGCGGCGAAAAGGAAAACCTGACAAAGTATTTTAATGAGAATACAAAATTTAAGTTTAACCAGTCACCACTGGATAAGCTCAAATTCATTGAATCATCGCAGCTAAACGGCAGAAAGGTTTTAATGGTCGGCGACGGACTTAATGACGCGGGTGCGCTGAAGCAAAGCGATGTTGGTATAGCAATCTCGGAAGACGCTGCAAGCTTCTCTCCAGCATGCGACGGGATACTTGAGGCATCATCATTTGGCAAGCTCGCCCGCTTTATGAGGTTTTCAAAGACAACTAAGAAAATAATTATATCGAGCTTTGTGATTTCGATTATTTACAACGTAATCGGAGTTACTCTTGCATTTCAATCCGAAATTTCTCCCCTGCTTGCAGCAATTTTGATGCCTTTGAGCTCGGTAACGGTTGTGCTCTTCACCGTTTCCTCTACGAACTTAATGGCAAAGAAAAGGGGTCTGGTATGAGTGTAATTCTTGTTTTAATCGGATTCAGTCTGCTGATTGCAGCGAGTTTTTTATTTGCATTCATCTGGGCGGTTAAAACCGGGCAGTATGACGACTCTTACACTCCAAGCGTAAGAATTTTATTTGATAACAAAACTATAAACAACAAAACTATAAACAACAAAACTATAAACAACAAAACTATAAACAGCAAAAACATAAACGAAAATGAAAAAGTTTGACCCAAGCACACAAATACACGATTACTTAGTATTCGGCGAGTTCGGCGATGTCAACCCGTCCATTACGGATTCATCCACATTTACATTTTTAAATCCCAAAACAATGGAGGAATCCTTCCAGCACGATATCGAAGGGTGTTTCCTTTACTCAAGGCACTGGAACCCGATTAACAAGTTTCTTTCAAACGCGCTTGCGAGACTTGAGGATACCGAATCGGCGCAGGTAACTGCATCGGGAATGGGTGCGATAAGCACAGTAATACTGCAATTGTGCGGCGCGGGAGATGAAATTGTATCAGAAAGAACCATTTACGGGGGAACTTACGCGCTTTTCAAAAACTTTCTTCCAAAACTTGGAATCAAGGTAAATTTTGTGGATATGCAGAACCTTAAGCAGGTGGAAGAAGCAATTACAGGCAAAACAAAAGTAATTTACGCTGAATCAATCAGTAATCCCCTGCTTGAAATAACCGATATCCCCGCCTTAAGCGAAATTACAAAAAAGCACAACGTAAAGCTGGTTGTGGATAACACCTTCAGCCCTATGATTATATCACCCAAGCGGCTCGGAGCAGATATAGTTATTCACAGCATGACAAAATTTATCAACGGCACAAGCGATTGCGTTGCAGGGTGTATTTGCTCAACCGAAGAATTTATAAACAGCTTAACTGATGTAAACTCAGGCGCAACAATGCTTTTAGGTCCCGTGCTTGACAGTCTGCGAGCTGCAAGTATTTTAAAAAACCTGCATACACTTCATATCAGAATGGAAAAGCACGGCGCAAATGCGTTATATCTTGCGCAGGAATTTGAAATGCTTGGATTAAAAGTCTATTACCCGGGACTAAAATCAAACAAGCATTACAATTTAATCAATGAGTTAATGAATGAAGGCTTCGGCTACGGGGGAATGCTGGCTCTTGATGTGGGCACGTATGAAAATGCTGCAAAGCTTATGGTAAGAATGCAGGAAGAACGCGTGGGTTACCTTGCGGTAAGTCTTGGTTATTTTAAAACGCTTTTCAGCGCGCCGGGACACAGCACTTCATCAGAAATTCCGGGTGAAGACCAGAAATCGATGGGTTTAAGCGACGGGCTAATAAGATTCTCGGTCGGTTTGGACAATGACATCTCAATTGCACTTGAGAGAATAAAAAAGTGTTTGAGAGAGCTTAACATTATAAATAACGAATATAAAACGAAACTGAGGAGCTATCAAAATGCATAAAGAGGAATCTTTGGATACCGGTGTTCACGGTGCGATTGGATTGGAAAAGTTTAGTTACGATAACAAAATAGTTCGTGATTTTGCAATCGCAACGATGGTTTGGGGGATTGTGGGAATGCTTGTCGGATTATTGATTGCGTTTCAGATTTACATTCCTGCTTTGAACTTCAATCTTCAATACACAACATTCAGCCGTATCAGACCGCTTCACACAAACGCCGTCATTTTTGCCTTTGTGGGCAATGCTATTTTTATGGGTGTTTATTATTCGCTGCAACGGCTTTGTAAAGCAAGGATGTTCAGCGACCTTTTAAGCAAAATTAATTTTTGGGGATGGCAGCTTATAATTCTATGTGCGGCACTAACACTTCCTTTAGGTATCACCACTAGCAAGGAGTATGCTGAGCTCGAATGGCCTATTGATATTCTAATAACCCTTGTGTGGGTAGTATTTGCTATCAACATGTTCGGGACTATCATTAGGCGCAGAGAAAAGCATATGTACGTTGCTATCTGGTTTTACATAGCGACCGTTGTAACGGTCGCCGTGCTGCACATAGTTAATTCTATTGAAATGCCCGTTACGTTCTTGAAAAGCTACTCTGTTTATGCAGGAGTTCAGGACGCACTGGTTCAATGGTGGTATGGACATAATGCTGTGGCGTTTTTCCTAACAACTCCCTTTTTAGGGCTGATGTATTATTATCTGCCCAAAGCGGCAAACAGACCCGTTTACTCATACAAGCTTTCGATTGTTCATTTCTGGGTGCTGATATTTATTTACATCTGGGCAGGTCCTCATCATTTATTATAATACCGCGCTTCCTGACTGGGCACAGTCGCTAGGCACAGTGTTTTCTATAATGCTTATTGCTCCCTCGTGGGGAGGAATGATTAACGGGCTCTTAACACTCCGCGGCGCATGGGATAAAGTCCGCGAAGACCCCATACTTAAATTTATGGTTGTTGCAGTCACCGCTTACGGTATGGCAACGTTTGAGGGACCGATGCTTTCGCTTAAGAACGTTAATGCAATTGCGCATTTTACTGACTGGATTGTATCCCACGTTCACGTAGGTGCGCTTGGGTGGAATGGCTTTCTGACATTCGGCGTTCTTTACTGGCTCGTACCTAAGATTTATGGAACAAACCTTTATTCAAAGAAGCTGGCTAACTTCCATTTCTGGATAGGAACTCTTGGCATAGTATTTTATGCTTCGGCAATGTACTGGGCGGGAATAACGCAGTCATTGATGTGGAAAGAGTTTACCGCCGAGGGGATATTACAGTACCCAAACTTTTTAGAAACGGTTACACAGATTATCCCGATGTATGCAATCCGCTCAATCGGCGGAACATTCTACTTAACGGGGGTAATTGTTGGTGTTTACAACTTATACAAAACCTCCACGCAGGGCAGGCTGATTGCAGAAGAGCCGGCAGAAGCACCGGCAAGGGAATTGATTGAACCGGGCTCAGCTGCAGGCGCAAGGCACCGATGGCTTGAAAAAAGACCCGTTAAGTTTGCGCTTGTTTCATTGGTTGTAGTTTTAATCGGGGGACTGGTAGAGTTAATCCCTACGTTTTTAGTGAAATCAAATGTGCCGACAATTTCGAGCGTTAAGCCGTACACGCCTTTAGAGCTGCAGGGCAGGGATATTTATATTAGGGAAGGATGCAATAACTGCCATTCGCAAATGATAAGACCGTTCCGCTCCGAGACCGAAAGGTACGGGGAATATTCCAAAGCGGGCGAGTTTGTTTACGACCACCCGTTTTTATGGGGCTCAAAGCGAACGGGGCCTGACCTGCACAGGGAAGGCAAAAAGTATCCGAATGTATGGCACTACCTGCATATGGATGACCCCGCATCAATTTCGCCGGGCTCAATTATGCCCAGGTATACCTGGCTGTTTGAGCAGTCACTTGACATCTCGACCACTGAAGCAAAGATTAATGCAATGAGGAAAATCGGCGTTCCTTATCCCGAAGGATACGAAACACAGGCATTAAACGACTTAACAAAACAAGCCGATGAAATCACCAAAGATTTGCAGAAAAACGGAGCGCCCGTTACGAGCGATAAGGAAATAATAGCCCTAATAGCTTATCTGCAAAGACTCGGAACTGACATTAAAGGCGAAATAACTGCCGATATAAAAACAATAGAACCAAAGGAGGTTAAATAGATTGTATAAACATGTTCTTCAAAGCATAGAAGGAATTGAAATTTACCCGATAATATCGCTGGTGATATTCGTACTGTTTTTCATTGCGATAATAATATGGATGTTTAAAGCAGATAAAAAATACTTAAATAAAATGGCATCTCTCCCTTTGGAAAATTCCAATAATGATTCGGCGGGAGATTTAAAATGAAAACTATAAAAAAAATATTTACCTTATTTTCACTGATTATAATAAATGATATGCAGTTTGCACAAACGGCTGCAGATGATTCAAGCATGAATGAATATTCACAGCTTGCAGGTGCCGCCGTATTTCTGCTCGTTGCTTTCCTTTTTATTTTGTTCTTTATACTTTCGACACCTAAATATAAATACTCATACGAGAGAAGAAGGGAAAGATTCTCATTTCTGACAAAGCTTTCAAGGGTGTTAAACAGGGCTGTTCCCGTTGAGAAGGAAAAAGACATAATGATGGACCACGAGTATGACGGTATACGCGAGCTGAATAATACAATCCCTCCGTGGTTTAATGTATTGTTTTACGGAACTGTACTTTTTGCGGCTATTTATTTACTGGACTACCACGTGTTTGGCTCGGGAAATATTATGGTTGACGAGTTTGTTGAGGAAATAAGAATAGCCGAAGAAAAGAAACAGGAGCTGATTAAAACAGGAGCTTTCATAAATGAAGAAAACGTAATTTTATTAACAGATGTACCCTCGCTTGATGCTGGGAAGCAGATTTTCACAATTAACTGTGTTCCCTGCCACGGACCCGATGCCGGAGGAACGGTTGGACCCAACTTAACCGACCAGTACTGGATACACGGAGGAGGGATTAAGAACGTTTTTAAGACAATTAAGGAAGGTGTTCCAGTAAAAGGCATGATAAGCTGGAAAACTATGCTGAATCCGAAGCAAATGCAGCAGGTAGGGAGCTATGTTTTGAGCCTGCAGGGAACAAAGCCTCCTGCCGGAAAACAGCCCGAAGGAAACGTGTGGGTCGATACAACAACAGCGAAAATCGATACAATCAAAGTAAAAATAGATTCGGTTAAATCCAAAACAGATTCAATAAAAACTAAAACAGATTCAAATATAAATTAAAACAGATTCCGCTAAAACCAATTAAATAAGTTAATTTGATTACAATCAAAAAATAATTTCAAACATTCATTCATTTAACTTTTAAAGCTCAAAGCCATGAAAACATTAAAAAACCTTTTTTGCAAAAAGCCGTCACTATTTGTGACCGGCTTATTAATTTTCTTCCTTAGTTAGGGGAGCTATTATCATGCCCTTACTGTAATGCTAAATTCTATGAAGAACTTTTCACAACTAGAAGTAATTCACTTGTAAGCGAAGAACTGCTGAAATCGATTGCAAACCTTACAAACAACAAAAGCGGTATTAGCTATCCATCGCAATTACCGATAACGGCCTATACATCAGGCATTAAAAACGAAGCAGCTGGTTTTCCGCAGCAGGAAGGTCCTAATGATTTTATCCAGATAATCAGCCGTGATAACAGCTTATCAATACCGCCGACAAGCTACGTCCCCCAAAATGTTACGCCTGATAAAAAAGTATCTGTTGAGCTTTCCGAGGGCGAAGTATACATTGGCAACGGAGTATTGTATAAGGGTTTTGTAATGAACGGCACAATACCCGGACCAACAATTGTGCTTGATGAAGGAGATATAGTCGAATTTACCATTGTAAACAAAGGAACTGTTACGCACGGTGCGTCGATTCACGCCGCTTATACCCAAACGTCAAAGTATCTCGGAAAAATCGAAGCGGGTAAATCAAAATCCTTGCTGTTTAAAGTCTCCTACCCCGGAGTTTATATGTATCATTGCGCACCGGGCGGACACGCAATACCGATGCATGTTATTTACGGTCAGTACGGAATGATTGTGGTAAAACCAAAGAAGAAGTATAAGCTTGAAACCATATTAAACAAGCCTCCGGATGTTGAAATATTTTTAAACCAGCATGAGTTTTACTCAAACGGAAAAGATGCAATAGAAAGCAAGCCGCTCTATACGGCTTTCAACGGCAAGCTGTTCAGATACGTGGAAAACCCCATTAAAGCAAAACCCGGCGATTATGTAAGGATTTATTATCTTAACGTAGGTCCAAATCAAACCGCAACCTTTCACATTGTGGGAATAATCTGGGATTTTGCATACTGGCAGGGTAATCCCGATATGGTTTACCCGGGCGGGCAGAGTGTTCTTGCGGGTCCTACGGACTCATGGGTCGTTGAATTCAGAGTTCCGCCCGATGAAGGCGCTTATCTAATGCTTAATCACGCTGTAGGACCCACCGACAGAGGCGCTATCGGGCTTCTTGTCTGCGACGACAGCGCACAGACGCCGGTAACGGTAATCGGAGACGGGCCAAAATACTCGCAGGAAGAATTGAACACCCTTAAATCCAAAGTTACAAGAGTAATTTCACCTTTCGAACCGGGGAGTCCAGATGTAGACCCCGTTGCCTATTATGGTCCTGAAACAGGAGAGGTAACTGTAAAAATTATTGGTAATTCTTTTTACCCGAAATCAATCGTTATTGCCGAGGGAACCAAAGTCAAATGGGTTAATGAAGATGTATTCTCATATATGGAGGGAGAGTTTGCAGGAATCCATAACGTAACTTCGTATGAAGGCATTGCAGAGCCGTTTTCTTCACCGCTGCTTGCGCATACTGAAAGCTTTACGTTCACATTCAACAAGGAAGGCGATTACAAGTATATGTGCACACCGCATCCTTATATGAAGGGCACCGTAAGCGTTAAGGATATGGGCGGGCGTTCGACTGCAGGACCTTCAAAAATCGGTCTAGGATTTTTGATAACTCTGCTGTTTTTAGTAACATTCCAGCTTGTAGTAACAGTATATAACAGAAGAAAGAAAGCTGAATAAAATGCATCTCACAAGGGATATAATCGAAAATACGCAGGACACCTTCAGGGATACGCTTGGAATAGTAACCGACGAGGGGAAGCGAAAATTCGTATACCCTAAGAAGCCGAAAGGAAGACTCCATAAGGCAAGGGTCGTCTTCAGTGTTTTTCTCTTGGCAATATTATTTATCACCCCGTTTATAAAATTAAGCGGTCATCCCTTTATGATGTTTAACATTGTTGAAAGGAAATTCATACTCTTCGGACTGGCTTTCGGGCCGCATGATTTTTATTTATTTGTCCTTGCAACAATAAGCTTTGTAGTGTTTATAATATTATTCACAGTAGTATTCGGACGGGTATTTTGCGGCTGGGTATGTCCGCAGACGGTATTCCTTGAAATGGTATTCAGGAAAATTGAATTCTGGATTGAAGGCGATTACTTAAGGCAAAAACTGCTTAACGACTCCAAATGGACGGCGAAGAAAATCTCTAAAAAACTGGTTAAATGGTCTGTTTTCTTTGCTTTATCAGTATTTATTGCAAACACACTTCTTGCATGGATAATCGGAACCGATGAGCTGTATAAAATAATTTCTGAACCTGTTTCAATGCACCCGGGCGGATTTATCGCAATGCTTTTGTTTTCAGCCGGTTTTTACTTCATCTTTGCATGGTTCAGGGAGTATGCCTGCGTTTACGTCTGTCCCTACGGGAGGCTGCAAAGCGTTCTGCTTGACCAAAACTCAATTGTAATTGCTTACGATAACATAAGAGGCGAGCCGCGGGGAAAGATTAAAAAAGCTGAAGTAAGAACACTGGGCGATTGCATCGATTGCAAGGAGTGCATTGCAGTATGTCCAACAGGCATTGATATAAGAAACGGCACGCAGCTTGAGTGCGTTAACTGCACCGCCTGCATAGATGCATGCGACAATATAATGGATAAAATTAACAAGCCAAGTGGACTGATTAAATATGCATCATTTAACAACGTTAAGGATAAAACGAAATTTAAGCTTACGCCGAGAATTACCGGATACTTAGTAATATTAACAGTTTTAATTGCTGTTCTTGGCATACTTCTTTACAACAGAAATCCAATAGACTTTATGATATTAAGAACTCCCGGTATGCTTTACCAGGAGCAGCCGGGCGGAATTTTGAGCAATTTGTACTCGCTTAAGCTTACAAATAAAACATTCGATGAAGTCCCTTTACAGCTTAGGCTTGAAAACCTCCAGGGGGAGATTAAAATCATAGGAAGCGATATAAATCTTGAGCCAAATGCTGTTTCGGAAACGAAATTTCTTGTGATGCTGCCAAAACAGAAAGTAAATAATGTTAATACACCGATTGAAATTGGGATTTACACAAACGGCGAGAAGTTTCAAACATTTAAATCAAATTTTTTAGGGCCGGCTAATCAAAATTAAGATTGTGAGAATAAAATTATGAAATTTTCGTGGGGCAAAGGAATAATACTTGCATACCTTCTTTTTATGTCGGGAGTGTTTATTATGGTATCGATTTCAATGACAAAAGACATTGAGCTTGTTACGCAAAATTATTATGATAAGGAAATAAAATACCAAAAACAGATTGATAAAATTAATAACACAAACCGCCTTAAGGAACAGGTCAAAATAGATGCAGGTGAAGCCGGGATTTTGATTTCATTTCCGAAAGTCAAAGGTCAAATAAAAGGTGAGATTTCCTTTTACAGGCCTTCGGATTCAAAGAAAGATTTTTCTGTGCCAGTTGAATTAACCAGTAATTTAACTCAGTCATTAACAACCGAAAGCATGCAAAAAGGTTTGTGGAAAATTCAAATAAGCTGGAATGCAAACGGAATTGACTATTATAACGAGGAAAGAATTATAGTTAACTGATGGAATTACTCACGGGTTTTTTAATCGGATTTTTAGGAAGTTTTCACTGCATTGCAATGTGCGGCCCGATTGCAATTGCTCTGCCCAAAACAAATAAACCGGTCATTATCTCCAGGTCATTATACAATACAGGCAGAGTTATAACATACTCAATGCTGGGATTGTTTTTTGGACTGCTCGGCTCTCGGCTTCAAATGTTCGGATTGCAGCAGCTTATTTCAATTTCGCTTGGAATATTAATAATTTTAGCCGTGATCACCCCGCCAATATACCGTATAAAGCTTATTAATAAGCTTGGCGCATACAGATTGATTGGAATATTAAAATCATACTTGGGCAGGATGTTTAATAATCACTCTAACTTTTCCATGCTTGCAATAGGCATTTTAAACGGTCTGCTTCCATGCGGACTTGTTTATATTGGAATCACTGGCGCAATAGCAATAGGAGATGCCCTCAACAGCATGCTGTTTATGGCAGCATTTGGACTTGGAACAATGCCTATAATGCTTGGGACATCAATTGCGGCAAATTTGGTAAATCTGAATATAAGGCGCAGGCTTTCAAAGCTTATCCCTTCATTTTCGATTTTGCTTGCACTTATATTTATCTTAAGGGGCTTGAATCTCGGAATCCCATACCTCAGCCCAAAACTCGAATCGGGCACCATAAAACAGGAAAATATCCAGTGCCATTAGGCAGCTCCTAATTCAGACCATTCGCTCAAAAACCTCGTGTGCCTGAGCCGGTATACTGGAAAAAATAATATCGGTTCTTTCATCTCTTCTAGTTGATTTTGCCTGCTTAATTTTTATATCAAGCTCATACTCATCAAACAGCTCTTCAGGAACTCTGGCTCTATGGACTTTATTAAGGTTAGCTTTTACAGGACTTATTTTTCTCACCCTGGTTTTCATTTGATATTTTAACCAAGTAAAAAATCAGCTCCAATATCTCCACGGATGAAGTGTATCGAGATACTGCTTCTTAGAATAAAGGTGTTCTTCGCTTTCCCAAAGCTTTGTATCCTTCTCAATTCCGGAAAGCGGGCAAACCATAACACATTTTGGCGTTTCAGAAATACCTTTGCACTCAGTGCACATATCGGGAACTATATAATAGTGAACGCCTGAATAAAAATCATCGGTAACAGACCTGTCTTCGCACACGCTGAGGTATTTACGCTTAATTTTTCTCCAGTTCAACCCTGCGGGATAGATTGCGTTGTAAGGGCACTCGATTTCGCAGACGCCGCAATTCATGCAATCATTCGAAATTTTAAGTGCCATTATTTAACCTCCTGTTCTATTACTTTAGAATAACTTCTAATAGAATCAGTCTAGGTCCTAAGCTAAAATCGGAACTATGTGGAATTATCCAATACAAAAATAGCTTATAATTCGAGCCTGGCAATGACAATTGTCAATTCACCGGCTGATTTTAATCTTTCTAAAAATTAATAACGTATCTGGATAAAAATCATATTTTATTTTGATAAAAATCATTTCAGGGAGCTAATTGCTGTAGTATCTTTGTAGCATACTTATTGAGGCCAGCTCCTCGGTAAGGATGGATGAAGGTGGCATTGAGCCATTCAAGCACAGGCGGGTAAAAACCCGCCTTTTTTTATTTCCAACACCATTGTCGGTACGAGTCGGCGACTCGCCCCGACAAGTTTTTATATGCAGGCGTTATTAAAAAAGCCGAACTTTATTGAAAAGTCCGGCTTTAATTTATAAGAGCTTTTGGCTAATTCTTAAGCCGGAATTAAAGGGCACTGAAACCCAAACTTTGACCGGCTTGCCGTTTTGCAGTCCCGGCGTGAACTGAAGCATAGTTACCTTGCTTCGAACTTCGTCATAAAAAACCTCGGGTCCTGTAATAGGGCCGACCTTTATCACTTCTCCATCCGGACCGACGAGAACCTTTACAGTTACCCTGCCTTCGATTCCGGTTTCCTGTGCAAGCGATGGGTAAACAATCGAAGCCTTAATCTGCTCTAAATTTACCGCCTCCGGCGGTTTTTCAACTTCAAACTGCTGGTAAACAGTTTTTTCCTGCTCTATATTCTCATGCTTGGTCACTTTTTCCTCAATCTTTTTTTCTTCAATCTTAATCGGGCCGGAAAATGTGAATTTACCTGTATCACCGATCGTTGAAACAGGAGTCTTAATTTCCTCAAGCTCATGCTGTGTTTTTATTGTTTGAACGTCCGCCTTTTCTCTTGCAACCGGTTCCGGGGTCATTGCCTCGAGGTCCTTTGTAGGAGTAGTAAGCTCCTCCACTTTTACAGGGGGTTCTTCTTCTTCAGTCATCGAGGGCGGCGGTTCCAAATCGGTCAGGGTTACATTAATTATCCTTTGCTGCATATTTTTAGATTCCTGCTCTTTCAGGTAATTGCTGTAATAATTAGCTCCGCCGTAAGCAGCAATTACAAAAATATGAAGCAGTATTGCGTAGACCAAGCCTTTGCTTAAGAACTTACGGTACGGCTTCTTCAGTTCATCGGTAAAGCTTGAAGGCACTGTATCTACAATAATCGGGGCTTTCATAGTTATGTTTCCCCTCTTTTTAAATAGAATGATAATTCTTTTTTCATTTTTTCATGTAATTCGTCCAGTGCTTTTTCGGGCAGCAGAGTCCTTGCTTCATGAAAAATGATTTTTTCCTTTTTATGTATGTTTCTTCGTATCAAATCAGCAATGGTAATCAGCTCAGCCTGCAGAATATCTTTGTTGTCTTTGAGTTCTTCCTTGTTTTCAAGGGTTTTTATTATGGTTCTTAATATCGAAATGATATGCCTGTGTTCACTTTTCATTGCAGTTGCAGATGATTGTGCGGGCAAGACCGCCTCAAGCTCAGGGTAAAGAATTTCTTCCTCAATCCGGTACAGCTTTTTTAAAAATACAAATATATTAACAATCAGTTCCGAAACTCTTGCGTTTACAGTTTCGCTTATTCCTTCTTTTTCAATTTCCCAGTATATAGCATCGATAAGGTTTACTCTTTCGTTAATTTTATCATATTCTTCATTTAAAAAAAGTATAGGATCTTCAATTTGGTTAGTATTTGTTTTTATCAGTACCATTTTCACAGTCTTTAAAATTTAAAAAGCGGATTCAAGCTTATTTTCAGAGTTGATACGGGATTTAGTCTTATGTTTTCAGGAGTGTTCATAAAATCTTCATTTCCGCATTTTGACGCCTGCCACCGGATTGAAATCGGAAATTTCAGGTGCGTTGATTTACTCAAAAATACCATTGAAATGCAGGGCTTTCCTATGATATGCCTCAGCGGGAATTATGATTAATATCATAAAAAACCCGGAAAAAATTACTTTCCCAGGGTTTTAAATTAAAGAAAACTAAACGGGTTAGACCTTTAAAATATCCCTTTTCCGCTTGAATTTTTTTAAATTTACAACCAAAATGGGCTTATGTGACAGTCTGACCACACCTTCGGAAACATCGGAGGAAAAAAATCTCGCAAGCCCTTTTTTGCCGTGAGTTCCGATTGCAATTAAATCCGCCTCAATCTGGTCTGAATAATTCAATATACCTTCCTCTTTCATATAATCGTTATATATAACCGCACGGAATTTTGAACCGAATTTTTTGTTAAACTTTGACATTCTCTTTGAATCATCTCTTGTTCTGCGGAACTGGTCGGTTGTGTTAATTTTAAGGAGGTCAACTTTTGAACCGAATATTTTAGCAAATTCCCATACAAAAGGAAATATTCCGAAAGCCTCAGCCGTAAAATCGGAGGCAAATACAACCAGCTTGGGATTCAAGTTTTTAATTTTGTTCGGAATGACAAGCACCGGCTTTTCAGAAAATCTTACTACTCTTTCCGCCGTGCTGCCTAAGAATATATCCTTAAGGTTGCTTTCACCCTTAGTGCCCATTACAATCAAATCCGATCTGATTCTCTTCGAGTATTCAATAATTTCGCGGTAAACTGAAAATGCAGTCTCGCAGTTTAAATTTACTTTTAGTCCTTTCAAAAGCCTGCTTTTTTGGATTTTCTCAAGCTTTTTCATTGAGGCTCTTTTCAGGTTTTCATTAATGCTTTCAACCATAACGGCAGCGGGCGGGGAAATAACAAGCGGGTCACTCGTGTAATAATAAGTACTGGTGAGAGCAGCATTGAAAAGATGAATTTTTGCCCCGCTTCTTCGGGCTAAATTAGCGGAAAATTCCAGCCCGTAAAATGAATTCTTCGAAAAATCGGTTGGCACTAATATATTTTTCATATTTTAAACTCCGGTTTATAAACAATTTTACTTTTTCTTTTCCTCTATCGCTTTTCCAATGCCATAAGTAATTACAGGTATCATTAGATAAGTAACGCCAATATCCTTCATATAATCAATGAACGCCATTTTCATAGGACCCCACATAAACATCAACAAATCTATCACAATACAGATTAAAAGGCTCCACAAGCCGAAATAAATGTCTTCCTTTAAAAAATTCGATTCAATTTTTTTATTGTAAGGCAACGTGCAGATAACAACCGCTAAAGCTACTGCAACAGGCATAATTGACTCAAACAGCGGCCTTTCATTTTCCCTCAAAGGAAATATAAAAATTGCAACGATAAATGGAATTGCCAATATTAAAAACCCATAGCCTAAAATTCTTTTTAATGAGCTCATAATGATTCAGTTTAAATTATTTGCGGATTATCTGCTTAGACAAAAATAACAATACCAGATATTAATTTCACATGACAAGAATCACGCGCAATTATGACGCAAAGTTTTCGGTTTAAGACTTTTAACTTGGTAAGGCGGCTTTTGAGCTTAAATTAACAATATTTTCAAGCTGAGGAAGATTGCGAATATTTATAATTCCCCCTGAGAACGAGATTAATCCCCTTTGAGAAAAATCTGAGATTATTTTTTTCATATAGCTCTTGGAAGTGCAGGTAAAGCTTGCAATCTCGTCAAGGCTAAGGTGAATATTCAGTTCCCTTGACCTGTTCAGCCCGTATTTGTTAACAAGCATAAGCAAGGTATCGGCGAATCTTTCATCGCTCGGCTTATCGCTTATTCTGTTTATGTGATTTTCCATAGTGTCGATTCTCGAGCATAGGCTTTTCATCACAAGCAGCTTGTAAGTGTTGTTATCTTCAATCAGCTTCAGGAAATCATCAGCGGTAATAAAACAGCTATGAGTTTTTGTTAAGGCAACTGCTGAATTTGTGTAATTGTGCCTGTTAACAACGGCGTGCAGCCCAAGAATTTCTCCTTTTGCCGCAAGGTGAACGATTCTATCGCCGTCATTTGCTTCTTTTTTGCTGAGCTTAACGTTTCCGGATTCTATGCAGTAAATACCTTTTGCAGACTCGCCCTCCTGAAACAATAGCTCGTTTTTGTGAAAGACTAAGGGGATTAAATCTTTATAATTTTTGATTATTTCTTCTAAACCAGTGTATTTTGCCATATAGTTAGCTTTGTAAATTTCAATACAAAACTAACCCTTTAACAGAGGCTAAAACAATGATTTTTGTCATTTAAAATTATGATAAAAGCCGAGGAAAAACTGACTTGTATAGACGTGCTAAGGGAAATTACTGCACGGATTATTCGAATATATGCGCCGCTTTTACAAGACCCGAATGGTTCAGGATTTTAATCCTTTTGCCCTGAAGTTCAATTAGCTTTTCGTTTTTAAAATCGGACAAAATCCTGATTGCCGTTTCTGTGGCTGTGCCAACGATATTAGCAATATCCTCACGCGATAATGACGCATTTATAGTATCATCATTGCCGTTTAATCCGTAAAATTCCTGCAGCATTAGGATGGTTTCCGCCATCCTTTCGCGGACGGGCTTTTGGGCGAGTCCCGTTATTCTGCTTTCGGCTTCCTTTAAATCATGGGAAAGTAGCATCATCATATTTGATGAAAGCTCGGAATTACCCTGCAAAAAGCCAAAAAAGGTCTTTTTGGGAATAAAGCACACAACCGCATCTTCCATAACGGCAGCAGAAGCTGAATACGGGTCACCGCTTATCATAGCTCTGTAGCCCAGCACATCGCCTTCTTTTGCAAGGCGGAGAATCTGCTCTTTGCCTTCTTCGCCTGTTTGGAATATTTTAATTTTTCCTTTGTTTATGCAATAAACACCGGATGGTCTGTTCCCCTCGTAGAATATTAACTGCCCTTTTTTATACATGCTGCAGTTTTTATCCAGCGACATTTCCGTTACCTGCTCGCCGGTCAGTGAACAAAACACATTGTTGAACCTTGATTTGCACTCGTCGCAGGTTGGAGTCTCAAAGTATGTTTTCATGCTGATGGATGAATTATTTACAATTCAAATATAACGACAAAAGTCAGGAAAAATAGTGCCAAATTTTATATTAATTTTGTAGTTAAAATAACTACAAGTTTTTGTAATACGCCCTTAAACAGCAAATATTAGCAAAAATAAAAAACCCTGTAAATCCGGGTTTAGCGGGACAGTTCTTCGCTGACTTTAGAAAAATTACGATCGAAAATCATTCAGACTTACAGCCAACTACACATAAAACCTTCCGGACCAAAAAATTTTCCGAAAAGCCAGCGTATTTAAATAAATTCAGTATTCGTAGGCAAATGGCTACATAAATGACTTGACAAGGTTAAATGCCTCATTTATATTTGTAGCCATATAGCTACATAATGAATTTAAAGTAACTAAGTAAATGAGTCTTAAGCAATGAATTTAAGAAGAGACATATTTCAAGCTATAGCTGACCCGACAAGAAGGGCTATACTTCTGCTGGTTGCTTCGCAATCTATGACTGCAGGAGGTATAGCTGCAAACTTTGACACTGCAAGGCCGACAGTTTCAAAACATTTACGTATACTTACAGAGTGTGAACTGCTTGAACAAAAAAAAAACGGCAGAGAAATTTACTATCACTTAAATCCAAAAAAGATGAAAGAAATAGCGGACTTTATAGAACCCTTTCGCAAAATGTGGGATGAAAGATTTAATAAATTGGAAGCCATTATGAAAAAATACAAAAAGAAATAGAATAAAAAAAATAGAATAATATGGAACGAAAAACAAAAATCCATGCCGAAGAAGGCAAACAGGAATTAATGATAACAAGGGAATTTGATTTGCCTCTGGAATTGCTTTTCAGAGCGTATGCAGAGCCCGAAATTGTTGAACAGTGGATGGAATCCAAAGTGCTGAAACTTGAAAATAAAAAGCATGGGAGCTATCAATTTGAAAAAACCGACGCCGAAGGAAACGTTGTATTCCGCGCAAACGGTGTAATTCATGAGTTCATCCCCAACCGGAAAATCACCCGTACATTTGAAATGGAGAATGCGCCTTTTGAAGTCCAGCTTGAGTTCCTTGAATTTGAAAAACTCACGGATGACACCAGTAAACTCAGTATACATACAATATTCAGAACAGCCGAACTGAGAGATCAGCTGCTGAAGCTCCCCTTTGCATACGGCATAAACATGGCACATAACAAATTACAAGAAATCGTAAGCAAATTAAAATAACACACCATAAAAAAACATATGTCAAAAAGTAAAAAAATTGTCTATTGGATTGCTACCATTTGGCTTGCATTAGGAATGGTGTCAACCGGAGGAGTACAGTTATTCAGATTGCAGACAGATGTAGATTTAATGACACGGTTGGGTTATCCTCTCTATCTTCTGACAATTCTTGGTGTCTGGAAAATTTTGGGGGTTGCGGCAGTGCTTATTCCTAAATTTCCTTTATTGAAAGAATGGGCTTATGCAGGTTTTTTCTTCGCCATGTCGGGAGCAATAATTTCACATATTGCATCAGGCAGTCCTGTGAGTGAAATGTTTGGCCCGTCGCTGCTTCTAATCCTGACTCTGGTATCGAGGTATTTCTCCAAAGGAGTCCTTTGGACAGTGCCTGCGGATAGAAAAATCGTTCCTGCCTAGGGGGCAGGCAGGTCAGTTAATCAAACATAGATAATATAAAAGTATGAACAAAATTAACAGCAATAAAAAGAAGTTTTCACCGAAACAATGTGCGGACCTGCTCAAAGCATTGAAAGCCCGTTTTGAGAAAAACATGAAGAGACATAAGGGTCTTAATTGGGCTAAAGTGCAGGCAAAGCTTGAAGCCAATACCGAAAAGCTGTGGGCGCTGAGTGAAATGGAAAGAACCGGCGGTGAACCGGATGTTGTTGGCTGCGACAAAAAGACAGGAGAATATATTTTTTATGATTGTTCGGCGGAAAGTCCCAACGGCCGCAGAAGTCTTTGTTACGACCGCCAAGCTTTGGAATCAAGGAAAGAACATAAACCGAAAAACAGCGCTGTTGAAATGGCAGCTGCCATGGGCATTGAGCTTTTAACAGAAGACAAGTACCTGGAATTGCAAAAACTTGGAGAGTTCGATTCAAAAACATCGAGCTGGCTGAAAACACCTTCTGATATCAGAAAACTCGGCGGAGCAATCAGTGCTGACTTTCGATTCGGCCGTGTATTCGTGGGTCACAACGGTGCGGAATCTTACTATGCCTCAAGGGGTTTCCGCGGCTTGCTTAGGGTATGAATTTTACACAAACTGCTAAGTGCGTTATTCTTGTCACAATTGGAACCGACCCCGAACAATCGGGGCAGGCTGAGACTCACTATCCTATTGTTTATCATCAGGAAATAGTTCCTTAGTTCTTTTTTCCATCTCAGAAGCAATCACCTGTCCCGCTTCACCCTGTTCTTTGAGCTTCTCTCTAATATTGTCATAGCTTTTAGAATCTCTGTCCTGACTTAATTTGAAAACATTGTCCATTTCTTTTACTTCAATTTCAAAAGCTACAATTGCCTTCATTAATTTTTGTTTATATTCTAAAGGTAGGTTATCAAAAATCGTTGTGGATTGCTGATTATAGTTTTCAAAATGAAGAGTTGTCTTCCGGAGTACTTCTTCTAACGCAGCGTCATCCAGAAACCTGATAATGCCCTTAACATGTACGCTCATATAGTTCCATGTAGAAGCCTGATGCGGATTACAATACCATGTAGCGCTTACATAGGTGTGATGACCGGTGAAAACTACAAGAACGTTTTTATTATGCAAAAAGGCTTTATGATGATCTGTATTTTTCATGATATGTCCCCTCAGTATTTTCCTGCCGTCGGTTTCTTCAATAAAAATCGGCACCTGTGTAGCAACAGGTTTGTTTTGTGAATCGCATCCGGCTAAAAAAGCAAATGGATGCTGGTCAACAAATTCCTTAATTACCTTTGCATTTTGTTCTTTGTGATACGGGAGATCGTACATAATAATAAGTTTATTTTAAGTTATTAATTTAATGATTTCATTTGTCTTCTAATATAAATAAAAGTATAGCAAGAGTTTATCCATAAAAACTAAAAAAAGGACCCAAGAGGAAACGAGTAAAAACTAAAGGCACTTAGGGTTTATCCTAAGTGCCTTATTTTTTTGCGGAACCGACGAGACTTCCCGATTTAATCGGGACGACCTCCTGAATGATTCTTAATCAACCACTCAATATACTTTTTACTTTTCATTTTCTTAAGTTGTTTTTCTCTTCTCAATGCTTCGGTTTTTGTATCAAATGTTTCAAAATACACCAGTTTCCATGGAATATATGCTTTTGTTGATATAGAATACCCTTCATTATGCAAGATTAACCTTCGTTCAGGGTTATCTGTAGAACCTATATAATATTTATCAGTTATCTTGCTTTTTAAAATGTATGTGTAATGCATAACAGAAAATGCCCAATATGGGCATTTTTGCGGAACCGACGAGACTCGAACTCGCGACCTCCTGAGTGACAGTCAGGCGTTCTAACCAAACTGAACTACGGCTCCGTAACGAATTACGAATTTACTAAAAATCGAAAAATCTTGCAATTCATTTAATGATATTGATTACTAATAAAATTCCCAGACTGCTCCGGAAGGCTCTGTAGTGTTATATAAATAAGTCGTTCCGGGTCCCGCAACCCTTAAGCAGTGCTTTACGACTTTTGTCCACCCTTTTGCTGCGGTTCCGTCAAAGTGCAATGTATCGTTAGTGCAAATTTTATAGCCGCTTACAGTAACATCCTTATTTGCATAAACATACATTATACTGAAAGCACCCGGGTAAAGAGTATCGTAGTTATTTCTGCGTACATAACCGATTAATGTATCACCGCTTTTTACCCTGAAGCTGGTTATCTCAGTTCCTCTGCCGTCAGGGGGATTAAAAGTTACCGTTCCCCCGCCCGTGCAGCCAATATAAAATATCGAATCGGATGAAAATAAAGTAGTATCCGAAAGCGTAGCAGGAAGACAGATGTTGAAATTTCCCGCAGCGTCAATCGGACAATTTGCAACTGAAAATGAAGGACCCGATGAGCTGCGGACATATGCATGAAGAGTTTTTGTGCCTTGTGTCCAATTTACGATTTGTCCCGTTATGCAAAGCTGCTGATTTTCCGGCTCAACGATGCCTGAATCATCGCAGTTAAAATAAAAAAACGTAACCAAAGAAAATATAAACACTAAAAAAAACCGCTTTGATATTGAATTTTCCATAAATTCTAAGGATTTGTTAAATCAACATAGCAGATAATCATAACATATTCAAGATTCGTTTTTTGGCGGCAATATTTATTTTTTGTTAATTTTTCTGCATATTTATATAGCAGATTAATATATAACTTTATGCTTATAATTAAATTACTTGCTGAAGCAAAACCTTAAGAATATCTCATACCAGTCTATTGCTCAGATAATACCAAGAGCAATGATGTTTATTTTCCTGTTCTATCTTGCCGGGGCGCTGGGCAATACTGAGTTCGGGAAGTTCGAATTCGCCTTATCACTTGGCTACCTTGTCGGAATGTTCTTTGAGCTTGGAGGAAATATAATCCTCACAAAGCATGTTGCAAGAAGCTTTTATTCAAGCATCTACTACGCTGTAAAAATCCGCCTGGTTTGCATTCTGATTACGATTGCATTGTTCTTTACTGTTCTGTTTTCATTTGGAATTTATGAAGAAAGCAGGACATATATTATTTATGCAAGCATCGGACTTGCATTCAGCTCAATGATGAACCTTTACTTTGCTTTTTTCCGCGGTGCTCGGAAAATGAAATATGAAGCCGCTGTACTACTTACCCAAAAAGCCTTGTTTATCATCATAGCGCTAGTATTAATTTACAGCGATAAATCAGGTGCTCGGGTTCTTCTAGCATTTATGATGAGCATGATTGCAGGGTTTTTGTTAATCTTCTTAATCTTCAAACGAAAAGAGCAAGAGTATCTTAAAAGCGATGATAAAAAAGAAATAAAATTTAAAGAATATTTTTATGACGTTTTCTCTCTTGCGCTTGTTGAAGTGTTCAGCAACTTATACTACAGGTTAAACCAGGTTTTCATTGAACATTTTAAAGGATTCGAAGAGGTCGGCATTTACGGTGCCGCCTACAGAATAGTTGAAGTATTTATAAATTTTCCATCCATATTGCTTTTAGCCATTTTCCCGGCATTTGCAAAACTCGCAGTCGAAAACGTAAAGGAATTCAGAATGCAGTTTAATATAATACTGGGTTTGCTTCTTTTCTTTGGTTTTCTTTCCGGTTTATTATGCTGGTTCTTCGGTGAGAATATCTTTATGCTGATTGGTTCCTCTTACGCAAAATCATACAGCATTCTTCAGTATCTTACGATTCCGCTTTTGTTTTTATTTCCCAATTTTCTTGTTACTCAGGGACTGATTGCTTTAAATAAAAATGCTGTCTTTGTATGGATACTGCTCATTGCTCTTATCTTAAACATTATAATTTCTCTTCTCCTTGTTCCATCAATGGGTGCACAGGGCTCAGCTTTATCCATCGGGATATGTGAGTTTTTCATATTTATAACAGGTTTTTACTATATACGAAAGTTCACATCCGTTGGCTGAGAAAAGACACAAAATACCGCTTCTGCTCAAGTTGAAAAGAATCAAAAATTCAAAGCCGGTTGAACGGCTGAACACATTTTTTTCTTACATTAAGCCCTCCCGCTCGTTTAAAGGAGTTCCCAAAAGAATTCTTCTTATCAGAAACGACAGAATCGGAGACGCCGTTGTAACCCTTCCCGTTATCAGGGATATAAAGCTTAATTATCCATATATGAAGATCGACGTGCTTGTTTCCCAAAGAAATAAATTTGTTTTCAAAAATCTTGATTACATAAATGAAGTAATTGAATTCAACTGGACTCCAGATAATTTAAGAGGTCTTTATAAGCTTCCCTTGCTTGGAGGAATTTTTCAGTTCCTTCGTTATGCACTTTTGCCTTATATGTTTTCGACCGATTACAGAAAGAAAATAAAGCAGTTAAAAGAAAAAAAATATGATGGGGCGGCAGACCTTGTCGGATTGAAGCGAAATGCCATTCTGTGCAAATTGGTTGCCAACTTCAGCATTGGACCGAAAAAGCTTCTGACATATGTTCTTTATGACTTCTATATAGATTCAAACTGGGTGGCGTTGAATGATAATGATTTTATGGCAGGGAAAATAGAAAATGCACTCGCAAGCGGTTTAAGTCTGAACCTTGAAAAAAGAGATACATCACTCCCCTTAACAAGCAATTATTTAAGCAGAACCGGAGATTTTATTTATGACGTGTTTTTTCATCTTGGCTCAACCCAACTCAGAAAGCTCGATGATGAAAAAGAGGAATCGCTTGTCGAACATTTATCGGAATTTAATGTTCTTGTTACAGATAAGGAGGAAACAGAAAATTTTATCCGGCTTAAAAAAAAATTTGCAAAGGCAGGTAAAATTAAATTCAAAATTTTCAGCTCGCTTGAGCAGGCGACAGTGGACTGCATAAAATCAAGATTGCTTGCATGCTATGACGGAGGACAGGCGCATTACCTCTCACAGTTTTCAAGAACAATTACTATATTCGGGCCTGGTTCGGTTGCTTTATGGAGACCCTATGAGTTTGCCCGTTATTCACTGCTTGAAAAAGATATTAACGGAACTGAGGCTGTAATTTCCAGTGGAGCTTTTAAGCACATTGCAATTTATCATCCAATCTGGTGCAGTCCCTGTTTTGATATTGGATGCGGTGAAAAACCATGTCTCGGGGCAATTCGGGCGGAATTCATATTGCACATAATAAAAAAATACTGTTCAAATGCTGATTAAAAAAAACACAGCAAATAAAATATTTAAGGCAGCGTGGATTTACTTTCTAATTGTAAACATTGCCGAGCTGAAGATTCCTTCGGAGCTGGATTTAATTCCCTTTATACATGTCTCGGAAATTCCGCTGATAAAATATCTGCCTATTATACTGGCCGCACTGTTTCTAATCCCGCCGAAAGAGTTTTTAAACCCGTTTAAAGATAAAAAGATTTTATTAATAATAATTCCAGTCTTTTTGCTTATTATTACAGGGTATATTTCATCATTATTTGCAAGCCATCGGCAGACGGCTCTTGGTGTATGCAACAGGATTACTTATTATTTCGCAATTCTTTTAATGTGCATTGCTGCTGCAAGATATTTTCCGGGTGCTTCGAATTTTATGCTTAAGTCTTTCATCTATTCAAATGTTCTCGTTATAACGGGGTCGCTGCTTGATTTTTATGTTCCTGAGTTCCACGAGTTTCTTGTAAAGCATTTCGGCAGACAGGAAACCTACCACTCCCTTGTGCGGATTGGCGACGTAAAAATAATGAGACCCATGGGATTTTTAACCGATTCCAACCTGACAGCATTTTCAATTGCAATGGCTCTGCTTTTGCTGCTGTTTAACTATAAACATTTTAACAAAATTTTCAGATATGGGTTTTATATTCTGGGCACCTACATTTTTGGAATGCTGGTCTCAAGGTCAAGCCTGCTTATTTGTGTTTTGACAATAATAATTTTTTTCATTTTCAAAGTTGTTGAAAGAAAAGAACTTTATTTGTTTATCGCGATGTTTGTTATATTCCAGCTAATTACACCGCAGACTTACGGTAAGCTTTACTCCTTATTCACAAAAAAGCAGACAGAAACAGAGTTATCATCGGGCAGGCTTGTAATTTGGGAAGCGGCTTTTACCGTATTTTTGGAAAGCCCTGTAATCGGAGCCGGCCCCGGAAACTTTTTTGAATTAAGCCGGAATTATATTAGAGATATACTCAAAAAAATGCCTGAAATTAATATCGGTGACCCTGCTAAAGCTAAATATCACCAAATCGATAGGCTTAACCCACATAATATTTTCCTTGTAATGCTTTCTGAAATAGGAATGGTTGGATTAATTATGTTCCTGATTTTACTAATCTTATTAAATAAAATTTTAATAAATGAAAAAAAATACATTTCCTTTCTTTTTTTGTTTAATATTCTGATAGTTTCGTCGTTTTCAAATTTTGCGCCGTATTATAAATTTTATCTAGTTATATGCATTGTATTTTACATAGTTTCTAATAATAATATGAAGTTGAGTTCAACGGAACCAGTTAAATTGAAAACGAATGACTGATGTCAATGGCAGCATAGGGATTCATATTATTTTGCTAAATATTTTATTGAGAGTTTAACTAATTGTGGATTTGCAATGTTTAAAGACGTTAAAAAAATATTAATTTTTAAGCTTTGTTGTTACGGGGATGCTGTATTTATTACCCCTTCGATAAAATCATTGAAAATAAATTTTCCCAACGCGAAAATAATCTACGCACATGCAAAATGGATTGAATCAATGATGGAATACATTCCTTTTATTGACGGGCATATACTGTTTGAAAATGTTTACAGCAAAAGTGTGCTCAAAAAAATAGCGGGCGCTGTAAAATTTATTGTAAATGTCAGAAAAGAAAAATTTGACCTTGTTTTATTCGGTCACAGGTCAAATCTGCTTGCATTTATTATCAGGCTTTGCGGTATTCCTTCCAGACTGGGTTTTCAGGGAACAAAATTTCTTACCCACAGAGGCAAATTTTTAAAAACACTTCCGGAATACCAAAGATATCTTAGCATTTTAACTGAAAATAACCTAACAGCAGTAAATTCAAAACCGGAGTTAGTGCCTTTATATTCCGAAAAAGCACGTGAAATACTCGGCTTAAGAACTGATGAGAGACTGCTCGGAATTTATTCCGAAGGCGGGCACAACCCGGGGACAGAAATGTCCATTAAAAAATGGGGATTCGGTAATTACCTGAAGCTTGCCGAAATGATAAATTGCGAATTTCCCGAGATAAAAATTATTTTTTTTGAAGGCACTTATGAAGATGAAAAAATAACTCTTCCCAATGAAATACGGGCATATAAGAAGACAATTAGCAATGAACTGATTTCCTGCTGTGATTATTTTATTTCCGGTGATACGGGCTCACTGCATATGGCTGCCGCTATGGGTGTCTCAACGCTTTCAATATTCGGACCGTCAGACCCAAGGGTTTTGGCACCAGTAAATGCGGAAATACCGGGAAAGCATAAAGTAATTTGGAAAAAGCCCCCTTGCAGCCCATGCTATACACCCGATACAGCAATTAATAAATCGAATAAGAAATACTGGCAGGATGGAAAGTTTATTTGCCACACAGGAACACATGGATGTATGAAATCAATACGCCCCGAGGAGGTTTTCTTTCATTTCACTAAAATGCTTGAGCTGGTAAAGCAGGATTGATATTGTTAAATATATAAAATTTCAATATTTATTTGTTTCTTTTTCGTAGTTTTTGATTGATTTTCTATCAAACTAATTACTTTTATGACATATATCATTTATCTATATGATATAATATGTTATGTTTGTATAGAAGTAAGAATTTTTACAATGTACACTTTCATTCATAAGTTATGGCTCACAAATTAAAATCCGCTTTAATTCTAATAATAATCTCCTTTTTCATATCTTCCTGCACAAAGGAAGTTCCCAAAGAGCTGCTGGAAAACCAGACCAAGCCTAAGCAAAACGTTCAGCAGCAGGAGATGCCCGATGACTCAATCCACAGGAACCTTAGACAAAGTACAACCGATTCTGATGTAAAAGGTGACTCCAAGGCGGAGGAGCTAACAAAAGAGGCGGATGAAGCAGATGCAAAGTATGAGAAGACTAAGTCCGAAGGTGACAAGAAAACATGCATTCAGAAACAGCTTACTGCAGCTAATTACCTGATGTTTGAGGCAAATCTTTCGCCCAAGAAAAAATACAGACCGGCTTTAAAGAGATACCGACGGGTGCTGGAGCTTGACCCGGGCAATAAGGAAGCGATGGAAAACAAACGGCAGATTGAGGAGATTTACGAGCAAATGGGAATGCCGATACCTGACTGATAATGGAAAATTTTTATAATTACTTAGCAACTCATTCTTATTATATTCTGTTAGTAATATCGCTGATTATTTGGCTCGGAATCTTTTCTTATGTGAGAAGCGTCAATAAAAAAGTTTCAAAAATGATTAAAGAAAAAAGCAATAATTAAAATCCTCACAAATGAATAAAAAAACATTAATTGGAATCGTAATAATAGCCATATTTCTCGCAGTTGGATTTTTCGCTTTTATGGATAATAAAGTTGAGTATGCAAATTTTAAAAAAGCAACGGAAACCCATAAAACCTGCCAGGTGAAGGGAAGCTGGGTGAGAGAGAAGGAATCGAAATTTGACGCGCAGACTAACCAATTCACATTTTATATGAAAGACGAAAACGGTGTGGAAATGAAAGTCATTTTAGACGGTGCAAAGCCGAATAACTTTGAAATGGCTGAAAATGTAGTCGCAAAGGGAAAGATTAAAGACGGTCATTTCCACGCAAAAGAAGTTCTCACAAAGTGCCCCTCAAAATACGAAGGCACAGGCGAGGATATTAAAAGAAATTAAAATTTAGAAATTAGAAAAAATGGGTAATTTATTATTAAATATCGCCTTTGCCTCAGCACTGTTAGCTTCAATCTGTTACTTTATCTCTAACGGCGGGAAGGAAAAATTTATCCGCTACGGGAGAATGTTTTATCACATTGCTGCAGTTCTTGTAATATCGTCTGCGGCTTACCTGCTTTACCTTATAATAACTCATCAGTTTCAGCTTACTTATGTATGGAATTACAGCTCGCGCGACCTGCCGTGGAACCTGCTAATATCGACTTTCTATGCGGGTCAGGAAGGCAGCTTTCACTTATGGGCATTTTTGACCGCAGTTTTGGGAGTATTTTTGCTTTCATATCTTGCTAACAGGGATATTGAAATTAAATCTTCTAATTATAAGGAAAAATACGAGCCTCTTGTAATGGGATTGTATTCATTAATACTTTCGTTTCTTGCATTTATACTTGTAATTAAATCGCCGTACTTAATGGTATGGGAATCATTTCCAAATGATGTTGCCGTTGGCTTTGTTCCTGAAGACGGGAGAGGGTTAAATCCCCTGCTGCAGAACTTCTGGATGACGATTCATCCTCCGGTTCTTTTTTCAGGTTTTACAGCACTTGCTGTTCCGTTTTGTTTTGCAATTACGGCGCTGATTAAAAATGAATACAGCCGTTGGATGAAGCTTGGCCTGCCATGGACTCTATTCGGCGGAATGATTCTTGGACTTGGCATAATGCTCGGCGGCTACTGGGCATACGGAGTCCTGGGATGGGGCGGATACTGGGGATGGGACCCTGTTGAAAATTCATCGTTCGTTCCGTGGATAGTCGTTGTTGCAGCCATTCACACAATGGTAAGCGAAGAGCGAACCGGTAAATTCAAGAAGACCAGTCTGATTCTCTGTATCACTGCATATTTATTGGTTTTATACTCAACATTTTTGACACGAAGCGGGGTCCTTGGCGATGCATCGGTGCATTCATTTGTTGACCCCGGGCAGGAAGTTTACCTGTTTTTAATCGTGTTCCTATCGCTTTTTGGCGGAGGGGGAATCGGGTTAGTCCTTTTCAGATTAAAGTCACTTAGAACAGCTCCATCAGAGCAGCAGTCACAGCTTCTTTCAAGAGAGTCCGCTTTATTTGTCGGAGCCATAACATTGTGTGCAGCAGCCTTAGTGATTGCAGTCGGGACAAGCTGGCCAATAATTGCCAAAGGGACTGTTGAACCGGAGTTTTACAACAGAATGAATCTCCCGCTTGCGATACTCATTGCATCAATAAACGGGTTCAGCATGCTTTTAAAATGGCGCTATTCAGAAGAAAAACAGTTTCTGAAAAGCCTCTACATACCGCTTGGATTCACTGCTCTTATAACCATAGTGCTTGTAATAATCGGAGTAAGAGATTTTATCATTGCACTTTTGGCTGCAGCTGCCTTTTTCGCTTTATTCATCAATCTTGAAATTGCATATAGAATCTTCACCAAAGATAAAGTTAAAGCAGGTCCTTATATCGCTCATATGGGACTTATGATTCTGTTTCTGGGAATAATCGGCTCTGCAAGATACTCTGAAGAGGTAAACGTTTCACTGCCGCTGAACGAAACTAAGCATGCACTGGGCTATAATATGACTTACAAAGGCGCGACACCGATAAAAGGTGATGAAGAAAAATTCCATTTTAATGTGATAGTTGAAAAAGAAGGCAGAGGTTTTCTGCTTCAGCCTGTAATGTATTACAGCGAGTATTCAGAGGGGGTAATGAAAAATCCCGATATTGCAAACTTAGTAGTTAAAGATTTATATCTTTCCCCTATGGCACTGGAAACGCCGCAGGATTTCTCTTCAAGCGATATGTTAAGCCTGAAAAAAGGCGAGGAAAAGGAAATCCACGGGATGAAAGTTAAGTTTGTTAATTTTGACATGTCAAAATTCGACCGCGAGGCAATGCAGGAGGGCAAAGATAATAAAGATAATATAATGGGCGCGGAGATTGAGGTAACAATGGATGGAAAAACACAAAAAGTAATTATAGAGCAGAAAATTACATCGGCGGGAGCTGAGAATATCCCCTCAAAAATTAGTGATAATGATAAACATACTTTCTACCTTTTAAATATGTCAGTTTCAGGTGAATCGGCGGTCGAAATTGCAGTTGTGAATGATTCAATTCCAAAGAGCGATGCTCCTGAAACCCTGGTGCTAACAGCAAGCATAAAACCGTTTATTAATCTGGTTTGGGGCGGAACTATAATTATGGTTCTTGGATTTTTTGCGTCGCTGCTAAGAAGATACCGGCTGATAAAGTCCGGCCACCGGAAAGCCGAAAGAAACACTGACAGCTCTTCAGGACACAGTAAAAACGGCAGTAGAAAGAAAAAATCTCATCTTCAGGAACAAGACTAAAATCAATAGTTTTTTGAAAATTGAAAAGGCGCTTCTAACTAATTAGAAACGCCTTTAAAGTAATAACATCTACCTGGCTCCTGCCTTCAGCAGGCAGGTAGACAGGTCTTACGGAGGTATATTTTTATTCTATTTCACAAGAACAAGCTTCTTAGTTTCAGAGGCATAATCTGTTACGATGCGGTAGAAGTAAACCCCGCTGTTTAAGCCTGAAGCATTCCAGCTGACAGAGTGATAACCCGAATTCAGCTTTTTATCTACCAGTGTAGCAACCGTTCTGCCCAGAATATCGAATACTTCAATCTTAACGTTAGATTCCCTTTCCACGTTAAATGAGATTCGTGTTTCCGGGTTAAAGGGATTCGGATAGCTTTTTGAAATTCCGCTGGTGATAACGTCACCCGGCCTTTCTTCGGTTATCCCTACAATACCATAATCATTTGCAAATGAACCGGCGGCATAAATAATTGGGTAATTTTCCCTTACGGAAATGCTGTAAGCTGCGTCGTTTCCGTTTGCCGGACCGTTAAATCTGTTAGCCCAAAGCTGATTACCAAATTCACTGTATCTTACAGTTAAAAAGTCATTGGAAGTTCCGACTCCGGTACTTTGACCTGTTACATAAATATAAATTTCCCAGCATGGTATATCACCTTCTTCATAAATATCAAGTCCGCAAGATTTTGCAAACACCTTAATGTCCCACGCCTTATCGAGCGACCCGCCGTTATATTTATTTAACCATTCCTGCGAACCGTCCGCGCCTTTGTATTTAATAGTTGTATAATCATAACCTGCCCCCCCGGAGCTTTTGCTGTATCCTGTTACATAAATATTGCCATATATGTCAATGTCCAGTCCGGTTGCGGCATCAGTATCATTCGCAGTTCCGTTATAGCTTTTCAGCCATTGCTGCTGCCCAGCTGAGCTGTATTTTATTGTAACATAATCAAGTTTTGCCGTTCCGACATAGCTTGAGCCGGTTATAAAAACATTTCCTAACTTATCTGCAACTACCTCGCCTGCAATATCGTTTGAATTTGATGAGCCGTTGTATCTTGCATTCCATTGCTGCTGCCCGTTATTGTTATATTTAATTGTCAGCATATCATAACCCTTATTTGTCTGAAAGCTGGCACCGGTTACATAAACATTACCGGAACCGTCTAAATAAAGCGAATATGCCATATCCTCTTTGTTAGAAGGACCATTATATCTTGCAACCCACTGCTGAACACCGTTGGAATTGTATTTTATCGTAGTATAGTCATCTTTTGCATTATTGTTTCCAAAGCTTATTCCGGTTATGTAAATATTTCCGGCAGCATCCACCCAAATTGCTTTGGCAAAGTCATAGCAGTCACCTGTTCCGTTGTATCTTGCAACCCAGAGCTGCTGCCCGTTGGAATTATATTTTATCGTTGCATAGTCCTCGCTTCCAAAGCTTGAGCCAACTCTGCTCCACCCTGTTACGTATACATTTCCGCTATTATCAACAGCTATAGCTGAAGCATAATCAAGATTGTGCCCGGGGCCGTCATACCTTGCAACCCATAAAAAATCGCCGTCTTCTCCAAATTTAATAGTGGCATAGTCTTCTTTTGTGCCGCTTCCCCCCCAGCTGACTCCCGTAGCATAAACTCTGCCTAACTGGTCCTGCGTTATAGCGTTGCACTGGTCAAGCTGATTACCCGGACCGTTGTATGACATTACCCTTGACACAATCTCCCCAAAAGAAACAGATGAACAAAATAATACCAATGAAACGCTTAATATTATTTTTTTCATTTTTTTTCTCCCCTCTTTAAAATTTTTCACAAAAATATTTTTTAAAATAAATATTATTTAATTAATACCATTTTCTTCGTAAATGAAAATCCTGACGCAGTTATTCTGTAGAAATACACTCCGCTCGGATAAGCTGATGCATTCCAATCGACTTTATATTTACCGGGGCTTAAATCCAAGTTAACAAGCTCTGCAACCGCCTGTCCTATAGCATTATAAATCGTTAAATTTACAAACGAACTTCTCGGCATATCGAACTCTATATAAGTAACAGGATTGAACGGATTTGGATAATTATTATATAAAGCGAAAACTTTTGGAACCTCACTCCCCAACTGGGAAATTCCGATAACGTCATTTGTAATAAAGCTCCAAGTTTCAGAAAAGGGGCTTATATTACAGGAATTCGACGCATTAGCCTTCCAATAGTATGTTGTATACGGCTGCAGTACGCCCTCGGGGACATAAATTGCCCTGTTTATAATATTGCTTGAATCCAGCACTATGTTGGTAAAGCCGGAATCTGTTGCAACTATGCACCTGTATGAAGTTGCGACCGGAATTGTATCCCAGCACAAAAGAGGAGTTAAATTGGTCGATGAATTATTAGGCGGAATTATTAAGCCCGGAACCTGAGGTAATTCAGAGGCAGTCTGAAAATTCCGCACTGCCGACCAATTTGGGCTCTCGCCAACCTGATTTGTTGCTCTAACGCGCCAGTAATATCTTGTTTCGTAACTTAAGACATTTGCAGGTATTGTATACTGAGACACATTAATTCCAGCAACGTTGTGGATGATATTGCTAAAACTCTGGTTTTCGGAAATCTGCACCCTGTAATTTGAAATCGGAGGAAAAACATCGCTCCAGTCAAGGGTACCTGTCGGTGAAAAACAAGTTTGATTATCATTGGGTGATATAAGATTTGCCGTACCCGGCAGTCTCCACCCGCCCGTAGTTGTTTTAATAATTGTTCCATTATCTCCCACAGCCCAGCCCGTATTTGTATCGATAAAGCTTGTCTTTCTGAGCCAGTTGCTTGTCCCGCTCACTTGCGAATACCAGTTTACGCCGGCATTGGATGACTTTCTTACCAGACCGTCCTCTCCGACTACATGGCAGAAATTTGCATTCTGAATCGACATTCCGTTAAGCCAGCTTCCAGTTCCGCTTGACTGGCTTGACCAGTTTAATCCGCCGTTTGAGGTTTTTCTTATAACACCGCTTTCACCAATAATTGTGCCGGTTGAAGGATTAAGAAAAACCACATATTCAAGCAAAACAGTTGTACCCGTTTGAATCTGGGTCCAGTTAATACCGCCGTTTGACGTTCGGACCATTTTTCCGTACTGTCCAACTGCATATCCAGTGTTTGCATCGGCAAATGAGACGCTGCTGAGATTTGTACTTATAGCAGTAAGGTATTTGGTCCACGTTGAACCACCGTTTGTAGTCCTTAGAAAATTACCGTACCATCCAACAACATACCCTGTATTGGCATCCCTAAAGCTTACAGAAGTAAGCTGCACATTAGTAGTGCTGCTTTGAGCCGCCCAGGTAACTCCGCCGTTTGAAGATTTCAATATTATGCCGACATCCCCAACAACCCAGCCCGTTGAAGAGTTAATGAAACAAACTCCGAATAAATGATTATTAACTCCGCTGGACTGGCTGGTCCAGTTAGCTCCCCCGTTTGTAGTTCTTAAAACTGTACCAAGCTGGCCAACTGCTATTCCTGTATTAACATTAGCAAAATAAACGCTGTTTAAATTATTAACCGTATTGCTGGTTTGAGCAAACCAACCGTAAGGCTGCGAATAGGTTTTTATTACAACTAGGATGAAAAATGTTAAAATCCAGTAAAACTTTCTTTTCATACTAATTTCTCCCCTTTTTTAAAAAGAATACTGTGTAGTTAACTAAAAACGTTAGATTAAAAATTATTTATAACTAATTTAATTAACTAAACCTGCCTAACATAATATTTATTCGTTGGGAATGCAAGAAGAATTTCTAACTTCTTTGGTTAAATTAGAAAATGCCTTTTATAGGTGAGAAATGATTTTTTTGAAAAAAATTGTAAGGTTACTGTTTAGAAACTGTTAATTTACATTTCTGTATGCATCAAGGACCCTTGCGGTTCTTACTCCGGCTTTAACGTCATGAACTCTGATAATGTGGGCCCCGTTAAGCAATGCAACAGAATTCAAAGCAACGGTTCCTTCAAGCCTGTCGTTAACATCATTGGTATTTGTAAGTTTTCCAATCAAGCTTTTCCTCGAAATGCCGACCATTATTGGAGAATCCAGCCTTTTCAGTTCGCCGAGATGTTTAAGTATTTTCAGGTTATGCTCAACAGTTTTGCCAAACCCGATACCAGGGTCAATAATAATCTGCTTTATACCCTCAACATTTGCTTTCCAGGCAGCATTTTCAAAATACTGGATAATCTCACCAATAAGGTCATTGTATTGGGGATCCAGCTGCATGTCTTTTGGGGTACCCTTAATATGCATTATAATTGCCGAGGCTTTATGCTTTGCAACAGTAGGAGCCATGTTCTTGTCGAAATTAAATCCGCTTATGTCATTGACAATCAAAGCCCCGTTTTTTAAAGCTTCCTCAGCAACTTCCGAGCGGTACGTATCAATTGAAATCGGTATTTTTACTTCGTTAACGAGCGATTTAATTACTGGGATAACTCTGTTAAACTCCTCTTCTTGTGAAACTTCCTCAGCCCCCGGGCGGGTTGATTGTCCCCCGACATCAATAAAATCAGCCCCTTCGGATTCCATCTGCTTTGCGTGTGCAATTGCATCTTCCGGCTTAAAATACTTCCCTCCGTCGGAGAATGAATCGGGTGTAACATTAAGGACACCCATTACAAATGTTCTTGAGCTGAGGTCGTAAACCTTTTTTCCAAACTGGTACGAAAAATTATCGTTCATTAAAATTTCCGTTAGTTTTTTAGTTCTCTATTTGTGAATCCTCTATTTTAACAAATAATATTTCGGGTTTATTTAAAACTTGACCATCGGGAAGACACATTTCGTATGATTTATCCCACGAGAAATTTGCTTTATCCTCATTCAGCATTTCAAGCAGCTTTTCCGAAGTAAGCGGCAAAACAGGATTAAACAATACAGCAAATGTATGGCACAGCTGAAGGCAAATATTAATAATTGTTGAGCATCTTTCTTTATTATCTTTAACTGCCTTCCACGGCTGTGTATCGTTAAAATACTTATTGGCATCTCTTACAAGATTCATAGTCTCACCCACTGCGTCCTTAAATTTATAGCTTTCGTAATAATTTGCAATCCTCTTAGAATAGGATTTTAAGCTTTCAATCAAGACATTGTCAATCTGCTCCAAACTGCCTCTTTCAGGCACCTTTAAATCAAAGTATTTTTCAGCAAATACAAAAGTTCTGTTTACAAAGTTTCCAAGGATTGCTCCGAGCTCATTGTTATTTTTTGCCTGAAGGTCTTCCCAGTAAAAGTCCGTGTCTTTATTTTCAGGCATATTGCTTGCAATCGCGTAGCGAATACTGTCGGGATTAAATTTTTTAACAACATCTTTTACGAGTATTGCATGCCCCTTGCTTTTTGACTGCTTGCTTCCTTCGAGGTTCATAAATTCATTAGCGGGGACATTATCGGCAAGTACAAAACCCTCCCGAGCCATTAACATTGCAGGGAAAAATATTGCGTGAAAAATTATATTATCCTTCCCCAGAAAGTGGACTAATTTTGTATCCTCCCTGAACCAATAATCTTTCCATTTTTCAGGCTCCCCTTTTTGATCAAAAAGCTCTAAAGTATTAGATATATAGCCTATAGGAGCTTCAAACCAAACGTATATAACTTTCCCGCCGTATCCTTCAAGGGGAACAGGCACACCCCAGTCCAAATCCCTTGTTATTGCCCTGTCTTTTAAGCCGGTTTTAAACCACCCTTTGCAGTAATTAATTACATTGGGCTTCCAGTCTGCTTTTGAATCAATCCATTTTTCAAGCTTTTCCTGGTATTTACTGAGCGGAAAATAGAAGTGAGTTGATTCTTTAACAACAGGTGTATCGCCTGTAATTGTCGATTTTGGGTTAATCAGCTCAAGGGGTGAGAGTGCACTTCCGCAGTTTTCGCATTCGTCGCCTTTTGCTTCCTCAAAACCGCAGACAGGACAGGTTCCCTTAACATACCTATCGGCAAGAAAGCGACTTTCTTTTTCAGAGTAAAGCTGTTTCTCGGTCTTTTGATATAGCAAACCCTTGTCATATAAGTTTAAGAAAAAATCCTGAGAAGTTTTACTGTGGATATCCGAGGATGTTCTGGAATAAATATCAAAGGACATTCCTAAATCTTCGTAGGCCTTTTTATTCGCAAAATGATATTTATCAATTATCTCTTTGGGTGATATGCCTTCTTTTATAGCTGACATTTCGATAGCTGTGCCGAATTCATCGGAGCCGCAGACGTAAATAATATCATATCCCGCAAGACGGCAGTATCTTGCAAACATATCGCCAGGCAGAATCGAGCCTGCAATATGTCCCAAATGCGTATCTCCGTTAGCGTATGTAAGGGCGGAAGTCACCAAAATTCTGCTATAATTGCCTGGTTTTTTCATCGATTAACGGGCAAATATACCCATCTGAAAAACAAAAAGCCCGCCAGAAATTCTGACAGGCAATAATTGCGAGTCCCGAAAAATTCCGGGCGAAGCAATCTACTACTTCACCAAAACCATTTTCTTTCTAACTTTAAAGGGACCTGCTAAAAGTTCATAAAAAAACACGCCGCTTGGGAAGTTCGAAGCATCCCACTCAACCTCATAACTGCCGGTTTGCTTGTACTCGTTAACAAGTTCTGCAATCTCGCTTCCCAAAACGTTATAAATTTTCAACGTAACAAACTCCGATTTTGGTATTTCATATTTAATTTTTGTGGTTGGATTGAAGGGATTTGGATAGTTTTGGGATAAAGAAAAATTAACGGGGGCATTATTATTATTTATGCCGCTTGTATTATATACCATTTTATAAATTGTGCCGGAGTAAACCGATAAATAAATATAGCCATCAGGACCTTGTTTAATAGTAATAACAGGCCGAAGCGCGTTAATAATTGTATGCGAAAGTACAGTATCATAATACGGCGGGTTACCAAGAGTAGCTTTCATTATTCCTTGTATTGGACCAATTCCGTAACCGCCGTAAATCATCCGACCGTAAAGCTCAGGCATAACAGACCCGGTATAAATGATAATTCCAGTGGGCGCATAGTTAGTAACTCCACTCCCTGTAATTGTATCAAGCGGCTGGCGGTAAAGCGGGTTATATGGATTACAATATCCCTGGCATATAGGCCAGCCGTAGTTTTTGCCTTTCATTATATAATTAACCTCATCAGGAGAGCCGGCACTGTTTTCGGTTGCGTATAATGAATCATTTATAGGGCTGAAAGTGAAATCGTAACTATTCCTCAATCCAAGCGCCCAAATCCTGTCATCATTTCCTGTATACGGATTACCGTCATCATAATAAGGGTTATCTGTTGGTATCGTACCATTTGAATTTATTCTTAAAATCTTTCCTTTAAACGTAGTAAGCGATTGAGAATTGGAACCAATTCCATTTTCACCGATAGAAACATACAACTTACCGTCTCGTCCGAAGTGCAAATTCCCTCCAACATGAATTGTTGATGTAATTGCCGGTTCATTAAAAACAATAAAAGGGGAAGTTCCTAAATTATTGTTATTAGTTAATCTAACTACACGATAATTCCCGTTATTGTGGATATAATAAAAATAGATGTAATGGTTCGATGAATAAGAGGGGTCGAGACATACCCCTATCAGTCCGCACTCACCACCGGTATTCACAGAGTCGCCAAAATACCAGAAGTTGGAAATTAATGTATTATTAAGCGAAAATATTCTGCAAAGTCCTACTTTTTGGTTAATAATTACGTTGTCAGGCGATAAAAATTCAAAGCAAGTCACCCCGCCTAAACCTGTTATTTTAGTTTCAAACTGATAGCTTTGAGAATAAATCGTTACATACAAAAAAAGAATAAATAAAGTAACTATGTATTTTCTCATTTCAGTAAAATTTACTTTAGCAAAACCATTTTCTTTCTATCTATAAAGTCTCCGGCCTGAAGCTCATAAAAAAACACCCCGCTTGGGAAGCTCGATGCGTTCCACTCAGTTTCATAGCTCCCTGTTTGTTTTTGCTCATCAACCAGTGCTACGATTTCAATTCCCAAAACGTTATATATTTTTAATGTAACAAATTCAGATTTTGGTATTTCATATTTAATTTTTGTAACAGGGTTAAAGGGATTGGGATAGTTTTGTGATAAAGAAAAATTAACAGGGGCATTATTATTATTTATGCCGCTTGTATTGTAAACCATTTTATAAATTGCACCGGGGGCATAAATCGATAAATAAATATAACCGTCCGCTCCCTGTTTAATACAAGTTATTGAGGTCAGAGGATTGATAATTACATGCGTAAGAACGGTATCATAAAATGGTGGATTTCCAAGTGTAGCTTTCATTATTCCCTTTATAGGACCTAAACCGTATCCGCCGTAAATTAAACGTCCGTAAAGCTCAGGCATAACAGAGCCTGTATAAACAATTATTCCTGTAGGTGCATAATTCACAACCCCGCTCCCTGTTATTGTATCAAGGGGCTGCTTGTAAAGCGGGTTATAGGGATTACAATACCCCTGGCATATCGGCCAGCCGTAGTTTTTTCCTTTAATAATATAGTTAACCTCGTCAGGCGAGCCAGCACTGTTTTCAGTCGCGTATAATGAATCATTTATGGGGCTGAATGTAAAATCATAACTATTCCTTAATCCAAGAGCCCAAATCCTGTCATCATTTCCCGTTAGCGGATTACCGTCGTCATAAAAAGGGTTATTCGTCGGTATTGTTCCGTTGGAATTTATCCTTAAAATCTTCCCTTTAAATGTTGTCAATGACTGCGAATTAGAACCTGTTCCGTTTTCCCCTATTGAAATATACAGTTTACCATCTCTTCCAAAATGGATATTGCCTCCTACATGAATTGTAGAAACAATTGCAGGTGCGTTAAAAACAATGAAAGGAGAAGACCCTATATTATTATTATTAGTTAATCTAACAACCCGGTAATTCCCATTATTATGGATATAATAAAAATAAATATAATGATTCGAAGAATAAGCGGGGTCAAGACACACCCCTATTAGTCCGCATTCTCCTCCACTGTTAGTAGAATCTGTAAAATTCCAGAAATTGGAGATAAATACATTATTAAGTGTATAAATTTTAGATAATCCCGTCTTTTGGTTAATAATTACATTGTCTGCTGATAAAAATTCAAAGCAAGTCACTGCGCTCAGTCCTGTTATTTTGGTTTCAAATTGGTAGCTTTGAGAATAAATCGTTAAATTGTGTAAAAAAATAAATAATGTTAATAGGTATTTTATCATTTTAGATAAATTTACTTTACTAATATCATTTTCTTTCTATCTATAAATTCTCCCGCATGAAGCTCATAAAAATACACACCGCTCGGATAATTAGATGCGTCCCAATCAATTTCATAGCTCCCTGTTTGTTTTTGCTCATCAACCAGTGCTGCGATTTCAATTCCCAAAACGTTATAAATTTTCAAAGTAACAAATTCAGATTTTGGTATTTCATATTTAATTTTTGTAACAGGGTTAAAGGGATTGGGATAGTTTTGGGATAAAGAAAAATCTACAGGAATGCCATTGTTATTAACTGCATTTGGATTTGGTTTTATTCTGACAATCGAGCCATTGCTTGAATGGAATGCTGCATAGTAAATAAAACCATCTGTGCCTTGTAATACAGTAGTAAGTCCGGTACCACCAAACGGTATTACAAACGTATAAGGGGGGATTATTGTATCGTATGCAGGCGCATTGCCCAAATTATATTTGATTAAAGACCCTCTTGCCCCTCCTATTAAAAGTTTGCCATAAAGTTCGGGCATTTGAGAACCATTGTATACAATAACTCCTGTTGGAATATAGTGCAGGTTGCCCGAGGTATTGGGTAATGTATCCATCGGGTCTTTATAGAGCGGGTTATATGGATTGCAAAAAGTCTGGCAAATGGGCCATCCGTAATTTTTGCCCTTTCTAATATAATTAAATTCGTCACGTAAATTATTATTATTTTCCGGTGCATATATAGAGTCATTAATCGGGCTAAAACAAAAATCATAGCTGTTCCTTAACCCGTAAGCCCATATCCTGTCATCGTTACCGGTTAAAGGATTACCGTCATCATAAAAAGGATTATCGGTTGGTATAGTGCCGTCAGAGTTAATTCTCAGTATTTTTCCTAGTGGATTGGTTAATAATTGTGCGTTTGAGCTTTGGCCTGCTTCACCGATGCTAACATAGAGTTTATTTAATGGTCCAAATCTTAAGTTGCCCGCAAGGTGCGGACCGCCGTAGTTCGGTCCATTTCGCCTAAACTTTGTAACTATAAAGGGATTAGTCCCAACATTGCTATTTTCTGTAAGTCTTATAACTCTTGCGGTTGAATCAAATCTATCAGTGTACAATATATAAACGCAATGGTTACTGTTAAAATTAGGGTCTATGCAAATTCCGATAACTCCGGTTTCGGGATTATCGTATAAAGAATCCCGAAAGTTCCAGAAGCATGAAATTAGCTGCCCGTTTACTGCATTATATATTTTTGTTGAATCGTGTTTTTGGTTTACAATAAAATTGCCGTTTGGAAGAATCGCGAATGCAGTAGGTTCCCTTATGCCGCTTACAAGCACATCAAAAAGGTACTGCTGTGAAAAAACTGGCAATGCAGAAAGGACAGAATAAATTATTATTAACTTTTTCATAATAATTTCTTATAATTACTATAAAATAACCAACAATCTTCAATAAAAAAAGCGTCCCTGGGTTTTGGACGCTTTTTGTTTAGTAGCCGTAATATACTACTTTGCCAATATACTATTTTACTAAAACCATTTTCTTTTCAAGTGAATATTCATTATTCAGTGTCAATCTGTAGAAATACACACCGCTGGGGAAGTCCGATGCATTCCAGCCAATGGAGTAGTTACCCGCAGTTTTGTTTTCGTTAACCAGTACGGTAATCTCTTTGCCCGTAACATCAAATATATTTAAAGCGATAAATCCTGTCTGCGGAACTGTGAACTTAATCGATGTTGCCGGATTAAACGGATTGGGGTAGTTTTGTTCAAGTGCAAAACCCTCGGGAACTTCATTTGAATTTCCGTTTATACCAATTACTGTGTTGAGAAATTTATAAATAATTCCGTTCGAACAGCAGGTATAAAGCTCATTATTCTGGTCAACGCCGAATGAAAGTATGCCTGACGGAGCAGTTCCAATCTGGCTTGAGTCGCTCATCACGCCGCCGCTTAAGAGAAACTTCCAAACTTTTCTTGTGCAGTAATCACCATACACATACCTGCCAACAAGCCATGGTACACGCGATCCCCTGTAGAGATATCCTCCTGTTACAGAACAGCCCTGCTCATTATTCGGGTATGCAGTAACAGGGAACGTATAATTTGTAATGGGTCCGCAGCCGCCGGTATTGAAGGGAGCAAAGCCTTCATAACACCTCCATCCGTAATTTTTTCCTACTGCCAATGTATCAATCTCCTCCCAGTCATTTTGTCCTACATCGCCGCAATAAATAGTTCCTGTTACGGGGTCCTGAGAAAAGCGCCACGGGTTACGCATGCCAAGCGCAAAGATTTCGCCTCTGCCCCCTCCGTTGAAAAACGGGTTTGTCGGCGGAATGCCGTAATTGTTTCCACCATAAGCTGTATCCACATTAATTCTCAAAATCTTACCAAGAAGCTCATTTGGATTTTGTGCACGGTTTCCGGGGTCACCGCCGCTCCCGCCGTCCCCCATTCCAATATATAAATAATTGTCAAGCCCAAACATTACCATTCCGCCGTTATGGTTTGCAAACGGCTGGGCAATGGTAAGCAAAATCAATTCGCTTAGCGAATCTGCCTTGTTAGGATTGCCGAGCATTGTCTGGAAACGCGATACAATTGTTGCGCCATCGGGCTGGCGTGTATAATTAACATAAAAATACCTGTTGTTTTCATAATTGGGATGGAATGCAAGACCGAGAAGTCCCCTTTCACCGCCCGATAAAACTTTGTTTGTTAAATTCAAAAATATCTGCGAAGAAGCAGTCATTGAATCGTTAGGAAAAACTCTGATTGTTCCCCCCTGCTGAACGACAAAAATCCGGTTTGTCCCGTCATAAGCATGGGTTAAAAAAACCGGGGCGCTGAACGAGAGATTTTGGAATGCATTTACGAAATTAACCTGCGAAAATGCCGACCCGCTTAAAAGAAATGATAAAACAAATGCTAATATTTTATTCATATATTTATTAAATTAAAAATTAATTTCTCCTTCCAAGAAGTCTGAGCAGGAACAGGAACAGGTTTATAAAGTCAAGGTACAGAGCCAGCGCACCCATAATAGAAGCTTTTTTCCCTTCCTCAGATGAAGCATCAATGCTTCCCGCCATATTTTTTATCTTCTGTGTATCATAGGCGGTTAAACCTACAAATAAAATAACACCGATAAATGAAATGAGCCAGCTCATCATATTGCTCTGTAAAAACAAATTAACCACCATTACTCCCAATAAGCCGAATAATGCCATCATTAAAAAACCGCCGAAGCGTGTTAAATCAATTTTAGTTATATATCCCAGAATGCTGGTTCCGCCGAACATAATGGCGCATACGAGAAACGTTGAAAAAATTGAGGCTCCGGTATATACTAAAAATATTGGAGACAGAGTAATACCGTTCAGGAATGAATAAACCAAGAATGCCAGAAATCCCAGCACGGCCGGAATCTTATTAATCAGAAAAGTCAGGCCAAATACAATTGCAAGCTCAACAATCATCAAACCAAAGATTATCATAATGTTTTCAGCAATTAAGTTATAATAAGCAACTTCGCCGAGTATTAGTATGGGTGCAACTGAAACGGAAGCGGTTACAAACAAACCCAGTGACATCCACAAATAAACTTTAGCTATAAAACCTCTTGCAGATTCTACCGCGCCTGTATAGGAATCCTGCGCAACAGGAATTGGCTCCATAATTTTTCCTCCTAAGATTTATGATTTATATCCCAACCAGACTTAAAATATAAATATTTTTAGTCATAAAAAATTCCTATTTTTGAATAAAATAATAGTGATTTTAGTTACTTATTGCCAAAATTTAAAATAAAAAAGTTTTTTAATTCGTTCCGAAATAAAGTTCTTATCCTTTCTGCCATTGCAATCACGGCTGCTGCTCTCCTTATAACAAAGTTTTTCCTGAAAAATGAAGCAGATAACCTAAATTCTGGTGATTCTTCGGTAACTCAGCCCGAAAACCCCGAAGTTAAAAAATCCGACCCTGAAACTTTTGAAAAAACACTGGATAAGGGAATCGATAGTGTTCTTTTTAACTTTGGTATTAAAAAAGAATGGATAAAAACGTTATATGAGTCAACCGGAGGAAAAACCGCTTCCAACAGTCCCTTAAAAAGTCCGAAATGGTTTGCAAAAGAACTCTTAATCCCCAAGGAGATTTCCACAATTGAGATAAATCTGGATATAACAAACTATATTAAAACTGCAGGATTATCATCCACAGTTAATGAGGACATTTTAAGTAAAGCCATACTCATAAATATTTACAATCCGGATTCGGCTTCTTCAAATCCCCTGCTTGTAAAAGTCTCAGTAAAACATTCGGGTAAAATATCCCGTGACGCGGGAGTTTTCGCAATAATCCTTGACAACATCTCAAGCTATAATGATGAAGAGATTGAAAAATATTTATTAAACAAAAATGAATTCAGCTTTGTATTTCCAAGAAGCCTTGACAAGGTAAACCTGCAGACAAAGCTTCTCCAAAATAAAAAAGAAGTCCTTATAAATTTGACCGTCGGCGCAAAAGATAATTACGATTCTGATTTTAATATGTCTTACGATGAAAAAACGGTAAAAGAAAAAGTAAAAAGTTTCTCGTCGGATTATCCTTCTATTTCGACTGTAATATTGACAAAACCGGATGCCGAAGTTACAAACGGGAAAATGGATTTGATTTCGGAAGAATTAAATAATTTTAATATCAGAGTAATTAATGATTCGGCTTTATTAAAGCTTTTGACAGAAGCAGAGGTAGAATCGAAAGACAAGATTAACAAAATCGTTAATTCCTTAAAATCAAAGGCTAAACTCAGCAAAACTGCAATTACGGTGCTTGACATTGAACCCGATGAATTCGAAAAATTTTACAACGAAATCCTGATTTTAAAAAAACTCGGACACAAATTTTACAGCATAAGCGAATTTTTATCAGAGCAAGAAAAAAGACAAACGCTTGAAAAGATTAAAGAGGAAAAAGTAAAGCAAGAGCTTGAAGAAAAAAAGAAACAGCTAAAGAAATCCGAGATAAAGCAAAACCAAAAGAAAAAAATTAAGCAAACGAAAAAATAATTATGACAGAAAAAAGTAAATTTTCACATATTTTAAAGCCAGGCTTCCTCTTATTATTTTTTCTGCTTCATTCATTTGGCGTTTTCACGCAGCCGCTCAGCAAGTTCGATAGAGAGGTGCTTGAATATACCGATACGAGAAATTCAGGGTTCGATTTTGATTTTTTAAACATAAACCAAACAAGCAGCAGAAAGTCATTTTCAAATTATTTTTTGTCTGCAATAAACCTGAATGACACATCCCTGGCTGAGGAGCTGATTAAGCATTACAAAAAAAGCAGAATTGATAACAAGGCATCAATAATTCAGCTTCTCGGGTATTTAAACTGCAATAAAAGCAGGGTATTTTTAGTTTCACAATTAAAAAAAGAGAAAGAAAAGAAGCTTGTTCCCCTTTTATTGATATCACTCGGTAAAATCGGGACAAGCGACAACCTGAAAAACGTTTTAAGCTCCGATGCCTACTTTGTTGAGAAAATAATCTCACTTTTTCACTTTGCATCAAGGAAAATAACAAGCGACAAGGTCTATGATTACATTAAAAAAATCAACCTGTACTCTCTAAGAGCGGAAATTGATTATGAAATATCATACATATTTTACAGAACCGGAAATAAGGAAAGCCTGGCTTTATACAAAAATGATATCGTCTTTCTGACAAGTTCCGGCAGCCCTTTTGCACGAATGTGGGCATTTTCAGCACTCGGTAAACTTCAGGACATCTCTGTAATTGAAAGCATGCTTACCGCTTTAGAAAAGGAAAAAGACTGGAGAGTGAGAGTAAATATCTGCAATGCAATAGTCAGCCAGCAAATTGATTTAAATTCCGACTTAGCGGATAAAATTTCGGCTTCACTTCTTAAACACGCCAAAGAAGACCCAAGCGCCCATGTATCAATCACCGCCTGGCAGACGATAGGAAACCTTTTTGCAGGGGTAAATCCGCAAAGCGGGATTGCTGAAAATATTCGGAGTGATGCACGCTATCTTTTAGCTGAAGATAACCCCTTAGAGACACAAATAAAAACAGAGGCGGTAAAGACTTACGCAAGGGTTTTTAAAGATGAAATAAAAGATGAGCTGCTTACGCTCTTTTCACAAACGGAAAACTATGACCTGAAAGCTGCAATTGTCTACTCGTTTTCATTTATGAACAATGGAGCAGTTTACAAAGAGCTCCGTGATTTCATAAGTGCCGACGTGCAGAGATATAACACTAAAAATCCTAACAAAGACGGCTCAATGATTGGCTCACCAGAGCTTGCAAAAATATACCTCGCATTTGTCCAATCACTTTCTGCCTTGGACGACAGGATGGATGAGGAAAATAGAAACATTGTAAGACTCATTTTTTCGGAGTTTGCAAACTCAAGAAATCCCGCTATAACAGATGAATGCCTTTCAAATCTTCAGGATTCGCTTTACACAAATTACAGGAGCGAAACCTGCCGGGTAATGATGTTCGATTATGAAGGATTCGCCTTTCCCCAAGATAAAGACGTGATCTTAATGTATATACAAGCCTGGGGTGATATGAAATATGAAGGCGCAAAACAACTGTTTATCGAAAACCTTAGCAACAGCGACTATGATATTGCAAAGCTGTCTGCCGATGCATTGAAGAAAATCACAGGTACAGACTATGAATCTCAAATCACCCCCCCCAGATACAGAACGGATTTTGACTGGGAATTCATCGAAAAGCTAAATGAAAAGAAGTTTGCATCAATAAGCACCAATAAAGGAACCGTCAAAATTGAGCTCTTTCCCGATATCGCCACTTTCACTGTGCAGAACTTCGTTAAGCTCGGTGAAAAAGGGTATTATGATAACACTTTATTCCACAGGGTGGTGCCTAATTTTGTCATTCAGGGGGGTGACCCGACAGGCACAGGCTACGGCGGACCCGGTTATTCAATAAGAAGTGAGTTTTCACCCCTGAAATACGATTCCTACACCGTCGGCATGGCATCAAGCGGCACCGATACCGAAGGAAGCCAGTTTTTCATCACTCACTCCCCCCAGCCCCATTTGGAAGGACGTTACACCCTGTTCGGGAAAGTGATCGACGGATTCGATGTTGTCGATAAAATCCAAATCGGCGATAAAATAGAAAGCGTGTCATTTAGTGCAGGTAAGTAAAGTTCCGGAACAAATCAAAAACAAAGAAGTTGAATAAATATCGCATAATTCTAAATAAAACGGAGAAAACTAATGAAACATTTGAAACTGTTTTTAGCATTAATACTCATTCTTACCGTAAACTTAAAAGCCGATGAGCTAAACACAAGAAAAATGGAACAGGTGGCTAAGGAAATACTCGACCTGTTTATAAAAGATGCCGGGGAAAAATCCAACCTCTTACGGAAACACATATCGGAACAGTGGCTTGATAAGAAAAACATCAATGTAAAAAAGTTCAAAATCAATAATTATAGTCCAGAGTATTATAACATCATCTATACCGGCTGCGACGTTTGCCTTGCTGTAATCGGCGGCTCGTCGTGGGCGCATTTGCTCGTCTTTAAATTTACCGAAGAGTGGGGAGCATACAGAGTTATTCCAAAAGGCATTTCCGAAGCCTCGAGCGATTACATAGACCCATGGTGGACGGTTAAGGATTACATTTGCAGCCAGAGCGAAGAGAAATAAAAGGATAAATAGACATCTGTTTAAAGAACACATGAACACTTTCGGGGGCTTACAAAGCCCCTTTTTCGTTTGATGATTCAACCGGATTAAAAACCGCACAAATTGTTTTTGCCAATTCTGTTTCCGCTTCATCCACGCTTATTTTATTGATTATACGGATATTAATTGATAACTTTGTGTATTCACCTGTAAATTTATCAGCTAAATGTCTAAAGCGGAGATACAAATCTTTTCGGGCAGAAACTCCAGCTACCTGGTTAAGGAAATCTGTAATAACCTTCACCTGCCTGTAGGTAAATGCCGGATAGTTAACTTCAATGACGGCGAGATTTGGGTAAAGTATAACGATAACATCCGCGGAAAAGACGTATACATTGTGCAGACAACAAATCCTCCAGCCGATAACATTATGGAGCTTTTGATAATGATTGATGCGGCAGTCCGCGCTTCCGCCAACAGGGTTACAGCGGTTATCCCCTATTTCGGATACGCGAGGCAGGACAGGAAGGATATGCCGAGGGTTTCCATCACCGCCAAGCTTGTTGCCAACCTGCTTACGGAGGCAGGTGTCGACCGTATCATAACTATGGATTTGCATGCTCCTCAATTGCAGGGTTTCTTCGATATACCGGTTGACCACCTTTACTGCTCTGTTTTGTTCATCAAATACTTCAAGCACAAGAAGCTTAAGAATCTTGCCGTAGCTGCGCCGGATGTAGGCGGCTCCAAGCGGGCGCGGGTGTACGCCAAAGAGCTTGGCGCTGATTTGATTCTCATCGATAAGCGAAGACCCAGACCCAACGTTGCCGAAGTGATGAACATAATCGGTGAAGTTGAAGGTAAGAACGTTTTGATAATTGATGATTTGATTGATACCGCCAACACATTTGTTGCCGCAGTCGATGCGCTTAAGAAGGCAGGAGCCGGGGATATTTACGGGGCGGCGACTCACCCGATTCTTTCCGGGCAGGCAGTTGAGAAGATTAACAACTCCTGCATTACAAAGCTTGTTGTTTCCAATACCATTCCAATTCATGTTAAATCTCCCAAAATTGAGGTGCTTGACGTATCGAAGCTCCTTTCTAACACTATAATACGCACCAACGAGAACCAGTCCATTAGCGCGCTGTTTAAAGTCGAGTAAAGCGAGTTCATTGAGTTAATTAAGTTCATTGAGTTAATTAAGCTTGCCCTCGCGAAGGCGGGGGTCAAGTTCATTGAGTTTGTCATATTTCGAACCCCTCACCCGCCAGCTGGCGGGTACTCCCTTTAGCTAAGGGGAGATAGTCTGTCCTCCCTTTTAGAAAGGACCCGCAGGGCTGCGAAGCGTAACGTGTCATGGAGTGACGGAGGGTTAAAAACATCCCGTTTTCATCAAATTTCTCACGTAAAAAAATTTTGCCTGCCTGCTGCAGGCAGGCGTGTTCCAAATCCGATATTATGTAAAGTTGGGTGAGAAATATGTTTAAATTCTTTTGTATTGGCAATTTTTCTTACTTGGAGAAATGTTGACGGGTGATATTTATGTTGAGTTACGGGCTGCATATAACAAATTAACTGATTAAATATTCAACATATTTTATGATTTTTGGTTTTGCGGGGTTTCCGATCCCCCTTTATCCCCCTTTATAAGGGGGACAAGCACACGGTGGTAAAACCCTGTGAGATAAAGGTGGTGTTAAAATAAACAATTATAGAGTATAGCTTCCTATCTCACGTGGTAAATATAATACCATTGAATTTCTTTGTCAAGCTCACTTTATGATATTTTACTCCATTAGGCACATATGGAGTAGAATGAGAATTACAGTTAACAGTTTTGAGTAGGGGGCGAGGTTTCCTCGCCCAAAAGTCGCCTAAAACTTTTTAGACTTTATAACTTTACAAACCTTATGAACTTTATGAACCGCCGTTTTGAGGAATAATGTAAAAATTAGGAGAAAAGCAGTTGGTGGGTATGTGTCAGATCTTTTTGACCTGACGCGCCCGTGAAGAACACCCTGACACAACCTTAAAAAGAAATGCGTGCTATAGTTACGGATGCAAAAATCCACATGAAAGTAATGGGCAGCGACCACTGCCAGATAGAGCTGGATATAAAGGTTTACCCGTAGCGTCCGTTCGCCGGAACGGACACTTGGTTAATCAAGAAGACTGTCCGCTCGGAGAGCAGACTCTACTTCACCCGCTAAAGCGGGGCTCAGAATTTACTCACCTACTTATCGTGCTTATGCATGGATTCGATTTGCTCGACAGTAAACTTTTCGACCGCAATTACCTTAGCGTTATCTTTTGCCGAGGCGGGCAGCGTATTTCTTGCCGCTGCTTCTGATTCGGCATCAACTATAACATACGCCGTATGGTCTCCGCTGTGGCATCCCCAGTAAGTCTTAGAAAGAAAATCGTTTCCCTTTGCCTTAAGGTCGTCCATCGATGCCATACACTGCTCAACAGTGTGGGATGAGATAATCAGGTAAGTCTGCGTTTTTTGGGCAAAAACTACGCTTGCAGCCAGAAAAAAGAGTGCTAAAAACCAAAACTTGGATTTCATTTTACCTCCCCTTGAGTTAAATTTATGATTAATATTTCCGTGAAATGAGAAACTATAAATATATTATAAAAGTTTCTATTATTTAAGGGCTTCTCGCGAGAGCTAAAAATCAGCTTCAATTATAATGAAAATCTTCAAAGGCAAAAGGTTTTACTTAATTGCACTGCTTTTATTTGTTACGGCAATAGTTATGTTTGTAAGTTTTCCGGGGAATCATAAAACATTTTGCAAAACCAGCAGTATGAACGATTCAAATTATAACAGGTTAATTGGAGAAAAGAGCCCCTATTTACTACAGCACGCAAATAACCCTGTGAACTGGTATCCCTGGGGAGAGGAAGCGTTTGAAACTGCAAAGAAAGAAAACAAACCGGTTTTCCTTTCAATCGGATATTCAACCTGCCACTGGTGCCATGTTATGGAAGAAGAATCATTTGAAGACACCCTCGTAGCAAGACTAATGAACGACGCCTTTGTGTCTATTAAAGTTGACAGGGAAGAGCGTCCGGACATTGATAATATTTATATGGCAGTTTGCCAGGCGATTACGGGCAGCGGTGGCTGGCCCCTGACTATTGTTATGACGCCGGATAAAAAGCCGTTTTTTGCCGCAACATATATTCCCAAAAACAGCCGGTTTGGAATACTTGGAATGACTGAGCTCGTTCCGAGATTGAAAGATGCATGGCTAAAGCAAAGAGGCGAAATAGAGGGAAGCGCAAATGAAATTACAAATTACTTAAAAAACCAAACTGATATCTACTCCGGCGGAAGCTTATCGGAAATCACACTTCATAATGCATATAATCAGCTTAGAGAAAGATACGATGAAGTAAACGGAGGGTTCGGCAGCCAGCCCAAATTTCCCACGCCGCATAACATTTTATTTTTACTGAGATACTGGAACAGAACCGGCGAACCTAAGGCGCTTGAAATGGCGGAAATAACTCTGCAAAAAATGCGAAACGGCGGAATGTATGACCATATCGGATTCGGTTTCCACAGGTATTCGACCGACTCAAAGTGGTTTGCGCCGCATTTCGAAAAAATGCTGTATGACCAGGCGCTTTTAACAATCGCCTACACAGAAGCATACCAGGCAACAGGGAATAAATTCTACAAACAAACAGCAGAGGAAATACTTGAATATGTATTAAGAGACATGACTTCGCCTGAAGGCGGATTTTATTCAGCTGAAGATGCAGACAGCGAAGGCGAGGAGGGGAAATTTTATCTTTGGACAGAAGAGGAAATTCGCAGCATACTTGATGAAAATGAAGCAAACTTATTTATAAAGGTCTTTAATATTGTAAAGGCCGGCAACTTTAATGCAGAGGGCGGTTCTCAAAATCCCAATATACTGCATATCAAAAAACCGTTTAAAGAGATTGCCGGCAAGACAAGTATTTCTGAAAACGAGCTCAGGCAGATTATAGAAGCTTCAAAAGTAAAATTATTCAATCACCGCGAAAAAAGAATCCGCCCGCATAAGGATGATAAGATATTGACTGACTGGAACGGATTAATGATTGCTGCTCTTTCAAAAGCCGCCCGTGTTTTCAACGAAGAAAAATATGAAGCCGCTGCCAAGCGCTCCGCAGATTTTATAATGAAGACCCTAAGAAAAAATGACGGGACCCTGCTTCACCGGTACCGCGAAAACGAAGCCGCAATAAACGCACATGTTGATGATTATTCATTTCTAATATGGGGATTAATTGAATTATACGAAACGACCTTTGATGTTGATTATCTGAAAACAGCAATTGAACTTAACGATATCCAGCTAAAGAATTTTTGGGACAGCAATGGGGGCTTTTATTTCACAGCCAGTGACGGCGAAAAACTGCTTATCCGGCAAAAAGAATATTACGATGGTGCAGTCCCCTCCGGAAATTCAGTAGCGATGCTGAACTTAATGCGCCTGGGCAGAATTACAGCAAACTCAGACTTTGAAACTAAAGCAGACCTCACGGCTAAATGGTATTCTAAAGCAATCGAATCCTCTCCGCAGGGATTCACGATGCTTTTGTGCGCGTTAGACTTTGCAGCCGGACCATCATATGAAGTAGTTATTTCAGGGAACTCAAAGGCAGAAGATACTAAGTCGATGTTAATGGCAGTTAATAATGTATTTATTCCGAACATGGTTTTAATATTAAGACCCACAGAAACAGAATCTCCGGAGATAGTAAAAATTGCTGAATTTACTGAAAACCAGACGAGCATTGGAGGTAAATCAACCGCATATATTTGCAAAAATTACTCATGCGATGCCCCAACAACAGATTTAAAACGCATGCTTAAGCTTTTGAGAGAGAAGAAATGTTAATCAGTTTGAATTAAAATATAGATTATGGAGTTACAATCTATAATTACCTGCCCGCACTGCGGGCATAAAAAGGAAGAGACAATGCCGGAAAATGCCTGTCAGTTCTTTTATATGTGTGAAAGCTGCCAAAAGGTTCTGAAGCCAAAACAAGGGGATTGTTGTGTATTTTGCAGCTATGGCACGGTAAAATGTCCCTCAAAACAAAAAAAATAATTTTTATCTTCTTTCTATAATATACCTAGTCAATATACCTAGTCAATATACCTAGTCAATATACCTAAGTCTACCCGATTTTCCCCCTTATTTTCATTGAATTTAGCCCGAACTTTTGCTATTTTTAACTTGTTCAATAAATTAAAACCCCAATTGTTGGTGCTTGCGGCGAGCGAAGACGAACCGTAATAACAGCAATCGCAGGGCGAGGTTGCCTCGCCCTTAAAAAGATTAAGACCAACAGCGGGGGAAAGTAAAAAACTGGATTCCCGCCTTCGCGGGAATGACAACAGTAGGAGGATTATAAAATGTCTGAAGAAAGAGGACTCGCAAAAGGGTTGTTCCTCGGATTTCTCGCAGGAGGTATAGTCGGGGGAGTTCTGGCACTGCTTTACGCGCCCAAATCGGGCAGGGAGTTCCGCCAGGATTTGAAAACCAAAAAAGACGAGCTTATCGATGACGCAGAAGAATATCTTGATATCGCAAAGCACAAAGCGCAGGATATTATCAACGAAGGCAAGAAGAAGTCCGAACAGCTCATCAGCGATGCGAAGAAAAAAGCAGGCACCCTGCTTGAAGACGCAAACAGCATCTTAAACGTAGCCAAGGAAAAAACATCCACGACTTATTCACATGCAAAAGAAAAAATTGTCGATGAATCAGGCAAGGTTAAAGACGCAATCAAAGCAGGCGTAGAAGCTTACAAGGAAGAAAGAAACAAGAACTAAAGGTGTGGCAATAAAACTGATAAAGTTCAAAAAGTCTAAATGCAGGAAGTTAGTTTAATTTCGGGGATTGCGCAGATTGCACTTTACCTGGCGTTAATAGCGCTTGTGATATACTTAATCATTGCATTAAAGCGTATCACGGGCGCTGTAAGCAATATTAACGGTGCAATCGATAACATCGAAAAGCAGGTAGCCGATTTTACGGAAAAAGCTGCACCGCTGATTGAAAACTCGCTTATTATAACAAACGATATAAAGGAAATCTCAGGCACAATCAAACACCAGGTTGAAAAAGTCGATGATATTGTCGATTCCGTTAAAGAGACAACTGATTCAATTATACATTTTGAGCAGAAAGTGCAGAGGGAAGTTGAAACAAATGTATTCGATACGCTGAATATGATTGCGGCAATAAGCAAGGGAGTGCGCACGTTCTGGAGCGCGCTTTCGGGCTCGCATAACGGTTCACCCCGCCTGATGAGGAAAGCGGATAAGATAAGTTCGTATTCTTCCGCTGATACAGAGGAAGACCTCTACTAGCAAACAAAAAATTTAATAACGGCAGGGTAACTCTGCCGTTTTTTTAATAATAGGAAGAATCAGCAAACTATCCTAGCATTACAGCTTTTTCAAATTTCTGAGATTAATTTTTAGAAGGGAAAGAAAAAACGTGAGCACTATAACACCTGATAAAATCCGCAATGTTGTAATTGCGGGTCACGGTGGCAGCGGGAAAACCATGCTTTCGGAATCGATTCTTTACTCTACGGGCGCGATAAACCGTTTCGGTAAAATCGAAGAAGGCTCCACTACCTCCGACTACAGCAAGGACGAAATATCAAGGAAAATATCAATCAATTCATCAGTCTTAATCACTCAATGGGAGGATTATAAGCTCAATATTATAGATACCCCGGGCTATACGGATTTCACGGGCTCGGTTAAATCCGCTATGAGAGTTATGGATACCGCACTGATTATTGTTAACGCCTCCGAGGGAGTTGAAGTCGGCACAGAAATTGCTGCAAGCTACGCCAAAGAATATGGAATAGAAACCTGCTTTGTTATCAATAAGCTTGACTACGAAAAAGCAAGCTTCGATAACACAATTGCCCAGCTCCGTGATTCACACGGAACGCACGTAGCGGAGCTTCAGTTTCCCGTTAACGAAGGTCTGGGCTTCGACAGCATTGTTGATATTTTAAAGATGAAGCTCCTTAAGTTCAGCAAAGACGGCAAAGGCGACTATACCGAGCATGAAATACCCGCTGATTTAGTGGATAAGGCAAAGAAGCTTCACCAGGAGCTTATTGAAATTGTTGCCGAAGAAGACGACGAGCTTATGACAAAGTTTTTCGACGAAGGCGGCACTTTAACCGAAGAAGAATTAATCGAAGGCTTATCGAGAGAAATCAAAGCTAAGAAAATTTTGCCTGTCTTATGCACTGCGGGCTCATCGAGCATTGGAACAAAACCTCTTATTGAGTTTGTCTGCAAATACTGCCCCAGTCCTTTGGAATCCTCCCCCTTTATTGCGAGGAAATCGGGCGGCGACGAGCTTACTGAAATCGAGCCGAATCCAAACGGAGAGCCGCTTGTATTTGTTTTTAAAACATTATCTGAGCCGCATGTAGGCGAGATGTCATTTTTCAGGGTAATCTCAGGCAAGGTTTCCGGGGGGGTGGATTTAACAAACCAGAACAAAAACAAAGTCGAACGCCTTACACAGTTATTCCAGATGAACGGTAAAAACAGAAAGGACCTTACAACAGCAGTTACAGGTGATATAGGTGCGGTAGTGAAGCTTAAAGACACCCACGTCAATAACACGCTTTCAGGCAAAGGGCTGGGAGTAGTCATTGACCAGATTGTATTCCCAGACCCTTTAATAGAGCAGGCGCTTACATCGAAGCAAAAAGGAGATGAAGATAAAATTGCATCGGGACTTGCACACCTCCATGAAGAAGACCCCACGTTTTTGTTTCACTACGACCCCGAGCTTGGACAGACAATCATCAGCGGGCAGGGGGAACTTCATCTTACAATTATAATTAGCCGCTTAAAAGAAAAATACGGCGTTGACGTAAACGTTGTCCAGCCGAGGATTCCGTTCAGGGAAACGATTAAAGCAAAAGTTGATGAAGTCGAATACAAGCATAAGAAGCAGTCCGGCGGGCACGGACAGTATGGGCACGTTTTTCTGCGCCTTGAACCGCAAAAACGCGGCGCGGGGTTTGAGTTCGTCGATGAAATAGTCGGAGGCGTTATACCGGGTAAATATATTCCAGCAGTGGAAAAAGGAGTGAAAGAGGCAATGTTGAAAGGTCCTCTGGCTCATTATCCCGTAGTTGATGTAAAAGTCGCAGTTCATTACGGTTCATACCATGATGTAGACTCTTCCGAAATGGCATTTAAGATTGCCGCAGCACAGGCTTTTAAGAAGGGCTTTATGGAAGCAAAACCTGTTCTGCTTGAGCCGATTTACATTATTGAGGTAACAGTGCCTGAAGCATTTATGGGCGATGTAATGGGCGATATTTCTTCGCGCAGAGGAAAAATTTCCGGTATGGATACAAGCGGCAAAATGCAGGTAATAAAAGCCACTGTTCCCCTGTCGGAACTCCACGATTACGCCACGAAGCTCCGTTCAATTACACAGGGGCGCGGAATATTCAAGCGCAAATTCTCGCATTATGAAGAGGTGCCTAAGGAAATCGAATCGAAGATTGTAGCAGAGGCGCAGAAAGAATTCGCCGAAGCCCATGCTTAAATTAAAAGGTAATGGATAAGCTCTGGTCGCCGTGGCGCTCTAAATATATCCAGTCGTTTAAGGATGAGCCGGAAACCGAAAGCGATAAGTCGCTTTTCACACGAATATCTGACCAGAACAGGGACAAGGAAAATTATCTCCTTTACCGCGGTAAAACATGTTTTATAATTATGAATCTTTACCCTTACAACAGCGGGCATTTAATGATTGTACCATTCAAGGAGGCAAAGGATTTAAGCGAGCTTGATAACCAAACACGCCTTGAGCTTTTTGAGATGATTGAGCTTGGGTGCAAAATCCTAACCGATGCTCTTAAGCCGCACGGATTTAACATTGGTGCGAATCTGGGCAGAGTAGCCGGGGCGGGAGTCGATAATCACATACATTTTCACATTGTGCCCCGCTGGAACGGCGATACAAACTTTATGCCTGTGCTGAATGATGTTAAGGTGATATCGGAGGCAATGGAAGAAACTTACGAAAAGCTGAAGAAATCATTGGAAAAGTTCATAAAACCGAGCCTTTAAAATATCCCGATTTTTTTGTAAATTTGCAGTCTTAGCGTTTTTTTTAAGCTCCCATCGACTAGGGGTTAGGTCGTCACTCTTTCAAGGTGAAAACACGGGTTCGAATCCCGTTGGGAGCGCAGTGATTGAATTACTTACCTTAGCCAAATTATACTACCTAACTAATTATTTACAAATAATTGCTCATAAACTTCATTTAATATATATTCATGGTAGGGAGCAATATAATTCATCGTTATTTGACCAGTAGTTTCAATATAAATTGTATCTATAAGTTCTTTGCTTTTATATTTTGGAATTTTATTAAGATTCCTATAGATATCATTTAGATCTTTGATATAAACCTTTTCTATAAATTTATTTAAAAACTCTTTTGTTTTAACTATAAATTCAGTGGTTTTATTAATCAAATTAGTTCTATCTTGCTCTTTATCATCAATAAAAGGCTGAATAAAATTAACCCTATAGGTTAAAATATCAAATTCAGTATAAATACTATCAATTAACCTTTTATTAAGACTTTTTAAATCATCCTCCCAAGTGGCTTTCTTTTTTTTCAATTGGTAATTTTTAGAAATTGAATCAAGATCCCGATCTATCTCATCAAATAAATTGTAGTACTTATCATAATAGGATGTATTTGCATTGAAGGACAATTCAAACATATAAGATTTTATATTACTGACTGAAGTCAATATGTCGGCATAAGACTTTCTTTTTTCAAGATAAGTTACTTCAAATTGTTTCATCTCGAGTGCACTTCTCGAATTAATGTAAGTAATTAATATGTTAGCCAATATTGCTAAAGCCGCTAAACCCACTGATGCGAGCGGAATATAGTATTCTCTAAATATTTTAAATTTATCGTTTAAATTATTTAACTCTTTTTTTACCATTTTTAATAAAGAATTTATGGTTGTTTGGAAACTTGGACAATGCTTACTGATATTTTTTATTTAAAATTTTATCACACAATGAAATTAGATTTGTTAAATGGCTTGAATTTTGTTCAAAAATAGTAATTGCTGTGTTTAAATTAAACTTGAATTTAGAAAAAACATTTGCCCTCAAAATTTTGTCTACCTTTTCAGGATCGTCTAACTGAGAGCTATTTTCCTGAAAATCTACTATAATTGTCTTTAATTGTTTTGCCAAGCTAACAGCAGATTCCTTTAAAATCTTTGCTTCCTCTTCACCGATAACACTTAAAAGACTTTTGGAATAGTTCTCCATTGCTAAACTAAAAAAATATGAATAAATTTTATTGTTTAGCTCAAAATCGAAATTCATAAAATTATATAACTCAACATATTTATTTACATTTATTAAATAACCTTCTGCCTTACTACCTTTAAGGATTACATTTAAGTATTTTCTAGTTTCTGCAGTCCGTTTAACATAATCAGTAACAAACCTGTGCATCGAATCTGTAGAGAGTGTAAAGTAATTATTAGCCTCATGAAAATAGTATCTATATAAAGCGGGATTAATTTCTTTTGCCTCTATTTTATTTTTATTAACATAAGCAATGACATGACAATATAAGGCATAACAGAGTTTCCTCCTTAATTCGGCCACATCGTAGTAATAGTCAAACAGAATACCATCCTTTTTTAGTATATCTTGGAAATTTTTGATTTTTAATAATTCATCCAGATCAATAGAATGTCTTTCTACTAAATCATTTTTAAAATAAAATAATATTTGTTTTCCAGAATTATAATGATTATAATATTCCTCGACTGTCCCAGAAGGAGCTATAAGAGTAGGGCTACCAATTCTATCACCAATTAAGCCTACATAATAATCACTTGTTCCCATTATTTCATTAATGACCTTTTGAGGATACTCACCTCTCGCTGGATAAGTAGCATTTTCCCATTTTTCTGGTGAAAGTCTTATATCAGCTTTTCAAAAGTGGAGGGAAACATAACCAGAATATGGACGGGACGAGGTGCGATAAACCAGGTACTTATTGATTTTAATAATGATATTGATGTGAATGTAAGGAATTTAAAAAAGGGACTACCTGAGGCTATTGATATTGCTTTTGATAGTATGTTCAGAAAGCATGATGATATGCAACCTTATTTTAATAATCTTTATTCAGTACTAGATTTTGTTGACGCATATTTTTCAGCTGAAATAATTGACGAAGTTGAAGCAAATAAATTTATGTCTATAGTTTCTGGCCAATTAGCCCGTTCGGAAAGCGAACTACTTTGTTATTATGGTTTATACTCCAAGGCTCCTCATAACCTGAAAGAAATAATTGACAATAATGGACTTCTAAAAAATATTGATGGTAAAAGAATTCCTAGTGATGTGTTGAATTCCTATGATCCAAGAGCTTTCATGTAAAATTATACTTTCTTTTTGTATTGAGCAGGTGAACAAACATATTTTTTTGTTTAAATTTAAATAACCAAGCTAATTAATATAGCGTAAGGTTTGACTAAGACTAATTCTCGGTTGTAGAACTGCAAATTCGGGATTTCAGCTTACCTTCAAGAATCCCGTTTGGGGCGCAAAAATTTAAAAGATGGACTTTGAGGAAATATTATTTATAAATAAACCTATGATGGAATAAGCGGACATAAAAAACAGTACTTATAAAAAATGGTGCTTATTAAATAGAAATTAATTAAATTATTGATATAAGGAGTAATTAAAATTGAATAAAATAAAAATCTCACTGTTAGTTTTCGAAATCGCGTTTATTTTTTCATTCGTCCAAACTGGTTATTCGCAGGTAAATACAAACACCAACGCAGGAACACTGTTTTGCGATATTGACGGAGATACGCTAACCTGGGCGCTGATGTCAGCACAGGCGCATTCGCCTGATTATTTTCAGGTGCTTACAGCTTTTGGACCCTCGGATAAGGGCGTGATAAAAATCCAGTGGAACGATATAACGAATCCGGCAGATATTAAAACCGGAACACTTGAGCTGGAAAAAGGGTTTGTTGAAAGTGCGGATAAAAAAATACACATCATGTGGGCGGATATTACCAATCAGCCTTATATTATTAAAAAGGGAAAACTGACGGTAACTGAAAACACTGGCAGCACTATCAGGGGAACTTTGGAGCTCACGTGTGAGCTGGGAGGAAGCTCAATAATCAGCGAGTTTCTAAAGGGCAAAACCGAAACTGTCCTCAAGCAGGGTTATTTTGAGATAAATTACTAAGAAAATAAATACTCTGTTTATTTGTTTATCCAAGCTTTTCTTATTTCAAGCTGCTCAGCCGTTGGATTTTTTGCGGGCAAAATTACAAACTGGTCAGTTATTTTAACCAGAAACGTATTGGCTTTTAATGTTTTTTTCTTCATTTCACCGTTTTTATTTTTCCTTAATACAACAACGGTTACCTCGTCACCGTCTTTAACTTTACTGCTGAATTCATCAGAATATTTGTAAAAATTAATAATCGAAAGCTCAGTCCCGTTTACTGAATAAATTATATCGCCGGCTTGGAGCTTAAGTGTTTTTCCGAATTCCCTTAGCTCAGTAACCATTAGCCTGCCTGCGGAGTCGCTTTCAACACCCGCTCCAATCATTGAAGGAACTTCACGCTCCATTTTTTCATAGAATTCAAAGCCCGCATAGCTTAAAAATTCCTTATACGGCAATTTTTCGTGATCCTCTACATACTCTCTGAAAAAATCACGGACTTCAGGATATGTAAGCCTGGAAATAACATCAAAAAGCTCCTCATCGTCAAACGGCTTATCGGGTCCGTACATTTCGGCGAGCGAGCTTTTTAAATTCTGCAGGCCGTATTTCCCGCCCGAAAGCTTCAGCAAATACAAATCAATGCACATGCTGATTAAAGCGCCTTTTGCATACACGTTTATATACTGCGGTTTGTGTATGTCAAGGGCGCCTTTGCTTAATTCTGTAAAGGGGAGAGTGTCATTAAAATATAATGATGACACAAAGATTTTCCGCTGAATTTTTTTTAGGAACTGCTCAAGAGAAATAATTCCGAACTTTACCTGAGCATGGTGTGCATAATATTCAGTGCTGCCTTCATACAGCCACAAATGCCTGCTCATTTTTGGATTAATGAAATCGAAATCGTGTATCTCTTTTGAATGAATTGTAAGCGGAGTAACGATGTGAAAAAACTCATGGGCAACAATATCCTTAAAGGGCTCAACAAAATTCTCGTTAGGTATCTCCGGGTAAGAAAGTGTTGTTGATTTAAAGTGCTCAAGTGCGCCGGCTGAGCCTGACTTGGATGCGCCTGTATACATATAAACAAGAATTGAATATCTCTCTGCAGGCAATGTTCCGCCGAGATATTTTCCCTGTGCTTCAAAAAGCTCTTTGGTGTGCTTTATTAAATAAGATGCGTTTACTTTTTTATTGGGCGAATAAACCGAGAGCATAACTTTCGTATTGACGACCATAGCACTTGCTGTATCCGGTATTGTATAAAGAATCGGGTTATCGTGAAGCTCAAAATAATTTTTAGCAGTATAAACGTCATTATTTTCGTCTGTTTGAACTAATGGCAGAGATGTTGTGCCGTAAAATCCAAGGGGTTTTGTTACAGATATTGTAAACGGGATTTCCTTGTAGCCGTTAAAATATCCGAATAAACAATAATTGTTTAATACAAAAACTTTCCCTGAATCGATACACGAGCCGACCGGTTCAAAAACAGCGGGTTTAACATTAGAATGGTATGTATCGCTCACCCAAAAGCTGACTTTGTGAAGATTTCCGCCGCTTGAGATTTTCCATCTGTTTGTATCGAGTTTTTCGGCAGCAAGCAAGTTTCCTTCCGAATCAAAGGCTTTTAAATCCGAAATAAATCTGCCAAAATTATAAATTGCATAAGTGCCGGGAACAATCTTGGGAAAATGAAATTCAACCAATTCTTCACTCATTTCAGGTACAGTCAGTTCGACTAATATCCTATGGTCTCCTGTCGCTTTATTCAAATCAATCGAATAAAAGTACCTGTTCTCGGGAGAAAGATTAATTATTTCCTGAGAAAATAAGCTTTTTGTAAGAAAAAATACTGCAAAAATAATAATACTGGTTCTTTTGGACGCCATCGTATGATTTCTGGTTTATATTATTAGATGCAAAAAGTCCCCTTGCGGTTTCAAGAGGGCTGAGTTCAAGTTATTATTTATTTCAACTTAATTCAAGGTAAAGAAAAAAATTATCCTTCCGCCTGCTCTTCCATTCCAAGCTCAGTATGCCTAACGATTTCGCCGCTGCAAAGGTAAACCACGTCTTCGGCAATATTGGTGGCGGAATCGGCAATACGCTCAAGGTTTTTTGAAATGGAGCGGATGCTGAAATAATCCTTTGTTCTGTCAGGATCCTTTTCGATTGCGTTTATTGTTCTTTTAAGCAAATGCTTGGTAAGCTTATCAACTTCGTCGTCGGCAGCAATGACCTCTTTGGCAAGGTTAATATCGGTATTTACCAGCGCGTCAAGAGCTTTCTTAACCATATTCTGGACTTTATCTCCAACATTGCCGAAATCCTCAATTAAATTGATTTTATCTTTCTTTGCAAGATACCTTGCACGCTTGGCAATATTTGCAGCAAGGTCGCCCATCCTCTCCAGGTCATTATTCATTTTTAAAACTGCAACAACAAAGCGCAGTTCTTTAGCAACCGGCTGATATAAGGCAAGGATTTTCAGGCACTCTTCTTCGATAAGAATTTCAAGTGAATCGACTTCCCTGTCTTTTGAAATAACTTCTTCGGCAAGCGGGGTATCCCTTCTTTCAACAGCAAGAAGTGAGCGCTGAATCTGCTCCTCTACAATTGCTCCGAGGCTGAGTATCAGCTTTTTTAGATTTTCAATTTCTCTTTGCCAGTAATGTAACATTTTTTAAACCTCTTTTCTTGTAGTGTCTTAATTTCAATTTTCAAAAAACCCTCCTTCTGAGCTTGTTTCAGAATCTCACAAAATCATCATGAGAAGACCCCTGAAACAAGTTCAGGGTGACTAAATCCGTGATTGAAATTAAGACACTACTGTTTTTCTTTATCCGAATCTTCCCGTTATATAATCTTCTGTCTGCTTTTGATTCGGGTTTGTAAAAATTTGTTCGGTAGCGCCGAACTCTATTAAATGGCCTTCATAAAAAAAAGCAGTGTAATCTGAAACTCTTGCCGCCTGCTGCATATTATGCGTAACAATAATAATTGTATACTCTCTCTTAAGCTCGTTGATTAAATCTTCGATTTTTAAAGTTGATTTCGGGTCTAAAGCCGATGCCGGTTCATCCATAAGCACGACTTCGGGCTCGATAGCAAGTGCGCGGGCAATACATAGTCTTTGCTGCTGCCCGCCCGATAATCCCATTGCGCTCTGGTCAAGCCTGTCTTTTACTTCATCCCAAAGAGCGGCTTTAATCAGGCAACTCTCCACTATTTCCATCAGCTTTCCTTTATCCTTAACGCTGTGAATTCTCGGACCGTATGCGATATTATCGAAAATCGATTTGGGAAAAGGGTTCGATTTCTGAAAAATCATACCGACTTTCTTGCGAAGCTCAACAACATCTGAAAGCGGACTGTAAATATCCTTCTCGTCAATTAATACCTTTCCCTCCAGTCTCGTCCCGTCAATTATATCATTCATTCTGTTTAATGAGCGGAGGAAAGTCGATTTCCCGCAGCCGGAAGGACCAATTAGGGCGGTAACTTTTTTTTCCGGGATATTCATGTTAATTTCAAACAGCGCCTGAACAGGACCGTAGAAAAAATTCATCTTTTCCACTGTAATTTTTAAGTTTTCGCCCGGCTGATGGTCTACCATCTATATTTTTTCCTTACCCTTATTCTCAAAATTATTGCAACTAAATTTAATCCGACAACCAAAAATAAAAGCACAAGTGCGGTTCCGTACTGCATCGGCAGTATTTTTTGAGCTTCAGGGTGCTGTGTTGCAAGTATATAAAGATGATACGGCAGCGCCATCACCTGGTCAAATACCGATGTCGGAAGCTCAGGCAGAAAGAATGCAGCGGCAGTTAATAGAATAGGTGCCGTTTCACCTGCAGCCCTGCCGACTCCTAAAATTGAACCCGTAAGCATTCCCGGAAGCGCATAGGGAAGAACATTCTTATAAATTGTTTCCCATTTGGTGGCACCGAGCGCAAGACTTCCCTCTCTCATATACTGCGGAACGGATTTTAATGCTTCTTCGCTTGCAACAATGATTGTAGGCAGTATCATGCAGGCAAGTGTTAAACTCCCGGCAAGTATCGATGCACCGAAATCAAGAGTTATGACGAATAAACCCAGTCCAAAGAGTCCAAATACTATCGAGGGAACACCTGCAAGGGTTACAATTGCCATTCTGATGCTTTGAGTAAATTTTGTCTGCTTGGCATATTCAGTCAGGTATATAGCGCTGAACATTCCAAGCGGAAGAGCAACAACTATTGTCCCGATGACTAAATACAACGTTCCTAAAATCGCGGGCAGTATTCCTCCCTCAGCACCGCTTTTCTCAGGCCCGGAGGTTAAAAATTCCCACGAAACTGCGGGTATTCCGTTAATTAATATATCAATTAAAATATAGGCAATGAAAAAGACAACGAGGTAAGTTACCCCTCTCATCATTAAGTAAATAAATCTTTCGCCTGTTCTTTTACTTTTCACTTTCTTTTACTTT
>JAKEEM010000066.1 GCA_022616535.1 Chlorobiota bacterium | reverse complement strand
TGAATATAGTCCCAGCTTGACTGTACCGTAAACGGAACTGTCTCAACCGGTTTTCCCGATTCCTGGTCGGTAATGTTAATATCAACAGAGGTTACGCCAATTGGCTTGGAGAGCTTAAGCATTACGGTAATTGTCCCAGTTGTAAACTTTGTCCCCTCCCCTATTTCCTTAGTTGTATATTTCTCGCAGAAATAAAGCTTATCGCCGCCTGTTAAGTCTTTAAGCTTTGAGCATGAAACAACAACTAAACATAAAACGGTTAGTGCTGCGAAAGTTTTTAATTTGGTCATTATTTCTCCTTTAGAATTAATGAAAATATATTATAAAAATAAGAAATATTTTTAATATATGAAATAATCATTTCCCCTGTTTTTCCATAAACTCAAGCCCCTTCAAATCGCCCCACAGCCCTCTTTTGTTTTCTCTTGCCTGCTTTTCGGCTTCGATAAACTCACTTTGCTTCGAAAGATTGAATCTCCTGTAAGCGTTTGCGTAGCCGTCTTCTACGATTTTCAAATTTACAAACGTTCCGTCTTCAAGATATACGTATCTTAATAAGCGCCCGTATCTGTCTCTGTCATCGCCGTTTGGTTCTGACTGCAGTATGACTTTTCTGCCCCCAATCAGCTTTAAGACATATTTATAAGCAAGCTCACCCAGCTTTTTGATGGTTTCCTTATCCCTGCCGGTGCGTTCTGAATCCTTATCAAGTTTGGATGACTGGTGCCTTTCGGGTGTGTCTATGCCAAGCATTCGAACTTTCTCCTTTTTGCCGTCCATTTCTATCTCAAACGTATCTCCGTCACTGACTTTTTTTACGGCATAGCTCTTGCTTTGTTTAATCTCCTGATGTTTTTGCTCCTGATGTTTTTGCTCAGTTTGTCTTTTATTTTGCTTTGATTCCTTCTGCTCAAGCTTTGGGATTGCATATTTCCACCCGAAATACGCAAGCATTGCAAGCGCTGCAAGAGTGACAATTGTTTTGAAAACGAGCTTAATAAATGATTTCAATTATTTCAACCATATTCATAAACACAAATATAGAGGTTTAACGACGAATATTGAAAGTAAATAATGTTTTGGGTATGTTAGAAGTTTATTGCATTGAAAATTTAATATAAATTGGACATATTTGGTCTGATATTAAACAGAAACTCAACAATTTGAACTCAAAATCCGTTGCAGATTTAAACATTGGTGAAAGCGCCGTAATAACTTCCGTTGGCGATGACTGCATTGACGTTCACTGCCACTGCTTGAGATTAATGGAACTTGGCTTTACACCCGGACAGGAAGTAACCGTTGTAGCCAAATCACCCTTTAAAAACCCGCTCGCAATTTCTGTAAGAGGAACAATAATTGCTCTTAGGAAAGGCGAGGCGGAGTGCATTAAGATTAATTCAAATGGCTCAGGCGACTAAAGCTCAAAACTGCCACGAAACAGGAACCCTTACTGAGATAACTAACGAAAAACCTGTTATTGCCCTAATCGGAATGCCTAATTCAGGGAAAACGACTCTGTTTAACTCACTCACCGGCTCAAATTTCAAAACGTCGAACTACCCGGGGGCTACTGTTGAGTATTCAACAGGAAATCTTGCCGGAAAATACGATTTTGAATCCGGCGTTTTGGATTCACCGGGCATAGTGAGCTTAAATCCAAGCTCACCTGATGAAGAAATAGCAATAGACGGTTTGTTTAACCATCCCCGCTTCGGTCTGCCGAATGTTGTTATAATCACCGCTGACAGCACACAGATTTCAAGACAGCTTTTTTTGGTTAAACAGGTAATTGACTCCGGTTTTAAAACCATTATCGCTCTCACAATGAACGATTTGCTGGGTAGAAAAGGATTGGAAATAGATTCGGAAAAATTGAGCGAAGTTCTCGGCATACCAGTGGTAAAAATAAATTCAAAAAAGGGTACGGGACTCCGAGAGCTAATCGAAGAATCAAAAAAAATCATTCTGCTTTATAATATCGAACATTTAAGCTCTAAAATTTATAAACCTTCTCACCCCACCGAAGAAGCAATTGCAAAGCTTTATGATTTTACGGAAGAAACCGAGCAAAAGGTTTTAATTCATAACGACAAACAGGTCAGCATCGATGTGATAAACAAAAAAGTATTCAGAACCCTGCAAAGAAAGCCGGATGAAAATTCCATGAAGCTCGATAAATTCTTCCTGCATCCATTCTGGGGGATTATAATTTTCATCATCTCTATGGGAATTATTTTCACATCGATTTTCTGGATTGCTCAGCCGTTAATGGATTTGGTCGATTCTGCCTTCAGTTCACTGTCTTCAGCGGTATCGAACTTTTTGCCCGGTAACACGTGGTACAGCGATTTAATCACCAACGGGGTGATTAACGGCTTCGGCTCGGTAATGGTTTTTGTGCCGCAGATTGTGATTTTATTCATACTGCTCGGACTGCTTGAAGATACCGGATATCTTGCAAGAGCCGCAATGTTAATTGATAGACCGCTTACGAAATTCGGCTTAAACGGACGCTCATTTATTCCAATGCTTTCCGGCTACGCATGCGCTATTCCCGCCATTATGGCTGCAAGGACAATTTCAAACCGATATGAAAGATTTTTGACAATTATGATTATTCCGCTCATGAGCTGCAGCGCGAGACTCCCCGTTTACGCACTGCTTCTTGCGTTTCTTGTTCCGCCGAGCACGCCGTGGATTGCAGGAATCGGACTCGGTGCATTATACTTATTCAGCTTAATTTCCGGTGCAGTTGTTGCGGGGATAATCAGCAAATTTAAAAAAACGGATGAAAAATCCACCTTTATGCTTGAGCTTCCTCCGTACCGGACACCGGTGTTCAGGCACATTTTTAAAAACACATATTATAAGTCAGCCGTTTATGTTAAGCAAGCGGGTCCGACGATTATTATTATATCATTACTGCTCTGGGCGTTGACATATTTCCCAAATACCAGCCCGCAGATTGAAACAGGAAGTTCAAACGTGACCGAGCAGCAGATAAACCGAATAATCGAATCCGAAAGGTTAAACACCTCATACGCTGCTACAATCGGCAAATACGTATTTGAACCTGTGTTAAAGCCGCTCGGGTGGGACTGGCGCGTCGGGGTATCTCTAATTTCAGCATTTGCCGCAAGGGAAGTATTCGTGAGCGCTATGGCTATTACTTTTAACATTACGGAAGATTCCGATAACAGCGATAACCTGCAAAAGTCAATACTGACTTCGATGCGAAATGCTAAATCAACAGACGGCACACAACCACTTTTCACAACAGCATCCACAATAGCATTAATTATTTACTTTATGTTTGCAATGCAGTGCCTTTCAACCGTTGCCGTTGCCCGAAAAGAAACCGGCTCGTGGAAAATCCCCCTTATGCAGATTGTTGTTTATACATTTATGGCTTACATCCTCGCATTCATAACATATAACGGGCTAAATTTGTTGGGGATTAGATAATACGTTGCTTCTCTTTATGCGATACCTACGGCATCGTATTTTAATATATTTCATTTTTCTATAAATGTTTAATCCCTACGGGATTTGCTTTGTGTTTTTAAATTCAGAAGCATTCCTTTATTTGATGCCGTCAGGTATCAAATATCTATAAAAACTCACACTCCAGTGTTATGACGCCGTAGGCGTCAAACAATACGAGGATTAATACATTTACATTTCAATTTTGGTTGTTTAAATTCACATAAAATAAATGTCTTCAATCATGAAAAACTCAATTAAATTTTCAATTTTGACATTAATCATCATTGCTGCAATTATCGGGTTATCGAATACTGCGTCAGCTGATAAAGCCGGCTGTGATGCATATCTGTATATCTCAAACAATTCATTATTTGAAATTAACCTAACAATCGACGGCTTTCCCTCAGGCAACCTGCTGGTTGCGAAAAATAAAACTTACACTATAAATCTGGCAGAGGACATTGGAAAAAGAATTAAGGTAAAAGTGGAATACCAGGACCCTGATTACATCGACCCGAAATCAATAAACTACGTTACCAAAACCAAACTTGAATGCGGAATGACCGATACGGTGTATGTAGCGTTTACGAAGTAACGTGCTGTCAAGTCTTCATAAAGGTTTCGTGAGTATCTTCTAATCTGTTAAAAATTAGCTCTTCATCTCTTTCTAAATTTACAAAGGAACCTGTATTTTTCTTTATAAAATAGAGATAATCCTTAACATCTCTTGATTTAAATCTAAAATTTTTTGCTTTTATAAAATCAGAGTATCTCTTGTGAGCATCTCCATTGTCATCTAATATTATAACATCAATTTTTTTGAAATGGTCTGACTTGATAATAGCAGCTCGTAAAAGATATTTTATATAAGAATCCGTTATCGGCATAGAATATCCAATTATTCTTATCTGTGTCGCGTTTTTTAATAAATTATATGCTAATTTCCATTCAGGTAATATCTCTTTATCTACTAGTCCCTTATTCCAAGTAGGCGGAATTACAATCCCAGTACTGACACAACCATGCAATTTAGCTAAATAAGTATTATTTGAATTTACAGGGTCCTCTTTATTATACTCTCTATTAAAATATATAACCTTATCATTCCTATCCTGATAACGAAAGTTTTTATTAAATGATTCACAAATTGACTCTAAAACTAAATCATAATTCATTGTAACAACTGAATAATGTGTATTTTTTCTAACATCCTCAATTTTCCAATAATGAATATTATCCTCTCTATGATATTTTCTTACCATTTTTTTATTGCCGATCATGCTCATTACAAAATAACCATAATCATTCCAAATTTCTTCTTTGCCCCAAATACCAAATCTCCAATGTTCCGGTGGGCTCTTAAAATCATTCACATCCCAATTAATTTCAGGTGTATAATATTTGATAACTTTACATATATATTCTAAAAAACTTTTTACCTTAGTTCTTTCTCCTGTAAATTTCTGCATTTCAAGAATTGAGAGAACCTCTTCAATATTATCTAAATCTGTATCATAATATTGTTTAGATATCGCCATGTCTCTAATAGTATTAAAAATGCTTTGAAAATCTGAATAATCACTGTTATCAATATTATCAAAATACATATCTTTTGACTTTTCGATAAAATCGTTCATTAGTGGTAAACCCAACGGTCTTGAAAACCCAGCACCGAGTATATAAACAATTTTTTCCATAGGGAAAAATATAAATAAATTAATTATAATAAACTGTAAATCAAGATGTTAAGTCCTAAATTTAAAATTGCTATTAAAATCGCTTTATTTTATTTTTGTTTGATAAAATTAGTTCCCGAATCAGGGTTCGGGATTATAAGGGGGAATATTGCAATTAATCGACTGGTTAATCGTTGCCTTATATTTCATCATCAGCTTAGCAATCGGATTATACTACTACCGCAAGGCAAGCGGGAGCACGGAAAACTTTTTCCTCTCCGGCAGGCAATTGCCGTGGTGGCTCGCGGGACTCTCGATGGTGGCAACAACATTTGCAGCTGATACTCCACTTGCCGTAACCGAGCTTGTCGGGCAAAACGGCATTGCAGGCAACTGGCTCTGGTGGAATATGCTCATCGGCGGTATGCTTACGGTGTTTTTCTTCGCTAAGCTGTGGCGGAGAGCCGGGATTTTAACTGACGTTGAGTTCATCGAACTTCGCTATTCAGGCAAGTCAGCTTCATTCCTAAGGGGATTTAAAGCACTGTACCTCGGTATATTTATGAACTGCATCATAATGGGCTGGGTAAATCTTGCAATGGGCAAAATCCTGCTCGGCATGTTTCCCGAATATGTGAATCAAAATAACGTTATTTACTTCCTCGGCGGCGCAATGCTTATTACTGCAATTTACTCCGCAATATCAGGTCTTTGGGGTGTTGCCGTAACGGATGCCTTTCAGTTTCTCCTTGCAATGATTGGATGTATAATACTCGCTGTAATTGTTGTTAACTCGCCTCAAATCGGCGGCATTTCGGGACTTGAGTCAAAACTTCCTGACTGGGCTCTGAGATTCACACCGCAAATCGGCGGAGATACGGGAACTTCAACAGGTGCGGGCGGAATTTTATTGATGACGGTATCAACATTTCTGGCTTTTATTGGAATTCAGTGGTGGGCTAGCTGGTATCCAGGCGCAGAACCGGGTGGCGGAGGTTACGTAGCGCAAAGAATGATGTCCGCCAAAGATGAGAAAAACTCACTGCTTGCAACATTGTTCTTTCAAATTGCCCACTACTGTATTCGTCCCTGGCCGTGGATACTAGTCGGCCTCTCCGCAATTGTCCTCTACCCTGAGCTTTCACCGGCAGATAAAGGGCTCGGCTTCGTCAAAGCGATGAACGATTTTCTCCCAACGGGGCTTAAGGGACTCCTTCTCGCCGCATTTTTTGCCGCGTATATGTCAACAATTGCAACCCACCTTAACTGGGGCACGTCGTATTTCATTAATGATTTTTACAAGCGTTTCATCTCGCCCGGCAAGGATGAAAAATCCTATGTCACAGTATCAAGAGTAATGACAATTGTTTTTATGTTTATATCGGTTATTGTTACAATGTTTATGACAAGCATATCGGGTGTGTGGGCATTTGTTATTGAATGCGGCGCAGGGCTTGGATTAATTCTAATTCTCCGCTGGCACTGGTGGCGGATTAATGCAATCTCGGAGATTGTCGCAACCGTTACTCCCTTTATTGTGTACGCAATATTACATTTCGGCAGGTTTGACGTAAAATTTCCTGAGACGCTGTTTATTATTGTTCCCGTTACTACTCTTGCCTGGTTAATCACTGTGTTTATCACAAAACCGGTTGATGAAGGAAAACTTTCAACGTTTTACAAACGAGTTCACCCTGGGGGAGTCGGATGGAAGGATTATGCAGTTAAACATCCCGATGTAAAAGCTGACAGGGGTTATCTCGTATTATTTATTGATTGGATTTGCGGAATAATTCTTGTTTATATGTTTTTATTCGGAATAGGCAAAATTATTCTGAGTGATTATTTAGTTGGTGTGATTTATATTATCCTTGGCACAGCCGCGGGATGGATAATTTTAAAACATATTAATTATCTTGGCTGGGCTGAACAATATATAAAAAGAGTTAAGTGAATTATAATATCATTAAAATGTCCATTTTGATTTATGCGTTATGCCCACTTTATATGTATTCTCAAACATATAAAGATACTAATGAAATAAAATTCTCGCTTAATAAATATGAATATAGCGAAGGCGAAGACATAATTCTAAAAATAGAATTTGATTTCAACAAAGGTGATTCTGTCGTTTACTTTAATCCGTTTGATATAATTTCAGATGTTTCTGTTGTAGATGGTAACAGCAATACATATTGGTATTCAACATATCTTTTGGCTACTTTTGGAATTATGGATACAATTTCGGGTATGAGATCAATTCCAAGTTTATGGTTCCCGTCTGATTCTATTTTTCCTTACAAAACAAAAACTATAACTATCGCTTTAAATAAAAAATTCATAACTAACTTGTATTCAAAATCATATTTTCCATCAGGCACATATATAATTAAATTTGATTCACATATGAGTTTTTATTGGCTTTTAAGACGAGTAACAGCCAGAGATTTAAAATTTAAAGTTATTCCAAAAGAATCTAAATGAAACATTTTTTCTACATACTCATTTTTAATTACTCATTACTAATTACTAATTATTCACAATGGGTTGTTGTTTCCACACAGGGCAACCAGGCGGTAAACTTTCCAAGCAACAACACGGGCTACTCAACCGCAAACGGAATAACACGTAAAACCACAAACGGGGGATTTAACTGGTCGTCGCTTTCAGGAGGCAACCTAACGGGAATTTTCTTTATCAATGATTTAACCGGCTGGGTCGTCGGCTACCCCGGATATATAGGCAAAACAACCAATGGGAGCTCATTTACACAGCAGCCGACGGGGATACAGGACAGGTTAAACGATGTATTTTTTATTAATGATAACACCGGGTGGATTGCGGGCGGTGATTTCGGTACCGAGATAATGTTTAAAACCACAAACTCGGGGACAAACTGGCTTCCCATTTCAAGCGGTTTGCCGAATAAAATGTTTTCTATTTATTTTATCGATGAAAATACCGGCTGGTGCGTCGGCGGCCCAAGCGCTCCAAAGGTAATAAAAAGCACAAACGGCGGACTGAACTGGGTTTTGCAGTCGACTCCCGCCACTACTCCCCTCTACTCAGTTCACTTTGCTGATGCCAATACCGGCTGGGCTGTGGCGGGGTATCTGGGCGGCGAAACTATTATCAACACCACAAACGGCGGGGCAAACTGGGTCAGCCAAACAAGCAATGATAACCGCTACCTGCGGGAATGTTTTGCTCTGAACGCAAACACCGCATTTGCTGTGGGACAAGGTGGCAAGCTCATCAAAACGACAAATGGCGGGGCAAACTGGCTTGTTCATCAGACCGGCTCTTCGGTTGAGCTGTGGGCTATTGATTTTGTTAACGATACTGTCGGCTATGCAGTCGGCAGTACTGTGGTTTTAAAAACAACAAACGGCGGAGTAACGTTTATTAATAATATTTCCAATGAAATTCCGGGAGAATTTGAGTTATATCAGAATTACCCGAATCCGTTTAATGCAATGACTATTATCAAGTTCGAGTTGCCTGTAGGGGCGGCTCGCCGAGTCGCCCTTACAGTGTTTGACATGAACGGTAATGAAATTACTGTGCTTTTAAACAAAACCCTAAGCGCAGGAGAATATGATATACTATTTAATGCATCTGATTTGGCGACGGGCGTATATTTCTATTCGCTGACTGTTGGTAATACCGTGATTACTTCAAGGAAAATGATTTTAATTAAATGACTTACAAAATTCATAATCTTAATTTATTATTGGCTTATTGTTTTACTGCACAATTGCTTATTGATTAAATGAATCCGTCCTACTACTTCAAAGAATTCCTTCGTTACTTAAAAACCGCTAAATCGGCAGTTTTCAGCTCAACCGTTGTTATAGCGCTTTCAGTACTGCTGCTTGGAATTTTTTTAACCATATCAATCAACTCGGTTAAGCTTTTAAAGCTAATCCGCGATAAAGTTGAAATCGACGCATATTTGAATGACGGAATCCAGCCGGGGGCTTTAAGCCGCTTAAGTGCGGATATTAAAACTATCGGAGGCGTAAAAAACGTTACTTACATTTCAAAGGATGAAGCTGCTAAAATTTTCGCACAGGACTTCGGGCAGGATATACTTGAGGTTTTTGATTACAACCCCCTTCCCGCATCGCTGAAAATAAATCTTTATGACGAATACAAAACAATCGACAGAATTGAAAAAATCAAAGGAGAGCTTGTAAAATACAAAGAAATCAATGATGTGGTTTATGCACAGAAAAACCTTGAAATTCTTGAACGTAACTCGCAATCTCTGGTTTTCTTAAATTTGAGCCTTTTTGTAATTATTACGTTTTCTTCGATATTTCTTGTCGGAAACACAATTAGATTAATGATTCAATCCAAAAAAGACACAATAGAAATTATGAAGCTAATCGGCTCAACCAAGGAAACAATCCGTACTCCTTTCATTATGGAGGGGTTTTTTCAGGGGTTTTTGGGAAGCATCCTTGCCGTAATTATTTTGCAAATTTTCCTCTCTTATTTTTATTCAACATATACCAATAATGATTTTAATTTCACAATAATGGATACTAAGTTCCTGATTTTACTTGTTATATTCGGCACTCTTTTAGGCACACTAGGAAGCGCAATTTCTCTTAGAAAATACCTGCGTTTATACTAACCCTTAAAAAATAATCTAAAATAAATATTTTTGTGAGTTCTTGCATTTTTAAACAAATTTAACTACTTTTGTTCAGGAAATGTCAGAATTTAAAAAATTTGACCAGAAAAACTGGGTCAAAACTAATTTAAATTACAGAAAAGACTCTGGTAGCTGGGCATGGATATTACACAGAATCACAGGAATTGCGTTAATTGGCTATTTGTTTCTTCATATTTACTCCCTTAGCCCTCTGTCACAGGGGAGAGCTGCGTTTGACACGTTCGTTGCTAAATACACAACGCCGTTTTTTATGGTATTGGAGTGGCTTTTATTTGCATTTGTTCTTTTTCACTCACTAAACGGCATTAGAGTTGTCCTTGTTGATTGGGCTGACGGAGCACGCTATCATAAAGTATTATATAAATATTCGGTTGTTATAGGCACTATTTTGTTTTTCGCTATGGGCTACATAATGTTTGCCCACGAAATAAATAAATTTTTTGCGGGATAAGTAACAGAGATAATTAATTAATTGTATAAACACCAGCATTCCACATCTTCAGGTTCATTCAGCTGGGTTTTTCAGAGAATAACCGGCTTGATTCTTGTTGTGATGGTGATTAGCCATTATATTTTAATGCATTACACTCCTGAATCAGGTCATACTTACGACGCGGTATTAGCAAGAATGCAGAGCAACTGGTACAGGGTTTTCGATTTAACGTTTGTCGTTTTAGCTATGTATCACGGGTTGAACGGTATCTGGGGCATATTCAGGGATTACAAGCTTAAACAGTGGCAGTCGGTAGCCATAATCGGACTATTGATAATTTTCGGACTTGCATTCACTTTATGGGGTATTAAAACGATTCTCGATATCCCGTATGTTCCGACTGTTTCAAGTTAAGTTACAGGCGAATCAGTAATTAGCTGCATCATTTATAAATATTAATTTAAAAATTAAACCTGCCCGGCTAATTGGCAGGAGGGAGAAAACAAATGGAAAAAATCAATGAAATCAGAGCTATGTTAGACGATATGGGCAAAGACCTTGAAAAGTTTTTCACGAAGGGACAAAATTCAGCAGGAACAAGACTAAGAAAAGCATTGAACGAAGTCAGGAAAAAAGCTCAGGAAATGAGAAACGAAATCCAGTCCATAAGGCAGCAGAGAAAATCTCAAAAATCCTGATTGCTGAACGGTGAGGCAGATTTAGCCGGAGTCTTTTTAGTTTCTTAATATCATTGATTAAAAGTTTGTTAAGTAGCGATTTAACCGAGGTATCTTTATCTCCTGTTTAAATTGCTACTGTTTTATTTTTATACAACATATCGGGGCTTCTCAAAACGTTAAAAATTCGGGCAGCACTCCCAGAGTCGTTGACTCCTGGAGCAGCTGGCAGGCATTCTTACCTGTGATTTAAAAAAAATTGAGCCGGCCTCAAGAATTATATGAATCCGAAAGTTAGAAATTTTTGCATAATCGCCCATATTGACCACGGTAAGTCAACTCTTGCGGACAGGTTACTTGAGGAAACGCACACAATACCAAAACGCGAAATGATAAAGCAGGTACTTGATGATATGGAGCTTGAACAGGAACGCGGTATTACAATTAAGCTTCACGCTATACAGCTTAAATATAAGGCGAAGGATAACGATGAATATACGCTCAATCTTATCGATACCCCTGGTCACGTTGACTTTACATATGAGGTCTCCCGCTCGCTTGCCGCATGCGAGGGGGCTATACTTGTCGTAGATGCTTCGCAGGGCATCGAAGCTCAGACCGTGAGCAATCTTTACCTCGCAATAGATGCAAATCTGACCATAATACCCGTTATAAACAAAATTGATTTACCAAGCGCTAACATTGAAGCGGTTAAGAAACAAATTATTGAGCTTATCGGTTGTAAAGAAGAGGAAATTATCCTGGCAAGCGCAAAAACAAACATAGGAACTTTCGATATACTGGAACGAGTTGTAGACAGAATTCCGCCCCCTGAAATCAACGTTCACGCGCCTTTAAGAGCACTGGTGTTCGATTCCACTTTCGATTCATATCGGGGGATAATCGTCTATTTGCGGGTTTTCGACGGCGCGCTAAAGCAGGGCGATAAAGTCCGCTTTTTTGCAACAGATATTTCTACTGATGCAGAGGAAGTCGGCACCCTGCGTATGAGCAGAATCAAAACCACTTCACTAAACTCGGGTGATGTTGGTTATATGGTTACGGGAATAAAAACAGCAAGTGAGCTTCTCGTAGGTGATACGGTGATTAATTCCGCAAATCCCGCCAAAGAACCGCTCCCCGGCTATAAAAAAATCAAGCCGATGGTGTTTTCGGGCATTTATCCCTCCGTGAGCGAGGATTTTGAGGGTCTGCGTGAAGCCTTAATCAAGCTTAAGACAAACGACGCATCGCTGATGTTTGAGCCGGAAACTTCCTCAGCGCTCGGGTTCGGTTTCCGCTGCGGATTTCTGGGATTACTGCATATGGAAATCACACAGGAACGGCTTGAAAGAGAATATGACCAGACAATTGTAACAACAGTTCCAAACGTTGAGTATAAAGTTTTTAAAACTTCGGGTGAAGTGGTGCTTGTGGATAATCCCTCGCAAATGCCTCCGCTCGGAAATATCGAGCGTATTGAGGAGCCGTATATAAAGGCACAAATCATAACCCCCGTTGAATTTATGGGCAACGTAATGAAGCTTGCAAATGACAGGCGCGGTGTTTTTGTTTCAACAAATTATTTAACGCCCACTAAAGCGGATTTGATTTTCGAGTTTCCCCTTTCAGAAATTATTTTTGATTTCCACGATAAGCTTAAATCGCTTTCAAAAGGCTATGCTTCGCTTGATTACGAGTTTCTGAGTTACAGGCAGTCCGATTTAGTAAAGCTTGATATCTTGTTAAACAACGAGCCCGTCGATGCTCTGTCCTCGATTGTTCACCGCTCGAAATCATACGAGTGGGGGCGGAAGCTCTGCACCAAACTAAAAGAGCTAATCCCAAGACAAATGTTTGAAATTGTAATACAGGCCGCTATCGGGCAAAAGATTATTGCAAGGGAATCCGTAAAAGCACTGCGGAAAAATGTAATTGCAAAATGCTACGGCGGTGACATCTCCCGAAAACGGAAGCTTTTAGAGAAGCAAAAAGAAGGCAAAAAAAGAATGAAGCAGGTCGGTGCTGTTCAGCTGCCGCAGGAAGCATTTTTAGCGGTTTTATCAATTGACCAATGAACCTCACCCTCGCTCCCCTCTCCTTAAAGAAAGGGGATGTCAGGCCGGACAGGGAGAGGGAAAAAATAAGGGAGGAAGATAAATAAAAAAAAGTTAATGGCAGAAAATTTAAAAGAAAATACTACACAAAAAATAACACAAACTAATTCAGAAAACCATAAGCCGGAAAATTCAGAGCTTTCCGGCACTGTAGTAAATGTTACTAACGAACCCAAACCCTCAAAACTAAAGGAATACTTTGATGCACTTTTGTTCGCAGGGCTCGTGGCAATAGTCTTAAAAATATTTTTTCTTGAAGCATACAGAATCCCGACCGGCTCGATGGAAAACACTCTGCTTGTAGGCGATTTCCTGCTTGTAAATAAATTCGTTTACGGGGCAACAACGCCAAGAAGCATTCCCTTTACCGACGTCCGTATTCCGTATTTAAAGCTCCCGGCACTAAAAAACCCTAAAAATGGCGATGTAGTGGTGTTTGATTTCCCCGGTTCAAGAGATGAAGTTCAATCAAGAGAAGTAATTAATTATATTAAACGGCTTGCAGCAGGTCCGGGCGATTCGCTCCAAATTATAAACAAGGCATTATATGTTAACGGTAAGGAAGTCCCCTACCCTGAGGATGCTAAGATTATGGGTGAACCGCAAAGTCCTAAAATTCCAGACCAGCGCATTTTCCCGAAAGACAGCCGGTGGAACGAGGACAATTACGGTCCTATAAAAGTCCCCAAGAAAGGCGATATAATTAAAATCACTCCTGATAACATAGAACAGTGGAAAACTTTTGTGATGCGCGAAGGGCATACAATCAGATTAAGCGCAGATAATAAGGTATTTATTGATGAAGTTGAGACTTCGGATTATAAAGTTGCGCAGGATTATTACTTTATGCTTGGAGATAACCGCACTAACAGTCTTGACAGCAGATACTGGGGATTTCTGGCAAGGGATAAAATCATAGGCGAGGCAATGGTTATTTACTGGTCGTGGAATCCCGAGATTTCGTTTGCGGAGTTCGGACGTCTCTTCGGCTCAATCCGCTGGGGCAGAATCGCAAATACAATTCGTTAAATCTCATTTTGGAAACTACATCAGCCAATACTGAATCCCAGCCATTAATTAAAAAAAGGTCCTTCTGGGCAGCTATTATTTTTAACTTTCTGTGTACGGGGCTGGGACATTTATACTGCGGCAAACCTAAAAGAGGTATTGTAATTTATATAGTATCAATGTTTACATTTACGATTCTAATTGTACTTTTAAACTTTTCACCAAATATCTATGTGCTAGCTCTAACACTTTTAGCATCTTTATTTTACATAATATTCATAATTGTTGATTTAATTAAAATTGCAAGTAAGAATAAAGAATATAAACTTCAGCCTTATAACAGATGGTTTGTTTATGTTGGCATTATTTTCTTATCAATTTGGCCTAATTCACTTTTAAATTTACTGGCCCCAGAAAACTACATCAACCCCACCGGTTCAATGCTTAATACAGTTCAGCTGGGCGACCAATTTTTTGTAAATGAATCTGAATATGGTATAAGAAAACCTTTTAGCAATAAATATTTAATCTGGTTTTCAAAACCTCAAAGAGGTGATGTTGTAAGTTATATATATCCAGGAGGAAGAGATGAAATAAAGCCCAAAGATGAAACGAAGTGGTTAAAGAGAATAATAGCAGTTCCTGGAGATACTCTTCAAATTAGCAATGGGCACATATTAATAAACGGTGACCTTTACGTTTTACCGGCAACATCAATAGTTAAGAGTTTTACCGAAACTCCATTGAAGTCGCCAGACCCTTATATTTTTCCAATAAACAGCGGATGGAACACGGATAATTATGGCCCGATTATAGTCCCAAAAGAAGGAGATGAAATAAAACTTGATGTTAAAAATTTAGAAATGTGGAAAGTCTTTATGCAACGGGAAGAGGAGATTGAATTTGAAACCCATGGCTATCAGATTTTCATTAATGGAAAAGAATCGTATACTTATAAAGTAAAAAGAAATTATTATTTTGTAATTGGTGATAATTGGTACAACTCTTTGGACAGCAGATATACTGGATTTGTGCCCGAAGATAATATAATCGGTAAAGTTACAATGATATATTTCTCATTTGACCCTGAAATTCCGTTGGCTCAATTAGACAAAAGAATAGCTTCAATCCGGTGGGATAGAATTGGAACAATAGTAAAATAACTTATGGCAGAAAAAAGAAAAAAGAAAAAAACAACGTTTGAAGAACGCCTGCGGAGCTTCGGCTCGCTTTTAATGACGCTGGTTGTCGTGTTATTCATCCAGTCGTTTTTTATTCAGGGCTACAGCACCCCGACCGGTTCAATGCTTAACACTATTTTAATCGGTGATAAAATGTTTTTCAACCAGTTTGTATACGGCGGCTCGACTCCGCGCTTTATACCCTTTACAGAAATCAAGCTCCCCTATATCCAGCTTCCGGCAATTCGTGAGCCGCGAAGAAACGACGTAGTGAATTTTGAATTTCCAGGCTTCAGGGACGAGCTTGAACCGTCGACAAAAGTCCAGTATCTTAAAAGAATTGTGGGAGAACCGGGTGATGTGATTGAAGTCAAGGATAAAGTGCTTTTCGTAAACGGGCAGGAATTCCTCCGCCCTCCCAATATGCAGTATGTTGATAGAAATATTTACCCCAAAGGCAGACCTGACTCCGAAATTTTTCCGAAAGGTTCCGGGTGGAACAGGGATAACTACGGTCCTTTAACTGTGCCTAAAAAAGGCGATGCTGTAACTTTATCGAAAGAAAACTATTTACAATGGGACACATTCATTAAGCGCGAGGGTCATAAAATCGAAATGAAACCAGATGGCAAAATTTTTATCGACGGGCAGGAGTCAACAAGCTATACAGTCGAGCGGAATTACTACTTTATGATGGGCGATAACCGCGACAACAGCCTAGACAGCCGCTTCTGGGGATTTGTTCCGCGTGAAAACGTTGTCGGAAAAGCCTGGTTTGTATATTTTTACTGGAATTCGGAAATTCCGTTTTCGCGCTTTGGTGATTTATTAGCTTCAATTCGCTTAGACAGAATTGGAAAAGCAATTAAATAGGAGCAAACCTCACCCCGTCCTAACGGACACCCCTCTCCTGTTAGGAGAGGGAAAGGGGTGAGGTTATAAAAAAAATGCCAGGCATATACTTACATGTTCCGTTTTGCGATACAAAATGCATTTACTGCGACTTTTACTCCATTACCAACCATTCGCAAAAGGAAAAATTTATTTCTGCATTAAAAAAGGAAATCGTTTCCCATTCACATAAATTAAGCAGCAGAAAATTCGATACAATTTTCTTCGGCGGGGGCACGCCTTCACTTCTTTCATACAGCGATTTTAATTCAATATTTGAAGCGCTTTATTCTACTTATAACATTTCACCCGAAAGCGAAATCACCATAGAATCTAACCCAGGAACCCTGAATGCTGAAAAGCTGAGAGAATTCAAAAAGCTTCCGATAAACAGAATAAGCCTTGGTGTGCAGTCATTTATAGATAGTGAATTAAAATTTTTAACAAGAATCCACTCAGCCGGTGAAGCTGTTTACTCCGTTAAAACCGCTCAGGATTTGGGATTTGAAAACATTAACGTTGATTTGATTTTCGCGCTCCCGAACCAGAATCTTGAAAACTGGAAGTACAATTTAGAAACGGCTGTTGGACTGAACACACAGCATATTTCGGCTTACTCCCTGATTTTTGAAGAAGGCACTCCCCTTTTTAATCTCAGGCAATGCGGCAAAGTTAACGAAGCTGATATTGAGCTCGAGCACCAAATGTTTGAGTTTACAATGGAGTATTTAAAAGCTAAGGGTTTTAAGCAGTATGAAATCTCCAATTACGCAAAAGATGGCTTTGAATGCAAACACAACTTAAAATACTGGAATCATGAAGAATACATTGCATTCGGTCCATCGGCTTCGTCGTTTATCGCAGGCAAGAGATGGACAAACGTGCGAAACCTTGCCAAATGTACTGAGCTCGTTGAATCCGGAAAAGATGCCGCAGATTTTACCGAAACAATCGACACCAAGACATCCATTTACGAGCATATTTTCCTCGGACTTCGCAGCAAAGGGATTGAGTTAAATGATTTCAAATCAAAATACAAATTTGATTTCCGCGAGAAATATTCCGCCCCCGTTAAAGAGCTTATTAAAAACGGATTTGCTGAGATTAATAACGATACCTTCCGCCTGACCACCAAAGGATATGCGCTGTGTGATGAGATAGCCTCCAAATTCTGAACGACCGCCTGAAGCAGGCAGCGGTAAATAATCTCATCGCATTAGGTTTTAAACAACAAACGTTATATTTAACCACCCCACAATAACTTATTTCAACAGCATCATCTTCTTAACATCGGTAAACCCGTCTGCCAATAATTTATATAAGTAAACCCCGCTTGGATATCCCGATGCATCCCAATCCGCTTGGTAAGTCCCGGCATTTAATTGTTCATTTACCAGAGTGGTTATTTCTCTGCCTGTAATATCGTAAATTATAAGTTTTACAAAAGCGGCAATTGGAATTTGGAATTTGACATTTGTAACCGGATTAAACGGGTTGGGATAATTCTGCTCTAATGCAAAGCTATGCGGTATTTCTGTTCCGGTAACGTTAATACTTGAAAGTCCCTGCCCTTCAACCAAAGAATAAATTACATTCGGCGCAACACTGGTAAAAGCCTGGACGTTTCCGCTCGGCCATCTCACAATCAGGCTGTCAATCACTGATGAGCCCCCTATTCCAAACTCAACCGGCAGTGAATTCTGCCCTTTGCCGCCTGAGCCGCCCTGAACCTCCCTGATTTGCCGCCAGCTTCCCGTTTTAACCGTTACTCTTGCACCAACAGCTGAGCGGTTTGAAACCACACCCCTTAATTTTAAAATCACCCATTTATTTGAATTGCCTGCATTGCTTTTGTACAGCCTGTTTTCCGAGCCGTTGTTGACAAGGTAAATATCAAGGAAGCCATCATTATTGTAATCACCAAGCGTAATATTTGCGGAGTGCCTTGTATCATTGGTTCCAACCGTTGCGGCAACATCGGTGAAGCTTCCTTCGTTGTTCTGGTAAAGCCTGTCAACAGCAGTACTGCTTTTGGCAATGTACAGGTCAATGTCCCCGTCGTTGTCATAATCAAACCAGCCGCATGAAAAAGACTGACCCGCATCATTTAAACCTAGCGAAACCGCCGTTTCGGTAAATGTTCCGTTTCCGTTGTTTTTATAAAGCTGGTTCAATCCCGTAAAGTTTGCAAGATAGAGGTCCATATCACCGTCATTATCGTAATCCCCCCAGTCAGCGCCCCATGTGTAATTGCCGGTCACAATTCCGGAGGCAATGGTTACATCAGAAAATGAGCCGCCGTTGTTCCTGTAAAGCAGCCCCGTGCCGCTTGCTCCTAGGTTTGTCTGTGAGCCGCAGAATAAGTCAATGTCCCCGTCATTATCGTAATCGGAGCCCGCTATGGTTAGGGTTGACGCGCTGTCGGTCAGCCCGGACGCGTAAGCGACGTTTGTAAAGCTTGTCAGGTTGTCGTTTCTGAACAGGTAATTGTAATGATACGGCACGCCGTCGTTTCCAAGCACAGCATCCAGCCTTCCATCACTGTTACAATCAAACCAGTTGATTGAGCCACCCCAGCTTGTAAAACTTATACCTGCAACCGAGGTAACTATTGTATAAGTGGTTGTGTTGTTTTTATAAAGCACAAGTGTTTGATTAAAATTGCCTACCATTATATCTATAAGCCCGTCGTTATCATAATCACCTGACGAACATCCCCTGCCTGCAGCGTTTAAACTCAAGCCAAAAACCGCACTTTGATCGCTGAAGCTCGCCCCCGAATTGTTAATCCAAAGCTTATTTGGATTGTTATTGTTGACAAGAAAAATATCAAGGTACCCGTCATTATTTACGTCTAGAAAAACCGCACCCTGCCCCGCCCCCGGGTCATTTAGGCCGAGCGCTGGCGCTGTATCGGTGAATAAAACCTGGCATTGCAAAAAACTTAATTGTGAATTCAATAATGAGAGAATTGCAACGATGATAATGTAAGTCTGCTTCATGGCTTTAGCTTTTGATTTGTGATATTTAAAACTTACCTCATTAATCAAAAAACATCAAGTCTATATTAAAGTAAGTTGTTAAAATAAGGACCAAATAAAAAATCCCGCCTCATCTCTGAAACGGGACTCATTGTCTTTTTTTACTTCTGCCTTTTTTACCGTTTTACGTTTTACGTCTCACGTTTAGATTATTCTTCTTTCACCGGCTCCTCTGCGGCTTTTTCTTTGACTTTTTCCTTGGCTGAATCGGCAAATATAAGCTCATCGGCTCCCTTTTTATGCTTCACCTTAATTTTTGAGCCTTCCTTGAACGTGCCCTTTAAAACTTCCTCGCTCACAGGGTCTTCAACATACTTCTGCACTGCCCGTCTGAGAGGTCTTGCGCCGAATTTCGGGTCATAACCCTTCTCAGATAAAAACTCCTTTGCCGAGTCATCGAATTCAAAAGTAATGCCGAGCGAGTGAATCCGCTTGAGGAGCTGCTTTGTTGAAATATCTATAATCCTGAATATATCTTCCTTGGTAAGCTGTTTAAATGTAATTAAATCGTCGATTCTGTTTAAAAACTCTGGGCTGAATACTTTTTTAACGGAGTCCTCGATTTGCGTTTTCATCCTCGTGTAGCTGTCAGCATCGTCAAGATTCCCAAACCCCATTGAGCCTATTGCCTTTATATCCTTTGTTCCGATATTGGAAGTCATTATCAGTATCGTATTTTTAAAATCAACCTTTCTGCCGAGACTGTCGGTTAAAACGCCCTCATCCAAAACCTGAAGCAGAATATTAAATATATCCGGGTGCGCTTTTTCAATTTCATCAAGCAGAACAACCGAATAAGGTTTGCGCCTTACTTTCTCCGTTAGCTGCCCGCCCTCCTCATAGCCAACATATCCGGGGGGAGCGCCTACCAAACGAGATACGTTAAACTTCTCCATATACTCGCTCATATCTATTCTAATTAAGTTCTCCTCGCTATCGAACAAAAACCTTGCAAGCACCTTAGCCATCTCGGTTTTGCCTACGCCTGTGGGTCCCGTAAAAATAAACGAGCCAATCGGTCTGTTTGGGTCTTTAAGTCCCGCGCGAGTGCGCCTGATTGCCTTTGAAAGCTTGACAATCGCCTCATCCTGCCCGATGATATACTTCTTAAGCTCATCTTCCATCTTAACAAGCTTTTCGCTTTCGGATTGCGCAACACGGTTTACGGGAATACCTGTCATCATCGAAACCACGTCTGCAACGTTTTCCTCGGTAACTTCGTGAACTATGCTCTGTGATTTAACTTCCCAGTCAAGCTTTGCCTGGTCAAGCTCGTTAAGAAGCCGCTTTTCCTCATCTCGCAGGCGAGCCGCCTCTTCGAAGTTCTGGCTTTTTACAACCTGATTCTTCTTGGATTTGATTTCCTGTATCTGGCCTTCAAGAGTTACAATCGTTTCAGGCACTACGATGTTTGCAAGGTGAACCCGCGAGCCGGCTTCGTCCATAACATCGATTGCCTTATCGGGCAGATAGCGGTCAGTAATATAGCGTGAGCTGAGCTTAACCGCCGATTCAATTGCCTTTTCTGTATACTTTACTATGTGATGTTCTTCGTACTTATGCTTGATGTTGTTTAAAATCTGCATTGTTTCTTCTTCGGTGGTCGGGTCGACAATAATTTTCTGAAACCGCCTGTCGAGCGCGCCGTCTTTTTCGATATACTGCCTGTATTCGTCAAGCGTGGTTGCACCGATGCACTGCAAATCGCCTCTTGCAAGCGCGGGCTTGAAAATGTTCGATGCGTCAAGCGAACCTGACGCGCCCCCGGCGCCTACTATTGTGTGCAGCTCATCTATGAATAAAATTACATCCTTTGCTTTTTCAAGCTCGTTCATAACCGCCTTCATACGCTCTTCAAACTGTCCGCGGTATTTCGTTCCCGCAACAAGCGATGCCAAATCAAGAGTTACAACTCTTTTATCATGCAATACTCGCGAAACTTTCTTCTGAACTATTCTTGTGGCAAGCCCCTCGGCGATTGCAGTTTTGCCGACGCCCGGCTCGCCGATTAAAACGGGATTGTTTTTCTTTCTGCGGCTTAAAACCTGCGCAACACGCTCGATTTCCTTCTCGCGCCCGACAATCGGGTCAAGCTTGTCTTCGATTGCAAGCTTGGTTAAATCACGCCCGAAGTTATCCAAAACGGGAGTTTTTGTCCGCTCCGGTTTCTTTTCCGCGCCGGGGGATTTCTGCTGCGAGGGGGTTGACTTCCCGCTCAAAATGTTGCTCAGCTCTTCCTTTACGACTTCGTAAGTGATTCCGAACTGCTGGAGTATCTGCGAAGCAAGGTTATCATCCTCGCGCAGTATCGAAAGAAGCAAATGCTCCGTTCCGATAACGTCTGATTTGAAAATCTTTGCTTCCAGATATGTGATTTTTAAAACTTTTTCCGCCTGCTTGGTTAAAGGTATGTTGCCAACTGTGAGTGTGGCGCCGGACTGCCTTACGGTGTCTTCGATAACTCTTTTGATTTTGCTTACGTCCTTGCCGAGATTCTTGAAAATCTTTATGGCAATTCCTTCGCCTTCACGGATGATTCCAAGTAAGAGATGTTCTGTCCCTATGTAATCGTGCCCTAACCGTATTGCCTCTTCCCTGCTCAGCCTTATCACATCCTGTACTCTGTTAGAAAAATTACTGTCCATTTTTGGTTTAAGTTAATTTCATTAATTCTAACTGATTTTTCCTAAATTTAGTTTCTTTTTCAGGTAAAATTACACTTAAATTGAATTATTTGCAATCCACCTTTAATTGCGAGGAGCGCCTGCCTGTCCACGACTCCGAGAGTCGTTGACTCCTGGAGCTGCAGGGCAGGAAGCGACGTGGCAATCTCCATAGTAATCAGGAGATTGCTTCGCCCCGAGTGCTCGGGACTCGCAATTATAAATATTTTACATATATTTGCATAAAGCCTGCATTTCAACAGTATTATAATGAATAATTGGAAGGAGCGCAATACTGAATTATGATTAAAGAGTTCAAGGAGTTCATATCGCGGGGCAGCGTTATTGACCTCGCCGTAGGCATAATAATAGGCGCCGCATTCGGTAAAATCGTTTCATCGCTGGTTAATGACGTTTTAATGCCCCCAATTGGGATGCTAATTGGCGGGATTAACTTTACGGGATTAAAGCTTGTGATTAAGGAAGCATCGGGCACGGCGGAAGCCGTTACAATTAACTACGGCAATTTTATTCAAACGGGAATTGATTTTTTAATCATAGCGTTCGCAATTTTTATATTGATTAAGGGAATTAATAAACTCAGAAGGAAACAGGACGAAAAACCCGCTCCCCCGAAGGAACCGACTAACGAAGAAAAATTACTTACCGAAATTAGGGATTTGCTAGCAAAGAAATGATAAAAATTGTGAAGTAATGAAATGCAGGGGTTAGTTGTTAAATTTATATTAATATAATTCATTTATGTTTTGTTGATATATCTATTAGTTTGGGTAATAATTCAAACCATTCATAAGCCACTTTTTTTATTTCATCGGCTACTTCGTGAACTTTTTCAACCGGAAAATCTTGAAATTCACCGCCTAATATTTTATTCAATTCCGTATCTTTATATTTAGCACCAAAAGTTAATTTTGACATAGGTTTTGATGGGTCTTCTACATTCACAAACCAGAATGAATGTATTATATCATTTCTTTTCCTATTAACTTCTATCGACTTATCAAATAAATCTAATAGTTTATTTTTAATATCAACATGCTCATTATATGATTTTTCTACAATTTCCTTTAATGTAGTTAAAAACGAGTAAAATGTTTTTGTAGGCGAATCAAATCGCTCATAAAAATCAGCCCCCGAAATTAAGCTGTAATTAGATTTTAACAAATGTTCTAAAAACTGTTTATTTACAGTTACTCTACCTATTGCTTTCAAATATTCATCATTCATAAAAGTATTATTTTTATGTAGCTAACCATTTTTTAGATTTGTGTCCGGATTCTATCCTGACACATCAGGTGAGGAACGCCTGACACGATTTTAAAAATTAAACACGTAAATTTAAATCTATCTTATGCAATTTATCGTTAAGTTCAAATTCAATAAATTCTATTGAATGTGCTAGAATATTTTTCTTACCGTAATCAAACTCTTTATGATGATTAGGGCACAATATTAAAATATTATCGGGAGTTTCTGGACCTTTTTGGCTTTTACTTTTTATATGAGCCGCTTCGACATAAAACGTTCCATTACTTTTCAGAATATTACCATTACAAATTTGGCATTTAAAATTTCTAAGTATTTTTAACTGAGCAATAACTTTATTATTTCTTTTATAAGTTTTTCCGTGAACTGTTATCTCTTTAGGATCATTGGATTTTAAATTTGTTAATTCTTCAATTATTTGTTCTTTTGTTTCTGTTTCTTTGATTATATCAACTAACTCTTCTTGTTCCTCAATATCTGCTTCGTCTTCGGAAACAACATTTTTCTTTTCAACTATAGCAGAGTCCAAGATAAATTTACCAGGTGCTTTAATAGCTTTAAGTTTACCATAGAATAAACTACCAATCATATAAGAAGTCCAATTTTTAAAGTAAGCAATCTTCCTTATTTCTTTTATTAAGATTGAATTACTATAGACAGGATATTTATCTTTATGATTTACGCCAAAAATATTACATGCCTGTTTAATATCATCCTCTTTCATAATAGATGTAAATTTCTCCGGATAGTATAAATATGCTATCTTCATTCTATAAATTTTCCAGAACATATCCATTTCATCTATTAAATCAAGTCTATCAATACTTGCAAAATTTATCAGGTCAATTATCCTTTTTTTCACATTCGTAAATATTTTTAAAGCTTCTGTCCTCCTAATTTCTTTATTAAATCTGTTTTCTTTTATAAAGAAAATCCCTTTATTGTATTTTTGTTCATTTGACCAGATATGAAACATTGCAGATCCTCCCGGTGCCCCTCTAATATCAGCAACCTCTTTAGTCCCAACTTCTACCCAATAAGTAAATGTATCTTTGGTGCCTTTTCTCACATAATTATCTAAAGACAAGTATTGCTTCAAATTTTCTTTTGGGAACAACGAGTTGTTAAAATTCGAAAGAAGCCTATTAACATTATTTTGTCTTGTGGCTAGATTATTCTCTAATTTAAGTTCTTCTGCTTTTTGTATTATTTCACTTGTTCTCATTTATTTGCTAATTTAATTTGCCTTATCCCAAACAAATAATTTGAGTTATTTCCCCTTTGTTGGTGTTGTCACCAACAAATTTAAATTTAACCCGCTCCCCTCGGCGCGTGATGCTTAAAATAAAATGATTTAACATTGCGAAAGGGTGAAAGCGACCCCAGTATCCCCTTTCTAGTAATCAAACTTATGTTTTTACAACTAAATTTTCAATAGAAAACCCTGTCAAGTCAAAACACCTCATATATGCCTAATGCAATGAAAGTTCATAACTTTTGTATTAACATAATTTATCTGCGAAATAAAAATTTTTCACTCAAAAGTAGTCTTAACAAACTTTCTTTAAAATTCTTTCGTAATCATAATATTTTCCCCGCTTTTGCTGTTTATCCTCTGTTTTTTGCATTCATCACCCTGAGCGGAGTCGAAGGGTAACTCAATGTACTTAATGAACTTACCAACTTTCACCTCATATATGCCTAATGAGGTGAATCCGCCACGAAGGACTTGACATTTTAAAAATGAAATAGTAATTTTGCCACGCTTGGTTCAACAGCGGCTGGAGGGCTGCTGCAGGTTACCAGTCCGATACTGTGTAAAAGCAGTTTCGGACGGGCGATGAGCCGTTCCGCCGCCTC
>JAKEEM010000065.1 GCA_022616535.1 Chlorobiota bacterium | reverse complement strand
GTCCCCCGAGCAATCGGGGCGAGTCTCCAACAGTCAAGTATAGCTGCCAACTCACAAGGTACGCCCACAAGGCAGGCAGGAGTCACAATCCCACTTTCAAAAACCATGTGCTGACTTGTTTCAGCATCTTAAATCCACCTGGGTGGTATTTTTTAAAATTAAATATCAAAAATCAAATAGTAAAAAGTAAAAATAAATAAAATAATGCAGGGGCGAGAGCTTGCCTGCCCACTTGCATGGTTTCCTCTCCTGAAAAACGAACCGCCAGCTGGCAGGGTCGAATATGATTTTGCTTTTCAATCCCTGCCTGCAGCAGGCAGGTCAAATCGCAAACCTGAAATTAAATGCGTGGGTATTTTATTGTTTCAAAAATTACCCAAATTTAATTTATATTTGTAACGTAATGGAAACTGCCTCTGTAAAACTCAAGAAAAAGGCAGCATTAATTTCCCTCATAATCGGGTTTTTGATGTTTACCGGAAAGATGGGCGCCTATATCCTGACGGGCTCAGCAGCGGTGTTATCCGACGCCCTTGAGTCGATTGTTCACATTTTCGCTACATCTTTTGCTTTTTACAGCCTCCATCTATCCACAAAGCCTCCAGACACAGAACATCCATATGGACACGGCAAAGTAGAGTTCTTTTCAGCTGGATTTGAAGGCGCATTGATAATCGTCGCCGCAATCTCAATTATAATTTATGCTGTCAGAGATATTATTACAGAAAGGGAAATCTCGCAGCTTGATATTGGCGCTGCAATTATTGCAGGTGCGAGCTTAGTCAATTTATTTTTGGGGCTGTATCTTATCCTAGCAGGAAAAAAAACAAATAGTCTGGTACTTGTGGCTGACGGCAAGCATGTCCTTACGGATTCATACACAAGCATCGGAGCATTCATTGCTTTAATTCTGGTACTTTTTACAAACATTAAGTTATTCGACCCGATAATTGCAATGATACTTGCATTTAATATCTTGTGGACAGGAAAGAACCTTCTTAGAGAATCCATCGGCGGGCTGATGAATGAGACCGATAAGAATGTGGTTAACAAAATTGCAAGTGAGCTTGAAAAGCAAAGAGAAAGCCAACCAAACTGGATTGATGTTCACCGCCTCAGATACTGGAAATCGGGTGATAAGTTTATGATCGACTTTCATTTAATTGTCCCTTACTACCAGTCCGTTAAAGAGAGCCACGAAACAGTGCTCAAACTTGAAGGGGTTTTAAAAAGCGTTTTAGATACCGGCGAGGTGGAATCCTTTATACATTTAGACCCGTGCAATCCGAAATGCTGTTATATATGCAGTATGCCTGACTGCAAAGTGAGACAGCATCCGAAATCCAAAGATATATTTTGGGACGGCAGGAAAATAGTGTCGCTGGCAGCTTACGATATTGACGAAAATTAAGCTTTTTTACTTATAAGATAAAGTGCTTGTAAGAATTAACGTAATCACCTAACGATAATTACTATTTTCTTTTAATATCAATTACTAATTCTTATTTTTTATAAATTTATATTAATACCAAAAAGGTGGTATTTTCCTTCCAATCTATTGATACAACGGGGTTAATTCTCTATCTTTGCACATTCATTTCTGAGTAAGAAACGGGGGGATAAAGCTTACTCAAGGTTCATCTGGAAAGAATTTCATAAAATCAATAATTTAAAGAAAGGAAATGCCATGAAAGCGACGCTTTCAGCGGTGGCGATTTTTATCGCCGCACTGCTCTTTGTTTCAAGCTGTTCTGATTCACCTAATTTAAATGCACCGAATCAGACGATTCAAACCGATACAACCTGTGCCAGTGGGACTACATATCCACTCATTGCAGGCCAGCATGATACGGTTGGAACGCTCCACGTGAGCAATGATGCGACTAATATTTATATTACTTACACAATAACCGACCCTGAATGCACGGAAGGCCTTAACGGATTACACTTGTGGGTAGGCAATGATTTATCACTTTTACCCGGCGGAGGGTGCACACGTCCGAGCCCTGGACAATTATGCCAGCCTGCTTTTGGCGGATTTTGTGCAGATGCTAACGGAGCAATGACATACACATTCACAATTCCGTTTACCGAGCTTGGTATCATTAATGTTAATGAGGTATGCAATCTTCAGCTATACGTAGTTGCGCATGCTGAAGCATGCGGAGAAACTGCTTTTGGCGGAAACGTTATAGGTCCAAACACTTGCGGAAACGCATGGTGGTTTTATGCCGCATATAACGTTTGCTGCGATTTCGGACCGCCTCCTACACCAAGCTGTGAAACTGCATTTGCAAAAGGCGGCTGGGTATGGACAACCGACCCGAAAAGCAACCCCGAACACCTTCCTTCGCTTCGTTTGACAAGGAACCGCTGGGGATGGGCAATTAATTTACTTGCACCGGGAACCTATACTTACGATATTTGGGCAGGTGCAGGGTTGAATAAGATTCAAAACGGAACACTTGTGGGAACACTGACAATTGTATGGAACGGAACAAGTGCAACGGTAACCTATAATATAACGGGCGGCTGTGTAATGGAAGAAGCTCATCTGTATGCAGGTGACCCGAGACCGACTAATATTGCACCGGGTCAGTATGGCAATACAGCTTCATTTGACCCGCCTGCTGCTTCGCATACTTTTACAGTTCCGCTGGAAAATACAAACGGAACAGACGGGGTATGGCTGATTGCTCACGCTGTTGTTTGCTGTAATTAAGGAATCATATACTTAAAAAACAAAAGGGCTGATTTATCAGCCCTTTTTATATTTTTTTACTTCAGCTAAAATTAATTAAAATACTTATTTAACTAAAATCATTTTCTTTGTACTTGTAAATTCGCCCGATGTAATCCTGTAGAAATAAACTCCGCTAGGCAAGCTAATAGCGTTAAAATCCGCTTCGTATACACCGGCATTCAGGCTCTCGCTTACGAGGGTTTTTATTTCTCTGCCGGATACATCATATAATTTCAATTCGGTAAACCCTCCTTCCGGAATTTCAAACCTGATTTTTGTTGAAGGATTAAACGGATTTGGATAGTTTTGATATAAACTGAATTTTTCTGGTAAAGTATTTTCAAGCAGATTAATGGCGACAAAACCGGTTGTAGTCTTTCTTATAACACCGCCTAAGCCTACTGTGTAACCTGTATCAACCGCAGGAAAAAATACCGAGCGGAGAGTATTATTTGTTCCTGATGACTGCTGTGTCCAATTAGCACCGCCGTTAGTGGTTCGTACAATGGTGCCGTTCTCGCCTACAGCATACCCAACACCTGCGTAGGTGAAATGAACTTCGTATAAATCATTTGTCGTGCCGGAAACAAGCGGATTCCAGTTAACGCCGCTGTTGGTTGTTCTAATAATCGTTCCATTGACTCCGATTGCATAAAGCATATAAGTAATCGAGCTGTTTGGAAACCTGACATCCAGCAGTGAATTTGTAGTGCCAGAGGACTGGCTAAGCCAGTTCGCTCCAGCATTGGTAGTATAACGTATAATTCCGTTTTCTCCAACTACGTATCCAATATTATCGAAGACAAAATGAACTTCATACAGGTCGTTGCCGGTACCGGAAGTCTGGCTGACCCAGCTGGTTCCTGCGTTTGTGGTTTTTCTGATTGTGCCCCCGGAACCCGCGACATACCCGGTGTTCATATTTGTAAAGTAAATTTCGTACAGAGTGTTACCGGTTCCGGATGTTTGAGCGGTCCAGCTTGTGCCGCCATTTGTGGTTTTTCTAATAGTGCCGTTTGAACCTGAAACATATCCGGTTAAAGGATTTAAAAAGAAGACTTCAAACAAGTCATTGCTTGTTCCTGAAGTTACTCCGGTCCAATTTGTTCCGCCATTGATTGTTTTACGGATAGTACCGTTTTCTCCAACGGCATAGCCGGTGTTGCAGTTTGAGAAATATACAGAAAGCAGGTCATTGTTTGTTCCTGAGACCTGTGAAACCCAAGCCTGCTGGCTGTAAACCAAACTTGATAGAAAAACCAGCAATAAGAAGCTAATTTTTGATAAAGTAAAATAATTTTTCATTTTTTTATCTCCCTCTATAATTTTTTATAATTAATTAAGTTATAACTATAAGAATTATAGAGTTAACATAACCATATCGGTTATGTAAAACCATAGCTACAATAACTAACTAAAATATTGAGGTTTATAAAATTAGGGCTATATTTAATAATTTTTTAAACAGCTCTAGAATCGTAAGGTTTCAAAAAAAATTTATTTTATTAAAACCATTTTTTTTGTTTCGACATACTTACCTGCAGTTATTTGATAAAAATAGACTCCGCTTGGTAAATCAAAGGCATCAAAGTTAACCTCATAAACACCTGCCTGAAGAGATTCATTAATAAGAGTTATTTCTCTGCCTAAGATGTCGTAGACAACCAGCAGAAAAGATTCAGAACTTACCGGCAAGTCAAACTTAATTTTTGTTACGGGGTTAAACGGATTCGGATAATTTTGATAAAGTGAAAATCGTTTAGGTATCTCTGAAGAAATGGTTTGGATGCCGATAGGCTGGGAGTATTTTATTGTGCAATAGCCGTCTCCGCCCGCACCTGTGACATAAACATTATTTTGCTGGTCAACCGCTATACTTTTTCCTCCGCTTAAACTATCAGACTGAATCAGCCATTGCTGGGAACCGCCTGAACTGTATTTAATGGTGCAACCGGAAACATTTCCGCCTGTAATATATGAATTACCTGATGGTCCCGTTGCTACGGAGAATGCAAAAGCATTTCCTGAACCGTTGAATCTATTAACCCACTGCTGAACTCCGTTTGAATCATATTTGATTGTACACATTGCTGAATTAAAATTTATATCGAAGCTTACACCTGTCACAAATATATTACCCTCTGCATCCGCAGCGATTGATGACGGGTCATCAGCTCCGCTCTCCGGCCCATTATATATTCTTACCCACTGTGTATCGCCTTGGGGATTATATTTCACGGTGGCATAATCAGTATAAACTGTCACAAAGCTTTTACCTGTTACAATTGCATTCCCGTTATTATCAAGAGTGAGTGCACGCATATTGTCATTCCCAGGGCTGTTATAAAACCTAATCCATTGAACAACTCCGCTATTATTATATTTTATTGTGCAATAATCAGAACCCGATGAAACTGTTTGACAATCCCCTGCAACATAAACATTCCCCAATGGGTCCATCTTCAGACTATAGGCAACGGCTCCGCTGTTTTGAGGTCCGGCATAAGTAGAAACCCATAGTATTGCTCCGTCTGCATTGTATTTGATGGTGCACATATTATAACCTGAAGTTTGAGTAATATATCCGGTAACATAAACATTTCCTGAGTTATCCACAGCTAATGAAAATGCGAAATCATCGCTGCCGGCTGATCCACTGTATGTTCTCACCCATTGCTGTGCTCTATTGGAATTATATTTTAGTGTGCAGAATTCATAGTTTGTATCGCTGAGAGAGGTCGTCCCGCACACATACACATTCCCGCTGTTATCAAGGGCAATTGCAAAACCCTCATCCCAGCCGTCACCTTGAGGACCGTTGAATCTCGAAGCCCATTGCTGTACACCGCTTGAATTATATTTGACCGTCGCAATATCATAATCGGTTGAAATGCCGTCGCTTTTACCGGTAACATAGACGTTTCCCGAATTATCGACTGCGATCGAATTAGCCTCACCAGTGGTGCTACCGGGCCAAGCATAAAATGAAACCCACTGCTGCTGAACTTGTGAATTTATATGAAGTATTAAAATTGAAAGAAGAAATATAGTGTATTTCATTCTGCCTCCTTTGCAAAATTACTACAAATTAACCAATTAATCATTAACGTTTTCATTCATTCATTTATCTTTAACTCAATTTTTTGTATTTTTAAAGGCATTTCAAACACTATCAATTGAAATACGTAATAGGAATCGACTCAGGCGCAACCTCAAGCGAGGTATTAATTTACCCTCTGGGCAAAGGCAGGGCGATACTAAGGAAATACCACCCTGTTAATTTAAACGTGCTGGGCTTTAAAGAATCAGCAAAACGGCTTATTTACATCATTAAAGATATATCAAAAAAAACGGGACTAAAAAACATTATTTCAGTTACAGCAGGAGTCTCCGGAGCCCGTTATGTAAAAGACAGGAACCGGCTCGCTGCTGAAGTAAAAAAAGCAACGGGCCTTAAAAATATTAAAATCCTCACCGATACCGAAATTGCCTTTGCCTCTGCGTTTGATACAAATGACAGGAACTGCGGAATTTTAATAGCTGGAACCGGCTCTATTTTGTATTACAGGAACTCAAATGGAAAAATAAACAGAATCGGAGGGTGGGGGAGGCACATCGGCGACGAAGGAAGCGGTTACTGGATTGCAAAAGAGGCAATCGGTAGGATAACAAACTATTACGACGGCATAGGAAAGCAAACTAAACTTGCAAATATTTTGAAAAAAGAATTTGGTATTGATTCGGAGAATATAATAAATGAAATTTACCATAAAGGGTTTGAAATTTCAAAGCTTACAAGATTTGTTTTTGACTGTGCAGAAGAAGGCGACCGAGTCTCGCTGGAAATAATTAAAAAAGCTGCGGAAAAACTGCTCTTGCATTTTGACTCTTTAAAAAACCGGAAATATAATATAGCTCTTACAGGTTCCTTATTTACAGAGGAAACTTTGCTTGAGAGGCACTTAAAGAAACTTGTTAAGGAGAAGTACAATAAAATAAAATTAATCAAATCTGAATTTAAGTCCGCCTACGGGGCAATTAAAATTGCATTAAATGAACTTCGATAAAATAATAATAATTGATTTCGGTTCGCAATATACAAAACTGATTGCAAGGAAAGTGCGCGAATGCAGGGTGTACTCAGAAGTTGTTCCCTGCACAAGAGATTTATCATACTTAAGTAAAGACATCTCTATAAAAGGGATAATACTTTCCGGAGGACCGCAGAGCGTGTATTTTAAAAATGCTCCGCAGCTTGGAAAATTAATTTTGGATTTAAATCTCCCTATACTTGGAATCTGCTACGGATTGCAGTTGCTTTCACATTACTTTAAGGGAAAAGTCACCGGCGGTAAAACACGCGAATACGGCAAAACAAAAATCAATCGTGTTAAAGATTCGCGGTTATTTAAAGATGTTAACAAAAACTTAACTGTTTGGATGAGCCACGGTGATTATATAAAATCGCTGCCAAATGAATTTTATGTTACATCCAGAAGCGAAAACAAGCTGATAAGCAGCTTTGAATCGAAGAAAAGCCGGATTTACGGAGTGCAGTTTCATCCGGAGGTAAATCATACAGAACAGGGCACCAAAATAATTAAAAATTACCTGTTTGAAATCTGCAAAGTTAAGCATAGATGGCAAGTCGGTTCATTTATTGATGAGAAAGTTTATGAGATCAGAGAAAAAGTTGAAGATGAAAAAGCAATTTGTGCCTTAAGCGGTGGGGTTGACTCAACAGTTTCAGCCTATCTTGTCAACAAAGCCATTGGCAAAAACCTGCTTTGCGTTCACATCGATAACGGCTTAATGAGGAAGAACGAAAGCCGAAGCATTGTAAAATATTTTTCCAAAAAGCTAAATCTTAAGTTTATAGATGCATCGGATATTTTTCTAAGACGATTAAGGGGAATCGATGACCCTGAAAAAAAACGCAAAATAGTAGGTAAAACTTTTATTGACGTTTTTCAGCAATTTGCAAAGAGACAGGGGAAAATAAAATATCTTATTCAGGGAACATTATATCCAGACGTGGTTGAATCATCATCATTTCAGGGTCCCTCGGTAACAATAAAAACCCACCACAACGTAGGAGGACTGCCTAAATCGCTTCATATGAAACTTATAGAGCCCTTCAGGGAGCTTTTCAAGGATGAAGTTCGTCAAATTGGAAAAATGCTGAAGATTCCCAACGAAATACTGAGCCGGCATCCTTTTCCAGGGCCCGGCCTTGCCGTTAGAGTGCTCGGTGAAGTAACAAAAGAAAAACTTGAATTATTACGTGAAGCGGATTATATTTACATATCAAATCTGCATAAATACGGATTATACAATAAAATATGGCAGGCATTCTGCGTTCTGCTGCCAGTTTCAACAGTTGGAGTAATGGGAGACCGCAGAACCTATGAACGAGTGCTTGCCTTAAGAGCTGTTGAAAGCGTCGACGGAATGACGGCAAACTGGTTCCACATGCCTCATAAAGCTGTTGAGGAAATATCAACAAACATCACTAATAATGTTAAAGGGATTAACAGGGTAGTTTACGATGTAAGCAATAAGCCTCCGTCAACAATAGAATGGGAATAAAAATTAACCGCAAATTACAAATAACAAATTACAAATTAATTCTGCTTGGGTTAATAACCTTATTTTTTTCTCTCTCTACCTCCTCTCAAAACTCAGTTAAAATCGGGGTTGTATTGCCGTTATTTCAGGATTCTGAAGATAAATCAAAGAAAGAGCTCGGCAGTGAAATACTGGACGGGATTAAATTTGCCTTGAGCCAGTACAGCAAAAACGGCGGTACAAAAGTAACCCTAGTGGTAGTCGATACAAAAAGGGAGCCTTCGATAGCAAACCAGGAAATAGAAGCATTTGGTGAAGACCCCACTGTAGTTTGTGTTTTAGGCCCGATATTCAGCAGTGAGCTGACAGAAGCCGCTTTAAACGGGCCGCGTTTTAAGATACCTATAATTTCCCCCACGGCTACGGGTGACGAGCTTGCAACACACTACAATTATGTTTTTCAGCTGAATCCCAGCTATGAAGTAAGGGGCAAATTAATGGCTGATTACCTGATAAACAAAAGAGGATTTAAAGATTTTGCTGTAATTTATGAAGAAAACTATGGAGAAAATTTCAGGAAGCACTTTGAACCGGAGGCAAAAATACTTGGCGGCAAAATATTGGTTTCCGAATCATACCAAAAGGACCAAAGAAACATTGCCGAAATAATAAGCAAAATTACCCTGTATATTCGAGAAAATGACTTATTTATTAACGCCGCAAACTTAAATCTCACACAAAGAGAGAAACTTGAAATCGCAGGTGTAAGATGGTCACTGCTGGATTCCTCAGTTACATTGAATATGGATGTGAGTATATATTATATGTTAGGCAAGAATGCACGAAAAATTATTGATACAATGAATATAAAAGCTTATCCTTTAAAATCGGAATCATCCAAGTTTATTCAGGGAGTTATCGATGCGATTTATATCCCTATTGCTAATCCAAGCGAAATAGGAATTATTGTTCCACAGCTGTTTTCATACAGTTTAAGTTTCTATATAGCTGGTACGGGTGACTGGAATTATCCTGAAGCCCTGAAAGAGAACCAGGTTTATATTAAAAATCTTGTATATGAATCGGAGTATTTCCCAAATGAAGATAACTTTGAATTTCAGGAACTCAAAGAAAATCTGAAAAAAACCAAATATAAGCTCGGCAAAAATTTCCTGTTCGGATATGATGCAATGAAGTTGATATTGAATTTAATTGACAAAGGAAATAAAACGCGTGAGGATTTAAATAATGCACTGAAAAATTTAAAGGGCTACGAAGCCATTAAATCAAAAATTTCACTGGACTATCATGGAATAAATTCAGAGCTTAATATCCTGCGCTATGAAGACGGGATTAAACTTGTAGATACATATAAAATTTCAAGATAAAATTTTGAAAAGAAGAATTTATAAAATATTTATTCTTTTAGCTTGTATAATATTATCTACGGCAGTTTGGGCTCAGGACGATGAAATTCCCGATAACCTTACACAGAAGCAATGGGAGGCAATAAGAGATATATTAGCTATAGAAGCAATTAAAATGCTGGCAAGAACAGACACCCTTAATCTTGAAATTGACAGCTTAAACCAGATAAGCAATATGATAGACACATTTGATTGCGAAAAAGAACTTTACACAATCGTTGATGCGACTAAAGAACAGGTTAGTGATTTTAGAAGGAAGTTCGATGAAACAGAAAAGAAAATAAGCAAAAAAATTGGAACACCTGATGATGCAAGGAAAATGTATTTCGAGGAAATTTCAAATTCAAAGATAAAATGTTTGCCGGAATTTTCAGAAAGATATTCGGCTATGATGAAAAAACTCGAGCCCTGGGAAAGTGAAAAGCTAATTACTTCACAAATAATATTCGAAGGGGCATATATTGTGCTGGAAGGTGACTATCTGTGGAAAATTTCGGAATTGAAATACAGCACTCCGTATCTCTGGCCAGCAATTTGGGATGCAAACAGAAATTCAATAATTAACCCCAATTTAATTTTTCCCGGACAAACACTAAAAATCCCTTCCGTTTCTGAGGAACAAAGAAAAGATGCGATTGAGCGATCAAAAAATTTCAGAAGGCATGGAAAATCCCACCCTAATTAACGCTTGCTTGTTGTCCTAATTTCTATACACTTAATTCAATTTTCACCAAAACAATAAAATTTTATTGTTTTTATGTGTATATTTTTTTGGAATAAAGCTTGACAAAATTCAACATTAAGGTTATATTTGTAACGTTAATTAACCAAATTTAATAAACCGAGCCATATAGAATACAGGAGGTATTTAAATGGCAAATTTAAAAAACAAGCTGTACCTGCTTTTAATCGCATGCTTGTTCACCGGTTCATCTTTCTTAGTTGGATGCGGCGGCGGCGTTGATGAAGAGCAGATGGAAGCTTTAAACAACCTGAAAGCTGAAGTTGAAAGCTTACGCTCACAGGTTAAAGCTAAAGAAGACGAAAAGGCTTCTTTACAGAAACAAATTTCTGACAAAGATGCAAAAATTAAAAAATGCGGCGATGACATGGCAAAAACCAAGTCATGCATAGACGGGATGGGTAAATAAATGAAATATCGCAAATTATTTTTAATTTTCTTTATAGCATTAGGCTTAGTATTAAGCAATGCTAACATCTTTGCTCAGGATGATGATGACGATGATGACGACGATGATGATGACGAGGAAATGGAAGAAATGGATGAGGAAGAGTGGCAGAGGCAAATGGACGAGCTCAACGCTGAAAAGAGCAACCTGCAGGCCAGATTAAACGCTTTAAACAGCGAAATTGACGGCTTAAAGCAGACCTCGGCTAACAAAGATAAAGAGCTCGAAAAATGCGAATCAGACCTCTATGCTATGGTTGGAACAACCAAGAGCGGAGTAGCTGATTTCAGAAAGAAGTTCGAAGAGACCGAGAAGAAAATCAACGGTAAAGTCGGAACTCCTGCTGATGCCAGGAAGATGTATTTCGATGAAATAACCAATGATAAAGCCAGATGCTTGCCCGAATTCCAGGACAGATATATGTCAATGAAGAAGAAACTGCAAGACTGGGAAGGCATGAAGGAAGCTCCTTCCGGCTACACGGTTGTTAAAGGTGACTGCCTGTGGAAAATCTCCAAGATGAAATACGGCTCACCGTACTACTGGCCTGCTATCTGGGATGCTAACAAGAGCGGTGTTGTTAACGCTGATCAGCTGAAAAACAGAAGACACAAAGCTGTTACCAATCCGAACTTGATTTATCCAGGACAGGTTCTCAGAATCCCTGCTTTGACCGATGCTCAGAAAAAAGAAGCTGAGATGAAGTCAAAGAAGTACAGAAAGACCAGAGTTAAGAAAACCGAAGGAACAGAAATGAAGAAAGATGAAAAGAAAGACGAAAAGAAGAAATAATTAGGTCTTTTTTGTCAGATTCAAAAGTATTAAACTCAAGCCCTTGGACTTATGTTCAAGGGCTTGTTATTTTACAAAAATTAAAAGATTTGCTTATCTAAGAATTTGCCAAAAGAAGAAAAAAACCTAACACTCGAAGGAGTGGATTTAATTAACTTCTCCGGATTCAATGAAAAAAACATTGACTTAATTAGGGAACGTTTTAAATCTAAAATTACTGTCAGGGGAGAAAACGTCCACATAAAGGGTGACGGGGAAGAGCTCGCACAAATTGAAACTATAATAAAAGAACTGATTCTCCTTCAAAAAAGGCAGAGCAAAATAACAGAGGGTGATGTCAATTTGATAATTGAGCTTGTTACCGGCTCGCAGGATTCAGCACTGGAAAAAAGAGTCGGTGCAAAACGCAGCGAAATTGACGATATTATTTTAGCCGGAAAAAATGATTTCGTTAAGCCAAAGACTCTGGGACAGCTTGAACTGTTCCGGAAATCCCAAACCAATGAAATTGTCTTTGCAATCGGACCCGCTGGAACAGGCAAAACCTACCTTGCTGTAGCGATAGCTCTCGCGGCTTTAAAAGCAAAAAAAGTTAATAGAATTTTACTTTCTCGTCCCGCTGTAGAAGCGGGCGAGAGCCTCGGTTTTCTTCCCGGGGATTTATCGGAAAAGGTTAACCCTTATTTAAAACCGCTTTTCGATGCACTCGAAGATATGGTGCCGATTGAAAAGCTGAAGACATACTTTGAAAGAAATATAATTGAAATCATCCCTTTGGCTTATATGAGAGGAAGGACCCTTAATAATGCTTTTTTAATTCTTGACGAGGCGCAAAATGCAACCGCACTTCAGATGAAAATGTTTTTGACCAGGCTTGGTGTAAATTCCAAGGCGATTATCACCGGCGATATTACGCAGATAGATTTACCGGCAAGGCAAACTTCGGGACTCGTTCAAATACAAAATATTCTAATGAATGTTGACGGAGTGGCTTTTGTCTACTTAGGTAAAAAAGATGTTGTAAGACACCGCTTAGTGAAGGATATTATTAATGCATACGAAGTTTTTACAGCTAAAGCGGATGGGGATTCAGAAAAAAATCATTCTGGCGGAAACAATAAGAATGAAAACGGCAAAGAGCTTAGTCAGTAAGTAATGGTGGGTTCTCTTATTAATATACACTCCAATTTGTGCAAACGGGATGGAAGCGGCGATTATCGGCAGGGCAGAACGAGTATCGACCATTCCGAATGCATACGGTAAATCAACAGCACCTGAGGGCATATTAAAAAAGTAGCTTAAAACTCCCGCAATTGACGTCAGCAAAATTGCTGCTGACGAAGTGCCAATTGCTTTTTTAAATGAAAACTTCATTAGATAATGCATTAACGGAACAACAAATATCCCCCCGCCCAAACCTGAAAAAGCGGCAATCGTTCCGCTTAAAACGCCTATAGCCGCGCCCAGCCATTTGTTAAATTTCAAATCTTTTTCACTAATTTGCGAAGTATTGCCTTCATCTTTCCCTTTCTTATCGAACAGCATTTTTACAGCAATAAGTATGAGTAAGACGGAAAATATTTTCTTTAATGTTTCACCAGGCAATGCTATTGCAGCTTTGGAAAATAAATAAACGGTTACAACACTTGAAAAACCTATTAAAAGCGCGGCACTTAATATAACATTACCATTACGATAGTGTTTAAATGATGAAGAAATGCTTGTGAAAATTATTGTGAATAAGCTTGTTGCAATCGCTATGTGAACCGAATAGGGGGAATTAAAATTAATAAATGAATAAACAGCAATTAAAGAAGGGACAATGATAATGCCGCCTCCGACTCCAAATAATCCGGAAAGAATGCCCGCGGCTATTCCCACTCCAAAAAGAATTAAAATGACCTCTAGGCTCAACCTATCTCGGTTCTAACAAACTGTTATAAAATCCCCTGTCTTTAATTATCTTAAGAGCTTCCTGAAACTGCTCGTCATTTTTAATTCCGCTTTCGGTAATTAGCTTCTCGGGCATGATATATTTTTTAAGAATCTCAATCTCAAGCATACGCCTTATAACCGGTTTTGATTTATCGAAATCTTTAAATCTTTCGGCTGTAAGCTCAGATTCAAGCATACCGATATAGCTTTTTACTTTTTCGGAATACTGTTTCTCCTCTATATCTTTCTTCAAATTGGAAAGCTCCATCTGCGCGCCGGTTTTAAAGCCAAAATCATTGTTATGGATGAAACTGTGAAACTGGCTTATTACATCATCATTCATTACAAAATTTGCTCCATCGGGATTTTCCATTACATATTTTGTAGCAAATTTAAAATACATATCTTCGCTTCCGAGTGCTTCTAAAAGCTCATTGTTCCTTATAACGTCTATGATTTTATCCGGCGTGATTCCGCCTTCAGCATAAACAATCCTCCCGTTTAGGGTTTTAAACTCGTTTTGGCTGTAGTAGGGGTTTGGCTTAAAAACACCGTTTTTGTTTTCCTTAAAATAATTTTTTGACTGAATCCACCTTCCACTTGGAGTAAAATATTTCTGATTGGTAATTTTAAGCTGGTTACCAAAGCTCAAAGGCTGAAAAACCTGAACAAGCCCCTTGCCAAAAGTTTTGGTGCCGACAAGCACCCCCCTGTCCAAATCCTGAATTGCGCCTGCAACAATTTCACTTGCAGAGGCGGAGTTTTCATTAATCAGCACAATTAAAGGCACGTCTTTGCCAATTGTCGGAGTTTGTTCTGAAAAATATTTCCGCTCTGAGTCTTTTTTTCTGCCTTTGGTTGTAACCAGAAGATTTCCTTTATCAACGAATTTATTTAAAATACCAATTGCAGCGTCAAGCAATCCGCCGGGATTATCCCTTAAATCAAGTATTAAACCTTTTAATTCGCCTTTTGATTTGAGCTCGTTAATTGCATCGGAGACTTCATTTTCAGCATATTTATTAAATCTTTCAAGTTTAATGTAACCTATTCCGTCTTCTATCACGCCTTTATAGCCAATGTTTTTTAACTGAATTTCCTCTCTTGTTAAGATAAAATCAATCTCCTTATCGCCCCGAGCAACTTTCATCTTAAGCTGAGTTCCAGGTGCCCCTCTTGTATAAGACCTAATATCAAGTATTTTTTTTCCAAGCATGCTGATGCCGTCTATTTCCAGAATCTCATCTCCCTTTCTCAATCCTTCCTTCTGTGCCGAATAGCCTTCAAGAACTTCCGTAACAACTATCATACTGTCTTTCATTCCGACCGTAATTCCCACCCCGCCGTATTTGCCGGTTGTGATTAAATCAACTTCATCCTTGCGTGACTCATCCAAAAAGTTAGTATACGGGTCTAATGTCGAAAGCATTCCGTCGATTCCCGCTTTCATAAACTTATCGCCTTCGATTTCATCCACATAGTTCAGCATAATCTCCTTATACAGCTTTCCAAATACATCCATATTCCTGTTAATCTGGGTATAAACATCGTCATCGCCGCCAGTATTATAGCCTGCACCCGAAAAAGCAAAAGCAACCAGAGCAAGCAAAATGAGATTCTTAAATAATTTTATTTTTTTCATTATTAAATATTTAGTTTTTTATTTACTATTTCCGTTATTCTGTTTTGGATTTGCTTAACAGTAAGAAGTCCGTTAATAACAACAAATCTTTTTTTATTTTTGTTAGCAATTTCCTTGAATCCATTGCACACTTTATTATAGAACTTAAGGGTTTTAGATTCCATCCTGTCGGTTTGACCCCCCCTGTTTGAAGCCCTTAAGAAAGCATCTTTGGGGGAAATGTCAACCAAAAAAGTTAAAGCAGGAACAAGATTACCTGTTGCAATTTCGTTGACTTTTAAAACCTGTTTCAAATCAAGCCCTCCGCCGTATGATTGGTATGCAGTCGATGAATCGAAATACCTGTCGCAAATTACAACAAAACCTTTTTTCAGATGGGGTTTTATAACTTCGCTTACAAGCTGCGAACGTGATGCCGAAAACAGCATAAACTCGGTTAATGGAGTCATTTCAAGGTGCTCACGGGCAAGGATTATTTCTCTTATTTTTTCAGAAATAGCCGTTCCCCCCGGCTCACGAAGCAAAATTGATTTAACCTTTTTCGACTGTAAATATTCGTATAGGAGCTTTGCCTGTGTTGATTTGCCTGAAAGGTCTATTCCTTCGAAAGTTATGAACATAAACCATAAAGTTAATTAATTATATAGTTTAATTAAATTGACATTTTATGGTATAAGATTAATATTTATTTTTAACGCAAGATTACTAATACTAATTATAAATTGGACAGACTGATTAAAATTGAATCGCGTTCTGCAATTCCTTCTATTTATTCGGAGTCGCCAATCGGATTGCTGCTTGAATATCACAATTTAGGCAGGAAATTTGAAAATTACTCATCTGCCCGGCTGCTAGTGGGAATGTGCATGGATAACAGAAAACATTTAAATATCCCCGATAATTTTGCTTTTATAATCAGGACAGGAGGGGCAAATTTAAGACACAGCGAATTTAAGGTATCTTTTGCAATTGCTGTGGGGGGAGTAAAACATATTGTGCTAATCGGACACAATAACTGCGGGATGGTCAATCTTGTGTCAAAGAAAAACATTTTTATCGAAGGTCTGGTTAAAAATGCCGGGTGGACTAAACAGCAGGCAGAAGAGCAATTTATAAGCTATGCACCCCTATTTGAAATTGGAAATGAAATTGACTTTGTCTTAAGTGAAACGGTGCGCTTAAGAGGTAAATATCCGAAAATTCAAATTGCTCCTATGATTTATCTCGTCGAAGATAATAGGCTGTATTTAATTAAAGAGTAATGGCTTTTTTCTTTTTCCAAGGAAAAATCATAGGCGTTCTTTCTTTATATTCTATATAATCTTTTCCAAGCCGCTTCTCGAGCTCAGGCTCTTCAATTCGTTTAATTATCCACATATCTATTATTATATAAAGCGGGGTGAATACAAAAACCGAAAGCCACGAGCTGTAATAAAATCCGGCGGCAAACATTAAAAGGACTAAGCCTGTGTGCATGGGATTTCGTGTATAAGCATAGGGACCGCTTGTAATTAATTTCTGCGGAGGATGAACCGGAACAGGCGTTGCCTTAGATATAAAAAAGTAATGCAATGACCATAGAGATAATATAATTCCGAGAATTAAAAAAGGAAAAGATAAAAAATAGTTAAGGGGTTTTGCCCAAAGCTGCGGAATTGCAAAAAATCTGTCCAGCCATATCGGGACAATAACAAACATACACGTTATTGTAAAGAAAATAGAACCGATAATAGGAGCTAGGGTAACTCTTTTCCACCTAATACCTGTAGCAATGCTATAGATTTTATTAATTGCTTTATCACTTAATGACAATTTATTTCGTTTATAATTTCCTAAATATAAAATTCTTTTTAGGAATTAACAATTATGAACGGACTTGTTTCAAAATCATAACTTTACTTTTTAAATTGAAACTCGCTCAATTTTAAAGTATTTTTAAAGATTCTAACATAATTTCAAAAAATTATTTTTCAATGGCAGAAGCACAGACACCGTTAATGCGGCAGTATTCACAGATTAAGGCAAAGTATCCGGATACCGTGCTTTTATTCCGTATGGGCGATTTCTTCGAGACGTTTGAAAGCGATGCGCATATTGCATCGAAGGTGCTCGGTATAACTTTAACCAAGCGCGCAAACGGTGCTGCTTCAGACGTTGCTCTAGCGGGATTCCCGCACCACGCACTTGATAACTATCTGCCGAAGCTTGTTAAAGCGGGCTATAAGGTCGCCGTTTGCGAGCAGCTTGAAGACCCGCGCTTTGCCAAAGGCATTGTTAAACGCGATGTAATTGAGGTCGTAACTCCCGGAATAACCTTTTCCGATAAGCTTTTGGACCACAAGAGCAATAACTATATTGCCTGTCTTTTTGTAAGAGATGAAAAATGCGGGTTCGCATTTTGTGATATATCAACCGGGGAATTTTTAACATGCGAAATTCCATTTAAAAATATTAAAGAACAAATCGAGCTTATCAATCCTTCTGAAATTATTATCTCAAAAACCCAAAAGAATTTATTTTCTGATATTTTTGATTATGAACGAGCCGCGCTTACCCTAAATAAGGTAACAATTACAAAGCTTGATGAATGGCTCTTTAATACTGATTACTGCACGGAGCTTCTGGTTTCGCAGTTTAAAACGAAATCATTAAAGGGGTTCGGAATCGAATTATACCCGCTTGGAATAATAGCAGCGGGGGGAATTTTAAGCTATATAAATGAAACACAAAAAGGAAATCTTGCTCACATAAACAAAATCTCATATTACGATACCAGCGATTACATAGTTTTAGACAGCTCGACCAAGCGTAATCTTGAAATAATTTCCTCAATGGCAGAAGGAAGCCGTGAAGGAACTCTGATTTCGATTCTGGACAAAACCCAAACTGCTATGGGAGCAAGGCTTTTGAAAAACTGGATTTCCCGCCCTTTGAAAAAGCTCGCACAGATCCACAAAAGACAAGAATGCGTTTCAGAGTTTTATGAGAACAAGCCCCTAAGAAGCAGTCTGATGGATGTATTTAAAAATATCGGCGACTTGGAAAGATTAATTTCCAAAATTGCAACTTCCAGGGCTGTTGCAAGAGATTTAATTAACCTGAAGTATTCGCTTAAAAACATCGCATTGATTAAAGAACACCTTTCAAAAGCTCAAGCGAAAACGTTAAAGGATATAAATTCCAATTTAAAAGAACTGGATGAGCTCGTGAAGCTGATTGATGAATCGATTAACGAAGATTTATCGATGCACTCCGAAAACAAGGGCGTAATAAAGTCCAGCTATAATAAAGAGCTTGATGAGCTGAGGCATATTTTAAACTCAGGCGAAGCGTGGCTTGAAAACTACCAGCGCAAGGAACGAGAAAGAACAAAGATAAACTCACTCAAAGTCAGCTTCAACAAAGTGTTCGGCTACTACATAGAAATTTCCAAAGCTAATTTAACAAAAGCAAACAGTATTGAGGGCTACATCCGTAAGCAAACGTTGGTCAACGCTGAAAGATTTATCACGCAAGAACTCAAAGAGTATGAAGAAAAAATACTGAGTGCAAACGAAAAAATAACCACACTGGAAGCTTCTATATTTAATGATATACGGCTGAAAATAGTTGAGTATGCAAGCGAAATACAAATGAACGGAGCAATGATTGGAATACTTGACGTTCTGCTTGGCTTTGCAGAAGCAGCCGAAGAATACAAATACACCAAACCCGATATAAATGAATCCGATATAATTGAAATTACATACGGGCGCCACCCGGTAATCGAACAATTGCTGCCTGCGGGAGAAAAATATGTGCCAAATGATACACATTTAGACCCTTCGGACAGCCAGATTATTATTATAACTGGACCCAATATGAGCGGTAAGTCCTCGTATTTAAGACAGGTCGGACTTATTGTTCTGCTCGCTCAAATCGGTTCATTTGTCCCCGCAAAAAAAGCAAGCATCGGAATCTGCGACAGAATATTCACGCGTGTCGGTGCAATGGATAACATTGCACGAGGCGAAAGCACTTTCTTAATTGAGATGCAGGAGTCGGCGAATATTTTAAATAACCTCACTGCAAAGAGCCTTGTTTTGCTTGATGAAGTCGGACGCGGCACAAGCACATATGACGGCATTTCGATTGCGTGGGCAATAACGGAATTCATTCACGAGAATCCAAGTGTAAAAGCAAAGACACTCTTTGCAACGCATTACCATGAATTAAACGCGCTTGCAAGTCTTTACACGCGAATTAAAAACTCGCGCGTTGAGGTTAAGGAAGTCGGCGATAAAGTAATTTTCCTGCACAAAATAAACGAAGGAACTGCTGACCACAGCTTCGGTATACACGTTGCGCAAATGGCAGGTCTGCCCGATGCTGTTACAAAAAGGGCAAAGGAAATCTTAAGCAATCTCGAGAAACGGGAGGAACGCTCAAGAAGAAAAGACGAGTTCCAGATTAATCTTTTTGAGTATAAAGATAATGAGTTAAATGACATTATAGATAAAATTGATTTAAATAAAATGACCCCGCTTGAAGCTTTGAATAAATTACAAGAGCTGAAGAAATTATCACAAAATAAATGACACAAATTGAAATATGGATGCAGCATGCTTTTAAGGAAGCCGAAAAAGCATACAGGAAAGAAGAAATTCCAATAGGCG
>JAKEEM010000064.1 GCA_022616535.1 Chlorobiota bacterium | reverse complement strand
GATGACCGGGATAAATATGGAAATAGAACTCCTTTCACAAAAGAGCAGCGTAAGGTAATCCGTGAAACTATAACAAATGTTAACGAAAGGAACAGGAATTACAACGAAGCCAGAATCAATAATCTTGAAGCACTCACTAAAAGCGGTGACAAGGAAGCTGAAGAAGAACTGACTAAAATGAGGATACTGAAGGATGTAATTAAATCCGAAAGGCCAAAGGATATAATTCAGCATATACAGTTTGTAAACAGCGATATACAGAAAATATTCGGTTCGCCTGTTAATAACAGCCTAAACAGTGTTAACAATATACCCACTGTTTTCTCACTTTCTCAAAACTATCCTAATCCTTTTAATCCGGTTACAAAGATTAAATTCGGCCTGCCTCGTGACAGCAAGGTTAACCTTGTAATTTATGACATTCTCGGAAGAGAGGTAAAACGGCTTGTGAATAATGAGTTCAAATCATCCGGTCTCTATATTGTTGAATTCAACGGCTCAAACTACGCCAGCGGTGTCTATTTCCTCCGCATTGAAGCCGAGGAACTTGATGGGAAGAAATTTATTGACAGCAAAAAGATGGTGTTGGTCAAGTAGGATTGCCTCAACACAAATTCAAAAGGGGCTTATCGCCCCTTTTCTTTTTCCTAAATATGATATTTAGGTTTAATTCAATTTTTCATAATAAATTCAAAATTTAACTTTGTAGCGTGTTTGAGATGATAGAAAGAAGGCTCTCCTAAAAAGTAAATTTGGTATTTAGAGAAATTGTCTCATATATGGGTTGATTTTAGGTGGCAGGGTAGTTAGAAAAGTTTTATTTTTATAAATGATAGAATTATCTTTTAAAATACCAGTATTTATCATCTTCGTAAAAGAAGTCCATTCCGTAATGCTTTCTAATCAATACCTTGAATACAATAAATTTACCCGGAGCCTTTGTTATTTTTGGATGCCTGCCATAGTCACCGCAAGTGCTTAACTCAAACAAAGTTGTTTTCTCAACTTTGCTTGGCTTATATTCCCCTAGGTAAATGGTGTTGCTTTGCATACTTTGCATATTTTAAGAATCTGCTCAAATATAAAAATTTAAAATAAATTATTCGCATTAATAATATTTACCTTTCAACACAATAAAAAGTCATTTTTTTGACGTAATGCCAAATTCAATTCCCAATTTTATTCGTAAATTGAAATTACGATAATAAATGCGTAATTTTAAAAAATAATGCAAAAAAAATCAGGATTTGTATCGATAATTGGTGCTCCAAATGCCGGAAAATCAACTCTGATAAACTCAATACTCGGTCAGGACATATCTATTGTTACGCCAAAGAAGCAAACTACGAGAAATAAAATATTTGGAATTTACACCAAGGATGAAGTGCAGATTGTATTTATAGATACTCCCGGCATATTAAATCCCAAGTATAAGCTGCAGCGATTTATGAAACGAGAAATTGAAAGTTCCTTTATCGACGCTGAACTTATTATACTCGTTATTGATTCCGGAAAGTTTGAATTATCATTACTTAAAGAAATATACCAAAAATATAAAAAGGAATTTTCTGAACATAAAATCTTTTGTGTTTTGAATAAAATTGATTTGATTGAAAAAGAAAACTTGCTTTTAATTATTAATGAGATTTCCTTTAACCTCAGCTTTGATGAAATTATTCCTGTTTCCGCGTTTAAGAAGTTTAACATTGATGACCTTATTAAAACAATAACAAAATACCTGCCCGAAAATGAATTTTATTTTAATGAGGATGTTCTTACTTCTCAACCGGAAAGGTTTTTTGTTTCGGAAATAATACGGAAAAATATTTTACAGCTTTATAGAAACGAAATTCCGTTTTCAGTTTATGTTGATATTGAGGAATTTAAAGAGCGGGAAAAAGGAAAAGATTTCATTAAAGCTGCAATTGTTGTAGAAAGAGATTCACAGAAAGCCATCATTATCGGCTCAAGGGGCTCAAAGATTAAATCTCTGGGTGAGGCATCGAGAAAGAACATTGAGTATTTTTTGGGAAGAAGTGTCTTTCTTGAGCTTTTCGTAAAAGTCAGTAAGGAATGGAAAAACGACGAGAGATTCCTGAAAAAGAATTTTAATAAACTAAGCTCATCAGTTTCTGGATGATTAACAATTTTGTAGAGTATAGGGGACTTATCGAAAGAAAACTTACTGAGTTTTTAGCAGAGGAGTCATATCGTTCAAAATCTTTAAATAATACATTTACCTATTCCTTGTATAACCCTATAAATTACGTTATGTCCGGAGGGGGGAAAAGGATAAGGCCCATACTCGTTTTGCTTGCTTGTGAAGCATTTGGAGGCAAAGCACAAGACGCAATAAACGCTGCAATAGCCGTTGAAATATTACATAACTTCACGCTGGTTCACGATGATATAATGGATAACGCCTCAACAAGGAGAGGGAAAGAAACGGTTCATCAAAAGTGGGATGTTAATTCAGCAATTCTTGTAGGTGACGAGCTCATCGGACTTTCCTACCGCTCTTTAATTCTATCAAACACAAGCCGCATTGCAAGTGTTGTTAAAGTGTTTACGGACGGAGTGATTGAAGTTTGCGAAGGGCAGGCAATGGATAAAGAGTTTGAGACAAGGGATGAGGTTTCCATTTATGATTATATCATTATGATAAGAAAGAAAACGGCTGAACTTTTGAAAACATCAGCCGTAATAGGCGCGATAATAGGAGGTTCTTCAGATGAAGAAGTTAAAAAAATTTCTGTCTATGCGGAAAATGTTGGGCTTGCGTTTCAGATTCAGGATGACTTGCTTGATATTATAGCGAACGAAAATGAATTCGGGAAGAAAATCGGCGGTGATATAGTTGAAAGAAAAAAATCCTATTTATATACGAAAGCGCTTGAACTTTTGCAAGGAAGCAAAAAAAATGAATTTATTAAGTGTTACAGTTCAAATGTTACAAATGGAGAAAATGTAAGTAAAATCATCAATGTTTACAATGAACTTTGTGTAATTGAAACTGCAAGGAATGAAATAAAAAGATTAACTGCAGTTGCAAATAAATCCCTTGATTGCATAAAAGACAATCATTTTAGGCTGAAGCTTGAGCAATTTTCCGATATGCTGCTTAACAGGAATTATTGAATGATTGAGAAAACCGTAACAATTGTAAATAAAGCTGGAATGCATACAAGACCTGCTTCTATTCTGGTTAAAATAGCTTCTAAATATAAATCTGATTTTTACATTATTAAAAATGGATTTCAGATAAATGGAAAAAGCATAATTGGAGTAATGTCACTTGCCGCCGAGCAGGGATCGGAAGTAACACTTAAATTTGAAGGTCCCGATGAATCAAAAGCCTGTGCTGAAATTGTAAAATTTTTTGAAGAGGGTTTTGGTGAAATATGAATCTAGTCAATCTGAAATAATTAATGAACGAAGTAAAAGAGGAAATATTTAAAGGTCTTCCTGCATCTAAAGGAATTGCTATTGGCAATCCTTTTGTATACAGAGCGGAACTCCCAAGTTACAATGTTGATATTCCTTTCTCGGGCGAGGTTTCAGCTGAGAAAGAAATATCAGACTATGAGATAGCTGTCAGCCAGTCTCTAAAAGAACTGAATAAGATATTCAATCTTGCAAAAGAAAAGCTTGATGAGAAAAACCTGCAAATATTTGATGCCCAGCTAAGTTTCTTATATGATGACTATCTTCATACGAAGATTAAAAATAAAATTAAGCTCGAAAGAAAGCCCGCGTTTCAGGTTTTTAAAGATGAAATTAAAGTCCTCGAAAATTCGATACTCTCCTCAAATGATGAATATATCAGAGAAAGAGTTAATGATATTGAAGATATAAAGAACCGGGTTTTAAGAAATCTTCTTAAAGGACGGCTTGTTTCAAAAATAACAGAGAATTCAATAGTAATTGCAAGAAATTTAACTCCTGCGGATACTATTTTATTCAGTAACAGGAATATGCTTGGGATAGCAATTGATTTTGGGGGTATTAACTCTCATGTAGCAATTATTGCACGGGCCTTAAAAATCCCTGCTGTTGTAGCTATGCACAATATTTCTGTTTCTGTTACTGCAAGTGATTTTATAATTATAGACGGTTATAAGGGACTCGTAGTCAAAAACCCAAGTGAAGAGACGATACAAAGATACATGCAGCAGATTGAGCATAACATTGAGTTTGAAAAGCAGTTGGAAACACTTGAAAAGCTTCCGGCGGAAACAAAAGATGGTAAGCCTGTCCTGCTTTCAACCAATCTGGAATTCAATAATGAGGTGGATTATATTGTTACGCATTTCGGATGCGACGTCGGTCTATACAGGACAGAGCATCTTTTTCTAGAAATCGGAGATTTTCCTGATGAAGAGTCTCAATACAAGCAATACAAAATGTTGGCTGACCATATCTATCCCAAAAAAGTCACAATCAGAACTTTTGATATTGGCGGTGATAAGCTTTTACCGGATTCTCAGAAAGAGTTAAATCCCTTTTTAGGCTGGAGAGGGATCAGAATCTGTCTTGATAAAAGTGATGTTTTCCTTGCCCAGCTCAGAGCGATTCTAAGAGCCTCGGCAATGGGTAATGTAAAAATAATGTTTCCTATGATTGCAAGTTTGGATGAAGTTCAGCAGGCAAAAAAATTCTTAGAAACTGCTAAAGAGCAACTTAGAGAAAAAAATATTAAGTTTGACGAGAAGATTCAACTTGGAATAATGATTGAAATTCCTTCATCAATATTGATAGCCGATGCTTTAGCAAAAGAAGTTGACTATTTCAGCATAGGAACAAATGATTTAATTCAGTACACTCTTGCAGTGGATAGGGACAGTAATCTTGTTTCCAACTTATATCAGAAGTTTCACCCGGGTGTAGTTAGATTTATTAGCCTTGCTGTTGAGGCTGCTGTTAGAAATAGCATTCCGATAAGTGTTTGCGGTCAGCTTGCCTCAGACCAATATGCTAGCTTATTGCTAATTGGCTTGGGGGTTAACGAGCTTAGTGTTGAAACAGCCTCATTTTTAATTATAAAGCGCTTAATTAGGTTAATTAACTATTCAGAAGCGAAAAAAATTGCTGAAAAAGTGCTTATAATGAATACGGAATGCGAGATAAGGGAATATATTGTTGATTGCTTCAATAAGAATATAGGAGAAAGGCTAATCAGTCAATGATAACAGAAAATGAAATAAAGATTTACGATAAATCCAATATGTTTGACGTTTTAGCGGCATTCGGAGAGCAGCTTGAAGAAGCGTTTGCAATTGGAAAGGAGATTAATCTTTCTGAAGAATTAAAATCCGTTAATAATATAATAATAACTGGTCTCGGGGGTTCAGCAATTGGAGGTGACTTGCTCAAAAGCTATCTAAGATATGAAGTTAAAATACCGGTTGTAGTAAACAGAAACTATTACCTGCCCTCTTATGCTGATAGGAATACACTTGTAATTGCCTCAAGCTACTCAGGAAACACTGAAGAAACATTATCTGCCTATGAAGATGCAAAATCTAAAGGATGCAAAATTCTATGCGTCTCCTCCGGCGGAAGACTATCGGTTATTGCTGAAGGCGACAGCAATTATTTAATCAAAATCCCTAAAGGATATCAGCCGAGGTGTGCATTAGGTTTTTCCTTTATTCCATTGTTTATGGCAATTGTTAAGCTTGGCTTTTCACCAGAAAGAGATTCCGAAATATTAAGCTTGATTTCAACTATAAAAAATAAGTCAAAGAATTATGCATCTTTTGATGAAAATGTAAATTCTGCTATGAAACTTGCCCATCATATTGAAGGTAAAATCCCTGTTGTATATTCTTCGGAGGATTTGCTTGATGTTGTAAATTTAAGGTGGAGAGGGCAGATAAATGAAAATGCAAAATCGCTTGCTTTTGGTAATTATTTGCCTGAAATGAACCATAATGAGATTGTCGGATGGCAGGAAAATTCCAAAATTTTAAGTTATTTTGCAGTTGTATATTTAACGGATAGAGAAGATAATCCCAGGGTTTTAAAAAGAATTGAAATTACCAAAAAGCTTATTGAACCGTATAGAGGAATCGGAATCGATATTACTGCTGAAGGAAAAACAAAACTTGAAAGACTTTTTGATTTGATTTATCTTGGAGATTGGATTAGTTACTATTTGGCAATTTTATATAAAGTTGACCCTACTCCTGTTGAAAAAATTAACATTCTTAAAAATAAGTTAACGGAGAATTAAGCTTTGGGGATTGAACTGCTTATCACTGCTATTAAAATAACAATTGTGGTTAATGTTGTACTGATTTCTGTTGCATACAGCGTTTATGCAGAGCGAAGAGTCTCGGCTTTTATACAAAACCGACTTGGACCCAATAGAGTTGGCCCAAAAGGACTGCTTCAGCCATTTGCAGATGTTCTTAAACTTGCACTTAAAGAAGATATTGTTCCGTCAAATGCTAATAAACCAATTCATACACTGGCCCCTATGATGTCAATTTTTGTAGCCTTAACAACAATTGCTGTTGTGCCATTTGGCAATACAATTGAGCTATTTGGCAGTGTTATTGCACTGCAAATCACGGATGTTAATGTTGGGATTCTTTATCTGCTTGCATTGACATCGCTTGGAGTTTACGGAATTACACTTAGCGGCTGGTCATCCAACAGCAAGTATTCATTGTTTGGCGGAATCCGCTCAAGCGCCCAGATGATTAGTTACGAGCTTTCAATGGGTTTATCGGTAGTTGGAGTTGTTTTGATAACAGGTTCATTAAGTCTGCAGGATATCGTAATTCACCAGTTCGGGTGGAAATGGAATATTGTATTGCAGCCTGTTGGGTTTATTATTTTTCTTGTTGCATCATTTGCAGAAACTAACCGTGCACCATTCGATTTGCCTGAGGCAGAACCGGAGCTTGTGGGCGGCTATCATACTGAATACTCTAGCATGAAGTTCGCTTTGTTTTTCCTTGCAGAGTATGCTAATATGATTGTTGCTTCTGCAGTTATTACAACTTTATACCTGGGCGGATGGCAGTTTCCGTATTTACAGACTTTCGGTTTGCCCCCGATTGTAACCAGTCTTCTGCAGATTCTTGTATTTTGTTTAAAGGTAGCATTCATGATTTTCTTTTTTATATGGGTTCGCTGGTCTCTTCCTCGATTTCGCTATGACCAGTTAATGAATCTTGGCTGGAAGGTTATGCTTCCTCTTTCGATTGCAAATATTGTTGTAACTGCGATTGTTGTTTCTCTGTTAAAATAAGGAATTAAATTAAATAAATATAATATTTCTAGAAATGAATAAGCCAGCTCAATTATTTTTTATTTTATTCTTTTCGATATTCAGTAACTTGCATTCACAGACCTATGACTTCGATTTAAATGATTTGGATGGCAACAGTATAAAATTATCCGAGCTTATGCAAAAGGGACCCGTTTTCGTACAGTTTTGGGCATTGTGGTGCGTTCCCTGTAAAGAAGAAATGAAGGTCTTAAACGATTTGTACATTAAATACAAGGATTCGGGATTTGTCTATGTAGCTTTAAATCAGGATTCACCGAAAAGCTCGGCGAAAGTAAAATCCTATATTGAATCCAAAGGTTATAAGTTTCAATGTTTATTAGACAGCGATTTGAAAGTTTTCGAGCAGTACGGCGGACAGAATCTGCCTTTTTCTGTTTTTATAAGCTCTAAAGGAGATATTCTGAAAACCTATACGGGATATATTCTAGGTGATGAAATTAAATTAGAGGAAGATATTAAATTAGTATTAAAGGTAGGGAAAAACTAACGGGATGAAAAAATTCAACTGGCTATTATTTACTGCTCTATTTATTTTTTGTTCTAATATTAATTCCCAGATTAAGCTTAATGTTAAAGTTTCCGCATCAAATTTATTAAGATACGGAATCGGCAAGGAAAACAGTATAACGACCGATAACTCAAAAAAATATTTTGAAGAGCTTGGTGACGTGAGGTTATTTGTAAATGATTTTCTTTTCGGTGCAAGGTATGAATATGACGACCCAATAGAATTTGGAAAAGGTTCCAAAAGCATATCAAGAAGATTTATAGAATTTAAAAAAGATGAATTTACCGCAAGAGCGGGAAATTTTTATGAGCTTTTTTCAAAAGGGCTGACATTGAATGCCTTTGAATCAAGACCGCTTGGCTGGAACACCGAGTTTGACGGTGTAAAACTGAGTTATAAACATACTTTCGGAAAGAAAAATCCAATCAAGGTAAACGGAACTCTATTAGGAGGCGGTATAAATTTCACTGATTTCCTTGATACAAGCAGGACGGAAGTTTATTCTGTCAGGGCAGGCACCTTCAGTGTCTCGCCAATTAAATATTTTACCTTAGGAGGTTCTTATCTATACTCCGATGGGCAGGTTCCAACCGGGAATATCATTACTAACATAAGCTCAGAGATTTTTGAAAGCAATTTCAGTTTCAGTTGGAAAGGTATAGATTTGTTTGTGTCATATGCAAATAAGGTGACTATCTCCCACCCAAATGCAATTTATCCTCAATCAAGAGCTCCGCGCGGTGATGGTGCGTATGGTTCGATATCATATACAAGAGAAGGATTCGGGATAACTCTGGATTACAAAAATTACAGATTCAATCTTGTAACACCTGACCAGAGAAGCGCTACCGACCCTTTTAAGCCGCTTCCGTTTCAAAACGCTCCCTCATGTATTAAAGAATATTCAACTACCTTGCTTTCGAGATTTCCGCACAATGTTGATTTCGGCGATGAGGTCGGCTGGCAGATGGATGTGTTCTATTCGCCAATTGAAAACCTGACTATAAATGCAAATGCTTCTTTGACCAGTAGGCATTATGATTATTTTGATGCTGACACAACTACTTTAACAAGATATGAGAGAATTGACAGGAATGATGACTTTCTGCCTTCAATAAAAGATGAGCTTTCTCCTTACTGGGAACTGTATTTGGAAGCCGAATATTATGTAAATAAGAACTTGAAAGCAAAACTTGGAGTATCGAGAAAAACGAATATCTTGTACAGTATAGTGGACCCCAAAAGCTCTGATAAAATCAGAACATTTACCGTTCCGCTTGAACTTCAATACACATTTGCTAAAATTTACGGGATTAAACTTAACGCTGAGTTTCAACGAGCGTTTAACAGTTTGAGGGCTGATCAAAAGAATTTTGTCAGTCAGTATACTTCGATTGCAATGTCACGTTCGCCGAATATTATACTTGGGGGTAATTTTGAAGTCACAGACGATAATGAAGACCCCTCTGGAAAGAAATTTTGGGTCAATGGTGAACTTACATACAGGTTTAGTTCTGCAAACTCGGTATTGGTATCCTACGGCAGCGAACGAGGTGGTCTGAAATGTTCAAGCGGGATTTGCCGCTATGTCAATCCTTTTAACGGCTTTAGATTAACAGTAATAAATAACTTTAATTAATATGAGTTACATAAAATATTTAAAATATTTTTTCATCATATTGGTTCTCATCGTTCATTACGGATGTGAAAGCAACGATGAAGCAACAAACTCTGTTTACATACCCCAGCCGGTAAATAAAAAAGTGCTGGTTGAATTTTTTACCAATGCAGGGTGTAATCCCTGTATTGCCGCTCATCACTATTTAGACCAGCTGTCAGCCAATATTGGGACAACAATAAACGATACAAGCGTTATTATAATAAGTTATCATACTAAATATCCGTATATATTTGATTCATTATACAGGGCAAACATTCTTCATAACCAGGGACGCTCTGATTATTACGGTATTAATTTCACACCTCAAGGAAGGCTTGATGGCAATATAAATATGGGACAGTTCTCCTCTGCTAATTGGGGAGCATTTATAAACGCTGAGTTTAATACCACTGCTTATTTAAGCATAACATTATCTAACAATTTTAATTTGAATACTGATAGCGGTACAGTGATAGCTGAAATTGAGCTTTTGAATGTGCTACCTGCTTCCGATAATGTTGTTCATATAATCATATCTGAAAATGAGGTTTCTTATGTCACTTCTCCAAACGGAATTACAAAACCAAATGACGTGATGAGGTTTATGGTAACAGGAAAAGACGGGGAGCCGATAAATATTGGTCAAAACGAAACGGTAACTAAGAATTACGGCTTGGCTCAAAACTGGAATGCCGACAAGTGTTATATAACCGTTTTTGTTCAAAGTTCTTCAACAAAGCAGGTTTTTGGAGTAGAACGGATTAAAATAAACTGATTTTCTCATATTATTTTATTCGGCAGGTTAATTTTTATCCTGCCTTTTTTATTTGAAGTGACATCTATTTTTTATATATTGTGCTCAATAATCTCAATATTATGAAAAAAATATTAGCTTTATTTCTTTTGGCGGTATTAAGCACTGCTCAGGCGCAGTTAATTCAAACTACTGTCGTTAGAACTGCAATAAATAAACCTATTCCCGATTTAGGTGTTGTTTACGACACAATTTTTTTGAATTTAAACAACACCTGCGTTGGTGATATCAATGTAAGGGTAGATACAGTTACGCACACATTTGTGAGTGACCTTATTTTTCGAGTCACTCATGACGGGGTTTCACGAGTTATCATAAATCAGGTGGGCGGAGGAGGAGACAACTTCATTTTTACAACAATTAATGATTCTGCTGCTTGCATAATTGGTACAAGCGGATGTAATGTTGCCCCCTTCACAGGTTCTTTCAAGCCTTTCCAGTCATTAATGAATTTCAACAACCAGGGTGTTATGGGGCCTTGGATTTTATCTGTGCGCGATACCGCAGCCGATGATTCAGGGACTTTAAGATCATGGGCAATCGTATTCAGCCATTTTGAATGCATGGTGGGTATCGAGCCAAATTCCGTTCCGGTAAAATACAGTCTTTCGCAGAACTATCCCAACCCTTTCAATCCTGCAACAACTATTGAATACAGCCTGTTGAAGCCGTCGAATGTAAAGCTTGTTGTATACGATGCAAACGGAAAAGAAGTGATTAAACTGGTTAATGAATACAAACCCTCCGGTTATTATCGTCTTATCTGGGATGCATCGGCACTCCCAAGCGGGGTATATTTTTATGAAATTACAACCGATGAATTTAAAGACTCCAAGAAAATGGTTTTAATTAAATAGATTCGTTTCGATTGAAAAGAGTTCATTCCATGAGGCACTTTATGAATGAGTGCCTTTAATTTAGTCTTCAAATAGATTTCACTTGCATAGGTGATTGTTAATTCAAAAAAACAGCTTAGTTTTGCCAATCGAGGGGATATATGTCCATTAATTTCAGGTTTACTTCAATAATCGTTGTTTCCATTTTGTTTTCGAATAACTCCTTATTCTCTCAGTCAAACCAGAGTCTATACGGCGTTACAATTGATGCTGTTAACGGTTTAAACAATATCGTAAGCTCCCTTTCTAATCACAATAAACGAATGACCACCCGCATTGTATTCGATGAGTGGCAGCCTGCTGCCCAGTATCTTACTGCTGTTAACAGAATCGACAGCATAAGCGACATTATGGGCGAAATCCTCGACAGCTATTACATGAACCAGTATTCCGTACAGCAGTTCAAGGACAGGGTTGATGAATACGTAACACTTCTTGGCAATAAGGTCGATAGCTGGGAAATTGGCAACGAAGTTAACGGTGAATGGCTCGGACATAAGGACACCGTGGTCATGAAAATCTCCTATGCGTTCGGCGTTATAAAGCTCAGCCGCAGAAAAGTAGCTCTCACACTGTATTACAACCATAACTGCTGGCAGAATCCGCAAAACGAAATGTTCCGATGGGCTAATGAAAACATCTCACCGAAAATGAAGCTTCATTTGGACTACGTACTGGTTTCCTACTACGAGGACGACTGCAACAACTACCAGCCCGATTGGCAGCGGGTTTTTGACAGCCTTCACGTAATTTTCCCCAATTCAAAGCTTGGAATAGGGGAGTGCGGAACAACCATACAATCCAGGAAAGCCGAATACATTACACGATATTATACAATGAACGTTACCACCCCGAATTACATCGGAGGATACTTCTGGTGGTATTACAGGCAGGACTGTGTGCCATGGAATACCAAACCGCTCTGGCAGGTGCTGGATGATGCAATAAGGAACACCGACAGCCCTCCGACAAACAGTATAATAAGAGACAGCGATTGGATTAAGTAATCATACATTTTGCAAATACCTTTCTTTTATCCCCTCTAATTTTTCAACTACCCCGGCAAGAGTGTTGACTGACATCAGCTCCATTCTGTATTTGGAAATATCAGGCAGGTTTCTCAAATAGCCGGAGTAAAACTTCCTGAATTCGATAATTCCCCTCGGTTCGCCTTTTGATTCAGCGTTAAGCTTTAATTGGGTGATGCAAGTATCGAGCTTTTCCTCAACAGATGGTTCCTCATAGCTTCCGTTTTGCATGTATGATTTTGCCTGTTTGAATATCCACGGGTTATGGATTGCCCCCTGACCAATCATAACAGCATCCGGTTCATAGTTTTCAAAAACGAATTTCACATCCTCGGGTGATTTAACGTTGCCGTTAAGTATTACGGGTATTTTCACTCCCGCGTCTTTAATTCGTTTAACCCAGCTCCAGTCCGCCTCGCCTTTGTTGCCCTGGTTTCTTAAGCGGCAATGGATTGTAAGCGCCTGTATTCCGATTTCCTCAAGCATTTTGGCGGCATCTACAACTACAATTGAATCTTCGTCCCACCCCAGCCGAGTTTTAAGCGTTACAGGAAGCGAAACACTCTTCATAACGGATTCAGCAATTCGTCTCATCCTTGGTAAATCACGCAATAGACCTGCACCTGCACCTCTTAATGCAACATCCTTCACCCAGCAGCCGCAATTTATATCGATAAAATCGGGGTTGGCGGATTCGCTTATCTCCGCCGCTTTTTCCATCGATTCTTCGACTCCGCCGAAGATTTGTACGGCAATGGGACGCTCCTCCTCATAAAAGAACAGTTTTTCCCGCGCCTTGCGGGCGTCGCGTATCAGTCCCTCGGATGAGATGAACTCCGTATAGACCACATCCGCGCCCAGCCGTTTGCATATCAGGCGGAACGGCGGCTCGGTTACATCCTCCATCGGAGCTAAAAGGACCATATTTCTGAAATCAGGAAGCATTTGTTTGCAAATTACCGATTAATGAATGAATATGTGAGTCACTTAACTTGTCTTCAAAATTCAGACCCCCTCTGTATCTCCCCGTTACGTATCGCACTTCCGTGCTCACAGCCCTTTCGGGTACTAAGGGGGAGACTGATTGCTTATAGCTCATCAAAATTTCCACATAATCATCAAATTTCTCACCTAAAAATATTTTGCGTGTTCCAAATCCGGCATTATGTAAAGTTAGATGAAATTTTTGATGAAATTTAAACGGAATTAAGAAATATTGCATCTCAGCGTGAAAAAAATGATGAATACGATTTAAAATTAAAGTTTTCAGGATTTAAGGATAATGATAGATTTTAAACTTTTTAAATTACAACAATATCTCACGTGGCAAACTACGTGAGATAAAAGCTTAATTATTGAAATTTTTATTTGTTTTGCTATAGGGCTTAATTTTTGCAACTTATTTATAAAACTAATATCTCACGTAGCAAATATAACACTTGTGATTGGGTCTGTCAATGATTAAATTTTTGTAATATCGAAATTGATAAAGGATTTGATTTATGTTTTAAATATATTGTTATTTATGGGTTTAAAATTGTAAAATCAATAATTAAATTAATAGGCAAGACCTGGTTGTACTGAGTATTAATATATAAAACATAAGGGAGGCGAAATGGCTTTTAGAGCAGCAAAATGTCCAAATTGTGGAGGTGATTTACAGGTACCTGACAATAAAGATGTGGTGAAATGTATGTATTGTGGTCACGATATCATTGTTAGAGAAGCAATAAAACTTGTCATTGGTAGTGATGTTGGTAATCTTATGAAATTAGCCAATGCTGCTTTAGCGTCTGGTAATAATAAGGAAGCCTATGATTATTATACAAAAGTACTAGAAACTGACAGTAATAATTCAGATGCTTGGTTTGGTAAAGCAAGTGCAGCCGGTTGGATGTCTACTCTGGCAAATGACCGAATCCCAGAAATGATTACTTGCTTAGGTCATGCTATTGAATGCGAAAGTCAAGAAAATAAAGAAAAAAGAGAACTAGAAGCTGTTAATTTGACTGAGACTGTATCAATAGCATATTATTCAATTACTAGGAATCACTTTGAGGAGTTTGTCGAAACTGACAACAGTTGGCCCGATTATCTTCAAAGATGTATTATTATTATAGGTTATTTTGAAAGCTGTATAAATAAAAGTGTTAAAGATTATAACCCATCAAACAGTATGAAATGGATTGTCCAGATATCTAGACAAATTTTGGAAGGATATGTTTATTATGGCTACCCTGAAGATAGTTACGGCAATAAAACACAGTATAAATGGAGTTTAGATAATGCACCAGAGTTGACAAAGTCATTTCAAAATTATTACGATACTTATTCAAATAAACTAAAAGCTTCGGACACAACATATGAACCGCCAGCTATTCAGAAACCTCCTTTTAAAAAGGTTGGCTGTTTTATTGCAACTGCAACAACGGGTAGCTATAACAGTCCTGAAGTAATCCATTTAAGATGGTTTAGAGATAATTGGATTTTAAAACAGTCTTGGGGTGATTCATTCGTATCACTTTATTATAAATATGGTGAACATATAGCAAACTTTATTGAGGATAAAAGTTTGTTAAAGAAAATTAGCTATAAACTTTTAGTTCAACCATTAGTTAAAATCTCAAAAATATTAATGCATCAATCTCCTCAACCCACCAGTTTCTATGTTTCACGGTTGACCATTTTTTGTGATACTCTTTTGGTGTTACAGGATGTTTATCATGCCATTCAAAGTTTTTTTCCCCTCAATGTTTCTATGTTATATTTTTTTAAATATAAGTAAATGGTTGTAGGCGTAACTCCAAAGTGTTTCGCCGCAGTTGTTTAACGTTTATCATTTTGTAATTGCAGTAAGAGTTTTTCATTATTTAACATTTTTTTCAAATCTAGTTCAATAAATTGAACTGCTTAGCTTGATTTTCTGTGGGTAGGAGAGTAGTAAAATTTTAATCTTTAATCTGCAAATGAAATTTTGTATATTCGGTTAAGAAAGGTTAAACCCAAATGGAAAACGAAATATTATTCAACAAAGCAACAATAGATGAAGTAATCAGGTCAAATTATCAGGAAATTGAAGAAAACATTAATTCGCTCACTAGTTCTGCTTTAAGTGGCGATACATCATCTATTGTCGAAAATCTGTATAAGAAATACTCATTAGAAGCACCTAAATTAATCGGTACTCCAAAGCTGAAAGTAACGGAAAACGTAGATATTGAAACTGGTAATAGAGGAGATTGGGGTTACGGAAGGCATACTGTAAAAGGTTCTGTTTGGTCTTTTCAAATAGATTATGAAGGCGATAGAAACCTATTTGATGTATGTCCTAATAATTATTTGCAAACTACTATTTTTGGTGAAATTAAAGACCGGGAAAAGAAGATTTATTATCACTTTCCCAAACTCAATGAGCAGCCAGAAGAAATTAAGAGGCAGTTTGAAAATAATTTACAAGGTTTAAATTATTTTTTAAATTCCCTGCAACAAGAAAGCAAATCTTATAATGATACATTAAAAGATTTTATCCAAAAACGTATTGAAGAAAAAAAAGTAAAAGTTAATAAGGATTTAGACCAAGCAAAATCACTAGGTTATGATGTTGTCGAATGATTATATTTCCTATGTTTGATGTTCCGCCTCTCCAACTCTTGGTACTATATCTCCCATAGTATAATGCACAAATTGTTTTCCTAACTCTGTCAGCATAATTGGTTTACTATCCTCAAAAGCTGATTCCATAAACGTTGATTTCACTCTTACAACAGTTCTCTTTTTTAAAAATCTTCCATCTTCAGAAGTTTCCCTGACTTGTCTAATCACACCTCCGGTACTTAAATCGCGTATCAATTTTTTATATAAGTCAGCTTCTGCTGAATTTTCTCTTACTTCTTGTCCAGCAGCTATTTCCTGCCAAATCTCATACTTTGTCGCAGCTCCATTCTGGTGTATAACTTTTATAATTGCAAAATGAACTTCATGATAACCATTCAGCCAGTCAATAAAAATTCTAATCGTATCATCTGAGCAAATTGTAAGACCAGCAGCATTTGTTAACAGGTTTGCTACTAATCTTCTTTTCTCATCTGTATCGGCATTATCCCATGCTCTAAAAGCTTTTCTTACCAATTCTAAATACTCTTCACTTTGTATTCGTTGACTAACATCCTCACCTAAATTATTATACCTTTCATTCATATATTCAACAGTTTCATTTAATTTTCCTAACTTATTATCAATTTCTTCTAACCATAATCCCTGTACCTTT
>JAKEEM010000063.1 GCA_022616535.1 Chlorobiota bacterium | reverse complement strand
CGGTTTCCTCAGATTTTCCTGTCGGCAAGGTTAAACTGAAAGTCAAAGCAAGGTAGGGTAGAGTTTTGTCAATTCGCGGCTTGCCCCCTTTTTTTGAAACTTGGAATTCATGAAGAAATTCATACCTGCCCCCGATTATTAAATCACCGATTCCGGAGCCTGAACTTTTATAGCGCGGTATGCTGCTGTAATTATAAACAAAAGGCAGTGAAACTGCAAACTGAAGGTGCCTGCTGATTCTGTATGCGGTGCTTAGCGACATCTTATATTGTAATTGAGTGTATTGATTGTTTCTCCACAAACCTTCTTTATCCCAGACTCCGTTGTAATGGTCATAAGAAAAACCCATATTAATCAATCCCCATCCGTCAAGCGATAATACTGCTAAATCGCTTGTTCCTCCGCCGCAGCTGTTACAGGTAAATAAATTTTCATTTACGGCAAGAAATAATATTAGCAGCGATATTTTGAGTTTCATATTAATAAACATCAAATATAAACTTCGGGGGAGGTGTTTTTGTGATAAATTGCCCGTTGTATTTTATTGAATCGTATAAAAACCATTCACCCGCCATTGTGAAGTTTGCTGTTCCTTTATACATTCCTCCGCCAAGGTTAACCGGGTTAACGTTGTTTCCGGAGCCGTGTCCCATTGATTCCATCCACGGTTTGATGAACATTTCCGCTGAATCAATCTCTCTGTATGTTACAAGTCCGCTTGATTCATGCAGCATCAGCTCAATATCATTTAACCCGACCCTTGGAGATAAAGGTGTAACAAGACTTAAGATATATGTCCTTTGAGTATAGATATTATCCCAAACCTTTATTTGGCTCAAGTCATTCATAAATAATGTGAATACGGATGAATCAATTTGTGCTTCATTATTATAATTGTAATCCGCTGCCCAGAATGCGGCTGTATCATACATTATGAAAATTACATAGCCTTTAAATAACTGGATTTGGCTGTCGTAATAAAAGTTAACTTTGGAGGGAACGCTGTGGCTTGGTCCATTGAGCCCATGATACATAATTGCTTTATATTTAACAAACCCAGTAGTTTTTTCATTGTTGTTCATGAAAACCTTAAACCCGATGTTATTATAACCGTAAATGAGATTTGGACTTGATGAGCTCCAGACTTCAAATCTGGTTCCACCTGACTCGACCGTATGAATTTTTGTATAATCTCCCGTTTGGTTAGAACCCGGGTCAGTTGGAGTATCGTTGTTGCAGCTATAAAAAAGGGCTATTATTGTTAAAATGAAATAAGTTAAATATTTCATAAATATGATTTTAATTTCTTACAATAATAACAGTAACGATACCCTTGAAAAATGACTTTTGTCAAATTTTTCATTTTTTTTATAATCAAATTGTTTAAAAATTTCGCAAAATTAATAACAACAGCCCGCCTAAGGCGGGCTGCTGAAGGATAAGGTATATGATTCAGAGCTTCCTGATAAGGGTTTTTTATAAGAGTCCGAAAACCCGGAATAATTTAAAAAACCTCACTTGCTTCAATCATTTTTTTTTCAACGAGCTCAGCTCCTTTTTCCAAAGCCCGCCTGTTTATATCGAGCATGTGATGGTATCTTTCCGGCAATACCTCCGTCAATGCCTGCATAATGGATTCGGTTCTAACAACAGGTTTGCGCACAAGATAAGCGCCAAGAATAATCATATTCAGCACTTTTGAGCTTTCCAACTTCAATGCCTCTTCAACCGCGGGAATTCCGATTATCTCAATATCTTTTCGATTCGATAGTTTTAAAATGTTTGTGGACTCGTACAGCAGAAGTCCGCCGGGTTTTACTTTGGATTCGAATTTCTCCATCGAGGGCTGGTTCAGTATTATTGCTGAATCAAAAGTTGAAATTATGGGCGAGCTTATTTTTTTATCCGATATGATTGCAATACAGTTTGCCGTTCCACCGCGCATTTCAGGTCCGTATGAAGGCATCCACGAGATTTCCTTGTTCTCAATCATTCCCGCATAAGCAAGGGTCATTCCCATTGAAAGCACTCCCTGTCCGCCAAAACCCGCTATGATTAATTCTTCAGTCATTTTATGTTTCTCCTGTGTTAATAACTTTAAATCCTCCCCTTTGGGAAGCTTAATATCTCCGAGCGGAAATGTTTTAATCATTGCATCGTCGATGAACTTATTTGCTTCAATAGGTGTCATTTTCCAGTTGGATGGGCAGTTCCCGATGATTTCTATAAAGCACGTTCCCTTTTTCAGTTTTTGATAAGTGAATGCGTTTTGAATCGCTTTTTTAGTTTTTCTAACGCCGGTATGATTATTCACCGCTTGGCGTGTGACATAAAATGCACCCGGTAATGAGGCAATTAATTCCGAAACTTTAATCGGGAAGCCGCATATGTCAGTGTTTCTTCCATATGGAGATGTTGTTGTTTTCATACCAACAAGGGTAGTCGGCGCCATTTGCCCGCTGGTCATCCCGTAAACAGCGTTGTTGATAAATACTATTAATATGTTCTCACCCCTGTTTATTGAGTGTATTGTTTCGGCAATTCCGATTGCAGCTAAATCCCCGTCACCCTGATATGTAAAAACGTATTTGTCGGGCATCAGGCGTTTAATTCCGGTCGCTACTGCAGTAGCTCTGCCGTGAGCCGCTTCCTGCATATCTATATCCATATAGTCATAGGCAAATACTGCACAACCAACAGGGGCTACTCCTACGGTTTTATCCTGTATATCCATTTCTTCTACGACTTCCATAATCAGCTTATGAACAAGTGAATGCGCGCAGCCGGGGCAGTAATGCATGCTTACATCAAGAAGCGTATGGGGTTTTTTATAAATTAGCTCATAATCCTCTTCGATGCATCTTGGTTTTTCTTCTGATAATAGTTCAGTTTGTAATTCTTCTGTTTGAATCTCTGATATTGTGTCTTCAGCTGACATGGCTAATTGAAATTAAATTTTCTAATTTATTAAAAACTTCTTCCGGAGTTGGGACCATCCCGCCCTGCCGCCCATAAAATTCAACAGGTGTTTTCCCGCTGACAGCAAGCTTAACGTCTTCAACCATTTGCCCCATATTCAGCTCAACTGTCAAAAACAGCTTCGATTTTTCGGCAAGCTCATCGATTCTTTTTGACGGGAACGGGAAAAGAGTAATTGGTCTGATTAGTCCCGCTTTAATGCCTTTTTCTCTGGCAAGGTTTACAGCTTTGTGGCATATTCTTGCCGAAAGCCCGAATGCAACGAACAAGTATTCAGCGCCCTCGGTTTGGATTTCTTCAAACCGCACTTCATTTAGCTCAACTTCTTTGTATTTATCACCTAATTTACGGTTGTGTTCTTCCATCCTCTCAGGCTTTATATACAAAGAAGTAATAATATTTCTTTCCCTGTCCTTCGGCTTGCCGACCGTAGCCCATGGTTTTTCAATTTTTTTAACCTTGCCGTAATTGAATGTGACTTTTTCCATCATTTGCCCGATAGCACCGTCGGATAAAATCATAACTGGATTTCTGTATTTATCAGCAAGCTCAAAGCCTAGAAATACGAAATCTGCCATTTCCTGAACTGAATTTGGCGCAAGGACTATAAGCTTATAGTCTCCGTGTCCGCCTCCTTTTACAGCCTGGAAATAATCTCCTTGTGCGGGCTGAATTGCCCCTAGTCCCGGCCCGGCACGATTTACGTTTACAATCAGACACGGAAGTTCGGCACTTGCGATATAGGAAATTCCTTCCTGCATCAGGCTGATTCCCGGAGACGATGAGCTTGTCATAACCCGGAAGCCTGCCCCCGCTCCGCCGTAAATCATATTGATTGCGGCAACTTCGCTTTCTGCCTGTAGAACAACTCTTCCTCTTTGCGGCATTTCTCTCGACAAGTATTCAAGTACTTCAGATTGCGGTGTAATCGGGTAGCCAAAATATGCGTCGCAGCCGGCAAGTATCGCCGCCTCTGCGAGAGCTTCGTTTCCCTTCATCAGTTTAGTTACACCTTTATTATCGGGGTTAATATTTTCCATGTTATTGTTTTTATATATAATCCATATTCAGTAAATCGGAGTAAACCGGTGTGCTGATAATTTGCCTTACATCAGGTTTTACGTTTTCAGTATGCTCACTGATTTTCTTTTTCGGATTCGTTCTGTAAACAGTTATAACGCCGTCTGGACAAACGAGAGCACAGTTAACGCAGCCCGTGCAGTTTTCGTTTAATGCTACCACATACCTGTAGCCCTTCAGATTAATGTTTTTGGAAAGAAACAAGGCTTCTTCTTTGCAGGCGATTGTGCACAACTCGCATCCCTTGCATTTTTCAAAGTCGATTTCGACCATGCCTTTAACTTTTCTTTCTTTTTTAGGCTTTGGGACTGCTAATATTGGTTCCATTTTTAAAGTTTTTAGTTGTGTGATACTTTACCCTTTAATACAAAAATGGCATACTCTGCTTCCAAAAAAAATTACCTGTATCATAATTAAATATGATTTTTGTCACAGAGATTTTTGAATAAATTAAAGTATTATTACAGGAAAAAGCTTAGAATTAAAGGTTTTTAAAAGTTTTATAAACTCTGCCACATTGCTAAAACACCGCCCATTAAAACAATTGATATGAGCTGGTAAATGATAAAGATGAAGTAAAGCATTTTGGGACGGTTTTCATAAAGATAGCCGGGAAGGACGGTTGTAACAACGAATCCCAGCCACACCCAAAAGCCGGCATTTGCGCCTTCGCCAAAGGTGGTTAGACTTGCAAACTTTACAATGTGAGCAAGAACATATGAAAAAAGAAGCGAGGCAATTGTGTTGACAACGTAAACCAGTCCCATTGAAGCCCCTGAGTACCCTTGTTTAATTTCCTCCTCGGTTTTACCCATCGATTTCATCCAAAGCTTGCCCATAACATAGGGTGAATACCACAGAGCACCGAGAAGCATATTGATTACTCCGGCTATTACAACGGGAATTAAGTTTATGGTTGTATCAGGCATGTATTCAATTAAAAATTAGAAATTAAAAATTTCGAATTAAAAACTAAAATACTAAACTGGGCAAGAATGGAAATTGATAATTTTTAATTCGTAATTTTTAATTGATTTGCTGCCCGACTAGGGGTCGAACCTAGAGTCTTCCCGCCAGGGCGGGACGTGTTGCCTGCCTGCAGCAGGCAGGCTAGTTAATGTAAATCCCAGTCAGACGGACATTCTATTAATATTTATTTGATTGCTGCCCGACTAGGGGTCGAACCTAGAGTCTCTTGATCCAGAGTCAAGCGTGTTGCCAATTACACCATCGGGCAAAAATTTATAGAGAGTTCGAATTTTAGTACGAATCAATCTATTCGTTTTCTGCTCAAAGATAATTATTTAGGTATATACAATAAAGGTAAATGAATCTCAAAATTCTGAAAGGCTTAAAAATATACTAAAAACAAAAAATTATAGCTTTAAAGTTTAGGCATAATTTTGTAATTTTGAAAGAAAGGATGATTAAACCCGTAATGATTAAAATCTTAATTTCATTTTTACTGTTAAGTTTTTGTTTATTCTCTCAGCAGGTAAACCTTTTTAAGAACCCCCCTGGGAACTTAACGTTGCCTGCAATTATAACGGGTGATGATGAGTCACCTAAAACGGGAAGCATGGGTAAAGTTGAATCCAAGTGGATGCGCTCTTCCTCAGCCGAAGCGGAGAATCTTATGAAATCTTTTGGCTCCGATGTGAACCCCGGAATTAAGTCTATTGTCAAAAATATTTTGCTTAATTCTAACATTCCCGAAGATAAAATAGGAAAGCTAAAAATTAACTTTTCAAGCAATGGGGTTGAGGAACTTGGTTTTGATAAAGATGCTGTTTTCTTTAATGATGATTTTCCCGTAAAATACATTGGTGAAAACATGTATTTTATTACAAAATTGTTCAGGGCAAAAAATGTTGTAATAGATATTGTTGACGAAGGGTCCGAAAATTTTGATCCATCGGTTTTAGACGCAATTTCAGGGGGCCTCAGATACGGCAATAAAACAGAAACCAGCCAGGGAAACAAAATGGTTATTGAGATTCTGCATATGATTTATGGGTATGAATATGTGCCCCTGAAAATTGAAAGGGTTTCGGATTACAGTATGATAATGTATCTGGGAGAACATAAGGAAGTTGGCATGAATTCGATTAAATCGGTTCAGACACTTGAAGGCGTTCCGTTTGATTTCTTTGTAAGGTTTACATCCCCTCTTCTTGAAGAATCGCTGCTTGTTAAAGTCTCGAATGTAAATCCTTCCGCGAATTTCCGACTGGGAAACAGGGAAGGATATACGCTAACATATATTGAGAAGGCAGGCAATAAAGTTACTCTGTCATTGAGCGGATTTATGATAAGCTTTGAGTAGCTAAATAAAAAACCCCTCTTAATAAGAGGGGTCAAATAGGGTTGGGCGTTATAACCGCGCCCTCCTAAAACTTATATTAGACATGCACGCTCCTTTCTACGAGGTCTTTTTGCTCCTCAATACAAATATAATTCAAAAAACCGGAATTTTGTATATAATATTTACCTGAAACTTAATTTAATTAAATTGAATTAGATTACGTATCCCATGCAGTGGTCTGCAGGAATAGAATAAGAGACGAAGAATGCACAAAACAATAATCAGAATATTTATAATTCTTACTTTTTTTCTTAACGTTACACACTCACAGCAATTTAACGAAATAGGGGAGAGTGGATTGAATTATTACGGAAATATCACAGCACCTGATTTTCCAAAAGACCTTCAGTGGCTTAATACTGAAATGCCATACTCAATAAGCGATTTCAAAGGAAAGCTTGTTTTGCTTGATTTCTGGACTTACTGCTGTATCAACTGTATACACATTATACCGGATTTAAAAAAGCTTGAGGAGATGTATAAAAATGAGCTTGTTGTTATCGGGGTTCATTCAGCCAAATTTTTAACCGAACGCGGGACTGAAAACATAAGGCAGGCAATCCTGAGGTATGAAATAGAACATCCGGTTGTTAACGATAAGGATTTCGAAGTGTGGGAATCATACACAGCAAGGGCCTGGCCTACGCTCGTTTTAATCGACCCGAAAGGCAAAGTCATAGGAATGACAACAGGCGAGGGCGCTTATGATACTTTTAACCCGGTAATTTCGGAGGCAATTGACCAATATGAACGCGACGGACTTATTTTGAACCTTGACCCCCTAAAGCTTGCACTTGAAAAAAACAAAACTCCGAAATCTCTTCTCTCATTTCCCGGAAAGGTTGCTGCAGATACTGCTTCATCAAGACTTTTTATCACCGATTCAAACAACAACAGGGTTTTAATTTTAAAAATTAATGAAAATGGCAATGAAGCAGTTGTCGAAGAAGTTATTGGAACGGGTAAAATAGGAACGAAGGACGGTGCTTACAACGAAGCGGAGTTTTTCCGTCCGCAGGGAATTGCTTTTCATAAAGATAAATTGTACATAGCCGATACGGAGAATCATTTAATCCGTGCAATCGATTTGCTTTCAATGCAGGTTAAAACTGTTGCGGGACTCGGCTATCAATCAAGAGAATACGGTATCATAAAAGGCAGAGCGTTGGAAACAGCTTTAAATTCCCCGTGGGATTTAATCGCTGTGAATGACGTTCTTTACATCGCTATGGCGGGTTCCCACCAGATTTGGAAATTGGATTTGGCCACGGGACAAATCGGCACGTATGCCGGCAGCGGCAGAGAGAATATTATTGACGGAGCGTTATATGAAAGCTCACTCGCCCAGCCAAGCGGTATCACAACTGACGGGGTTAAACTTTACTTTGCAGATAGCGAAGTCTCAGCAATCCGAAGCGCGGAGTTAAAATCAAAGGGTATAGTAAATACAATCGTAGGAACAGGTTTATTTGATTTCGGTGATATTGACGGCGCCGGTGATAACGTGAGGCTTCAGCATCCCCTGGGGGTTGTTTTTAATAAAGCAGATCAATTATTGTATATTACAGATACTTATAACAGCAAGATTAAGACAGTAAATCCTTTAACCCGGGAAGTTAAGACATATGCGGGGACAGGGTTTACAGGAACAAGAGACGGAAGCATTGAATCAGCCCAGTTTAATGAGCCGAGCGGTTTAACGATAATGAACGGGAAAATTTTTGTTACCGATACAAACAATAATCTCCTTCGTGTGATTGATATGGTATCGAAGGAAGTCAAGACGGTAAGAATTACCAATCCCGATAAGCTTATGGCTGGAATGAAATCAGACAAAAAACGCAAAGCTGAAAATACGGTAATGCTTTCTCCAGTCGAGTTAAAATCAGGCGAAATAAAGCTTAAGTTTAATTTTACGCTTCCCGAAGGTTTTAAAATTAATCCCGAAGCAATGCCTCAGGTTGCAGTAAACGGGGATGCAGTTGAGCAATTTGAAACAGAGGTAAATACAAAATCAGCAGTGTTTGAAGTGCCTGTTAAGTTAAATGGTGCCGGCGGCAAGCTTAACGTAGAAGTTCTTGTTTATTACTGCGAAACCGAAAACCAGGGTATTTGCAAGTTTAAGGATTTATATTTTGAAGTACCGGTAAGCATTAACGCATCAGGTAAAGATGTGATTGATATAGTTTATACTTTGAATTAAAAAATTGTTCCCCCCTTACATTTTTATTTTTCAGTAATTAACTTAACTTTGTAAAGTGGAAACCCTCGTAACCAATTCAATACAAAAAGCATCATCATTTATTAAAAAAGGTGAAATTGCTGCTTTTCCGACTGAAACCGTTTATGGACTCGGTGCAAACGCATATGATGAAAAAGCAGTTGAAAAAATATTCAAAGCCAAAGGCAGACCCCGTGATAATCCTTTAATCGTCCACATTGCAAACAAAAAAGATATTGAAGTTCTCGCAAAAGAAATTTCTGCTGCAGCAAAAAAGATAATCAAGAAGTTTTTTCCGGGACCTGTGACAGTTATTCTCAAAAAAAATGAGATTATTCCCGACTTAGTTACCCGCGGTCTTAATACAATTGCAGTAAGAATGCCATCATCAAAAATCGCTTCACAATTCATAAATGCCTGCGGAGTTCCGATTGCAGCACCCTCGGCTAACCTTTCCGGCTCACCTTCGCCTACTAGTTTCATTCACGTATTGGAGGATTTCAAGGGTAAAATTCCATGCGTGCTTGCAGGACCAGCAACCAAATACGGGCTCGAGTCGACCGTTGTTGATTGCACAGGAAGAATTCCAAAGATTTTAAGACCGGGGGTATTGACTCTTGAGGAGCTGAGAAAAATTGACAAACGCATTAAAGTTCAAAAGAAATCAGCACTAATAAAAAGTCCGGGACAAAAATACAGGCACTACTCGCCCAAAGCGATTGTAAAATTTCAGATTTCAGATTACAGATTAAAGATAAATACAGCATATATTGGAATTCATAAACCTAACAAGAATGTATTATCAGGGTTATCTCGTTACAAAATTTGCAGGGACTTGAATGATTATGCAAAAAATTTGTTTTCATTCTTCCGTGAGTGTGATGCGAAGAAAATCAAAACCATTTACTGCCAGAGTGTCCCCGAAAAGGGAATTGGTCTTGCAATTATGAACCGACTAAAAAAAGCGACAAGGTATTGAATAATGAGTAGTGAGTAATGAGTAATAATAATAAAAAACTTATTGGTAAACTATTCTTATTGCCGATTGTTTATTACTCATTAATAATTATTCATTGTTAAACCATCTTCTTACAACAAATCTTTCTTTTTTACTCGCGGAATAATCATTAACCGGTATCCTTGTTTCCATAACCTCCTTCAGAGTTTCAATCAAATCCATTTTAACAACGCCGCCTTTTGAAAGTCCGCTTTGGATTGAAGTTTTCTCGTCATACACGTAAATCACGTGCCCAAGCCAGACAATCATATCAAGAGGTTTCAATTTTGCAGCTATTTCTTCTGCAGTCAGTCCTTCGATTTCCACCGCTTCGCCGTAGTCTATTAGCTTGCTTGTGTTGCGGGGAGTAAAACCGTTTGTTGCTTCATACATTAGCCCAGAACAGTCACAACCCTTTAAAGTCCATTCGCTTTTTAATTCATCAGAAATACTCACTTTTGGTTTGTATAGCTCAAGCATTTTCAATATTCCGGAGTAATAATTCCCGCCCCAGCAATATTTGCTTCCAACGGCATTATCCAGAAATTCATAAATTTCTTCTTTCGTTGGCACGGCGATAAACCTTGCCTTCGGTCTTTTCTTCTTTAGCTCTACAAACCTGCTGTCTATAAAAAGCTCTGTGTTATACTCGTATTCTTTGCATTCGACTTTAAATATTTTGTGTGTTCCGTGGTCATATTCGCCCAGTAAGTAGAAAACTGTTCCGGGAAAAGCAATGAATTCCATTTCCCTTATTAATCCCTGTTCATCGGTTTTAACCGTTATGCTGTCAATTCCCCCAAAGACTGCCTTGAAATCTGGTGAATTTAAAACCGGTGTCGGTTCTTTAGCAACTGCATATAAAAAATCCTGAGCGTGCAAGCTTGGTGTTGTCATTAATATTAATATGGTTAAGAAAATTTTCATTGCGCAAAAATATTCAATAATATTATTAAATAATATTTATATTTGTGTCTATAAATGAAGAAGCTCCATATAATCCTTTTTATTACCCTGCTTGTAAGACTCTATCACATTGATTTCCCTGTTTTAGGATGGCACTCATGGAGACAGTCCGATTCAGCTTCAATTGCAAGAAATTTTTACGAAAACGGATTTAATATCTTGAATCCGCAGGTAAACTGGGCAGGGGCAGGGCGCGGATTTGTGGAATCAGAATTTCAAATCTACCCGTTTATAGTTTCGGTGCTTTATGCATTGTTTGGCGTTAACGATATGTGGGGGAGGGTTGTCAGCGTCTTATTTTCCATACTAACGGTTTACGGTTTGTATTTGCTTGTAAAAAAATTCATCAATGAACAAACTGCTCTTTGGTCGGCATTTATATACGCAATAATACCGTTAAACATCTTTTACGGCAGGGCATTTATGCCGGAGCAGGCAATGCTGATGTGTTCGGTCTATTCTGTTTATTTCTTTTCCAAGTGGCTTGATAAGGGGGGCGGACGGTTTTTTTCCCTTTCATTTTTATTTACATCGCTCGCAGTTCTTATAAAACTGCCGTCGCTTTATATCGGACTCGTGCTTTTATATTTGGCTTATCAAAAACACAGCTTCGCTTTGCTTAAAAATTATAAATTGTGGCTGCTTGCTTTACTTGTGCTGATTCCGCCGGCACTTTGGTATTATCACGCCCACCAGCTTTTTGTAGACGGCGGCGTATCATTTGGCATATGGACTTTCGGACAGGACAAATGGGGAACTTTTGGGCTTCTGATTGAACCTGCATTTTATAATGATGTTTTCTTCAAAAGCATTGCCGAAAGACACTTAACATATCCCGGATTTATTCTGTGCATTTTGGGACTTTTTATTAAACGAGAACATCCAAAGGAAAAATTATTTGATATTTGACTGCTTGCTGTATTAATTTACATTTTAATTGCAGCGCAAGCTCACCGTGCTCAGGAGTATTATACTTTGCCAATTAATATACCTGCTGCTGTTTTTATCGGCAAAGTCTTAGAAAAATATTTATCGGCTGAAAATTTGAAAAGGGTATTTTTAAAATACCGCTTTAAATCTTTTTTTGTTTCTTTAAGCTTAATCTTAATTTGTATACTAAGCTATTTGAGAGTGGCAAACTTTATGCGGGCAGAAAGTTGGGATTCAACTGTTTTAAAAATTGCATCGGATATTAAATCAATAACTGCTCAAAATGATTTAATTATTACGGTGAGCAACGGGAATCCTGTCTATTTGTATCACTGCTCCAGAGGGGGATGGACGGCGCAGCCTCAAAAATTAAATGTCGAGTATATTACAAAGCTCAAGAACGAGGGAGCTAAATGGCTTGCGGGAGAAAAGAGCATGTTTATTCATGAAAATTCAGAGGAAAATATGCGTTCAATATTGCAGAATTTTGAAGTTTATAAATATGAGACTGAGTATTTTATTGTTAAGCTCAAGTAAATATCTCCCTTTAAAATTACCAATTTTATTAGTATTTTTGTGATTATTCTAAAAATTTCTATTAAACAGGAGGGAAATACAAATGTCTGCTGACGTAGAGACCCAAATAAAAGAGGCAATCGTTGAAAAGCTCGGTGTTGAGGAATCAAAAGTGACAGCAAACGCTTCATTTATCAACGATTTAGGAGCAGATTCACTAGACACCGTTGAGCTTATTATGGAGCTTGAAAACCGTTTTAACATACAGATACCTGATGAAGACCAGGAAAAGATTCAAACTGTAGGCGACGCTGTAAATTATGTAAAATCAAAAATAGGCAGCTAATTTTTTTGAATGCAAAAAAAGCGCGTTGTAATAACCGGACTCGGTGTTATATCACCCATTGGCAATACCGTCAATGAGTTCTGGAATAATCTCATAGCCGGCAAAAGCGGCTCTGCACCCATTACGTATTTTGATACAACCCATTTCGACACTAAATTTGCATGTGAAGTAAAGGATTTCGACCCGCTGAATTATATGGATAGGAAGCTTGCACAGCGTGTTGACCCGTTCACTCAGTTTGCCCTTGCCGCATCCGATTCTGCAATTAAAGATTCAGGCATTGATTTAACAAAGGTCAACCCTTACCGTGTAGGTGTTGTTTACGGCTCCGGCATTGGTGGAATGTGGACCTATGACAGAGAGCAGAGAAAACTCTACGATAAACAGGGCAATCCCGACCGTATAAGCCCGTTTTTTATTCCAATGCTGATTGCAGATATTGCCGCAGGCAGAATTTCCATGCGCTACGGTTTAAAAGGACCGAATTATGCTACAATTTCCGCTTGCACTACCTCGGCACATTCCGTTGCGGATTCGGTTATTCTTATCCAGCGCGGCAATGCAGATGTTATGGTAACAGGCGGCTCCGAAGCTGTAATTTGTCCTATGGGCGTCGGCGGATTCAACGCTATGAAAGCACTTTCGACCAGAAACGATGCTCCTGAAAAAGCTTCAAGACCTTTTGACAAGGATAGAGACGGCTTTGTAATGGGAGAAGGCGGTGCAACACTTGTTCTGGAATCGCTTGAATTTGCTAAGGCAAGAGGTGCGAGGATTTATGCTGAGATTGCCGGTATCGGTCTGACCGCAGACGCTCACCACATAACTGAGCCTGCTCCCGAAGGTGAAGGCGTTGCCGAGGCAATGAGAATAGCAATCCAAGATGCCGATATGAAGCCTGAAGAAATTGATTGCGTTAACGCACACGGCACCTCAACCTATTATAATGATAAAAATGAAACCGAAGCAATAAAAAATGTTTTTGGCGAGCATGCTTATAAGATTCCCGTTCATTCGATTAAATCGATGATAGGGCATTTGCTCGGTGCAGCGGGAGCTATTGAATCGATAGCTTCTGCTTTAACTATTACCCAGGGAAAGGTTCCCCCGACTGTAAATTACGATACACCTGACCCCGCGTGTGATTTAAATTATGTTCCCAATAAGGCATTAAACAAGGAAATCAATACAGTTATGTGCGATAATTCCGGTTTTGGCGGGCATAACACAGCACTCGTGTTTAAAAAATTCATTGATTAAGTTTTTATGTTTGGAGTATTTAAAACCCTCAGGAAGTTGGTTCCTCTGCTGAGGAGGCGAAAAGAAGAAGACGATATTTATTCGGCAATTGCCTCCTTCGATTTCAAGTCCTTTCAGGAAAACATTGATTACCAGGTAATCCACAAGAATTTTTTTATTAATGCTTTGACCCACAGATCATTTCTGAAAGCAAAAGGTTCTAATGGACTAAAGTTCAGCTCAAACGAAAGACTGGAATATTTAGGCGATGCGATTTTGGATTCGGTTGTAGCGGAGTATCTTTACAAAAACTTCCCTGACTCTGAAGAAGGTGATTTAACCAAATATCGTTCGGTATTAGTTAATCAGCGTTTTCTTGCAGAGCGGGCAAAGGAAATCAGCCTGCAGAAATATTTGCTTGCCGCTCCCACAGCATTAAAATCAATCGAAGACGGATATGATACGATTTTATCCGATGCTTATGAAGCTTTGGTCGGAGCTATATTTCTTGATAAGGGCTACGATGCATCAAAAGAGTTTTTGAATAACCAGATTTTTAAAAAACTTGATGTTAAATGGCTGAACCAGTTCGATGAAAATTATAAAAGCAAGCTGCTTGAATACACACAGGCAAATACGGATTTTATTCCGGAGTATAAAGTAATTGCACAGGAGGGTCCCGAGCATAATAAATTGTTTACTGTTGAAGTGTCTATAAATCAGAGAGGACTTGGTATCGGCAAAGGGAGGACTAAAAAGCAGGCTGAACAGGAAGCCGCAAGCAACGCGTTAAAAAATCTGGATGTAATTGAAAAAATGGGTCTCAAAAAGAAGAAAAAAGGAAACTGACCTTATTTAAAATATAAAATTTAAACTCTCTTAAATAAATTGGATAAATTTAAAACAAGACATATCGGGCCGAATGAGCATGAAATAAAAGAAATGCTCAAAGGATTAGGTGTTGGTTCGCTCGATGAGTTAATCAACGAAACCGTACCGGAAAAAATTCGTTTAAAAGATAAGCTTAACACAGGTGATGCGTTAACTGAACAGGAACTGCAGAAGTTATTTAAAGAAATCGCTGAAAAAAACAAAATCTACAAATCATATATCGGTTGCGGATATTATGGAACTTACACACCAACTGTAATTTTAAGGAACATAATGGAGAGTCCCGGCTGGTATACTCAGTACACTCCCTACCAGGCGGAAATCTCACAGGGAAGACTGGAGGCTCTGCTAAATTACCAAACAATGGTAATTGACTTAACAGGACTGCCCGTTGCAAACGCCTCGCTTCTTGATGAGGGAACTGCAGCTGCCGAGGCGATGCATATGCTCTATGCAGCGCGCAAGGCGGAGAAGAAAAATGCAAATAAATTTTTTGTTTCTGATGAATGTTTCCCCCAAACGATCGATGTTTTAAAAACCAGATGTGAACCGATTGGCGTTGATTTGGTTATTGTGGATTTTAAATCCCTAGAGCTTACAGATGATATTTTTGCAATACTTGTTCAATACCCAAGTGATTCAGGCGAGATTTACGATTACACTGAACTGTTTAAAAAAGCCCGCCAAAAGGGAATTTACTGTGTTGCTGCGGCGGATATTCTAAGTCTTGCATTATTGAAGGCGCCCGTCGAGATTGGTGCTGACGTTGCAGTGGGAAATACTCAAAGGTTCGGCGTACCATTGGGATACGGGGGTCCTCACGCCGCATACTTTGCATGCAAGGATGAGTTCAGACGATTAATCCCGGGAAGAATTATAGGCGTATCGATTGACAGGCACGGCAATAAAGCTTACAGGATGGCTCTCCAGACACGCGAACAGCACATAAGGCGAGAGAAGGCAACAAGCAACATCTGCACTGCGCAGGTATTGCTCGCGATTATGGCTGGAATGTTCGGAGTTTATCACGGACCCCAGGGCATTAAATCTATTGCCGAAAGAGTCCATAATCTCACAGTCAGGCTCGATAACGGGTTGAAGCAGCTTGGATACAATCAGCTTAACAAATTTTATTTCGATACATTAAAGATTGACACTGGGTCAAAAATAAAATTAAATGATTTAAGGAAGAAATTTGAGAACTCCCGTATTAATTTAAGATACTTTGATGAAAGATACATAGGTGTTTCACTTGATGAGACCGCAACGGAAAGCGACGTTGACGAGCTATTGAAGATTTTTGGGGAAGGCAAATCTGTTTCTTCATCCCTTAATGGTTCCGAATTGGCGGATTCTTTAAAGCGTAAGTCAAAATTTATGCTTCACCCTGTATTTAATACATACCGTTCTGAAACCGAAATGCTCCGCTATATGAAAAAACTTGAGAACAAGGATTTATCGCTTAATATGTCGATGATACCGCTTGGCTCCTGTACAATGAAGCTAAATGCAACAACGGAAATGATTCCCGTTTCGTGGCAGGAGTTCGGCTCGCTTCACCCGTTTATTCCTCTTGAACAGGCGCAGGGTTATCAGGAAATATTCAAAGGGTTGGAAGAAACACTCTCAAGAATAACGGGGCTTCCTTCCGTTTCGCTTCAGCCAAACTCAGGCGCACAGGGCGAATACACAGGTCTAATGGTAATAAGAGCTTTCCATAAATCACAAGAAGAAGGTCACAGGAATGTTGTAATTATTCCGGCTTCGGCTCACGGGACTAATCCTGCAAGTGCAGTTATGGCGGGAATGAAAGTTGTGGTTGTTAAAACTATGGAGCACGGAGATATTGACGTTGATGATTTACGAGCGAAAGCGGAACAGCACAAGGAAAATCTTGCCGCGCTTATGATTACATATCCTTCGACTCACGGCGTATTTGAGGAAAAGATAATTGAGATTTGCGGTATCATACACAAAAATGGCGGGCAGGTTTATATGGATGGTGCCAACTTAAATGCACAGGTTGGTCTTACAAACCCGGCAATTATTGGTGCCGATGTATGTCATATTAACTTGCACAAAACATTTTGCATTCCGCACGGCGGCGGGGGTCCGGGAATGGGTCCCATTGCAGTTGCAAAGCACCTTGCTCCGTTTTTACCTGGACACCCTCTTTTTAAAGCCGGAGGTGATAAAGCAATTACAGCAGTATCGTCTGCTCCGTGGGGAAGCTCAAGCATACTTTTAATTTCGTATGCATATATTTTAATGATGGGGTCGGATGGATTGACCGATGCAACTAAAGCAGCAATTCTTAACGCAAATTATATTGCATCGCGCTTGAAGGATTATTATCCTGTTCTCTATGCGGGAAAGAACAACCGGGTGGCACATGAGCTTATTTTTGACACCCGCGGGTTCAAAAAATCCGGAATAGAGGTCGAAGACATTGCAAAACGATTGATGGATTACGGATTTCACGCACCGACTGTTTCATTCCCAGTTCCGGGAACGTTGATGGTCGAGCCGACCGAATCTGAATCAAAATATGAGCTTGACCGCTTTTGCGATGCAATGATTTCAATTCGCAATGAGATAAAAGAAATCGAAGAGGGCAAAGCCGATAAATCCGATAACGTTTTGAAAAACGCACCTCACACGGCATACGAAATAGCGTCTGATGATTGGAAACACGGCTATTCAAGAGAGAAGGCAGCTTACCCCGTTGCGGGACTTAAGGACAACAAGTTCTGGCCCCCAGTTGCGAGGGTGGATAATGCTTACGGAGACAGGAACTTTGTCTGTGCCTGCGAGCCGGTTTCATCATATGAGGAGGTTGAAAGTTCTTAAAGTTATAAATTTTGTAAGTTGTAATGTTAGGGCGAAAAAAATTCGCCCTTTTTTATTTTCTATCATTTGTTCCAGTAATATTTTAATTTAGCATGTGAATAAAACACTGTCCAAAACTGCCGAATTTTTGGGTTTAAAGCGCAATGTTGTGCTGATGCTCACCCTTACTGTTATTATGTATACAGGAGAGAAGCTTTGGGAACGATTCATACCTAAATACCTTGACGAGGTTGGAACATCGGTTTTAATTATCGGCGGGTTCGGTTTTCTGCAGAATTTTTTGGGTGCCGTTTGGGCGCTTCCGGGCGGCTATCTGGCGGATTTGCTCGGCAGCAGAAAAGCATTTTTGCTCTTTAATATTCTTGCAGTCTTTGGATACGCCATTGCAATAGTTTTCGAAAGCTGGCTCGCGGTGTTTGTTGGAATGCTATTTTTCTTCGGGTGGAGCAATGTTGCTTTGCCCGGTTCTATGTCGCTTATCACTAAAACGCTTGGCAGGGACAAAACAGTTATGGGTATTTCGATGCACTCGATTATAAGGCGATTTCCTATGATTGCGGGTCCTTTGGCAGGCGGGTGGCTGATTATGAACTACGGTCTCGTTTTAGGGATTAAAATAGCTTTCGGAATATCAATCATTTTCTCGATTGCCGGAATGTTTTTCATCAATAAATTAACCGATGACTCACAAAAAGAAAAACCAGAAAAATTACATCCTGTGGTACTATGGAGGAGCTTCGATAAGAAGCTGAAGAATCTTCTAATCTCCGATATACTTATCCGGTTTTGTGAGCAGATTCCTTACGTTTTTGTTGTAATTTGGTGCATGAACGTTGTTAAAGTCACCGCCGGTGATTTTGGAATACTTACTGCAATAGAAATGCTGACATCGGCTCTAATTTACATTCCCGTTGCAAGCTTTTCCGACAGGCTTGAAAAAAAACCTTTTGTAGTAATTACTTTTTTGTTCTTTACGGTGTTTCCCGTGATGCTTTATTTCAGCGGTTCGTTTGGACTGCTTGCAATTGCATTTATAATACGCGGGTTAAAGGAATTTGGCGAGCCGACTCGCAAAGCTTTGATACTTGAGCTATCTGTAAAAAACGCCGAAGCAAGGAGCTTCGGGCTTTATTACTTTATCCGCGACGGCATTGTTGCTTTTGCGGGATTTTTAGGAGGAGCTTTGTGGCTGGTGAGCCCCGAGCTAAACCTGTTTACTGCATTCGGGTTCGGCGTGCTAGGAACTCTAATGTTTGCGTTATTCGGCAAAGGAACAGAGAAGGTTGTTGAAAGGTTGAGATGAACAAGGGGCTGCAACCCCTTGTTCAAAAAACCTACTCAACCCCAGTTGTTGGTGTTTCCCCTGGAAAGATTGAAACCCTTGCAGTCAATATTAAGTCATAATAAATAGTTCTAAAACAAATGATTAAAAACATTAAAAATAATATAGAAATGCCAATTTTAAGGGCAAAAGGAGAATTAAAAAATGGATAACGCATTTGAAGCATTAATACCCCTGGTTGCAATAGTGTTCACATTTGGTATCCCGGGAGTAATCATCTTCTACTGGATTTACTTAAAGCACAAGGAAAGAGCCAAGCTTATGGATATGGGTTTAAGTCCCCAGGAAGCAAGGGATTATTTCCGTGAGCAGGAAAAACGGCCGAAGAATCCACTCGGCACATTGAAATGGGGGATACTGTTTAGTATGATTGGAATAGGATTATTTATAGGAATATTACTTGATGAAGCGGGCTTTAAGGATGAACTCACAGGCGTAATGATACTCCTGTTCGGCGGGCTTGGATTTATTATCTATTACTTTGTTGCAAGCTCAAAGCTTAAGAAGATGAATGAACAGAGTCTGGCTCAGAAGAGCTCACAGCCCAATGCAGCTCAAAATTAACATTAAACCCGAAAAGAAAATGAAAATAAGAAAATGAAAGCAAGAAATTTATTTATCGTATTAATAATTGGTTTGGTTCTGATAGGGGTTTCCGGGTGCAGCCTGCTGAAAAAAAGAGTTGAGAAGACCGAACGGATTGAATATAAATTAAACGCAAACGGAAAATTCCGCCTTGAAATCGATAACACAAACGGCGAAGTGACTGTAATGCCTGTAAACGATACGCTTGGTTTTATCTACGTAAGCGCTGAGAAAATCGGCAAGGTCAAACAGGATGACTATGATATGCCGATTGAAGGAATTACCATTAACATTGATACAACCGATGAAATCATTAAAATAGAAACCGAGCTTAAACGGAGTTACGGATTATTCAAAAAAAGCTATGGCGGCAGAGTTAACTATAAAATCAGGATTCCCGCTCATATTACACTGCTTGCTGAAACTGTTAACGGACCTGTACGGGCGCAGGATTTAACTTCCGATATTCGCCTTGAAACGGTTAACGGCAGCATCACAGTGGATAATTGCTACGGCACAGCCGACCTGACAACTGTTAACGGTAAAATTAAGGGTAACTTCGATTCAACAAAAGGCATTATTGCTGAAACGGTAAACGGAAGCATTACGCTTGGAAGCCTTAAAAATGTTTCGGCTGACGTAAATGCAAGCGTTGTAAACGGCAGGGTTAAGTATAAAAATTTGAGCTTCAACGGACTTACTCTGGAAAAGAAAAACCTAAACGGAATACTGGGAAGCGGAACGGTTCCAATAAGGCTTTCGACTGTAAACGGGAGCATTAAGCTCGACGGCAATCCTATAAATATTGCAAAGGAAGACTGGGAATTTGAGTTCAAAATTGATTTTGACGATGACGACGAGCATATTAAGTTTAAGGATATGAATTCCTATGATGTGACAAAATCAAAAGACCGGGACTTGAAAGATACATCAAATGCAAAAGGATTCGATTCATCCCGAGCAAAGTAGCTTCGCTTTTTTAAACTTAATCTGCGATAATTTTTGTTTATATTTAGCGAAAATAGAAGACCAGTGATTCCTGAGCAAGCTGAATCCTGCATGAATGATTTAGAGAGCAACATTATAAAGAAAATACAATCCGGCAACATCAATGCATTTGAGGATATAGTAAATAAATATAAAGACAGGGCTATGACGCTTGCAATGAGAATACTTAAAAACAACGAAGACGCCGAGGACGCACTGCAGGAAGCTTTTGTTAAGACGTTCAGGGCTATTGCAGATAAGCAGTTTGAGGAAAGGTCAAAGTTTTCAACGTATTTTTATAAGATTATATACAATACGGCACTGGATTTTTACAAAAAACATAATGCAAAGACATATAATATCTTAAATATTGATGCTAAAAAAAGAAGCGATGAAGGGGAGCTGACCGATATCGGGCAGTTTGAAATGGAAATAGACAGAAACAAATATTACTCAAGCAGAGTTTTTGACCCTGACAGAAGAGCTTTGGATAATGAGCTGCAGGGAATTGTAAATAAATATTTGGATGAGATTCCCGAGAAGTATTCTACCATATTAACGATGTTTTATATTAATGACCTTTCTCATGAAGAGATTGCCGAGGCTTTAAGACTGCCTCTTGGGACAGTGAAAAACCGTATATTCAGGGCAAAAGATAAATTGAAGGAGCTTCTGACAATGGAATATTCAGCAGAGGAGCTGATTGAGTTAAGCTAAATTTTAGTTTATAAAAAAGATGACTGATAAAAACAAATATATAGAAGAGTTCATAGATAACAAGCTCAAAAAAAGTTTTTTGAAGAAAACCTCGGGTAACTTCACGAAGCTGCTTATGGAAAGGGTTCATGCTGAAAATAAGTCAGTTCTTGAAGAAACAAAGCGTGACAGGATTGCCAAGTATGTAATTGCCTCCTTCAGCACGTTTATAATTGCGTTTACAGTTGCAATTGGGTATTTATCAGGCACAAAGGGCAGTGTTCCCACAAATTCAGGCACCGGCGTGAATATTGATTCAACCATTGAATCCTCAAGCGGCTTCTTCCAGCAGTTTTTGTATTACATTCAGTCATTCTTTGTTAAGACATTGGAATTCCTCGGCGTTTCAATTAGCCCAAACACACTGCTTATAACAATGGTTGTGATATTTGTTGTCGGCGTGTTTTTACTTGGTGAGAGAATATTTATCAGGAGCAAATATAAATCAAGTGTGCAGTTAAAATAAGTCGTAGTAATAAAATTAAAAAGGCGTTCTTATGAACGCCTTTAAATTTATCAAATTTATTTTTCATTAATCAACAACCCATGTATTTCCCGAATGAAGAAGCTTTTCCAAATCGCCTGCGCCGAGCCTTTGGGTAACGGAGTTAATCTGTTCCTGCATTTCGTCTTCGTAACAGGGTCTGTTCTCCGAGTAAAGCACTCCCATTGGCAGCGGGAAGCCGTCATCGGTCGAAAATTGTGCAAGTATGTAAGCAAGTTCTTTTGAGGTTTCATCATGAACAATTAAATCATTAATGCTGTATTTGCCTTCAATAAGAGAAACAACCACGGGTTTAAATCCTTCGAGCTTTACGCCTTTATCCATTTGTTTCCCGAAAACAAGCGGCTTGCCGTGCTCAAGGAACAGGACATTATCAGCTTTGGTTTCCTTTTCTGTATACAAAAAGAAGGCGCCGTCATTGTAAATATTGCAGTTCTGAAATACTTCAAGAAATGCTGCCCCCCTGTGATTACGCGCCCTGACAATCATATCCTGCAGATGCTTTGCGTCTCTGTCCATTGCTCTTGCTACGAACGTTCCACCGGCACCAAGTGAAAGTGTGAGAGGATTGAAAGGATTATCGACTGAGCCAAGCGGAGTTGATTTGGTAATTTTGCCGTGCTCTGAGGTGGGGGAATATTGCCCTTTTGTTAACCCGTATATTCTGTTATTGAATAAAAGTATGGTTGTATCAACATTTCTTCTTAGAATATGAATGAAGTGGTTGCCGCCTATGCTTAATAAATCACCATCGCCGCTTGCGACCCAAACATCGAGGTCCGGCCTTGCCATTTTAAGTCCGGCCGCTATAGCGGTTGCTCTACCATGAATGCCGTGAAACCCGTAAGTGTTCATATAGTAAGGTGAGCGGCTTGAGCAGCCTATACCTGCAACAAATACAGTGTTTTCCCTCGGTATGTTAAACAGAGGCATTACACGCTGTACCTGCGCAAGTATTGAATAATCACCGCATCCGGGGCACCACCTTACATCCTGGTCGGATGCATAATCCTTGGCAGTTAGCTTTACAGCGGTTCCATTTGTGGGTTTTGTTAGCTCGTCTTGCATATGATTTATTTAGTTAAAAGTTCAATGACTTTTTGCTCAATTTCTCTTGCCTTAAAGGGCAAACCCTGAACTTTGGTTAAGGAAATTACATCGACAAGATATTCCGCTTTTAAGAGTCTGCTCAGCTGTCCAAGATTCATTTCAGGAACAAGAATTTTTCTGAATCTCATTAGTATATCTCCAAGGTTTTTGGGGAAAGGATTTAAATATCTGATGTGAGCCCTTGAAAACCTGTACCCCTGAGAGAATAAATTTTCTCTTGCCGCGGTTATTGCTCCGTAAGTGCTTCCCCAGCCGATGACGAGCAAATCACCTTCGGGGTCGCCTTCGACTTCCTGCAGAGGAATACCATTTTCAATATTTTTAATTTTCTTTGCTCTTAAGTTAACCATTAATTCATGGTTTTGAGGGTCATAGCTTACATTTCCCGTGATATGCTGTTTTTCAAGCCCGCCGATTCTATGTTCCAGTCCGGGGGTTCCGGGTTTTACCCAGGGACGTGCAAGGTTTTCGTCCCTCAAATAGGGGAAGAATCCTTGGGGGTCAGTTCTGAATTTTGCTTCGATTTCCGGTAAATCTTTTATGTCGGGAATTTTCCATGGCTCAGCACCGTTTGCAAGAAATCCGTCCGACAGAAATATTACCGGGGTCATGTATTTAACAGCAATTCTTGCTGATTCGTATATCATGTTAAAGCAGTCTGAAGGTGTAGCAGCAGCAAGAACAGGCAAAGGGCTTTCGCTGTTTCTTCCGCAAACTGCCTGAAGAAGGTCGGCTTGCTCAGTTTTTGTAGGAAGCCCTGTGCTGGGTCCGCCTCTTTGAATGTCGGCAATTACAAGGGGGAGCTCAACCATAACGGCTAGATTAATTGCTTCCTGCTTTAATGCCAGTCCCGGTCCGCTGGTGCTTGTAAAGCCCAAAGCTCCGCCGAATGATGCTCCTATAGCTGCGCAAACAGCGGCGATTTCGTCTTCCGCCTGGAATGTTTTCACTCCGAAATTCTTGTATGTCGATACCTCATGCAATATATCGCTTGCCGGTGTTATTGGATATGAGCCAAGAAATAAAGGAAGGCCGCTTTTCACAGAGGCAGAAAGTATTCCAAGTGAAGCAGCCTGGTTGCCGCTTACATTTCTGTATGTGCCTTTAGGAAGGTGGGCGGGCGCAACTTTATATCGGGTAGTGAATATTTCAGCTGTTTCGCCGAAGAAGTAGCCAGCTTTCAATGCGCGGGTATTTGCTTCGGCAATTTCGGGTCTTTTCTTAAATTTATTCTGAATCCAGTTAATTGTGGTTTCCAGGGGACGGTCATAAAGCCAGTATGTTAATCCCAAAGCATAGAAATTTTTACAGCGATTAGCATCTTTTGCATTTAGCCCGAGGTCCATAACTGCGTGATTAGTCGATTTTGTTATAGGGACGTGTATTACCTTATATTCGCTTAATGAGGTGTCGTCAAGGGGATTGCTCGAATATCCTGCTAGCTGAAGGTTCTTTTCAGTGAAGGAATCTTCGTTTGCAATGATTGTTCCGCCTCTTTTTAAATCCTTTAGATTTACCTTTAAGGCGGCGGGATTCATTGCTACAAGTACGTCGGGTTCATCCCCGGGGGAGTAAATATCAGTGCTTGCGAACTGAACCTGAAATCCGCTTACTCCGAATAGTGTTCCAGCGGGTGCTCTTATTTCTGCCGGGAAATCCGGAAGGGTGCTTAGGTCATTTCCGAATACTGCCGATGTTTCTGTGAATCTGCTTCCCGCTATCTGCATTCCGTCGCCGGAATCGCCCGCAAATCTGATGATAGCGCTTTTGAGAACCTTTACGGTTTTTTCCATTTATATTATTTATTGCTCCTAAAAGAACTTAAGTCAAGAACTTATGCTTCTTCTTTAATAACAGAAACGCTTATTTGTGCAGTAACGTTTCCAGCGAGCTTAACGGCAACCGTTTTAGTTCCTATTTCCTTAATAGGTTCTTCCAGCAATATATTTTTCTTGTCGATTTTAAAGCCTTTATGCATCAGTGATTCGGCAATTGTTCCGCTTGTTACCGAGCCGAACAGCTTCAGCTCATCTGCCGCTTTGGCTTTAATTTCCAGCGATACTGTGGAAAGTTCTGCAGCAATTTTTTGGGCTTCTGCTATTTCCTTATCTAGCTTTTTAGCCTGAAGTTTTTTTATCTCTTCCAGAACTTTCATATTGCTGTCATTAGCCTTCATCGCTATACTGTTAGGGAGGAGATAATTCATGGCATAACCGTCTTTTACGTTTAATACGTCTCCGGTTTTACCTAATTTTTCGTGGTCTTGCTTTAGTATTATTTTCATTATGTATATTATAAAAAATAAAAGGCAGCGCGGGCTTTTTTTCCCGCCTGCACAATTTGATATACATTTCAGCTATCAACTTTTTGAAGGAGCATCGCCAAGAAGAGCAGTGTCTTCAGGAGAAAGGTGTTTTTCAAATGAATCATCTTCAAATGTTGTTGGTTCCTCATGATGTTCCACATGTTCCACAACTTCGGTCACGGCCGCTCTTTTGTTCAAAAACTGGATTCTTCTTGCTTTTATTTCAACTATCGTTTTGCTGTCGCCCTTTTCAGTTTTAAAAGTCCTGCTCTGAAGCTCGCCTTCGACGAGAACTGCGTTGCCTTTCTTAAGCTTATCTCTGCAGCTCTCAGCCAGTTTATTCCATGCTACAATGCCCACGTAACAGACATCCTCCTGCCAGTCGTCTTTGCTGTCCCTGTATCTCCTGTTGCTGGCAACAGAAAAGTTTACCACAGGCGTTCCGTTTGTTGTTTGTCTGAAAATAGGGTCTTTGGTTAAGTTCCCGGCAATAATAACCGAGTTTAATTCGGGCATCTTTAAATCAGCCATTTCATTCCTCCGATAGTTTTCTTTTATTGTTAATTGTTGACCAAACTTTTTTACTCGGACTTAGCTTTAGCTTCCGTTTCAGTTCCGGCTGATTGTTCTAATTCTTTTGCTGCTGCTTCTCTTTCTTTCAAAATCTGCTCTTTTTTCTCCAAATATGCGTTGCGTTCAATTAGTGTCTTCTTGTCAAATGAAACTGTCAAGAATCTTAGAACATCATCATCTAAATGGTAAGCTCTTT
>JAKEEM010000062.1 GCA_022616535.1 Chlorobiota bacterium | reverse complement strand
GAGTCGTCGCTCAGGAAGCCCTGCTTTCGTCACGGCCGGATACCCCATGCGTCGTGAAGGTACTCCCTGAACCAAGCTTAGCCAGTTGTACAAATCCCGCCCTTCAGAGGTGACGGAACGGCTCATCGCCCGTCCGAAACCGTTTTAGCGGTTATCGGACTGGTAACCTGCAGCAGCCCTCCAGCCGCTGTTGAACCAAGCGTGGCAAAATTACTATATCAAAACCGTAATGTCAAGTCATTCGTGGCGGATTCACCTCATTAGCCACATATGAGGTGAAAGTTTATAAACAATTAATAATTAGCAATTAATAATTAATAATTGAAAAATCCAGAAGCGGGGAAAACAAAAAGAAAAGAGCAAAAGAGGGGAAAATGTTTTGATTGGGAGAAAATTTTGAAGAAAAAGTGTTAAGAGTACGGAATTGGTCAAAAAATAGAAATTTCAGTAATTCAAAAAATTTGAGGACAGGAAAAAGACAGCCCTCCCAAGTCCCGTTACGCTGCTGAGAAACGCAACAGCCCTTCGGGTCTTAGTAAGGAGGGGATTGGATAAGTTTGCAAGCCTGGGAGAACTATCTCCCCCTTAGCAAGGGGGAGATACAACTTGTCCCGCACTTGATGCGGGAGAGGGGGTCTGAATTTTAAAAATTACCACCCCGCTACGCAGGGTAACCCTACAAACACTTTTTTATTTTAAAACCTTAGATAAAAACTTGCCTGTAAATGATTTATTATTTTTCGCAATTTCTTCGGGAGTTCCTTTTGCAACTATACGACCGCCCTTATTTCCGCTTTCGGGACCTAAATCGATAACATAGTCTGCACATTTAATAACCTCAAGGTTATGTTCGACCACAATAACTGAATTGCCCTTTGCAATAAGCTCATTAAAGCATTTCAAAAGCTTTGAAATGTCATGCAAATGCAGACCGGTTGTCGGTTCATCGAAAATAAATAATGTTTTTTCCCCCGTAGTCTGGAATGATAAATGATAGGCAAGCTTAATTCTCTGTGCCTCTCCGCCGGAAAGCGTTGTTGCAGATTGTCCGAGTCTCAAATATCCCAGCCCAACATCGTCAAGTATCTTTAATTTTGCAGTTATTCTCGGGTAATCTTTAAAGAAATCCAGTGCCTCCGTAATGCTCAAATTAAGGATATCATTTATGTTTTTACCGTTATATTCAATTTCAAGTATCTCGTCTTTATATCTCCTGCCTTTGCAGACATCACATTCAAGATAAATATCTGCCATAAATTGCATGGCAATTTTAATCACTCCTGAGCCTTCGCATGTTTCACACCTTCCGCCGGGAACATTGAATGAAAAATTTCCCGCCGTAAAACCTCTCAATTTGGAGGCAGGCAGAGAACCATAAATATCCCTTATTAAATCAAAAATTTTCATATAAGTAACGGGATTAGAACGCGGTGAGCGCCCGATTGGAGACTGGTCAACCAGCTCGACTGCATTTATATTTTGATAACCCCGGATTTCTCTATACGGGCCGATTTTTTCATTATAAACCCCTTCTATTTTTTTCTTTAAAGCTCCGTAAAGGATGTCACTGATTAAAGTCGATTTCCCGGAACCGCTGACACCTGTTATACAAACAAATACTCCAAGCGGAATATCAACATCAACGTCTTTCAAATTATTATGAGAAGCACCTCGGATTGAAATTAAATGCCCGTTTGCCGACCTTCGCCTTGAAGGAGTGCTTATCTTGAGCTTGCCATTTAGATATTTTGCAGTCAGCGAGTCAGAAGCTTTTTTAATGCCGCTTAATTCACCGTTGTAAATTATCTCTCCGCCATACTCGCCTGCTCCGGGTCCGATATCAACAATGTAATCGCTTGAGCTTATCATTTCAGGGTCATGCTCAACAACTATCACTGTGTTTCCAACATCTCTAAGTGATTTCAATATTTTAATCAGCCGCCCATTATCTCTTGGATGAAGTCCGACGCTTGGCTCATCCAAAACATAAATTGAGCCGACAAGTGACGAGCCCAAAGAAGTTGCGAGATTAATTCTCTGGCTTTCACCGCCTGATAGAGTGCTCGTCAGTCGGTCCAATGTTAAATATCCAAGGCCGACTTCGTAAAGATATCTAAGGCGGTTTCTTATTTCCTCAAGAATTCTTCCGGCAATTTCTTCTTCCTGTTTTGGAAGCTTAATATCTTTAAAGAAGAAATACAGTTCTTCAATGCTCGATTTTACAATATCGTAAATTGTCTTGTTGTGAAATTTCACATATAGAGCTTCTTTACGAAGTCGTGAGCCTCCGCACTCGGAACATCTTGTATAAGCCCGGTAACGGCTCAAAAGGACCCTGTAATGAATTTTATATGCCGCTTCCCTTTCAACCATTCTGAAAAACTTATTGATGCCGATGTATTCGCCCACACCTTTAAATACTTTATCTATTTCTTCGCGGGCTAAATCCTTAAACGGAACGTGAATTCTTATATTGTGCTTTTTTGATTCAAAAATTAAATCACTCAAGTGTTTGCTGTGCTTTGGAGTCGAAAAGGGATGAATTGCATTTTTAAAAATTGATTTATTTTTATCAGGAACAATTAAATCCCCGTCTAAATCAATTGTTTCACCAAATCCCTGGCACCTTGGACAAGCCCCAATCGGGTTATTAAATGAAAACAAAAGCGGTTCAGGTTTTTCAAACCTCATTCCGTCTATTTGCAGATGCATATTGAAGCTTTTCAGCTCTTTATCATTTATCAAAAGATATAAATAACCGTCACCTTCGGTATATGACTGCTCTAGCGAATCGGTAATTCTCTGCATCTGCTCCTCATCTCCTTTATTAAAAACAATTCTATCGCTAATGACTTTTACATCTGATAATTTGATTTTTTTAAGGTTATACCCCTGATTTAAATCAATGACATCCGTTCCGCTTAAGATTCTAAAAAAACCTTTTTGGAGCAGGTTCTCAATTTCCTGATTAACAGTTTTGGATTCATGAGTCTGTATTGGAAATAAAATATAAAGCTTCGTTTTATCATTAAGCCCGCTGATAAAATTCAAAATTTCTTCGATAGTATCTTTCTTAACCTCTTTTCCGGAAACTGGGCTGTACGTTTTGCCTGCCCGTGCAAACAGTAATCTTAAGTAATCATAAATTTCAGTCGATGTTCCGACTGTGCTTCTCGGATTCCGTGTTGATGTTTTAACTTCAATTGCCATCGATGGAGCAAGGCCCGTTATAGAATCGACATCAGGTTTATTTATCCGCTCCAAAAACTGGCGGGCATAAGATGACATGCTTTCAATATACCGCCGTTGACCCTCTGCGTAAATTGTATCAAAGACGAGCGAGGTTTTCCCGGAACCGCTTAGACCTGTGACGACGACAAATTTATTATGAGGAATTTCAACGTTTATATTTTTTAAGTTGTTTACCCTTGCTCTTTTAACTGAAATTGAGGCTTGAGAAAAACCATTTGCTTCAGAGGCATTGTTTTTGCTGGATTTTGAACCACTGAAATCGCTTTTTGCAGATTTTTTTGTTTGAGGAGATTTCCGAGCCAAAATATAGTCCAAATTTAGGTTTAACTCTAAATATCAGAAATAATTCCCCTATAAAAAATGGATAAATTCAGGTGTAAAGGTCATTAGAATCCTGCAAAAGCTTGTTTTTAGCGTTTTTTATCAAAAAACTGTCTTGCTTATAAAATCACCATCAAGTATATTTGAAGTTAAGGTATATTTAAGATATGAATAAAAAAATTCACAGACATTACGAAACCACTTTTATAGTAGACTCGATTTTAGAAGACGAAAAAGTTGAGGTTATCGTAAACAGGTTTACTAACCTTCTGACAAAAAACGGCGCAGAGGTTTTAAAAACCGAAAAATGGGGAAGGAAAAAACTGTCTTACCCCATTAAAAAAAGAACAACCGGTTCCTATATTTCAATAGAATTTACTGGTGAAACTTCAGTAATTTCTAAGCTTGAAAGAGCTTACCATTTAGATGATGATGTTCTAAGATTCTTGACAGTTTCATTTGACAAGAAGACACTAATTGAACGCAACGCATATTTGGAGAAAAAAGAG